>CAZSHS010000089.1:0-3338 GCA_964606665.1 uncultured Candidatus Obscuribacterales bacterium | reverse complement strand
ATTGTCCAGATCTTGGCGTGTGGGAAAGTCACAAATTAAGATAGACCCGATCATTTTTTCATTATCGTCTAGAATTGCTGCTGCATAACTAAGAGTTCCTTGTGCTTTCATTTTGTCGCACATCTCAATATGAGCCTGGCGTGCAGCCATTCGTCTATCGAGTGCCTGAGCGTCTGATCCATCGCGACCTACCAGCATGAACTTCATTCTTGTATCCTCATTTTTTAACAAATTCACTAATATCATCAAGCACTTGATCATCAACATGACCAGGTTTGAAAAAATACTCTTCTGGAACAGCAGTGCCTTCGCCTACTATAAACAAGTGATTTAAATCGGGATAAAGCTTGAGCACATTATTTTGATTTGATTCAAGCTTCTGCTTCCAGAGAGTAAAGTCACCATCTGTGGTGACTTGATAATCTCGCCCGCCTTGCAAAACCATTATAGGCTGCGGTAACTTCGATGCGACATCCACCGGGTCATAATTCTTTAAATCAATCCAGTAAGATGGTGGTATACCAAAAGGAAGTGAAGTGGTATCAGTTTCTAGATTTAATTTATCACTTTTTACCAAAGCTACTTGCTGCTTTAAACGCTCCATCTTCAGCTCATGACTTGGGTCTTTTTCTTTCTTCAACGAAGATACATAAGTTATTTGATCGAGAAGCAAATCCTCAAGTGGGCGCGCATTGCCGGCAAAAACAATGAAGCCACGGACATCAGACAATCTTTGAGCAATACGTGGAACCAAGTAACCGCCAAGACTGTGACCCAACACAAAAATCTTGTTTTTATCAGCCCCGGGTAAAGTCATGGCTAGTCTTGCAGCATTAACTGCATCGTCTACAGTTTCTTCTTGGACAGTAATACTTTTGAGATTCATTCTTTTTGGATATTGCAGCGTACGTTTGTCGTAACGCAAACAGCCAACGCCTCTAGCTGCCAGTCCATATGCCAAATCGCGAAAAGGTCGATTTGGTCCTATAGTCTCATCTTTGTCTTGAGGACCAGAGCCGTGTACTAGTACAACTACTGGAAATTGACTCACTTTCTTTGGTACCGTATACAGTGCATCCAATGCAAACTCACCTGACTTTATTTCAAGTGCAGTCTCGTTCACTGAATCATCTGTATTTTGATTGAATGTAAAACCGATTATTTCGTTTTTATAGTCCAAAAGCACATTCAAATTTATAAGTGCGTGTTCGAATTGCATAGGCAAAGTGACGGTACACATCTTGCCCAGTACTTGCGCTTTGGGCTCTTTGCTTTGTTTGTATTGCCCGTATTTTTGCTCAAGTTCGCTCCATTTTTCTTGCAAGACCTTGGCATTGATTCGCGACAAAAGACTTTTGGAAAATCCCTTGACTGCCTGGTCGAATTTGCCAATACTCAATTGCCGAGCCATCTCTTTACATCTTGAATTAGAATCGTTTATGGGCTGGGCGATTGCCATATTCACTGATGCCCAATTTAAAACAAGCACTGATAGGGCTATCGAGCCTACCGAACAAAAGAAAACCAAGCAAAGTCTTTTGGCAAACACTATTTATTCCTCAGCCCTAATTCTATACACTTTAAGTACCTAATGACTTAGAGGTTCACTTGAAATTTTTCTGCTCTAGCTTTTTGATATTTGGCTTAATTCAATCTCTGACAGTATTGGACGCAAAACCTACGCTTGCACATTTTGAACACGACCATCAAAAGAAAGCGGCGAAAAAGAAAAACACTCAAGTAAACAAAAAGCCTATTGACCCCTGGAAATGGCTCGAGCGAGCGCTGGAGCCAGCAAACGCCGCCACTGCCAATGTCCAAATTTACGAGCAGGGCATTTATCGCATCGTTCGCTCAAACGGCATACCAGACCATTCTACTGGCAGATTTCCAAACGCTGGCAACCCCAACACAATGTCTGAGCAGTCGTATGTTTTTCGCATGCCAGCAAGACCCAAAGAATCCGGCTCCTCTATCGAGGGAGGTATGTATCCTTTTGGAGTGGCGATAAACGGCGTACCTTTTGATCCAGGTGCAAACGAATTCTGGAATAACAATCGTGCTTCAGGCTTTCAATATGAAGCTATGCATCTTGGAGCAAAACTTGGAATAGACGCTAACAACGCTCATGTACAGCCAAACGGTGCCTATCACTATCATGGACTACCAACTGGATTGATAAACAAATTGAGTAAATTTACAAAACCAGTACTGCTTGGTTGGGCAGCGGATGGATTTCCTATTTATGGACCCTACTCACACAGCCAGGCATTCAATCCAAAGTCTAATTTAAAGGAATTGAAATCGAGTTATCGATTAAAGAAGGGCACTAGAAAAGGAGGTCCAGGCGGTTTTCCGGATGGCACCTTTGTACAAGATTATCAATACGTGGCAAATGCAGGAGACTTAGACGAATGCAATGGCAGACGCGGTGTAACGCCTGAGTTTCCCCAAGGCACTTATTATTATGTGATAACGCGCGATTATCCCTACATCCCAAGACGATACAAAGCTTTTCCAGATGAAAGTTTCAAAAGACGTGGCGGTTCTTCAGGACAGAGGCAACGATCCGAACAAGGACAAAATCTACAACCAGGACCAAACGAATTCGAACCATCAGGTGGTCCTCGAAACTTTGGTGAACCGCCATTTCATCAGGGACCGCCACCACACGGCGGACCACCTCCACACGGCGGACCGCCTCCACATCAGGGACGAAGACCGCACGGTGGACCGCCTCCAGAAGGCAATCCGCCTCAGTAGTTATTCGCGCATTTTTTCAAGAGTAGACCATGGGTCTTGTTTAGCTTTAGGGGCAATTTTGGGTGCCACTACTTTTGGTGCTGCCTGCACTCGTGTAGATTCAGACCTGCGTGGCTGACGCACTATTTGTCTAATTGGTTTTGGTGTTAGTTTGGGCTTGCTTTGAACTGGTGTAGATGGAGAAATTGGTGAAGCGTCATTCACCGGTGGCTCTGTACTTGGCGCCAAAGTATCTGATGATTTGATTGAAGTCTCAGTTTGAGTTGGAATATCGGCTGTTTTTTGTCTGGCAGAAAATTGTTGAAAAATTAAGAATCCAATTAAAGCAAGTACAACTAGACCAATTAATACATAGTTTGTCTCGCGCCCTGGAGTGTCAACGGTCTGTCTACTCAAATTTGCTCTGGGGGGTGAATCTGAAGTCTGAGGCTTTGATACTATCGGTGATGGTGCGGGCGGTGATACCGCTATTGGTGCCGGCGCTGGTATTGCATCGAGTTCTGAAACTGAAACTGCACGTTTTTGACCTGACTCATTTTTTTCGGGATCTTGTAGTGATGGCACAAAATTGTCCG
>CAZSHS010000088.1:0-4033 GCA_964606665.1 uncultured Candidatus Obscuribacterales bacterium | reverse complement strand
GCATGGGAATGATGATGAAAAACCTTGCAGGCAAGCCCGATCACTGGCGTGCAGAAGTGTCAAATCATGCTCGAAAAATACTCACAAATCTTGAATCTATTTGATGAATAGACCCCCTCTTGACGATTCCAGAGCAAGTATCAAAGGGATTCGTTTTATAGATTGGGAAGCAACGTAAGCTGTCCTGTATAATCCGCTGACAGTTCACTAAGAGAAAAACAGGTATGCAAAAACGAAGTTGGAGAGTAATGCAGGCACTTTTCTTGGTGCTTGCACAAGCTTTGTATTACAGCGGCACCGCCCATGCTGAGCAACAATCATACAAAGTAAAATTCGTCCATACCGTTCGCAATTTAAGCAATGCCCCTGTAGAAAATGTCATAGTCAATGTAGCTATTCCAGCCAGTTGCAAGACTCAACAACTTAAAGACTTGCGCTCTGAATGTAATATTGGTGTTGCACCTTCTGTGGTGACTGACCATTATGGACAGAGTGTCTACTCTTTCAATCTCGGACGAATCGAAGTTGGACAATCTATCAACGTCGGCTATAGTTGTCGCGCAGATTTCTATGATGTCTTGCCTATAGATTTAAACAAGTATGGCACCGCCAAAATCCCTGAGGAAATTTTGAAAGTCTATACTGGAGACAATCAAAGAATTTACGATCTGAGGAATCCTGCTCTATCTTCATTGGCAACGCAGTTTATCTCGCGCTATCCACGCGCTGAAGAACGCGTTCGAGCTATCCATTATTATGTCGCTTCTAACATAAAATACGATCGCGAAGGTAAGTGGGATAGTGCACCACAGGTGCTAGCACGCAGGACGGGCAGTTGCTCTGAAATCAGTTATCTCTTTTGCGCACTCTGCAGAGCAACCGGCATACCGACAAGATTTGTTGGCGGTTCGCGCATGCGCCGCGCGGCTCCCTATGAAGACTCAGTCGGTCACCGCTGGTCCGAAGTCTATTTTGCAGAACTAGGCTGGGTGCCTTTTGATCCAACCCTCGACGCTAAAGACCCAAAACAATTGAAATACTTCACCAGTTTTTTCCAACCATCTCTGATCACTTTTCACGGCGGAGGGTCGAGTTCATTGTTGGCAAACGCCTATAATAGCAATTGTACTCAGCGCGGCAAACTTGACAGCCAGAGAGTCTTTTACTGGAAATAAGTGACGAGCGTCGGTGATGACTTCGTCTATGTCTATAGCGATTCTGCACTTAGAGTTTCCCCTAGTGACTCTAATGTAGTTTTGCGATAACATGAAGCCATGAACAAACAGGCCGCACTAATAACATTTCTGCTTTCTATTATTGTGTTTCAACCTGTATCTGCGGAAAAACAGTTGGATAACTCGAGCAAAGTTAGAGTTAAAGCAATCGCTGGCATGGAATCAGGACCTAAAAGGATGCGCTTAAATCCCAACATAAAAGTTGGGCAGACCAGCAAAATAAATGAAATCAAAGATGCTGCCGACTGGGCCAATCCGTATATCACAGTCGGAGACAACGAAGTTAGCGTCGCTTGGGGCAAACCCCGGCATCAAAAGACGTTTAAAACGGTAGAAGAAGTTGAGAAGTTTCTGGTAAACCTTCCGGTGCCTGCATGGCCATACGGACGCATCATCGCTCTTTCGGAGCATTCTATTGGTAGTTTGCCTGGAGCCAAGGACTACCGAAAGCACAGTTGGGACTTGATCATAGCTGCTATGAAAAGGCTAGATGTTCAGGTCAACCCATGGCCTTGCAACTAGTATAACGCTAACTTTCCGAAGCTGATTCTTTCGGCTCTCACTCATAATCGGTCACAAAGGCTATTCCACCCCGATACAAACTATAAGCTGCTAAACACAGTGCCAGAATAGTTTCCACGCATTGTACTTTTGAGCGCAGGTTTTCTGGAATCCAATCATAAGCCGATGTAATCGGAGCACCCCAGATCAACAAAAGCGCACCCACCCAAGGTATTAGTTGATCTGTTTTGTTCGGCGAGAATATTAATGCCACCGCATTTAATGGCAATATCAACATAACAATTAAGGCAAGTAAAACTATCGCTCCTTCTCCAGCATTAGGCCCAGTCAACTTTGGAAGCTCTGAATATAAGTACGCGGCTAGCAGAAAACCGAGAACTAACACAATGAATGACAACAAGACCCATAATCGCCTCGCAATCTTCTCACCCATGTCAACTTGTTTCGCCATAAAGTCATTACAACAAAAATACAGGCTAAAGTCTGACTCTGAAAAACACTTTCAGCAGTGTTTACATGAACCAAAAGCGCCATAACAAAGCAATAACATCACCAATTAAGCCCCGAATTGCTTCATATTAATTACGTCTCTTTCAAGGTTTTCTATCGACTCCTTCTTAAGCAATTTCCATCTATTTGTCTTCATTTCCCAGAGATAAAAAAGTGTGTAAGCTACTGTTTTGTTCTCCAAAAAATAGTGACCGGAAGCTTTAACTAGAAGTTCGGCAGAATTATGCCACTCTTTTGCAAAAACATAGCTATATTCTTTATTGGCTATTAAGGCTTTTTCTTCTTCCGCAATCCTAGAAGTAATCAGTTTTTGCTTCAAGGAAGTTGGCTTAGGTAGGCTGCGCAAATCATATAAGTAGGCATCGCAATAATTATTCTCCTTCCAATCATTTACGACAAACGCTTTGCTGTCAGGAGCCCAAAAGACATCAACATTTCTATGATATTTGAGAAGTTTGGTTCTACTATTTTTTGCATTTTTCCTGATCAAAAGAAGCTCATCCGGCGCCTCTACATATAACAAACTGTAGTCTTTATTTGCCGCATCAACTAAATTTTGAATTTCACATGTTTTATCCGGTGAAATTAATACTTGAGGACTTCTAGAAAAATTGAGTGCGGTCTTTGCTAGAGCAGCACTTCCACCTGAGACGTTCATCAAAAGAGCCGAAGTAAGGGCAGTCACGATTTTCAAATTAAGAGTGTACAAAGTAACGCGCTCCAGAGTGCTCAATCTTACTTTAGCATCTGTGCTAAATAAACCACGGAAGCACTGGGAGAAAAAACCTTGACTACACTTGTATTTTGCAACCAAGAGGCTGGTTCGTTTGAGTCTTGCTCGCAAGAAATGGGCTCAATTTCTGACTGTTTGAGCGAATTGACCGGCGAGCCGTCAATTCTTACCGACATCAAGCACGTGACCGATGAGCAGATGTCCAGCGCCAGTCGAGCCATAGCCATGGGTGGTGACGGCACAGTTGGACGGGTACTTGCACGCGTTGCCAAACACAATATTAGTTTTCCAAATAAGCGCATGCCGGTTGGAATTATCGCAGCAGGAACAGGAAATTTACTTGCAGACACGCTTGGTCTAAAAGCTGAAAATCCACAAGATGCGCTTGCCCTGGCGCTTAAGGCAATTGAAACCAAACGAACAATTGCAATGGACATGGGGCTAGCAAACGGAACGCCATTTGCACTCGACTTTGCAGTGGGACCAGTTGCCATGGCAGTGACTGAGCCAGGCAAAATGGAGAAGGGGTCGCATGGCATGTTCAGCTATGTAAGACCGCTTATGAAGGCAATGTTCGGGCGTCCATACAGATTTGCAATCGAGGCAGACGGTCATAAAATCGAATGTGACGCATCGGCAATTTTTATCACTAACCCGCATGAGATGGGCATTGGTCAACGTGGTGATGCCAGTAGTCTGCGAGATGGTAATTTGAATTTACTCATTTTAGATCCTCAAAATCTAGACGAATACGTAGGTATTGCAATGCGATTTGGCGCATGGTTTTTAGGCAGCGCCGAAACGGATACGACACCATACAAATCATTTGATGTTAAAACAGTAAAAATAGAAGCAATCAGTGAATTGAGCACGCCTCAATTACTTTCAAGCGCACTGCCACTGCCGCAAGATCCAGTCAATGAAGTAGTCCATAAAGACGACCAACCCGCCACCCTTATAGACGGTGATGAATTTGGTACGACACCAGCAATGGTGACAGTTCTGCCAGGCGCGGTTGATGTTTATGTCCCAC
>CAZSHS010000087.1:4037-4325 GCA_964606665.1 uncultured Candidatus Obscuribacterales bacterium | reverse complement strand
AAAGCTTGGCACAAGTTATGACTGGCAGCGCGAAGTGACTACCTGTGACCCAAGTTATTATCATTGGACTCAGTGGCTTTTCTTGCAGTTCTACAAGAAAGGTCTTGCCGTGCGCATAGAAGCGCCAGTCAATTGGTGTCCTGAATGCGAAACGGTCCTTGCAAATGAGCAGGTCGAAGACGGCATGTGTTGGCGTCACGGCGAGACAAGAGTTGAGCAGAAGCTCATGAGCCAATGGTTTTTGAAGATTACAAACTATTCTGAAGAACTGCTTCAAGACTTGGATAA
>CAZSHS010000087.1:894-4027 GCA_964606665.1 uncultured Candidatus Obscuribacterales bacterium | reverse complement strand
GAACGTGTAAAAGTAATGCAACGCAATTGGATCGGAAAGTCAGTTGGCGCCACCTTACTTTTTACTGTAGAAAGCAAACCTAATATACAGATCGAAGTATTCACCACTCGTCCCGATACTGTATATGGTGTCAGCTATTTGGTTCTTGCACCAGAGCATCCGTTAGTAGATGAGCTTTGTACGCCTGAAAACATAGAGGCAGTCAAAAAATACAGAGAAGAAGCAAGTCACAAAACAGAGCTTGATAGATCTTCTGAAAAAACTAAAACTGGTGTTCCGCTTGGCACTCACGTACTTAATCCGTTTAACGGAGATTTGGTGCCGCTCTATATTGCCGATTATGTTTTGATGAATTATGGAACAGGTGCGGTTATGGGTGTTCCAGCACACGATGAGCGTGATTTTGCTTTTGCTAAATTGAAAAATTTGCCCATAGTCGAAGTAATTACACCAGATGGCAAATCGCAAGGCGAATTGACAGAGGCTTACACAGCCACTGGAGTGATGATTAACTCGGGACGATTTGATGGTCAGCCAAGCGATAAAGCCAAGGAAAATATGATTGCCTGGGCTGCAGATAACGGCTATGGCAAAAAGAAAGTCAATTATCGTCTGCGTGATTGGCTTATTTCGCGTCAGAGATACTGGGGCTGTCCAATTCCGCTTGTATTTTGTCCTGATTGCGGACCTACACCAGTAGACGAGAAAGACCTTCCTGTAGTCTTGCCAGTAGAAGAAGTGAAGTTTACAGGTAAAGGAGGATCGCCGCTCACCAAGCTCGATTCGTTCTTGAATGCAAAATGTCCTAAGTGTCAAAAAGTTGGTCGTCGCGAGACTGATACCATGGACACATTTATCTGTTCTTCCTGGTATTTCTTGCGCTACACCGATGCAAATAATACAAAAGAGGCTTTCTCTAAAGAGAACGTCAATTACTGGATGCCGGTTGATCAGTATGTCGGTGGCATCGAGCATGCCATTCTACACTTGCTCTATTCGCGATTTTTTGTAAAAGCGCTCAAAGATATTGGACTTGTGAATTGCGACGAGCCTTTTATGAATTTGCTTTCGCAAGGCATGGTCACCAAATATTCAGAGAAGTCTGGACGCATAGAAAAAATGTCCAAGTCGCGTGGAAACGTAGTTGGCACTCTGGATTTCTTTAATAAATATGGTGCAGACTCGGCGCGTTTGTTCACACTATTTGCTGCTCCTCCAGAACAAGAGTTAGAGTGGTCCGAAGAAGGCGCTGTTGGTCAGTATCGATTCCTTACACGCGTATGGAGAATTGTAGAAGACTTGCTCGAGCGCAAATCTATAGAAGTGTTCGAAGGTGATGCCCTGCCTGATTCTGTGCATGAAGGACTTGATGCCACAAGCAGAAAGTTTCACAAATTAGTGCATAAAACAATCAAAGCCGTAACAACTGATATGGCTCAAGACAGACAAGTCTTCAACACAGCAATTGCGCGCTTAATGGAGATGGTTAATGGCGTTTATGAGTATTGTCGTTATTTAACTACTGCCACCAAAAATGGTGACGCAAGTGTTTCCACTGCAGACAACCTCGCTCCCCAACGAGAAAAAATCTCAATTGAGCAAGTTCAACTTCTTTCCTTTGCTGTGAAAAGCTTGCTTCTTGTGCTTGCACCAATGGCACCACATATAACCGAAGAGTTATGGAGCAAAATTGGATACAACACTAAAGAGGGCGACTCAATTCACGTGTATGCCTGGCCTAAGTTTATTGACGCGCTCACAACAGACGATGAAGTTGAGCTCGTGATGCAAGTCAACGGCAAAATAGTGAACAAAACAACAATTGCACGGGGAATGAGCAAAGAAAACCTCGAATCGCTTGCCATGAAAGACGACAAGATGGTTCAAAAAATAGACGGAAAATCTATCCGAAAAGTTATAGTTGTTCCTGACAAGCTCATAAATATAGTTGTTTGATTTCGCACTCGGCTGTCCGGAATGTAAAATAGGTAGTAGCTCCTAGGAAAAAACTGCCATGTCATATTCAGCGCCGCCAAGAGTAGAAATTGAAACCCAGGGCAGTATTCCCTGGCTCACTATCCTGTTGATTTTCGGCTTTGTCATTGTGTACGCCATGATGAGCCAGACACGGCTTGAGCCTTGGACCCCTCACGTGGGTGCTGTCAGTTGGATGAAAACCAACAGCTATCAGGTTGTGAATATCTATAAGTTTTTTGCCAATGGCGACTATGGACGTTTGGCTATGCAACTACCATGCGCGTCGCTTGCTGCTTTTGCCACCTGGCAGCTTGGCGCCAATATGTTTTTCATTTGGGTATTCGGTACCAAAGTGGAGCAAAAGCTAGGAGGGGCATATATAGGTCTTTTGCTTGCCGGAATCTATTTGCCCTGGGCTGTTGTTCAGTTCGACCGTTTTCCGAAATTAGACGATACTTATTATTATGGTTCGCTTTATATCATTGCCATGGTCATTGGTGCTGGGATGGTATTTCCAAAGCGCAAAGAAATCAACACTCAATGGGTTAAAAGCGCCAGGGGCGAGATTTTCAACCGTCAACAAAACCAGGATCCCACTCGCAAATACGAAAAGCGTGATTTGAGCCAGCTCTGGCTGATTTCTTTTATCGCTTACCAGGTCGGTTGCTACTTTTATAGTATTAAGCTCACTCCGGGTTTTATGACCTTCCATTTGGGAGCGCTTATTTTCTCGTGTATCTTTGGATATGCCCTGGCTTGGTTTTTGGTCTGGAGCGCCACTGGCGACTTTCAAGACGGAGCCCTCAAGCTTATGTGTATCAGGCGTTACAATGCTGTTCTCAAATTAGATGTTGGTCATGATGCCGCCGTTAAGGAGACAGCGCGAGCTCTAGCCCTGCCTGAGGAAAGAGTACGTGAATGGGTCGCCAGACAACGTGGCAAGATGAAAATATCCTAGTTCTTGACTAGTGGCAAGAGGTGATAATATAGCCTCCCAAGCAAGTGAAGACAGGTATCAAAAAATCGTGCCAGTAATTGAAGCCAATCAAGTACAAAATGGCGAAAGCAAGAGTAAAGCAAGTGATGTGCAGTTAGCATCCCGCTTGGTGGACTCGTCCAATTATGATGCACTGCGCGCAAGCGATCCTGGTCTCAA
>CAZSHS010000087.1:0-884 GCA_964606665.1 uncultured Candidatus Obscuribacterales bacterium | reverse complement strand
CTTGGAAGAGTAGGGCAACTTGTAATTGACGCTTGTGCAGTTGCAGTGTCTGTGGCGATGGCTTTTGTCATTCGTTTCGATGGGCATATCGAGCCCGATTATCTAACTCAGTTTTCACTTGTTGCACCAGTCTGGATCGGCATGCAACTGGCATTTAACTGGATCTTTGGCGTTTATAGAAGATTGTGGCGTTATACCGGTCTGACTGAAATCGTCGAACTTGCCTGTGCCGTGGGTGTCACTTCTTTGATTGTGCTCACAGCAAGAGTGGCTGGCGTATTGGTTGTATCGCATCATCATTTATCCCTTGGAATTATTTTTATTCACTCAGGACTGACATTCTTAGCTCTTTGCGCTCCGCGTGTTTATCGCAGACTGGCAACAGAACATCAGCAAAGACGCCACTGGCGTCAACCCACAAGACGTCGCGCTTTGTTAGTTGGAGCAGGCGATGCCGGACAAATGGTGCTCAAAGAAATGGAGAACCGCTCTGATCTAGGAGTAGACGTTGTCGGTTTGATCGATGACGACCCAGATAAATTCAAAAAGCGCATTGGCTCACTCACCGTTTTTGGTGGCACATCAGCCTTGCCTAATTTAATTGAAAATCTGAGCGTTGACCAGGTCATCATTGCAATGCCTTCGGCCCCTGCAGGTGAGATAAGACGTATAGTTGAAATTTGTCGCAATGCCGAAGTTGAAACTCGTATTTTGCCTGGCTTGTTTGAATTAATCGGTGGGCGCGTAAGTGTTAGCCAATTGCGCGAAGTTTCGCTTGAAGACTTGCTTGGACGCGAGCCAGTGAAATTAGACAGCGAAGCTATTGCCGACTATATAACTGGTCGCAGTGTGCTAGTTACTGGTGCTGGTGGCTCAATTGGAAG
>CAZSHS010000086.1:3993-4764 GCA_964606665.1 uncultured Candidatus Obscuribacterales bacterium | reverse complement strand
CAAGCATAGAGCTGGAACCTAGCGACATCAAATCTTGATGCATCTTGGAATCCTTTCGTAGTTTGGTTGGGTTTGTTTTTAAAAGAGAAAAAATTGCCTTGGCAAAGAGAATTGAAATTGGGGCTTAAATCTCGCATTATGTAAGAATCTATTTCAAGCTTCATTTTATAGACAAGGTGAAAGTAATTCATCCTGAAGGTGGGCACCTAGAGCGCATTCAGCGCGAACTTGAAAACCAACATTAACGCTTTAATGATAGACAGTTTAAGTCTTTGAGAAAGCAATCTTGGCTAGCCAAGCCAATAGAGCACAACCCCCGGACTGGGTTACATAAACTGTAACAGCACTCAAAACAAAAAACCCTTGACTATCGCCCGTTGCTATCAAAGAGTCGGGGGAGGGCCATTGACCAATTGATAATGATAATCTATTATCAGTAAAAAAAGTCTTCGAATAATCATCAAATTAGCTTGCGGCGAAATGAACTGTAATCACTTTTATACGACAACTAAAAACAAAAAGAATAATCCGGAGCGAATGGTTCTAAGAAAATACTGCCCCGGATGCAGCGTTCATGCTCCTTTCAAAGAAACCAAAGCCTAGGGAAATATAATGAAAAAACTACCTGTCACTGTTTTGTCTGGCTTTCTTGGAGCCGGCAAAACCACTCTTCTCAACCATGTTTTAAACAATCGCGAAGGACTTAAAGTCGCGGTCATTGTAAACGACATGAGTGAAGTGAACATTGACGCAAAGCTAATTGCCGATGGC
>CAZSHS010000086.1:1015-3966 GCA_964606665.1 uncultured Candidatus Obscuribacterales bacterium | reverse complement strand
GAGTCGGACAGAAGAAAAACTAGTCGAGATGTCTAATGGGTGCATTTGTTGCACACTGCGCGAAGACCTCTTGCTCGAAGTAGCTAAGCTAGCAAAAGAAGGGCGTTTTGACTACCTCCTGATTGAATCAACTGGTATTTCAGAACCAATGCCAGTTGCCGAAACTTTTGTATTCGAAGATGAAAACGGTCAATCGCTGTCTGAAACAGCCAGGCTAGATACGATGGTAACGATGGTAGATGCGTTCAATTTTCTACCATCTTTCAATGCTGGAGAGGAACTGAAAGAACGTAAGCTTGCTGTAAGCGACGAAGACGACAGAACAATCTCTGATCTTTTGGCAGATCAAATTGAATTTGCTGACGTTATTATCCTTAACAAGACCGACATGGTGAGCCCTTCAGAGCTTGAACGCCTTAAAGGCCTTATAAAACATTTAAATCCTGAAGCCAAACAAATTGAAAGTAGTTTTGGCAAAGTCGACTTAAAACAAATACTCAACACCTCACTCTTCGATTTCCAAAAAGCAGCCGAAGCCCCCGGTTGGATGCAAGAACTAAGAGGCGAACATATTCCTGAGACAATCGAATATGGCATCAGCAGCTTTGTTTATCGATCACGAATGCCAGTTCATCCCGAGCGCTTAGGAGAATTTCTCAATGCCGATTGGCCTGGAGTTGTGCGCTCCAAAGGCTTTTTCTGGTTTGCCAACCATATGGAATATTCAATCGAATGGTCTCAAGCTGGTGGTGCATCCAACATTGGAGTTGGGGCTTCCTGGTGGAGTGAGATTGCCAAAGAAGAGTGGCCTGATGATGAAGAAATGAAAAACGAAATTGAACAGGATTTCGTTGAACCATGGGGCGACAGACGCCAGGAGATAGTCTTCATTGGAATAGACATGGATAAAGACTGGATCATAGAAGAATTAGACAAATGTTTACTTCAGAAAGACGAGCTCTCCGCCGGTCCCAATCGTTGGAAAAATTATAAGGATCCTTTCCCTGGTCTAGACTTCTTGCCAGCCGATGCAAACCAGAAGCTTCAACAACTTCGGAGGTTTTAATGAAGAAATTACCAGTGACTGTACTTTCAGGATTTCTGGGAGCTGGCAAAACAACACTGCTCAATCATGTTCTGAATAATCGCGAAGGGCTCAAAGTCGCAGTTATTGTAAACGATATGAGCGAAATCAACATCGACGCCAAGCTGGTCACCGCAGGCGGTGCCAACCTCAGCCGCACAGAAGAAAAACTGGTTGAAATGTCAAACGGATGTATCTGCTGCACTCTTCGCGAAGATCTGCTTATTGAAGTCAGTCGATTAGCTCAAGAAAATCGATTCGATTATTTGCTTATAGAATCCACCGGTATTTCAGAACCAATGCCAGTTGCCGAAACTTTTGCATTTACCGATGGACAAGGCAAATCGCTGCAAGATTTATCCCGACTCGACACTATGGTTACAGTGGTAGATTGCTTCAATTTCTTGAAGGATTTTGAAGAAAGCCAAAGCTTAAAGGACCGAGATCTGGCCATAAACGAAACTGATGAGCGCAGCATTTGCGATCTTCTGGTAGATCAAATTGAATTTGCCAATGTCATTATTCTAAACAAAACAGACTTAATTTCAAAAGAAGAACTCAGGAAACTTTATGGCATTATTCGCCAGTTAAATCCTCAAGCAAGTGTGCTTAGAAGCTACTTTGGCAAAGTTCCAGTCAAAGCAATTCTGGACACAGAGCTTTTTCAATTCGATCGAGCAGCAGAAGCATCTGGCTGGATGAGCGAATTACGCGGTACACATACACCTGAAACTTTAGAATACGGCATATCTAGCTTTGTTTACAGAGCCCGACGCCCGTTTCATCCAGGGCGTCTGCGCGAATTTCTGAATTCGGAATGGCCAGGAGTTTTGCGCTCCAAAGGATTTCTCTGGATTGCTAGCCGTTGTAACTATTCAATTGAATGGTCTCAAGCTGGCGGTTCATGCCGAATAGAACCAGGCGGAATGTGGTGGACATCTATCGACAAAGAAGAATGGCCTCAAGATTCGCTTTTATTGAAAGAAATCAATGAGAACTGGCAAGAACCATTTGGAGACCGCAGACAAGAACTGGTCTTGATCGGCATCGACATGAATAAAGAGCAACTCACTAAAGATTTAGACAATTGCCTCCTTACAGACAAAGAAATGATGGAAGGACAAGAGCGATGGAATAGTTTTGAAGATCCTTTTCCGCAGTGGAATATAAAACGTTTGCACGAAGTCGCACATGGAGCCCTTCATGAAAGACAAGAGCTTTTTGCAAATTAGAAAAAATGCGCTAGCAGGCGATGTTTCGGCCCAGTACTACTTGTCGCTTGCTTATGAAGACGGCTTTAGAGTGGCGAGAAGTTTAGAACTTTCTTTTTACTGGTGTATGGAGGCAGCTAAAAAAGATCACCCTGCTGCTCAATTCCGACTATCAAACATGTACAACATTGGCAAAGGATTGTCTAAACCAGACAAAGATTTGGCATTTCAATGGTTAAGCGAAGCAGCAAAAAACGGTCACACAAAAGCAAAACATCAGCTTGCTAAACGATTCTTATTTAATAACCCGCATAAAAACTGTTGCATTGAAGCTAGGCAGTGGTTTCGAAGTGCAGCAGCTTCAGGCAATGCCAAGTCATATTACTATCTTGGATTCATGCACATTTACGGCATTGGTTGTACAAAAAATCCAGTCCGCGCTTTTTCTTACTTCAAGTCCGGCGCCAATCTCGGCAATATGGACTGCGAAGCCGCTCTAGGCACTATGTATGAACGCGGAGAAGGATGCTTCAGAAACACCGGACTGTCTGAATATTGGTACGAAAGAGCTGCGGCAAAAGGGCATGCAGGAGCCCAGTTCGCATTGTCAATTCTTTATCTGGGAACTGAAAAAAACAAATCTGCAGCAGTCTGGG
>CAZSHS010000086.1:0-1005 GCA_964606665.1 uncultured Candidatus Obscuribacterales bacterium | reverse complement strand
ATTCCACCTGCACAAGCGATAATGGCAAAATTTTTCGCACACGGTATTGGAGTAGAAGCAGATATTAGTGAAGCTTTGATGTGGTGCTTGATTGGGTTGAATAGCCCTTTCATAGATCCCGACTCACTGAACATAATTAACGAGTGCCATTCATTTGTAATCGAGCATGCATCCCCTAGACAATTTGCACAAGCACACGAAAAAGCTAAACGCTGGCTAGAGATTCAAAACTCAAACGACAACGGCAAAATTGATTGGAGTTCACAAGTTTCTTGGGAAATCAGTCAGTTCATAAAACGTTCGAGCTGATATCCATAAGTATGAAGGAGAATTGCGATGAGCACCACTAACGGCAAAGTACCAGTGACGGTTTTAACCGGCTTTCTTGGGTCTGGAAAAACCACACTTTTAAATCGTATTTTGACCGAAAATCACGGCAAACGAATCGCAGTGATAGAAAATGAATTCGGAGAAATAGGTATTGATGATGCCCTGGTTATAAAATCAGACGAAGAAATTTTCGAAATGAACAATGGCTGCATTTGCTGTACTGTCCGAGGCGACTTAATTCGAATTCTCGGCAATCTTATGCGGCGTAAAGACAAATTCGACTACATTCTTGTCGAAACAACAGGACTAGCCGACCCTGCACCAGTAGCTCAAACATTTTTTGTCGATGATGAAATTCAAGAACAACTTGAACTTGATGGCATCGTAACAGTAATAGATAGCAAACACGTCAGCATGCATATAGACACAAGTTCTGAATGTAAGGAACAGATTGCCTTTGCCGATGTGATACTTCTAAATAAAACCGATCTTGTAACCGATTCTGAACTGTCCCGGCTCGAAGAGCGAATTCGCTCTATGAACGCGATGGCAAAAATCTATAAAACCCAAGACGCAGCAATTGAAATGGACAACATTCTTAGTGTGCAGGGGTTCGACCTTAACAAAGCGCTTGCGACCAAACCGACTTTCTTAGAGCCTGAATTTCCTTTTGAG
>CAZSHS010000085.1:4595-4806 GCA_964606665.1 uncultured Candidatus Obscuribacterales bacterium | reverse complement strand
CAAATGCAGGGTCATTGTCTTTTTTCATAGAAATCATCCTTGGATTCCGCCTGTTTTATTGGGCCAATAACAATCATCCATAAACCATTTATTTTGGGCAACCGCGATTCTGCGCGCGATTGGTTGCATGATAGATTCAGTAGCGCTAAAGTCCATGAAATAACCAGCGCTATTTGCGAAGACTAATATGTCTCCTGATTTTGGAGTTTGG
>CAZSHS010000085.1:3226-4526 GCA_964606665.1 uncultured Candidatus Obscuribacterales bacterium | reverse complement strand
CGATAAACTAAATCACTTTCAAGGCAAAGATTTCCTGCAAGATATGCTGCTACAGGCTCGCGCTTAGAAGTATCAGACTTGATCAGTAAAGGATCGACAAAAATTTCTTGGTCTAAAAACGAAATGTCCTGGCGTTTCATGCAAAGATTTATAAGTGAATCGCCGTTGCTTGACGAACGCACGCAATTAACTTTTGCCAGTGTAATTCCGCACTGATTGACCAGAGAACGACCTGGCTCAATCCAGAGTTCGATCATGTTGTCTCTTAGAAAAGCACCAACAGTCGCCTCGCCCGAATTGAGTAGCCGTTGGTTGAGCAATTCTTCCAGGAATGCACCGCCGCTGGTTGAGTCGAAATAGTTGTAACTATTGAAATTGCCGCGTAAGGTGCCTTTTTCGGCAGACAAGCCAAATGAATTACCGTGCCATGCAAGAGGTTCTGCCGTTCCGAGAACACCTTCTTTGATGGCGCTTGTGTATTCATTCCAGTCGTTTTCTGATTCCAGATAGTTTACTTTGTACCCACCGCCAAGATTCAATATATTAGGACAAAAACCACGACCTACCGAGCGTTCGATTGCTTCAATACAATTTTCAACTGCAATTGTTCGCTCCAGAACGCTGACTGTGTCCAAGTGAAAAGAAAACCCACGTAGATCGAGATGGTCATTGCTTTCTAACAGATCCAGGGCTGAGTCAAGGTCACTATATGCAATACCAAAACGGCTGGATTTATTTAAAAAGCGAGAGTGCTTTGAGCTGAATCCAGCCAGACGAAGAAGCAATTTTGCTGGTCTGTCGCTCCATCTGCTCTTAGTGAGCTGGTTTAGTTGTTCGAGTTCCCAAAGACTATCTACATTGATAAAAACGCCAAGTTGTAGACACAGTCCCAAAAGCTCGATACTTTTGGGACCTGTGCATTCAATTCGATCTGGCGTAAAGCCAGCACCTAAAGCGTGCTGGAGTTCTTTTACCGAAGAGACATCAATACTTGCGTCTTCTACTGAAAGTTGGCGGGTAATGCTGTCTGAGCGATTGCATTTGTGAGCAAAAAACACACGACCAGATACACTGAAACGACTAAACACATCGGTGAACATCTTGATGTTTTCGCTCACTATGCAAGGAAAAAGCACGTTGAGCGGACTGCCAAGCGCGTTCACTAGGTCTAAAATTTCATCGTCTTTCGTGAGAAATCTTTTTATTGTGTCGTGTACAAACGGCTTGAGCTTGAGACTTTTGGTGGTACTCAGGCTTTGTGCCGGGTTAATAGTCGTGGTCATTTACTTCTCTCCAATGC
>CAZSHS010000085.1:0-3216 GCA_964606665.1 uncultured Candidatus Obscuribacterales bacterium | reverse complement strand
CTTTTAGGCCGTGACCAGAGCTGAGTTCAATTTATTAGATATGGCGTTATTTCTTTGAGCCATAGCCTTTTGGTATGTGAATTCAGCATCTAGATTCTGATCCAGAATTTGACCGTAATAGTCGTTGTACCAGTCTTTGCAAATTTTTTCGTGCGCCGCGCGTAGCATCGATAGATAATTTGTCCAGTCTCTTTGTCTCTTTTGTAGAGCAGTAATGAGACTTTCAAATGCGCTTTCTTGCTCTTTTTGGAATTTTTCTAAGGCTATTTTGTCGCCTTGTTCGAATCGTTTCAAATGGCGAGAATGCGGAACCATACCGATAATCTTGTCTTTAGGCACATTCGCTTCGATGAAAGCCCGGTCTTCGTCGCCGTCAACTTTATTGGCAATGACGAAAACACGCTCTTCAAGCTGCGGAGCTGTTTTTATAAAGTCGGAGTATACGCGCACTGACTTTTCTGTTGGTTCCACAACGAATACATTCATGTCGTATGCAAACGACAAAGATGTAGCAAGGTTATCTGTTCCCGCTGTAGTATCAGCCACGACAATGTCGCTTTCACTATCTAATAGGTGATGGAAGATAGAAGCTAAGCCGCGTAACTTTGTGTGATAGCAAGAACCACCGACATCAGATTCGTTATAAGTGCCAACGGTGAGGACTGCTATATTGCCGCTGGTTTGAGCATATTTTGAAATGAATGCGTCATCCCTGTTCGGAACTACGAAATTTGATTCAAGAGATGGTGGTGTGGTGCCTAAGAAATGGCGCTCGCCGAGATCCTTTCTTGCGCCCTTGAGATATTCGAATATCTCATCGCAAGATTCACCAAGCTGAATTTCCTTTCCTTCTAATTCGGGCAAGTGTAGAGCTTGACGCAAGTGTGCGTTGACATCGGCATCTACAGCCATCACAAATGGAAATTTTTCGGCTGCATATTTTATAAAGCCTGCGCAAGTAGTGGTTTTACCAGCACCACCTTTGCCTAGAAATGCAATTCTCATTTTTTACTCCTTTCAGTCTATAACTTTGAACCAGGGCAATAAAACTTTGTCTGTGTAGTGATACGAGGCCCGAGCAGGTAACACCAGGTTAGGAATTTGGGACATACGTTCGTAAACTTGGGGATGAACTCTTTTGATACCGTTGCCGGTATCGTATTCTTCTTTATTCGACGCACAGGATAAATATTCAGGTAAAACCAATACCGGGACTGTTTTTATTTTTGATTTGGCATTGAACATCACAGGCTTTAATGTCCGCTCGAGTTTCTCTGCTTCTTCTCTGTCGCTAAGGATAAGGCCTAGGTGATAGAGTGTTTCGTGCAAAGTAACCGGAAAACTCTGCAGCTTTTGATAGGTATGAGATTTTTCGACGGCCATTTGAAATTCGTTAGTTAAATCCCACTTTACGGATAGACAATCTATAAGGAGATTCCAGATCCAGCTTGTGGTCAGTCTGTGATTGCCATCAGCAACACTTTTGAATTCATTAATAACTATCGGAGCAAAAGTGGTCGAACATAAGTTTCTAAGCTCGTCTTTGATGCGCGAGGTTACACAAAGTTCAGTTTGTTTGATCGATTCGAGTTCTATTTTGTGCACTTCAACCCAGTTTCCGTATAAGGTCCCGCTGAGAACCTGACAAAGTCCTTCAGTAGAGCTGACATAGGATAAAAGAGCTTCCAGTTCGAAGAGGGCTTCAACTGTTTTGTTTGGGTTGGATCTTTTGATTAACGAAAAATACTTATCGCCAAAACAAATTGCTTTAAGCGTGTAGTCGCCCTTATTAACTCCCCATAATTTGCGCACAGCGCTCATCGACTCTATGAAAGTTAAGCCACAAAAAATATCTTCTCTAGAGGGCTTCCTAGCGTTTCCAAACCATTTATTTGTTTGGGCTAGTAGATATTTCAGTCGGGGAACTTTTATTGCTGGAAAATGCCAGATTTGAGGGGGTGCAATGTCCACTTCGTTAATTTGAACCCTTTCTTGTTCAAACCAACCCAGTTTGCGAAAGTGCATATATTGGTCATAGAAGGAAGACCCTCGATTTGTGTAAGAGTCGACACTTCCTGGTGCTGAAATGAAATTTCCAGGATAAATTCCCGGTGGGTCTGTCCCTTCAAGAACAGAAAAAATTCTTCGCTCGAAAAATTCACTAAGAGGAGCTTCTTGGGCAGAAAGTTGAGTACCTGTGTTGTGACGTTTGACCCTAAGCCCTTTTTGCTTGGAGTATCTTTTTAAATCTGGAAATTTAAATGTCGAGTTCATATAAGAACCCCCCTTTGGAGAACTCCATATTACATGGAAATGAAAACGGTTTTCATTTCTGATTTTTAGTTAAGGTAGTCAAGTGCGCCTTTGGGCTCGCAAAAGGTTCTTGGGCCGCTGTTTTTCGCCTCATTACATTCATTAATGAAGAAAGATGACTGGGTCTTTTCAGAGGTCAAAAAGAGCTAAGCGACCAGAAGCAAAACTAGATGCGAGTTTTGTGCCGTCGCCGCTCCAGACTAAGTTTGTGACGGGTGAATCATCCTCTTTATTTGCAAGCACTTGTTCTCTGTTTAAAAGATCCCAAACCATCACTTGACCGTCGATTCCGCCACTTGCAAGGCGAAGTCCTTTTGGGGCGAAGGCGAGAACTGAAACGAAGCCTTCATGCCCAGATAAAATTCCAGGTTTGCTGTGCGATGGTCCCTTGCCTGAAAAATCCCAGACAATCACATCTGGTCCTCCGCCTGTCGCCAGAAACCTGGATGTAGAATCCCAGGATAATTCGCGGACTTTTGTAGGATAGCCATTCATAAAAAGGTCTTCGCCGCTAGGAAGAAGCCATACATGAGCGGCTTGGTCCTGACAGCCAACTGCAATAATTTTTGCGTTAGGGCTGTAAGCAATATTCAAAAGAGATCCTTTCCACTCAAGATGACGCTTATGATTAGTTTGGTTCATGTTCCACAAGCGCACACCGTTATAGCTGCTTGTCGCAAATAAATCGGGTGCTGCTGGATTCCACGAAATATCGGCAATAGTGCTTTTATGATCTTCGAATTCTTGAATCAAGCTACCGTCTAATTTATTCAGTTTGAGGCGTTTTCCCGCTGCAGAAAGTATGTATTCGCTAGTTTTATGCCAGGCAATATGTTCTACCCATGCATCATTGCCGTGATCAATTGTTGCCAGTTTCGAGTATTCACTCAATTCATAAATATG
>CAZSHS010000084.1:0-4885 GCA_964606665.1 uncultured Candidatus Obscuribacterales bacterium | reverse complement strand
GATGGCGCCAAGCGTACCTGATGTCAGGTCCCGTTTTGCCTTTATATTCCATTACAAAGATCGCTGATTCTTGCGTGAAGCGACTCTTCTCTTGGAATCCTGGCGCTAATTTAGCAACACTGGAGATCAGGATGGTAGTGAATTTGTCGCAAAAGCAAGATAACGATATGTTGGAGCGCCTGCTTGCAAGGCTCAATGACGCTCAAAAAGAAGCGGTCACTCTAGAGTGGGGACCGGGGCTCATTGTGGCTGGAGCAGGGAGCGGCAAAACAACGGTGCTCACAAGACGCATCGCCTATTTGATTTCGCAATTGCGACAGGACCCGTTTTCAATCATGGCTGTCACTTTTACCAATAAAGCGGCTGCTGAAATGAAAAACCGAGTAGAAAAAATTCTAGGCGAATCTTATTCCAAATATATTTCAATCGGCACTTTTCACAGTTTGTGCGCAAGACTTTTGCGTCGCGAAATAGAATGTTTTCCAGAAGAGCATCCACTGCGTCGCTCAAGCAATTTTGTCATTTACGATGAGCGCGATAGTCAACAAATTATGAAACAACAAATTCAAAAAATGAATTTGGATGAAAAAGTTTTTGCACCAAAAGAAATGCACAACATAGTATCTGCCCTAAAGAACGATGGATACACGGCTGAGCGTTATTCGCACGAAGCAAAGACTTATCGCGAAAACAAGATTTGCGATATTTTCAGATCGTATCAAGCCGATCTCAAGCGCAATAACGCGATGGATTTTGACGATTTGATTTTGACCTTTAGCGAGATGCTCGACCAAATTCCAGCAGTGCGATACCGGTTACAGCAGCGTTATAAAAATATTTTGGTAGACGAGTTTCAAGATACAAACAAATCTCAATACGAAATGATTCACAAGCTTGCCACACCTATGGATGGCGAAGGTCCGGCTGATGAGAAATTTTGGAGCGGACGTAGTTTGATGGTTGTAGGTGACATCGACCAATCTATTTATAGTTGGCGCAAAGCCGATTTTAGAATCTTTCTTGGATTTGAAAAAGATTTTCCTGGCACCACGGTTGTAAAACTAGAAGACAATTACAGATCGACATCGACTATTCTTGATATCGCAAATAGTATCATCAAAAATAATTCAGAGCGTATCGACAAAACTCTTCGCTCCAACAAAGGCGCTGGTAGTAAGGCTAAATACTACGAAGCAGCAGATGAAATTGACGAAGCCTTCTATGTTGTTCAGGAATTGAAAAAGCTCAAAGCGCAAGGTAAAAATTACAACGAGCAAGTCATTCTTTATAGAACCAACTCTCTTTCACGCGCGATAGAAGAAATTTTGGTTAGAAGCAACATTCCATATCAGTTGGTTGGTGCCACCAGATTTTACGACCGCGAAGAAATTCGTGACATGATGGCATATCTCAAGCTTACATATAATCCGCAAGACAGCCAGGCCTTCAATCGAATTGCAAACGTGCCAAAGCGTGCAATTGGAAAAACATCGCTTGAAAGATTGCACGAATTTGCACAAAACGAAAACATTTCAATTACCGATGCAGCACTTCAAGCTGACAGAATTGCCACCATTCCAAAGAAAGCACAACTCGCTCTCAAAGATTTTGGGCACATGGTAATGGATCGCTGGGTGCCGGTTGCTAGAGATACAAGCGACAAGAATTGCGTGTCTAAGTTAATCGAATTGATTTTGAAAGACATCAAATATATAGATATGCTCGAAGAAGCTGCAGCTACAAACAAAGACGAGCTGGCGCTTGGACGAATCGAAAACATACACGAATTTATGGCGGTGGCACGTGAATTTGAAGCCATCGCAGACGAGCCTGATTTAGACAGTTTCTTGACTCGTATTTCGCTTGTAAGCGATCTCGACAAAGTAAAACTAGAAGATGATGCAGTGAAATTGATGACGCTGCACGCGGCAAAAGGACTTGAATTTCCAGTTGTATTCTTGATGGGACTTGAAGAAGGACTCTTTCCGCATGTGCGCTCACTCGACTCTCCAGCACAATTGGAAGAAGAAAGACGTCTGATGTATGTTGGAGTCACAAGAGCCGGCGACATTCTTTATATGAGTCGCGCTCGTCGCAGAAGCTCGTATGGACAGGCTGCAAACTACACTATTGCGAGCCGATTCTTGTCTGAAATTACACCTGGACTTTTGACTGGTTTTTATGACATGTCTAAAGACGTATCTGAAACACCTCGTGGCGGCGGCTATCGCGATGAATTTATGGATACTGATAGTTACGATAGTTTCAAAACTAACGACACTTATGGTGGTGCTCCTCGCAATGCCGGACGATCCGGTAGTTCGGGCGGTGGCTATGGTGGTGGTTACCAGGAGCGCGGTGGCGGTTACCAGGAGCGCGGTGGCGGCTATGGAGGACGTGGTTCTGGATCGTCTAAGTCTTCAGTTGGACGCGGGTCTACAGGCGGCGGATACGGTGGCGGTGGATACGGCGGATCTGGCAGTTCTTCAAAGCCAGGCGGTTATGTAGGCTCAGGCGGCGCTCCGGCTGCAAGTTATGGCGGCACATCAAAGCCAAGAGCAATGCGACGTGAGGCCCCCCAAACTGAACCCACCAAAGAGCCCGAAACACCCACTTATGAAAAGTTATCGGTGGGCGATAACGTGCAGCACTCTAAGTTTGGAGTCGGCCTTGTGGTCCAGGTCATTGGTGAGGGTAACAAGGAACTCTATAATGTAGAGTTTGAAAACGTCGGCAAGCGTCTGCTTGACCCCAATATTGCCAAGTTGAACAAGATATAAAGGAGAAGAACGGTGTCAATAGAAAAAACCTTCGTAGCCATCAAACCAGACGGAGTACAAAGAGGTCTGGTTTCAGAAGTGATCTCGCGCTTTGAGCGCAAAGGTCTCAAACTGGCTGGGATGAAGTTAATGAAGGTGCCTGTTGAAATGGCTGAAAACCATTACGGTGAGCACAAAGGCAAACCATTCTTTGAAGGTCTTGTGAAATTCATCACATCTGGTCCTATCGTTGCCATGGTCTGGGAAGGTAAAAATGCCATCGCCACCTGCCGTCAGGTTATCGGTGCCACTAACCCCGCTAATGCCGCTACAGGTAGTATTCGCGGCGACCTCGCACTTGATATCGGCCGTAATATCGTCCATGGTTCTGATGGTCCTGAAAGCGCAGCCCGCGAAATCGGTATTTTCTTCAAAGACAACGAAGTCGTATCAAACTGGGATCGCAATAACGACTGCTGGATCACCGAATAAGAAACTCGAAATCCTGACTATAAAGGCATTTCCACTTCCGGAATAAAAATCTAACGGAATTGAGGAAGTGCCTTTTTGTGTGCCTGAAAGTAGTTGACTTAATCAACCAAATTACTTGATTAAGTCAACTAAATTACTGCAAAAAAGAAGTTCATTGTCGAGAGGAAAGCATTTCCTGAGCTCGCTCAAGTACCATTTCTACGCTCATATCGACCAGGCAAGCTGTAGTTTTGAGTGGGCATTTCATCTCGTTGCATGGCTGGCAGGTAAGATTCAAAGCGAGGGCGTGATTGCCTGCACCATAAGGTCCGTTTCGCTTGGAAGGTGTAGCACCATAAATTCCAAGTACCTTTGGATGTTTGGTGGCACAAGCCAGGTGCATGGGACCGGTATCGCCCCCGATTACAAGGTCAGAACCTTCAAAAAGGGCTATAAGGTCCACCAGTGAAGTCTTTCCGGTTAAATCGACCAAAGTCGCTCCTGCATTCCTTATATATTGAAATATGGAAGCGTTTACGTTCGCTTCGCTATCACCACCCACGATGACAATCTCTGCACCGGGCCTAGTATCACTTGCTTTAATCAGTTCCTGACCTAATTTCGACCATTTTTCTGGTGCCCAAATTTTGGTGTCCCAGGTGGTACCTGGTATCAATACCACCCTTGGTAGCTTATTTTGTTTTGCAGGCAACATTTGCGCAAAACGATCATAAACCGATGCCTCCGGCCGTGGTAGCGGAAAATTTGCCACCAGTTCAGGCGTATCAGAAGCGCTAGCGCCCCCTTGGAGAACTCTTGCAGTTAGTTTGGCTGATGCTGCTATTTGCTCCGGCGTTTTGTATTTGTCGGTTAGAACTCTCACTGCTAGATCGGCAAGCAAAAGATGACGATTGATTATGTGTGTCCCTTCTGCAAAATAATCTTCGATATAAAGCTTATGGGTCAAAAATAGGTGAGAAAACTCTTTCACTTTTGAGTATCCAATTCTGATTTTGGAGCCAGAAATGTATCCTGGAATACTACTTTTCAAAAGTCCTTGAAAGTCGATAACCGCGTCGAAGCGACTCTGTTTGAGTTCTGAGGCAAATTGAGAAAACAGAGAAATCGACTCTCCCCATTTATCGGGAGAGGTGATTTTTGCTTTCAATGCTTTTTTGGGGAAGAGAATCACCTCGTCCACAAGCTCGTTATTGACCAACAGGTCCTTGTTTGGAGGTTCGACCAACCAACTGAGGGTGGTGTCAGCAAAACCTGCTTCAATCAGACCGGATTTAATTCTGGCAGCGGCTGGAAGCGTGTGCACCACGTCTCCAAGAGCGCTAAGTCTGATAATCAGGACCTTCAAAATTACCTAAAACCTCCCGGTACTTTGGTATTCCAGGTTACTTTACTTAAACATTTGCCACCAGCCACCATCATGATACCAGCCATCAAAAATGGTGTGACACCACGCGTGGAGCGCGTTTGCGCTTTTCGGCATGGTATGGGCTGGTGCCTCGTCCAAAGTTTGTGGAAAAAATGTATATCTGTCGTATGCATAAAATATAAATGATGGAGGTACAATAACTATGCCACCTGGAGTGGTATTAGGTTAGCCATCGAATGCAGTGACGCATCGTAGTTTTGAATCCTCC
>CAZSHS010000083.1:0-5886 GCA_964606665.1 uncultured Candidatus Obscuribacterales bacterium | reverse complement strand
AGTAAAGTATGGACGCTTGCTGCGGAGGGGTTAAGAAATGAAGGTTATTGGTTCCGTTTTAGTCGTAGTAGTGCTTGTGGTTGGTGTATGCGTCTTGGTTTTTCAGCCGTCTAAGGCGTTCGATCAGCAAGTAGAAGCTGAACTGAAATATTCAAGAGATTCTCTAGTTAAGCAAAGAAGTGACTTGGAAACCGACTTGGAGCATAAAGCCAAACAGGTTGCACAACTTGAATTAGAAATGCAAAAAACAAGAGCGCATCTAAAAGACACAGAGCACGCGCTTGGGCTAATAGACACAACTTTAAAACACAAATAGATCAACGCTCAACCGAAAGGATGAGCCATCACCAAAAGAGGTAGTTCAATGACAGCGACACTTACAAAAGATTTCTCATATCTGGTCGAAAAACAAAAAGCTCCTGCGTTTTCATTTTTCTTTCGAGTCCATTCTGGCTCTGAAAAACAATTGCACGACAAAGGACATATGCGCAGCAAGTGTCATGAAGTTATCAAAGATGCTGGGTTACAGTCGGCTCTAACTGAAAATCTGCTCAATAAAGTTGATCAAGAAATTGAACAATTAGATTTAAGTACCGGTGCTAAATCGTTCGGCATTTTCATTTCGCCTGAATTCGCTGCTACTAAACTTTATTACACCTATTTGCCCGAGCGCCAATACATGGGTGAGTATTTTTCTGCACTCGAAAGTCTTTATGCCGAACAGCAATCGCGCCGATACATCATGTTTCAACTTGAAGCCAGAGCTATTCAAGTATTTAAAGGTCAAAACGATCATCTAGAGATACTTGAATCGTCGCCTGAGCTTGAGTTAGTGAACAAAATCTATAAACACAAAGTCACAACACAAGCAGATAAAGATGGCAAGGCACACAGAGGCGAGCACGATATCAAATGGATCAAAGAGTTTTTGGATGCTATTTCTGCTCTTTGCTCTAAGCTCGAATCGCCTGCCGTTATCGTCGGTAATTCACTAACTACAGCAACAGACGAAGATTTCAAAAAATCATCTTTGAATGTTATTGCTTGTATTGATGAAGTGGTGCACGCAACTGGCGGCAATTCACTCACCGAACTTGGTACCAAAATTACCGAGCTTATTCAGGAAAACATTTCCAATGAATGGCTTGCGAAATGCAACGAAGCGGCAAGCAGTCACAAGCTGGTTACTGCCAAAGACGAAATGATTGCATGCGTAGTCGAAGGTCGCGCAGCTCAACTTTTGCTTGAAACTCCTGCCTGGGATAATAGCGGATTGCTTGAATTTACGCCCCTGCATGAAATTGCAAGAGAAACTTTGGCTAAACATGGAAGTCTGGAATTTCTATCCAAAGATACGCTCAAAAAATGGAACGGGCAAGTGATGCTACTGCGCTATTAAAGACAAACTGGAAGATTCGCTTCAACTAAACGCTTCGTTCGTTTAGTTGAAGCATAAAGGCTGAGACTTTGTTATATGCATAATCATCTTGCTCGATTTCCGATTGTAAAATGACATCGCAATGCATCGATTCCAACTCTTTTCGCACCGATGGACTAATCTTAATTACTTGAACAGTTTTGTCCATATCCTTAAGCTGCTGCATCAAATCGTTTAAGTAATAGGCACTGCTTTGATCAACGAACGCTGCTTTTTCGAAATCGAAAACAATTTGATGTGCTTGATTAAAATTGTCCTGCGCATCATTGAGAGTATTTACCTCAGCGAAAATCACAGGACCGTGAAATGAGTAAACGTAGACACCTTCCTCGACATGCCCATGAAGCGAAAGTTTAGAATCAGACAACTTTTTAATATGCAAGAAACAAGCAAGTAAGGTACCAACGACCACCGCAGAAATCAAATCAAAAAAGACGGTCATTGCAAGCACCACGCACATAACAATTACATCTGCGCGAGGCGCGCGTTTCAAATGCCCCATCATCCGCCAATCTACGATGCCAATTCCTAAAATAATAAGTATAGCTGCAAGCGCTGCAAGCGGAATTTGTGCCGCCAAAGATCCTAATGTGGTAATTACTAATAGTACTAGAATTGAATAAATTATGGCACTAAGAGCGGTGCGACCTCCAGCGTCAATATTGGCAAGCGTGCGTGTGGTTGAGCCGGCTCCTGGAAGTCCACCAAGAAGTCCAGTAAGCATGTTCCCCATACCTTGCCCAACTAATTCCTGATTACTATCGTGCCTTGTTCTAAGCATTTTCTCGGCAATTAACGAAGTAAGCAAGGAATCAATTGAACCCAATACGGCTATTGTCAAAGCGCCGCTAATTACTATAGACACGTCCTCAATTGCAATTGGAGGAAGATTTAAAGTTGGCAATTGTGATGGAATTTGACCAATCTTAGGCACGTCTAACTTTAAAATTGAGCATGCCAGAGTGGCAGCCACCAAAGCCACAAGCGAAGCTGGAATTTTTTTTGAAATTGCTTTTAGTGCATAAATCATTGCTACTGTAGCGCATCCAATTGAAAGAGCCGCAAAATTGTATGCGCCTGGGATTTTTGCATAACTCTGCAAACTGGTTAAAATTTGCTTGCTACCTGCTACTCCAAAAAAGGGGTTAACATGTATGATAATAATTATCAAAGCAATACCGGTCATAAAACCTGAAATCACCGGATATGGTACTAGCTTGATCCAGTCACCCCACTTTAATTTTCCAAATACAATTTGAAGAGCACCAGCTAAAATGGTTGCCGCAAAGACAACACTGAGCTTGTCGGTATTTGCCGCTACTAGAGCTGCGACAACCACAGCTATTGGTCCAGTAGGACCAGACTGTTGCCCCCGAGTGCCGCCAAACACACCTGCAAGCAACCCGCATACCATCGCTCCGTAAAGTCCTGCCGCAGCGCCAAGTCCAGAAGCAACTCCAAACGCCATTGCTACTGGAAGAGCCACAACGGTAGTCATTATGCCTCCCAGCACATCTCCCAAGACATTAGTTCTTAGCTCACGAAGCCGGCAAACGAAGGTATTTTCTTTCATATGGTAATCTTACCATATGACGATATGACAGATATTAAACGTCCAAAACCCAGTGCCTTCACTACACCAAACGGTATAAGTTACTTAGCTTGAAGGCTATTTTTTTTGAAACACCTGATCTTCAAGTACCTGGAAAATCACTGGCTTGATTTTAAGTTCACTACTGAAAGGTAGACTGTAAGCGGCTAGAAGCCAAATGTTCAATCCCAAACTTATTGCGATGAGGGCGGTTAGCATTGTATGCCATCCGCCCATCTTCGAGGTGAAGAAATAGGTGAACACAATGGTAATGATTGAGCCAAAGAAAATAGCGGTCCACAAAATTGGTGAGATTTCTGCCTGGCAAACAACACTGCGAGCGCGTCTTGTTTCACCAAGTATTTTTGCACAGTCGAGCATCGAAGATTGAAGATTCGATTCCTGCTCAGATTGAGGCTTAAGGTTGACACATGCCGACCAAAGATTGCCGTACGCCTTCCAGCAGTGCGGAGCCATTTGCATCTTACCCATAAGTGGCCACTCGGTGTTAATGACGCAGTGATTATAATCCATACACAAATCGCGAATCTTCAAGGATTGCTCGCTAGGTAGTCCTTCCGACAACCTATAAATATTGGCTAGTGAATTAGCTTCGGCTGAAACCTGGACACTTATTTCGTGGTAATTCTCAATGGCGTTAGCAACGAGTAATCCAAGAAGTAGCGAGAACAGCGTCCCAACTACGCCTACCATTGCTTCAATCATCCCCTGGCTCAACTCTAGTTTGTCAGTGGTGACAACCTTGTGAGTGAGCAACTGTCCGGCGATGGCTAGCACCACGAGTACAGAAATGATGATAATCGCTATGGTCATTATGGAACCGCCTAGAGGTGAGCAAGTCGCTATTCTAAGGTATTGTCAACCTCCACTTGAACGACCCTGCGCCTGTCCGTACAATGTGCGCATGAAAAAGACCGCCAAAACTAAATTATCGCCTGAGCAAAGCAAGAAATTGCTTGCAGACTTGAAGACTCGCTTCGAGAAAAATACGGGGCGGCACAAAGGTCTAAACTGGTCTGATGTGCAAAAGAGATTGGAAGCCATTCCCGATAAGCTCTGGTCATTGAGCGAAATGGAGCGAACTGGCGGAGAGCCTGATGTCATCGGACAGGAGAAGAAGTCTGGTGAGTTTCTTTTTGTCGACTGTTCTGCCGAAACACCCAAAGATCGCCGCAGTTTGTGCTTCGACAATGAAGCGCTCGATTCCCGCAAAGAAAATAAACCCGCAGGAAGCGCCGTCGAAATGGCAGAATCCATGGGCATCGAGATACTTTCCGAAGAACAGTATCGTGAATTGCAGAAGCTTGGAAAGTTTGATTTAAAAACGTCCAGTTGGATTCAGACACCCGATGCTATTCGAAAGTTGGGTGGTGCGCTATTCTGCGACAGACGTTATAACACTGTGTTTGTTTATCATAACGGGGCTTCGTCTTACTATGCCGTGCGCGGCTTTCGCGGCATGATGAAAGTGTAAGTCTTAAAGTATTTCGACGCATTTTTTGCATTCGCATCTTGCATCGAGATCATCGCAAGATAACACCAGGCGATAAAGTGCTTCCATTTCAAGAAACTCGGAAGAACGCTTGGAGCGCATCAAGAAATGCATTTCCCGTACCAGGTTTCCGCCTAAACCAGTCATTTGGATTATTTCTGCAAGTATCATGGCCTGATTATCCTCCACCGGATTTGCTCCTGCGTAATTGCTTCGACCCTTTCATCATGAGGCAGAAGCGCCGCTATTGAATCCTCCTTGAGGCGGTTTCGAGGGTGATCTTTGAGGCACCCAAAGTGTGATCTGGCTCGCAATGCCCAACAGACGCTGAAGAAACAGTAAATTAACTGTTGGCTCACAACTAGATAAATGCGTGTTATGTCGATAAGATCGATGGATGAAAACTGAGACTGCGACTACTCCAACTATTCTTTGGCAAGCAAAGCCGCGGACATACTATTTGCGTCTTGCCTTCTTTGCGGTGCTTAGCTTTATCACCATTCTTTATCTGACTTTTGCACCGACAGTTAATCGCGACTTCTACAACATCAAAGTGCTGTTCAAGCCGGTCAAGAGTAATGAGTTTCATTCAGAGTGGTTTGGTCGTCACGCCGAAGAAGTATTTTTCAAAAACAAGGCAGGCAAAATCCTGCATGCCATCTATCTTCCAAGTGCCAAAAATAATCACGTTATTTTGGTGCACCACGGGCAGTATGGAAACAATAATTATCACATCCAACTTTGCGGTTTTCTATTACAAGAAAACGAAGGCGGATTTATTTACGACTATGCAGGCTTTGGCAAAAGCGAAGGTTCGCCAACTATTGCGGGAATGGCTGATGATGCGCGTTCAGCATACGAATGTCTCGTGAATAAACTCAAGATTGATCCAAACAAAATAATTCATTACGGCTCTTCACTTGGATCTGGACCGGCGGCATTGGTGGCATCAGAAAAGCCATGCGCTGGATTGATTTTGTTTTCGCCTTACACTTCGATAAAAGCATCCGCAAAAAAGATTTTTCCCTTCATGAATATATATCCTGACTTCTTGTTGGCCGAATATGATTTCGACAACATTGCCAATGTTAGACTTTTGAAGAAGCCAATCTTGATTGTGCATGGAGTCGATGACGCAACCATAGAAGTAGGGCATGGCGAACAGATATATGCCGCCGCCAACGAGCCCAAACAGTTCGAGCGCATCCCCAAGCAAGGGCACGAATTTGTCATTACAGACGAGTTGAAAAGTAAAATTCTTAAGTTTATCGATTCGGTTTAATGGGATATTTAAGGGTGCGGAGTAATGGCGATGATCGTAATGACGTTTTTTCCAGGACCGTA
>CAZSHS010000082.1:0-6064 GCA_964606665.1 uncultured Candidatus Obscuribacterales bacterium | reverse complement strand
AAATCGTTGGTTCAAAATTCAAAGGTAGAAATAAAATGAACAAAAACCAAAGTACTGACAAATTATTGCTAAGCCTTACCACAAGTGCTTTTGCAGCAATTTTTGCCCTCGCTCAACCATCCTTTTCAGCCGACTCGGCGAGTGTAAGTGGTCATGGAAAAGATGACGAAGAACATATCGAGCGAACCGTACTTAGATATAAATCGGCTGTGGAGGTCAATCCCAATAAATCTGAGATTAGATTGAAATTAGGACAAGCTTATTTATTGTCCGGAAATTTACCACTAGCACTTGAGCAATTCCAGGCAGCGACTAAGATTTCGCCGACCGAATCAGAACCATATGTGTATATCTCGCGCATATATCTCAAGCAAGGAAAAGACGCCGATGCTCTGAAAGCCTTGCTAGATGGGCGTGATCGCAACCCCAATGATGCCAATATAAATTACAGAATAGGCCAGTTGTATATGCGAATCGGAAAAATCGAAGATTCTATAAAGTATTATCGCGAAGCAATTAAATTAAACAAAGATCACGGAGATGCCCATCGTGAGTTGGGTGCAGCACTTGGCCTCAAAGGCGATTCTGAAGGACAACTTACAGAATTGAATAAGGCGCTTGAGATAAACAGTAAAGACGCTAACGCTTATTTCTACCAGGGATCGGCTTATCTAGCGCTTGGAAAAATGAGTGATGCTGAGATTGCTCTTAAAAAATGTGTTGATTTAGACGACAAGAATGGCGATGCTTTTAGACTCTTGGCTGGTATTCAGGCAGGCGGTGGACATTTCCAGGAAGCACTTGGTTATGCTGACAAAGCAGTTGCAATCGATCCGGGCAATAAGGCCTTCCTCAAGACCCAAGCCATGATTAAGAAAAAAGCGACTGAGCAACATTAAGAAGTTAGAACAATATAATTGGGCTAAAGGCGCACCCATTTTGGATTTGTGGGGTAGTCAAGAAAGCCCGTGTATTTTTGGCTTTCGCTCTTTTCATCTATCATTAAGCTTTTAAAAAGCTTAAAAACATAAGTATCTAGCTTACTTGCAAACCGTCGCACTAAGTTCTACCATTTAACGAACTAGGACATATACACAAGCGAGCACGCGCATGGGTGAGAACCCAAAATGACTGCGCTACTCCGCATCCCTAATAGTTGTCCGGTGCAAACATAGAGTAGAAACTACGAGGGTGTATGCCGTGCTTGAGCAAGCTGCAAAAAAAGAATCGGTGAAGAATTTGGAACTGAAAGCAAATATAAAAGTTGTAGGTGTCGGCGGCGCCGGATCTAACGCAGTCAATAGAATGATTGCTGCAGGATTGAATAACGTCGAATTTTGGACATGTAATACAGATGCTCAAGCTCTTGAGCATTCAGCCGCTAAGAATCGTTTGCAAATCGGCGCGAAGCTGACCAGAGGACTTGGTGCTGGCGGTAACCCGCAAGTTGGAACCAAAGCTGCTGAAGAAAGCCGCGAAGAAATTGCCGAAGCACTCAAAGGTGCTGACATGGTCTTCATCGCTGCTGGTATGGGTGGCGGTACCGGAACCGGTGCTGCTCCAATCGTAGCTGAAATAGCTAAAGAGCAAGGTGCTTTGACAGTCGGTGTGGTATCGCGTCCTTTCTTGTTTGAGGGTCGTCGCAGAGCCAATCAGGCTGAAAACGGCATCGGCGAAATCAAAGCCAAAGTAGATACTCTGATTGTTATTCCTAACCAGAGACTGCTTGAAGTTGTAGACCACAGAGCTTCGATGCAAGAAGCTTTTGTAGAAGCAGACAAAGTATTGATGCAAGGTGTGCAAGGTATTTCGGACATCATCACAGTGCCCGGACTTATAAATGTAGACTTTGCAGACGTCAAAGCTGTAATGCAAACTGCCGGTTCCGCCTTAATGGGCGTCGGTCGTTCGTCTGGCGAAGGCAGAGCAGTGGAAGCTGCACGCAACGCCATCAACAGCCCATTGCTCGAAAGCACAATCGAAGGTGCATCTGGTGTTATCTTCAGTGTCACTGGTGGCTCCGACCTCACATTGCACGAAGTTCAAGAAGCCGCAAACGTTATTTACGAAGCTGTTTCGGAAGACGCCAATATCATATTTGGTGCTGTGCTCGACGACAGACTGCAGGGTGAAGTGTTGATTACAGTTATTGCAACTGGATTCGATATGGCTGTTATCAATGGACAAATGGTTCAACAAACTGCACGTCCTATAGCAAACGCTACCGGAACCGACATTCGCAACCCCTACCAAAGAAGACCTACCCAAGTCTCGCAAGAAATGCCAAAACCAGTTCTTGCCGGTGGCGAGCGCACAAACTCCAACACTAGCGAAGACATGCAAAAAGTCGCAAGCGACATTCTCGACATTCCAGAGTTTTTGAAAACAAGAAAATAATTCTGTGAAGTCGGAAGTAAATTACGGTACATTGCCCTTGTCCTTAACGGATGAGGGCAATTTGCTTTTACTAGATCAACGCAAATTGCCCTATAAGACAGAATTTTTTGATGCGACCACTTTTGAAAATTGCTGTATTGCAATCAAAGATATGATTGTGCGCGGCGCTCCTTCAATTGGATGTGTAGCCGCTTTTGGTCTGGCCATGGAGGGCGTGCGACTGGCAGAAAAATTTAGCCAGAAATCCGAATTTTTGCGTGCTCTGGATCAAGCTTGTCTAGTTATTCAAGCCACAAGACCAACTGCAGTTAATTTGATGAATGCCACCAATGTGATTAAAAACAAGGCGCACTCACTTGGTTTGGATAACACTGGTCAAATCGCAAACGAACTTATGCTTGAAGCAAAGCGCTACATGCAAGAAAGTATCGACGTAAATAAAAAGCTTTCCGATTATGGTGTAGATCTTGTTCCTGATAAGGCGGGTATACTCACTCACTGCAATGCTGGCTCAATTGCTGCTTGTGGTTGGGGCACCGCCCTTGGTGTTATGCGCTCGGCTCAAATGGCGGGCAAAAATATCCAGGCATTCGTGGGAGAAACGAGACCCCGCCAGCAAGGTGCCAGACTCACTATGTGGGAATTGGCTCAGGACAATATTCCAGCTACGCTCATATGTGATACCATGACTGGTCATTTCATGAAAGAAAAAAGCATAGATATGATTGTGGTAGGCGCCGATCGCATTTGTGCTAATGGTGACACCGCAAATAAGATTGGCACCTATAATCTGGCTGTTTTAGCCAAATATCACAATATTCCCTTTTATGTGGCGGCACCACTTTCCACTTTTGATCCTGAACTTGCCTCAGGCGATCTCATTCCCATTGAAGTGCGAGATGGTGCAGAAGTGACGCATATAGCCGATCTGGATCATAGAGTTAGTGTCACTATTGCAGATGCCAAAACGCACAACCCTGCATTTGATGTCACGCCTGCGTCTTTAATTCATGCTTTCATTACCGAGGCGGGCATATTGAGACCAGATTTTAAGCAAAGTATCTCCAGGACTTTCTGCCAGACAAACTGATGCAGACGTTGTTTATGCGACTCGTTTCAACGCTTTTAGTTCTCTTCACGCTGTTTGCACCGATGATGGTGTTTGCCCATAATCCTCTTCCGCCTGGATATAAGCCACCATCGGGTCCGTATTCAAGTTTGCAACAAAACAAAAGTGGTCTGCAGGATCCCATATATCAAGGCAATTTCCAGTTGAGTGGCGCAGTGCATGTTGATGAAAAGTTGATGAAAGTTTCTGAAGCAGCTAGCGATATCGACTTTGTGCTTGAGCAAGCTGCTACTTCTATGAGTACTTGCATAAAAATTGATGAGCAGAAGGATAGATTAGAAAGAGGCTATAAGGTCCTTGATTCTAATCCATCGGGTAGCACCGTTGCTGTTAATTTCAGGCAAGTAGAGGCGATTATCAGGCAGGCAAAAGTGGAGTTTGAGCAGTATAGCTCTAGCAGAACCAGGGGGAATAATGCCTATAATCCGCACATCAGGTCTGGTAATGAGTTGCTTATGCAGGCAAGAGAGAAACTTAAGGGATCTCGGCCTGTCATAAATCTGTTGTGGAAAACCGCACAAGGAATCGCGCAAGCTTCACAACAACTTGCCGTCTATCTGAATGAAATTCACAAAACGCAGGTTAATGGCTTTCCACCAGCATTGTCGCAAGTGCCTCCATTGGCTGCACCACAATTTGCTCCAGATAGAAGGTTGCAAATCTCAGCGTCTACCTTGGCAGATGAGGCACGCCATCCAAATTTAGATAATAAACTCAATATCTTTTTCGAGTCACTTAAACGCAGAGCGCTTAGAGAAACACTTGATCCAACCGAAAGAGAAAGAGTAATTACAAATTTAAGTGAAAAATTTACTGGTATTGGTGAGGGGCTCAATGAAGCTAAGGAAGAGGTAAAGACTCAGGCAAAGAGAGCTTTTGATGAGACGATTAGGCAAACAGATTCGTTCAAAAAAGACCCTTTGGGTACGATACAAAAAACAAAAGAAGCATCGGAAATTTTCGCTTCAGGTATGGCTAATTCCACTCTAAGAGCCTTAGACGAAGCAGCTAAAGATAGCAATGCATTCGACCGTTTACTAAAAAATAGTGTTGCTATGGTGGCGAAATCATCATCTGCATATTCGCAATTGTCACCAAAAGAACAGGGAAAGATTATTGGCAAGAATCTCTTCTGGTCAGTTAATCCTTCTGGAAGTATTGAAGGAGTATCGTTAGCCAGCCAATCATTTAGTAGAGCAAAAACTGTCATTAAGCCACATATGACTGAATTAGGTGCTGAGATAAATATGCTTGTAAGCGCTGGAAAAGAGCAGATTGCAGCTCAGAAAGTTAAACTTCAAAACTTCGCAGCAAGAATTGGTGCAAATCAAAGACCCATACTAGCAACATCAGGACCTTCAATGACTACAGGTCCTCCGGGGAAATCAGTCTTAGAAGATCTTTATGATCTGGCGTCAAGGGAGGACTCTTTCAGTGCTGCCAGTAGTAGTGCTGGAAAGAATATTGTCACAAAGAGCACAGTTAAGATTGGTACTAAATTCGGTACCGTAATTGCAGATGACTTGACCATCAATGAAGGTTGGGCGCTCGATGGACAAAAGATTTCTAAAGGTTTGGAGTGGCCAAAAGGTTGGGGAAAACCGAGTAGAGGTGATTATCTGACTTCAAATGGTAAGCTTTATTTTCGGCCGGATGAAGCATCGCGAGCGTTATTCAAGATGAGCGAAGAAACTTTAGTTCCGATTGAAAAAGGTGTGCCAGATTACATCGCTTTTAGCCCAGACAAAACAAATCATGTGTATTGGGGGGAACTGTCGGGCAAACATGCGAAAGATCAAAAACTCTTTACCAAGACTCTTGCGGAAAGGAGATGGATGAATTTGACTAGCGAGGAAGAGGTGAAAGAGTTCTTGAGAGTTAATAAATTAGCAGTTCATCACTTCCGTGATTTTATTGATGACTCGCATGTATTCCAGGTGGTTTTTCGAGATATTCACAATCATTTTGGGCACTCTGGCTACGCACTTAAATTGAGGCAAGCGAAATAATGCATATTCCGAAGAGACCAAGACTGCGTCCCTTAAGAGACAATTTCATTCCCTGTTCGCTAGAGGAGCTAAAGGAAATTGAAGAGTTGCTTGAAGCAGATCTGCCGGATGATTACAAAGACTTTGTATTACACTACGGTTGGTCCTTTTATACACCATCAGCAGTGGTGAAAACTATTGAAATGCCACCAGAAGGTTATACAATTCCCTCAGAGGACTACGTAGCGACAGGTACGTTTTTAGGTGGACTGGATGAGGATGATGGACAGAGTCTTCTCAATAATCTGAAAACATTGCCTTTATACGAGGTTTTTCCTCGTCAGATGCTAGTTATTGCTGACGATATTGGTTCTAATCAGTTTCTCCTTGGTTTAGCTGGTGAGCATAGAAACAAGGTCTACTTTTGGTTTTGGGACGGTTTTGTCGAACCGGATTATTATGAAAGCGTAGGTTTGCCAATTCCTGAAAATTGGCAGTTTGAGAATATGTGTTTGATAGCAAACTCCTTTACTGACATGCTCTCTCGTGT
>CAZSHS010000081.1:1705-6806 GCA_964606665.1 uncultured Candidatus Obscuribacterales bacterium | reverse complement strand
GAAGATCCGGCAGCACCAAATGATGTATTGCCGGAAGACGATCATGTACATTTCTATAAAGATCCACACGGAAAACCAATGGTGGATGGTTTTATAAACGGCAGACCTGTTCGAATGCTTATAGATACAGGAGCTTACAGAGTTGTAGTCGGCAAAAAGGTTCTTGATGCTTTGAATATCAAAACACCAAAAGAAAAACCGACCCGATTCTCTTATGGTGCCGGAGGCAGATTTTATCACTGGACAATTCCACTTGAGATTACAGTGGGTAAAACCAAAAGAGAGTTGAAAGTACACGCGGTGGAGAACGAAAACTTTGTCTGTTTAGGGCAACCATTTCTCAGGGGTCTTCACTACAGATTTGATAACAACAAAAGCAGTGTCTACATTTCAAAGAATGCTGCCCGTACTGAAAATCTTATGGCTAAAGATGCTATTGAAATTCCCTTTAGGATGGTCAATGGAAATATGATCATTATTGTAAAAGTGGAAGGAAAAAACCTTGAAACCAATTTTGATACTGGTGCTCACGGATTTCTCATTGGTTACCAACAAGCCAAAGCGCAAGGCATTTTTGATAACAAACAATTTGGATCAGTGCAATTAAGTGGGATAGGAGGAAAAGTCCAGGATTCCTACGCTTGCATAGTTAACAGTATTGAGCTTGGACCGATGAAATGGTCTAACAAACCGGTCTTACTATATGATGGTTATTCAGTTATCGGTCAAGATTTCTTTGGCGACAGGCATTTTGTCATAGACAACGAAAAGAAAGTAATCAGATTTTCCAGACGATAATTTACTGAATCTCAAGCCACCAAAAATGGCTCGGTCTTGAACAAGGAGATGTAGAATATTTGAAACTTCTGAAGGAAGCTGAATTTCAACGTGCATTGAGAGGTGGATATTCTCCATACGAAATAGAAGGTAAGCGATGGCTAAATTAGTTTTCAAAGTTACCAATGTATTCGAAAACAAGGATAGCTTGTGGATTACAACCGACAAGCCCGGTTCCAATGGGCATCTTAGCGAAATGATGATTGAGCTTAAAACTCCAAATGGCAAAACCATCAAAGTCAATAGTAGAACCTTGCATGTAAACAGAGGACTGGACGAAAGAGATCACAACTATACTATTTCAGTCGATCGCATTGATTCCAATAATCAGCCATTTTCCAAGCAAGATGTTCCGATTAATACAGAAATCTGGTTGCCGATAAATTGAGAGCGGCGTTTCTTTGCGCTTTCTAATTGAACTGTGCGACATCAAAAATGATACCAAAATCAAAAAACTTGTTTTTTGATGCCAAAGTTTCAACTCAATGTTTTCAACCACAGCTACACTTACCGGGTGAGTGATTCAATCCTTAAACCGCTCGGCTGCCCGCATAATTTTTTCTACCTCTTTCGCTTGCGCTTCCTGACCAATATTTTTGAGTTTTATTGCCAGATATTTGAAGCTTCGGTATGAGCTTTGGTCAAATATCCAGTTATGAGCTTTGCCGGCTTCCTTCCAGCATTTTTCGCCCTCTTTGACCTCACCTGATTGAGCAAGACACACAGCTAGATTGAGCTCGTTTTGAAGACGTTTTTGAGGGTCTTTCGCCACCACGTTTCGACATTCCAAATAAGTCTGTTTAGCTTTTTTGAAATCCTCGGTCAGTAAGCAGTTAACCGCCAGGTTGGACAAAAGAGGATAGAGCGTAATGTCGTGCGCTCCCAAAATTTTTTTTCTTTCAGCAATCCATATTTCGTAAAATTTGATGCTCCAGGAGCGATCATTGCTTGCCTGAGAAGTCTCGCTGATTAATTCATAGATGGAATCGTTTACATCATCACGATATTGATGATTTGCTCTTTCAGCTTTTTCTATCAGTTTACTGAAGTATGGCAAAGCCTGAGTTAAAGTCATTTTTCCTTCAGTCACGGCGGTAACGAAACAATCCACAACTGTATGATATGCACTGGCACTCAAATTTCTATTGTCATAAAGCAAGAATTCGTTTAAGGCTTTGAGCCTTATCTCTTGCGCTTTTGCAACATTTTTACTAGCCTGATAAGAATAAGCAAGTTGGCGTAAAGCCATGATATATGCAGCTGGGTTGGAGACTTTGTTTTGAGCAGCCGCTTCTAGCTTTTGCGACATAAGGGTAACACGCGAGTCATTTTCTCGTTTATCCTCTATTCTTTTATTTTCAATTTCCATTTGAGTCTGGTTCAATTCGCGAGTTGCTTCCTGCATCGCAACAATCCTAGAAGTGGCGAAGTCTCGACGCAATTCTTCTTTACCAAGTCGCATCTTGTCTGCTTGCTCGGCTTCGGCTACTTGCTTCGCTCTGTTTGCAAGCATTTGTTCGTGGTTTCGCTTAATTGCTTCAAAAACATTCTCAGGCACGCGCGAGCGCATACTCTCCATATTGTTCGATCTTTGATTCTTCATTTCGAGCGACCGCCTATACTGTCTCATTCTCGAATTATCTTCTATCATCTTTATCGCGCGGGTCATGCGCACCCAGACACCGTCTTGCAACTCATACACAGGCTCTGTCCGCTTTTGGTTCCAGCCATAACCACCATAAAAGTTGCCTTTTCTTTTAGCCTTCTGAGTTTCGTACAATTTTGTCAGCCTAGCCACTTCATCGGTTTGTCCGGCTTGTGCAAGAAGATAAGCGCACTCTTTAAATCCCGGTGTAAAAGGACTATAGTCCTGGGTGTAATTTTGAGAAACAGATCTCAGCAACTTGACTGCTTGCGCTTTATCACCAAGCTCCAGTCTTATGGCTGCGGATTTTAAAGCATTCAAACTATAATTGAACACGTTTGCCTTTTCTGCTTTGCTCACCCATTGCTCTGCCTTATTCCTGTCGCCTTTAGCTAAATTGATGGTTGCAAGATCGTTCATGCAAGCCAACCGACGATTTCCGAAGCGACCTTCGACATCGGTCCATAATTGCAACATCTCGAGTTCCAGTTTTTCGGCCTCTGAGTATTTTTGCCTGGCTAGATAAAAGTCGATTAGCATATCTCTTATCTGAACCGAGCCCTGATTTAAAACATCTCCGTTGATGCCACCGGCAGCAATACTATTTTTCAAATGCTCGAGGAGGACCGGCTCTGCGGAGTCGGCATAAGCATCAGGAGGCGGAGAGTGACTAACCGAAATATATCTGGATCCATATAATGATTTCTCATCCATTCGCTTGAAAGGCGGTGGTTGAATCGTCTCAAATTTATCCGCCTCACTCTGTTCTTGCATCTCTCTGAGCGCGGAAGCGTATTTCATTCGAACCGTCGCTGTCATCCTTCCTTGCCTTCCCCAATTAAAGGAAGCTATTTCAAACGCCTTGGCTAAGTATTTCTTTTGTCCTTCTTTATCCTGGCGTGCTTTGCAAATAGCGGCGTCACGCTCCAATAACGCCACGAATGCCGGATGCTTAGGTCCCACTATGTTTTGATAAAGGCTCGAAATATTGTCGGTCAATTGCTTTGCATCATCCAGCTGTCCGTATTTAATAAATGAATCAACTGCGCCAAGCAGTACTTCCAAGTTGACATTCACATTATTGGAGCCAGGCGGAAAAGCTTGCTCGGCATTTTTTGCGTAAATGGCAAGAATATTCTTTGACAAAGCTAGTGCTTCTTGACTCTTCTTTTGCTTTGCATAAACATCAACTAGAAAGATCGCGTTCAGTAATCTAATAGACTTTGCATGATCGGGTTGTTGTTGATCCAACTCGAACGCTCGCTTCAAGATTGTCTCAAGTAAATCCAGACGACCAGCTGATTCAAATTCTTGCACGAATAAATCAACGCGTCGGTTTCCGGGATGAGGATTGAAACGAGAATTAGTGTGCTTATAGTCTTGCTCTAGCAAAGATATAATGAGCTCAGCAGCCTTTTCGAAATGGTTCTTTTTCAGCTCAGCATCTATGCGCGCGCGACTCAGCTCATGGTTGGTACCATCAGCATTTAAATTCGCATTTTCACCAAGCTTTGCTGCCATTTCGAACTCGCCTTCGTGCAAAAGTAAAGGTTGGCTCGACTTCAATTTTGCTATCTGAATAATTTGCTCAGACATCTGCTTGCTTTCATCATCAACTGGCACTCGTTGCACTATTTCATTCAACTTTGAAATGGCACTACTCTCAATATCTTTTTGATTAAGCATAAGAGCTAATGCTTTATTCAACATTTCCATGCTTGCAATATTGCCTTCGCTACGCCCTCGCCTAATTTCACTCAAGGACGCTTCTAAATACGCTTTTATAGCCTCCTTCGTTTCACCTTGCGATGCAAAGGCTAATGCTTGAAATTCAGAAGTTTGCTGAGCGTGCAATTTCTTATTCGCTTTAGCCCTGAAATTCTGTGCAGCAGTATAATTCTTGAGGCGAGTCTCCATGTCAGCCAAACTGGTATACAAATTGTCCTGATCAATTCCAATTTTATTCTGTTCGCCATAGCGAGCCAATGCGTCCATTAGCTTGCGAGCCTGCGCCACTTTGTCCTGGTTTATACAAATGGTGGCCGCCTGAATCAAACGATGGATTTTGTCGTAATTAATATTCTCGGTCAGGACTGAATCGAGATTGGCTTGCTCGAATTTTTTAAGTTGCAAATTGCATAGAAGAATTTCTTCAACAATTAATTGGCGTCTGATGTCGCGAGACGACAATCCTTTTTCCAATTTCTCAAATAAGATCAGCGCAGTTTGCGGTTCATCTATAAACCGAAAATAAAGGGCCATCGTTTTCACTCGGTTAATATTGAATTGCGCTAGATCGAAATCGCTGCGTCGAGAGGCGTGGTTCATCTCAGGATGGTTCAAAGCTTCGATTCTGAGTAGTTCCTGTTCTAACTCTTTAAATTTTTCATCTGCTTTAGCGCTATTGGCATTGCGCTCTAGTAGGCTTACCATCTCAGCTAGAACTGTCGCTTTCATTGCAGTCGCAGGGAATTTTTCGGCTATTTTTTCAAGCTGGCTCAAAATTTCTAAAGCTTCTGTTTTGTTAGATTTACTAAGCTCTCTTGCCAAATTGAAAACTCGAAAGAAAGCATACAAATCGATTGAATCTTTTTGTTTACAGCTTAAGACAAGCTTTTC
>CAZSHS010000081.1:0-1695 GCA_964606665.1 uncultured Candidatus Obscuribacterales bacterium | reverse complement strand
CTTGCTTTTTTGTTTTTGCTTTCTCTCAAAAGGTCATAAGCATGATGCGCCTCGAGCCAATCCAGGTTCGGACGATAATAGCTTTCCTGTCGTGCGTCATAGTCGACATTTTCAAGCACCAGCGCTTTTACTTGCGCAGAGTCTTTGCCAAAGGATTCTTCAACTTTCAATCTGGCACGCTCAAACCACTTATCGGCTTCTTTTTTATCGCCTGCCTGTTTGCAAACGTTTGCAAGCCGAGTTTGAATTTCAGAATAGCAAGGACTGAAACCTCGCTCCAACTGGACAATCTCATCGGTATTTAAATTTTCATCGTAAATTGCCAGCGCTTCTTTAAGAGAGTCAGAGGCTGCCTCAAATTCTGAGCTGGCTAAATAAACATCGGAAAGATTCGCCAGAGTAATAATAGTATCCTGGTATTTCACATAATTGCTTTTCTGTGGGTCAAAATATTTCTTACGCTGGTCGGCAAGAACTCTCAGTACTTTGGCCGCTTTGGCATAGTCTTTGCCAATGGCATCAATTTTTCCAACTGTCGCAAGCCCATCCAAAGATGCTTTGCCCAAGTTATTCATGCACAATGTATTTAACTGGTCAGAAATTATTTTCGCGGATCCGTGGCTTGGATAATGCGACAAGAATTTTGCATAGCCGGACAATATTGTTATCTGGTCAGCTGCTTTTGCCTCACTCAGAGTCGAATACAAGTTGCGCCAGATGCTGTTTGCCTGTTGCAATCTTTTTGTACTTTCAAGGTACTGAGCGACAGTTACACAAGCTAGAATTTCACGATGGTAAAGAGACTTCAGATTGCGTTTAGACATTTCAGTCGCAAACTGAATCGCCTCGCCTCCTTCTTCAAACAAAGCTGCTTTATCGAAGAACTCTAAAGAATACGGAATGCTGATCAGAACTTCAGCGTCGCTTGTGGGCGCGATTGCATGCGGTTGATGTTTAAGCAGATTTTTTAAAGCTGAACCAACAAATAAAAAAGTTCCTCGTGGCTCAACCGCCTGCGCCATTCGAAAATTGTTTGAAAACATATTTGGTCGTTCGAATATATCCACACCAGCCAGTATGATGTTCGAATAAGGGAAAATTCTTTTGTTCTCTAAAGTATCGATTTTAATTTCGTGAACAGTCAATTCTCTGCCGCCGCTAACAAGAAGAGTAATCTTTACGCTTGTGCCTGCGGGTCCTGAAAGCATACTTTGCAATTGACTCAAAGATCGGCCTTTGGTGTAAATGTCGTTAATTTTTAGAACTCTGTCTTCCGCGCCGACAGTAAAACCTGGATCATAACCTGGAACTAGCCTGCCGCATATGCCACCGTCAGATGCTTTAGACAAAATGAATCCAGCATCGGCCAGTGTATTTTGTGATTGAGATTGCGGTTTGTTTTGAGTATCATCTGTTTCACTGCCCGAAGCATTATCCTGGCTGGGCCGAGCCAGTAACACATTACCCACGACTACCAGAGTAATGCTTAATAAAATAGCGACGCTTCTTTTTCTCACAGGAATTCCCCCATGCAAAAAGCTTATATTTTGATTCGAGCAGTAGCAACCGTGAAATCCCTACTTATGCGAAAACTTTTAAATTTAAAATTGAGCTTACAATCAGCGTTTCCAAGTTTATGCAGACAAATCTGTATGCGCTTTTGGAACTTACAAATTCATTCAACAACGTTAGCGT
>CAZSHS010000080.1:0-7768 GCA_964606665.1 uncultured Candidatus Obscuribacterales bacterium | reverse complement strand
ACCATGCATGGTGTCATCTCCCAAATGAGTCATTCATTAAGCGAACTTGATTCCAGTGTGAAAGGGCTTAAGGCGCCAATTGCTCAGCTTCCTGCTCCGGTGCAAAAAGTGGAAGAACACTTAACCAGGCTCGATTCGAACTTAGAAGAGCTTCGCAAATCTGTCGATAGAACTAGTCAAATGATACTAACTGCTATCTACTTAGTAGGATTCATTGTCTGTGTGGGCACGCCACTGATGGGCATACTTGTGTTCAAGTTTAGGAAACAAATTCTGGAAGCCTTCAAGCAAGAACCAAATCCTGAAGACGAAAAGGTGATTGAACTCGTATCGAATGTTCAACCAAGACGTACTTATACAAGTATGAAACCAATAAGCGCACCACAGTATTCAGGTAAATCGCAGCAAATCAATCAGTTGTTCAAATGAAAACTGAGTGAAAAACTATCGTCGTTTGCGCACTTGTCGAGATTGCGCTCGAGTAGCCGGAAGATGTCTAATTCTACTTCTACAAAAGAAGCTATGAACGCTTCACTTTTGCACCATCAAACAAATTTTATTACAACGTAATTAAGTCAATATCTAAAACTTTATCGGATAAATTGTCTGCATCTAATTCTGCCAATTCGTTATACCAAGTGGGAATGAATAATTTGGTATCAGCAAGATCCACAAACATGGGAGCAATTGTCACTTTCTTGAAGAGTCGACGCAGTCGAATGTACTCACGGCGCAGTCCGTCTATTTCATCTTTCATCATGTGTCGCTCAGATTGAGAATGGATAAAATCTTCAGCGCGATCGCGAGGCCAGCCTTGTTCCATCAGGGCTGCTATTAATTCGTCTTGTTTCTTTAAAACTTTTGTCATGCCGCAGTCGTTGTGACCTATCAATACAAAATGCCGCACTCCTGCCGAAAGTATGTAGGCAAGGCTGAATTCAGAACCTACAAGCCTTCCGCTAGCGCGCCGGATAACATATGCAAACATGCGAGGAATTGGCAATGCGTAGCGAAATTCGATGCAAGTCGCAATTAACAATTCTGGCTGTTTGCACTCTTCGATTTTCTTGCCGAAATTCTCTGAGCAAATAAGCTTTTCAATTGGCGAATCACGCCATTCACGCGGAATGTCGTAGACAGAAGATATCTCTTTCAAACGTCCCTTGTAACGCTCATCATCACAAATACTTTCAGGTAGCGACATAAGCTCCCTCCAATCGGCAAGCTAAAGGTTTGAATAACATCATAACATCAACTTAGTTGTTTGATTTATGTTGATGCACCAGATAAACCGAGTATCGCTCCACTTTGTTATCATAGAAATTAATTGAAAGCTCGGTGATTTCTCCAGAATTCTTGCCGTCTTTTTTTTTGAATTCGGTAATCTGATAAACCCACATCTCGGCATTAAGCGTACAGTCGCTTTTGCCAAAAATGGCTAAGACTTCTTTCTTTGATTTTCCAAGAAGGTTTTGTTCTTGTGACTGGAAGAATTTCCAACGCTCAGCGTCGGTCTTGCCCTTGAGAAGTGGTCCGCCAAGTGCGACGCCCGGTTTCATACCTGTTAAGTTTTGGGGCAAGTTCTGCGCCATAAGCGGCTTTGAGCAAAGCACAAGAAGGCAAGCAAGACATAATATTTTGAATGGCATGTAAATAACCTCAAGCGCGTCAAGCGGTTATTATATCGAAGTGGTTACAGTTTTGGAGTGTATCGATGGGATTTTCAGTTTCGTATTTGGCAGTCAAAAATAAGGCGAAACTCGAGATTTTGAGAAATCTCTCTTTAAAGGGCACAAGATAATTCGAAGAGTTTTTCGATTCCGACTATAATGGCGCAGATCTCGACAACGGCTGGTATCTCGTGGTGGCAAACGAATTTCAGTCCAAGATTTTTAAAGAGACTAGTTTGAGTCGACTCTCCCAAGGGACCGAACTTTTGACTTGCATGGTCGAAGAACATTGCATGCACAGCGTCGCCACCGGCTGGTCTGATGGTAAAAAAATCTGGTCGGTGTATCACGCAGGTGATGGCGATGATAACGAAACAAACTTGACTAGCGAAGGTGACTTACCAGAAGACTTCGAGCAGGTAAAAGAGCAAATGTTCGCTGAGCAATCTGGTAGCAAGGGTGGTGTCGATTATATCTTCGATATTCCCGTTGCACTGTTCACTAACGCCACTGGCTTTAGATACGACTATGTGCCAGAGGAACTCGGTGCCAAGCCTTTTGAGAAGTTGAAGACTTTGGGATCACCTTAATTTAGTTGCATCAAGTTGCTTCACCCACTTATCAATTTCTTTGACTTTTTCTTTATCTGTCTCTGTGACTGCTAAATCTCTAGCTTTAACAAAATTCTGCCTGGCTTCAACGATGCGTTTTTGTTTTAGCTGTAATTTGCCAAGTTCAAAATATGGTGACGAGTCGGAGGGTCCAATCCGAATAGATTCTTTGTAGTCACGCTCCGCTTCTTGAACTTTTCCCATTTGCACAAAAAGTCCAGCTCTATTATGAAGTGCATCAGCTTTGACTATTGCATTTGCCTGACTAGTGTCATTCCTTAATAAGGATAATGCTTTGTTGAAGTTATTCATTGCGAGGTCGTTTTTATTCTGGCATGCATATACAGCACCTTTTAGTTCAAATAATTCAGCAGATTGCGGATTACTTTTCATTTCCTTATTGATAAATTTAAGCGCTGTGTCAAACGCATTTGCAGACATGTACTGCGAAACCGTTTCAGAAGCTGACGGTTCATTAGCGAGTAGCGCTAGAGAGCAATTGAAACTAAACACGACAGAAAGAAGTGTCAGATCAATAAATTTCCTAAAGTGACTCAAACAAATTCTCCACATATTCTAGAGTGTTGGGAAAAAACTTTTTGACATTATCGACACGAGGAGACTCTCTTCCTCGTATTGTGGCATAACATTCGCCGAAAATATGTTTTTTATTTCTTGTACTGGGATTGTCCTTTAAATAATCCGGGGGGATTTGGGCTAGCTCGCTTTCAAACAGTCTAAGAAATTCAGGTTTGTCAGCCACTTTTAAAATTTCAAAAAAGGCATGACCTACCTCGTGTTTGAGACTTCCAGGGATGTCTCGATTCTCTGAACGCACGAGTATTGGTCCTTGACCTCCACGTCCTAGCATGCCTATGTGAATCTCAGCGTTAAATGAGTTTTCTTCTGGATAGAATACCGCGGGTGAACCATCTTCTCCCGTAACTGAATTTTTGCAGAAGATATTGACTCGTGCCGCCTTAATTGCATTTCGTTCTTTCTCGGGCAAAGAACTCCAAGCGTCAACAACCTTTTGATATAACTCCTGAGATACTCCGTCTTCTTTGAAAATAAATCTTGAACAATCCAGTTTTGCTCGTGACTCTCCTGGTTGCAATTTTATTCTAGTATCTGTTTCGTATTGCTTAGGCTTTTCAGCCTTGAGTGGATGAGGATTTTCGTCCACAATTTCAAACCGGTTAGATAAAAGATTTGCATATTCTGGGTCATCTGGATTCAGCGATTTAAGACTTAAGTCGGAGGGACTATCCTGATTTTCTTCAGCTTTAACATCGAAAAAACGCTGTTGATGCTTGATTTTGTCATCTCCAGAAATGACAGAATCTTTCGAAACTTCGGGATTTGCAAGAAATTCGAAGATGGGAGGGGAGTCCTTCTCTGCTTTCTTTTCTTCAGTCATTCAACCACCGCTGACCTGGTTTAATAAATGTACCCATTCTTGCGATTTGAATGGTTGCCTATCTTATCGATTTCGCGCTAGGCTTGTGCCATAGTAACGACTAAGCCATGGGCGATAAAGATTTCAAAAACAATGCATTTGACTCGGGCACCATATTTTATAGACTACGGCGAGTATCGTGACTTTCGATATTTCCAGTCGGATTATTTTAATCTGAGGGAATTGTATAATCGCTGCCCTCAACTGTTCAATAACAAATGGGTGATAGTAACCGCCCTCGATTATTCTGATTTTTTGCCACCAGGCGAGTCGGATATTTATTATGAATCGAGTGAAAAACCATTTAAGTTGACGTCTCCAATGGATTTGCCTTCTTCGGGCTGTGGCGATGAGTATTATTTCTTTGATGAAAAAATCGACGCTCAGTCGTTGAAAGTCTTAACTGATTTGCAGCCATTTGACGACGTCCGTTTAAGTGATACTAAAGTTGCCCAATTTGATAAGAATTGGGATCAATTGAATCAAATCCAAGCAACAGGCTACATGTTTTCTGGACAATATACTACATTTATTTTCAAAGATAAGTCATCGGTTCAGGCATTCATTGATAGTGCCTACTATAAGGGTGTTCCCAAAATTCACATTGCAGAGTATAAGGCGCGCATTAGAGCTTTAAGAAATCCTCCGACAAGCGCAAATGAAAGATGTGTTAAAAGAGGATGCAAGAATAATCGCATCGTGTATGGTGTCAATTGTGCCAGGCACCACTATCAAATGCTTAATGGAAATTTGTTTTTAGGAGAGATTTTCGACGATCCTTTACCCGGAGAAGAACGTCGCTCCATTTCCGATGGCGATATGACAAATTCAGACAAAGTGGTGCTGGGAATTACCGCACTTCTTGTTATTTCATTCATAGCGCTTATCATTTGTTTTGTGTTGGCTACTACGAGTTAACTAGCCCAACTACCCCTTCAATCTTTTAAAAAGCAAATAGCCACCAAGAAGACCCAAAATTAATCCAATGCCTAGTTGGTATGTGTTTGATTTTTTGTTCGCATCAACGGTTTCAGCGTATGTAATGACAGGTTTATCGCCCACCGACATTTTGTAGAGTCGTCCGTAACTGTTCTTGAAACTGTCTGCATCAACCCAGACTTTGATTGGCTGACTCGATTTAACTGATTCAATCACCTGCAAATACTGGGGATTTTCATCAGTATAATCTGTGCGTAAGTCGCCCAAATAAAATTCGATTTTGTTGTGCCGGCTGGCTTTATAGACGCGTACTTGCTTAGGTACTCCTTCAAACATTTTTAGTTTGCTTTCGGGGACCAGGCGGTCTGTCAGTGAAACAATTACTAAGGCGACGCCCAGAATCAAGCAAATGGCGGCTCTAATCAGTGACCAAATAAACATTGCAAACTCCCAGAACTGCTGGTGTATTATACTATCCAAGGATTTTGGAGGTCGTCATGCAGTCGAATAAGTTATCGCCAGCTCGCATTTCGAAATGGGCTTTGATGATCGGTTTACTATATGGTGCGGCTGTTGGTTGCGCGTCGGATGGTGATGAATCAATAACGTCTGGCAGACCTAATCCGCTCAAAGGCACTGGACAAAACACCTCGCAAAATGCGGCGCCAAATACAACTTCGGCTAATTCGACTTCACCCGTTATTACAACCACTTTACTCAGTCGCATCGTCGTCAATCCACCTGCCTTCAAGCATCCGGCTGTAAGTCCAGCAAGTATTCAAGCCGTAAAGAATGCGATTAATGCACTACCGGCACCACTACGCACCAAGCTCGATCAAAGCGAAGCGCGTGTGATTATTTCGCCTAACATGACTGACAGATGGCCTGAATCTATGAAAGATCAACCCGAAGCCGAGAAAGATCCAAATCCAACTCTAGCAGAACAACCAGGTCGCATTTACGGGCTTGATATGTGCGTTTACGAGCGTCCGAAGAAACGTGGTAGCACCGATCTTGGTGCCGCACGCAAGCCAGAATATATTCAATTGCAAGTTGGTGATATGTGTTTTCAGGTGCTCGATGACATGATGACATTGTCGAAAGATCCTGGACTGCGCAAAGAATGGAATGAAGACAAGAAATTCATTCCGCCAAATGTGCAGCCGAAAGTTGCGAACTTCACCAAGCTCGATGATTGGGGTCCGCGCGAAACGTGTGCTGAGATGTTCGGCTCGATGATGGGCGGTCGCAACGAAAATACGGACAATTTGTATAAATACTTTCCGCGTGTCAAAAAATGGCTCGTGAAACGCTTGGAGATAAAGGGGCAAAAGGGTTAGATTCTACGCTGTCAGAGATTTAATAATTAAATCGCAGGCAAAATTGAACTTTTTACCCATACATATCGTTTTAACTAGTAGAAGGACTTGCGGTCCTTTTATATAGACGACGAGGTGGCATCCATGGAATTGAACAAAATCCCCGCATTGCTTGCTGCCACTGGCATTATGCTTGGCGCGGGCTTGACTAGCGCTCAAGAAGCAATTGCCCAAGGCGTGACCCAGGTTAATCGCCAGATGCAGACCGACTGGGGTGCAAGACCGCAAAGGCAAGGCAAGCAAAAGAAAATGGCGTTGATGCCAGGCAGCGTCGCTAAAGAGAACATTCAAAAGGTCACCTCTGAGATCCGCTGGAACTCAAATCTTAATAGCGCTCTTGCGCAGGCGCACAGGCAGAACAAAATGGTGCTTTGGGTGCATCTAGTCGGCAATTTAAGCGGCGCGACGTGAAGTGCCGCAAATAGTTTAAGAGCCGTGTCGCTCTCTCAAGAACCAGCCTTTTCAACTCTCAAAAATAGCCTCGTTTGCGGATATAAGGATATTTCTAACGAATCTTTTGCTGGATTTTCAGGTAAACATGAAGTAGGAGGCAATGCGATAAATACCTCAAACGGCGCGGGACCGACCAATCTTCAGACTTTCTTGCTCTCGTCCGACGGCACCGTTTTGAGTTGTCTGCCGGGCTTCTGGAACCCCATGGACCTTGTAAGTGAGATTGAGTTTGCTAATCGTTTGAATAATGTCTGGACCAGTCCCAAATTGACACGCACGCAGAAGGACAATTATTTTAGACAAATGCATCTTGCGCACATCAACGAGCATTCGTTTGCAATGGTAAAAAGAAGTCGCATGCAAAATTTCGATATGGCGCATGAAGTCAAAAATAATTTCTATACATCTGATACCATTCTAGACCGCGCAAGTGCATCGGCAATTCTTTCAGAAGACAGGCATGTCAAAAGAGGCGCGATGCAGGCTTTTAAAACGACAGACAGAATCATGCACGAGCGCATGGCTCAACGACCCTTTGTTTCGTACAATAATTTTGATACCATGCGATTTGCAAAGTATGGTCGTCCCCTTTACGACAAGAATGAAGACTTCAGAACTGCAAACGGAAAATTTTTAGATAATGGACGCGAGGTGGACAAGGCACCGGATTCGGTGAAAGATAAACCACTGATTGGTAAGATCCCAGATCAGGTCATGAAGCGACGTGCAAAGCGACAACAACGAAACGAAACGTATGACAATCGTCTCTGGGGGCAGTCTGAGCAATATCGCCCCGAGCAAAGGCAATGGGGACAGAGCATGAATTAATTCTGCTCTGGCTTGTCTCAAATCCGACATGAATGCTGATGCATTCTATTTAATCGTCGTAAAAGAATCAGATGTGAAAGCTTATGGTGCCTCAGCTATAAATAAAGAAAGTTTGCTTGCTGGGCTGCAAGTGGTGGCGAAAAAAGGCTCTGAGAATCGCTTGAATAACTTTAAGAAACGCCGAAGCAATTTTTGAATCCTAGTCGTGCGCGCGTGAAAGAAAAGGTTTACCCGGTATTGGCTCGAACCTTTTTTTAAGATCGTTTGGAAACCAGCTAGACACCTCATCGCAGAATTTCTTTTGTTCTGCAGCGTCTTCTTCTCTGCCTTTTAATTTCGAGAGAAATTTGTAATACTCCATGCGAGGCAGGAATTCCCACTCGATGTAATCTAACTCGACACCACTCGTGATATCAAATTTGTTGGGCT
>CAZSHS010000079.1:0-8306 GCA_964606665.1 uncultured Candidatus Obscuribacterales bacterium | reverse complement strand
CTAGAGCAAGCGCTTCGATTGTGGCTTGACCGGGGGGAGGTTGCAGTCCGCGCTCGATTTTACTTAGATATGAGGGCTCTATATTGGCTTGTTGTGCCACTTTGCGCAAGGAAAATGCCTGAGGCTTCGATTCCTGAAGCTCTTCTCTGCGCTTGCGAATATAGTCGCCGAATTGACTCATACTGTGTAGTATATACTACACACTCTACGCTGTCAAGAAACGCGCTTAAATCAAGAGCCTAGCTTGGGTTTGCCTATTTCCCAATAGCAGCCAAACAATACTCTAAATGGGTTCAAATATCTCGTTCCCGAAAATGGGCTTCCTAAATTTACTGGTAGTCTGTTATTTAGTAAGTTTTCTACACGCATGTCGCACGAGTTGGGTAGATATTTGAATTTGTCTCTAATTGCCTGAGGGATTGTATAACCTGCGTTGAGACCAAGTATTGCAAGTGTTGGTGTCAAGCGTGGGTGTGGACCCACCAGAGCAACATCGCGCAGATCTTGAAAGCCCGTTGCGACTTGCACTTCTGGCAAAACCCACCAGCCACTCTTGTGTCTGTAGCCAATTGCACTGCTCATTTGAAAACGCTTATCGTGGTCCGGGTGTTTTGGCAGAGCTTCAAAATCGTATAAGCCACCAGTTATGGTTCTACCCCGATTTATGTTTGCAAGAGCGACTGTTCCAGAAAAGAAACCGTAAAATCCGGTGCCATCTCGTTTGGGCTTCAAGTCCATGCGTGTTTCCACACCTGATACTTCTTGTCCGCTAATTTGTAGTCTGTTATACAAAGGTGTGTTTCCGACTACACCCGAATCTCCGGAGTTCTTGAGATTCTTGTAAAACAAATTTGCGCGCAGAGCAAAGCGTGGACCAATTTGTTGTTCTACGCTTGAGTCAACGAGATAACCTCTTGTTGCTTGAAGAGGTCTTGGTGTTCCAGCAAAAATGCCGTTTTGAATTTCGTCGATACTAGGAGGAGTTACAAACAAGTCGACCGGCGGTGGTTGGAAAATTTGTGAAAAAGATCCGCGCATTACAGTTGTAGGGGTAAGCACATAAGCAAGACCAAATCGCCCACTTGCTTGAGCATTAGTTATTCGCTGGGTGCCAAAAGGACGAAGTGAAAATGCTGGTGCATCGGGGATGGTGGCAAGTGCTTGAGCCAATTGTCCTGTGCTCCCAAATACTCCATGATACAGATCGAATCGACAACCGGCATCTGCAGTCAATCGCTTTAGCCATCCTGTGGTAGGGCGCCATGAGTCTTGTATGTAAGCACTTTGAAGCCAGCGAAAACCTTTGTACATTCCCATTTGTTTGCTGAAGAACGGACTGACTGTGGTATTAGTAGTGGTTACTGGAACTTCGACTTCATTTCCATCTGCATCTACTACAGTTTCAGTAGTTTCTTCTTGAGTTACATTCACAATGGGTGTGCCAGTGAATGGACTCATTGCAGCACCGTAGGCAAAGCCGTTAGTGGGGTCTACATTGTAATAAGTACTATGAAAGTTTGTTCGCACAGGACGTACTTCACTTAAAAATCCTGCTTTTAAATGGTGCGTATTCATTACTGTTTTTGAAATATCACCTTGAGCACCAAAGACGTAATTGAACCTGTACGCATTTGGAGCCAAGGCCAAAAGCGGTTGTTCGCCGTTCAAAACTGGAGTTGGGTCGAATACATTTCGGCTTCTGAAAGTTTCATAGTAGAAGGAATTGATTAAATGCAAATTGGATTCATCAAAGAATTTCTTATATCGGTGGTTCCAGCTCAAGATGGCGAAGTTTTGCATGTCTGTTTGATTCATGCGGACACCGGCTTTATAGCTAGATTTTGAAGTTGGAACATTGATAAAACTCTGGTTGATACCAACTGAAAGTTTTAAGGTGTCATAATCTGTCGGGACCCACTCCACTTTGGTTAGAGTGTTTATATTCATTCTGCCGTTGTGAGCGATTCCCATTGTGGGTGGTGCCAAGCCGAGAGTAGTTCCTAGAAATTGGCCAGAAGATTCAACTCTCAATTTGTAAAGCGGACTTTCTGGATCCTGACTTAACGCAGTTGAGCCACTGTAATAAATGTTTCCGGCCATCGGACTGCCGAGTTGTCCGCCGACGTTAATAGAGGGTGCTGCCGCCACAGGTAGTGACTTCATTCGCACAACAGCACCAAGCGGTCCGCCACCATCTTGAGCTTGATAGCCACCAATGTCTACTTGCATTGATTTGAGTGAGCGTGGAGTAAGGAATTGTGATTGCTGCAAAACTCCTGCAACTTCTGGAAGGATTACTCCATCTAGTTCGTAGTTGACAGCGTTGTGTTCTCCGCGCGTGACGATATTTCCAAGCGTATCTGTGATCATGCCTGGCGTACTTTCAATCAGTTGGCGTAAGTTGTTTCCAGATTTGTACTGCGTAATTATGGTCTTGTCTATATTGGTGGTGCTGCCGATTTGTTCTGGGTGAATCAAAGTGCGTTTGCCTGTGATTCTGATTATGTCTGTCGGCTCCAGATATTCGAGTTTCATATCTGTATTTGTAGTCTGTCCAGCTACAAGATCGACATTGGTCGTGTGAGACATCATTTCTTTGGCAGAAACAGTGACTTGCCATTTTCCTGGCGGTAGATTGTTGAACTTATATGCTCCAGTTTCGTCTGATTCGGTTTCAAAACGCTTATGTTCCGAACCTATTTGATGAATAACAACAAAGGCTTTACCAATTACCTCTCCAGTAAGGTCTTTGACTTGACCTGCGAGATTGGCTGACTTTACTGATTGGGGAGAAGCTATGCTGTCTGGAATTGGGGAAGTTTTTCCATCTTCTTGTGCAATCAAGGTTTTGCGAGGCTCTTTGAGGTCAAGCTTCATAGGGCTCAGATCATCATTTGCCAGTGATTTGGGAGCACTGAGCAAGCATATCGTTAGTGCAAGCCCGAATCTATATATATGTTTGTGAAAAGTGTTGTTGAAAGAAATCATAGTAAGTGTTGCCGTTTTTCTAGATGCCGAAATTAAAAATGGAAATCATTTCCATTTTAGATAATAATGACTTTCATTTTCAAGTTGCCTGGGTTAGAATTTGAACATTGAAGGTCAGTTGCGTTTCTTTTTCAGGGAAAAGTCCAGTGCTGGTACGAATCCTTTTAGCATTTGCACTTTTTATGACTTGCGTGACACAAGTTAACGCTGAGTTGATCAAGACTGGTATTCAAGAGTCTACTGAATTCGTAGAGGCAGAAGCTGTTAGCGCTCCTCAACCAGTTATTCCTTCCGAGCTTTATGAAGAAGGAATGAAATGCTCGTGTGTAGCGCGCTTCACAATAATGGACACTGGCAAAACCAAAGTGAAAATAGTAACTTCTTCTGGAAATCACGAAGTTGATTGCATTGCATTGCGTACACTTCAACGCTGGATTTTCAAGCCTGCCATGCTCAATGGCAAACCAGTCGAGTCGAATCGCAAAGTCAAAATACATTTTGAGATCGAATAACAAAAACTTTTTGTTTAAGTAGGCGCTTGCAAGTCTTTGAACATTACAATCGGAAATTCGCTTTGTTGAGCGACGTTTTTCGCGACTTTTGCAGCCGAAAGCAAAAGGCTTATGTCTCGACAGTCTTCGGGTACTCCCGCAATTCCAAATGATAGTGCGGCCTTTCTTTGGTCCATTCCCATCATAAGTGGTGAGCCGTTTAAGACCTCTAGAATTCTATGGCACAAAATGGCTGCTGATGCGGTTTCTGTATTAGGTAAAAGCAGACCATAATTGAAAGTTTCAAAATGGGCCATTAAATCTATAGAGCGCTTCAAATTGTTAATACGTTTTGATGCTTCGGCCAGTGCTTGGACAGGTAGCGGTTCTTGCTTGCCTACGCCCACCATCCACATGTCGAAAATGACCACACAAAAAGGTGTGCCAAATAACTGATAGCGATTGAACTCCATTTCAAGAAAAAATTGAAATGCTGGATAGGAAAGGACATTGGTATCAGCTCGCTTGAGCGAGCGAAAAATATTGTCTATAGCTACACGGTCAAGCACAGTGGCTTGAAGAAGTTTTGTTTTGTCAGGTTTTAGAGGAGTTTCGCGTAGTTCAATTAAGTCTGTTTGAATTAGGTTGAACATTACTGGCACCCAATCGCGTTTAGGCATGGGCTTCTCGCGCAAAATATCAAATAAAGTTTGATTACCGTCTAGTTTGACGTAAAATTCTTTTTGGGGTGCAAGGTCATGAGGAGCGGCTTCGCGTATTTTGGCTTCGAATTCGGCTTCGCTTAAATTGGCATGTTTTTTAGCGATATACAAATCCATTTTTAGACCACTGTTGAATAAATATCTGCTTTGATCAAGCAGAGTAACAGCTTCCATCAAGATTCCATCGAGGCGTTTTTTGACAGTGCGTTGATCTGTTTTTTCGTCTTTGAAGAAAAAGAATTTGCCCGATTCCCAGGTCACAAGCTCAGTAATAGCTAGATCGCCTTTGAAATTCAAGCAAGTGGCATGGATCAAATCGCCGCCATCAAAGAATAATTCAGACTGATTCATCTCGTCTGTAATAACTACTTTTCCTGTCATGCCGCCCATATTCATGGACTGAAGTAATGTCGGAATAGGCATGTCCTCAAGCTTGCCTTCCATAGTTGGCGCTTTTTGTCCGGAAAGTGTCTGAAAAGAGGGAAGCTTATGTCCGGTGCTTTGCAAAGATTGCAGCCCAAGCAAAGACGTACTATATGAACTGGACATGCCTGTGTTGCGCTCAGAAGACTCTCCAAGGAGGGCTGCGTGATCAATTGCGTCTGAAATACTCTCTGAGGATTCAGACAAAACAAGATTTAAAATTAAGGCGACGTCAGTAGTCTGATAAGTCCATACTTCTACTTCGTTTCGCCCCTCACCAGTGAGGAGCTCCCAAGATGGCTCGAATGAATTTTGACGACAGGTGCACAAAAGTCTGTATATGAGAGGGCTTTTTTGATTCTGCCAGGCAATCTCGCAAGTTCGTCCCACCTTCCCGCGCGATTGATCTTGCAGGAAAGCGATATCGTTCAAATTGGGTAATCTTTCAAACCGTCCCACTTGGGCCGTTTGACGTCTTTGATTGTTGAACATGACAACTCTTGGTGAACATCTAAAAGGTTACCAAAAATCTAGGCGCACTAGCACTCAATTCCGGCTTTTGTTTCTGCCTCTAAGCATTCTGTTAAGTTCGGCTTGAATTTCGCCTTCAAATGCAAGACTGAGCTGCTTACAGGTATTTTCAATGACATCTCGACTTTGGCCTTTGCTGTCATATTTGGCTTGGTTATGAATATTCATCTGCCAGGCGCCAGGAAGAGTGGCCAAGCTGAGTGGCATAGGCAACCAAGGAAAGAATGGTGTGATCGGAAAATAAGGAAGCTTCAAAAAGGTTGCAAGCTTTGATAAGTTGAACAAATTGGGAGCAGCCTCATCACAACCCATTGTGGTTAATGGAAAAATTGGCACATTTTCTTCGACTGCTGGTAGAAAGCGAGTCCAGTCGAATCCTTGTAAACGATAGCGTTGTGAGTAGGGCTTGGCTAGTCCGTTCAATCCTTCTGGGAACACAGCGACGACTTCGCCTTTGGAAAATAGTCTTTTCATAGCATTTGAAGACCATGGCACAAAGCCAATCTCGCGCAAGAAAGAGTGTAGGCGCTCGTCTTGGATTGAGTCAAGGTCATACATTATGTGAATTCGTTTGCGCAAATCTGAATGCGCTAAAAGACCGTATGAAAGCATTAGAGCTTGCCAGGGCAGAACACTACCTTGATTACCAACAATTAGAGCTGGACCATCTTTGGGTAACTTGTCAGCGCCAGAGAAATTAACTTTCCACCAGTCGGCGTATAAAAATTCAAGAAAGGGTTTGAAGCGAGTTAAAGCTTTGATATCGAAGCCGTAATACTGATCTGAGCTTTCGGCTTTATCGATGAACTCTTGGTTTTTGGCTTCAAAATCAGGCTTGTTTGTCGATGTCATAATTTATTCCTCTAGACCTCGCTATTCTCTAGAATCGCTTTTCCAGCCGGTGAAAACGGATTTGCGTTCTGAGACTAATTTGTTTAAGTCCTTTTGCACCTCATATTGTATTTCTCTTGCGATGCTAAGCACTAATTTTTTATCTTTCGCTCGCTCTGGCGGATAGCCAAGATGAATGGGCTTGTGCACGTTAATGAGCCATTTTACTGGCAAGGGAAAGAACATGAGCGGAAATGGCAGCCAGGGAAATCCTGGAGTGAGCGGATAAAATGGCATGCGCAAGAGTAGAGCCAATTCTTTTATGTTGACTAAATTGGGAAATATTTCGTCACCACCAACGGTGGCAATGGGTACCAGCGGTGTTTGTGTTTCAATGGCTAATTTAACAAAGCCTGGATGGAAGTCGAGCACGCGATATTTGTATTTATAGGGTTTTCCAACTCCTCTGATCCCTTCGGGGTAGACACCTACAATTTCTTTGTGGGCAATTAGTTTTTCGGCATTTTCAAGAGTGGCGCGCACCTGACCTGTTTCTGCAACCCACTCGCGCAAGCCTGGGATATCATAAAACCAGTCCGTGACTAAATAACGAACACGACGCGGACTTTCGTGCGAATTGCACATCGCCATAGTGAGCATACAGCCGTCGAGCGGCAGAAGACCTGAGTGATTGCCCACAAGAATAGTGGCTCCTTCACTTGGTATATTTTCGATTCCGCGCACTTCTACTTTGAAATAATCTTCGTACAAAAAGCGAAAAAACGGCTCCCAACGGGCAAAAGTTTCAATAGAAAATCCAAACTCGTCGTCTTTGCCAGCATATTTTTCAAAATAAGCTGGGCTGCGACTTGCTAAAGCTTTGAGGGGATCGCTAAACGTTAGCGTCTTACTATTTTTCCAATTAACCACAAGAATCCAAGCACTCCCGGACCAAAGGAAATCCAAGTGACCAAACGTCTGAGCAAATTGCGCGCCATCTGCGAGGATTTTTTCTTGCAGTTGTTTTGCTCGCTTTCACTGCAATTGTCATTTTTATTCTCTGGGCTCACTTCGACCATGGCTTATCTCCTTGTCGTGCCAATTATACTCAATAGCTATAAGGTTGCATTCCATATCTATAGTCCTGATACGAGCCTGATAAAGATTTTAGAAACTAGCAAGCTATAGGCTTTTGACAGTGCGATAATTTCTGTGTAGCAGTAAAACCTAGACAGAGAGCGAAATAAAAAATATGAACCAACCGGATATGGGTCAGTTGTTTCAGTCGATGCAGAAAATGCAGCAAGAAGTGTTGAAAATTCAACAAGAGCTGCAAACTGCACAAGTTGAAGGAAGCGCCGGAGGCGGTGCAGTGAGCGTGGTATGCAATGGCGCCATGGAATTCACCAGCGTCAAGATTAAGCCTGAAGCATTGGATCCCGAAGATGCAGGCACTCTAGAAGACCTGGTCTTGATGGCTGTGAATGAAGCAATCAAAAAATGTCACAACCTGGCGCAAGACAAAATGGGACGCACACTAGGTGGCCCTGGTGGTCTTGGATTGCCGCCTGGACTCGGGTTTTAAATCTAAATGCAATTTACGCCACCGCTTGCTCGACTGATAGAACATTTTCAGAAACTGCCGGGTATCGGTCCAAAATCTGCTCAGCGCATGGCTTTCCACGTGCTCAAAATGAATATGCAAGATGTGGGTGAATTTGCTTTTGCACTGGTTGACTGCAAAGAAAAAGTGCGTAATTGCAGCCAGTGTTATCATCTGTCCGCATTAGATCCATGCGAAATTTGTACTAACGACAGACGTGATCTTTCCACCATTTGCGTGGTGGCAGACCCAAGAGACGTGATTGCTCTAGAGCGTACGCGCGAGTACAGAGGTCTTTATCATGTCCTCACTGGCTTGATTTCGCCCCTTGAAGGCAAAGGACCCGACGAACTCACCATTCGTGACTTACTTGCTCGGGTTCAGAAACTTGGCGTAAAAGAAGTAATTCTAGCCATTAACCCCACAATTGAAGGCGATGCCACTGTTTTATACGTGCAGCAAATCTTGAAGTCACTACCAGTTTCAATTACACGAATTGCTTTTGGTTTGCCGGTTGGCGCAGACTTAGAATACGCCGACGACATTACTTTGAGCCGCTCACTTGCAGGTAGACGCGAAGTCTAACTTTTAATATAAAATGACTGTTTCCAATAGCTTGATTCAAGTTCATGCAAGGAATAGTTTAAATTAGGATTCCAGTCTCTTACTATTATCCAGTTAAGTTTGTCTTCGCACAGGAGGATTGACTGTGCAATC
>CAZSHS010000078.1:0-8802 GCA_964606665.1 uncultured Candidatus Obscuribacterales bacterium | reverse complement strand
TGGCAAAGCGAATACAACCGAAAACACAATCATTAAAAGCGCGCATACAAGGCTAGAAACGTACCTTACTATAAGCGACTTGCTCAAAAATCCGCTTGAAGCCTCTTTCTTGCGCGACATGAAATCAATTAATTCAGTAATGAGCAAAATTGCAGCGGCACCAAGGGCGATGTAAGAGAAATTGATAAAGGCTGGACCGTTTCGAAATGCTGCTTCGGTTACGGCAACACCTTCTGCTTTAGCTGCTTTCACAAGAGTAATGGCGACAAATGTCACCATTGCAGCCCCTCCAGAAAGTAGCGAGAGCGCGATAAGACGGGCTCCGTTGTTGACGTTAGACATTGCTGAATTACTCATTTGGCTTTCCTTTTCGCTTAACCTAAGCGTGTGGTCGTTTACTTCCTCAACCGGGGCGCAGTGCGGGCACTTCGTCGGCAATTGTAAAAAGAGTTTGTTTGAGATGCGGACTGCTTGTGAATAGCTGCAATGCAGAATTTAAATCTTCAAATCCGCTTTTATCGAAGCCAACAATTGTTTGCTCTATGTAGGTCTCATCAGCTTTCCGCCCTATCAAAAATGTAGTTGGCACATTTGTTAGGTCGTAATCGACCGTGGCACGCAGTGCTTGATCGAGTAAAACCGGAAATGTAACGCCGTACATCTTGCAAAATGCCTTCGTGGCGTCTACGTCATCTTGAGAAATGCCGAAAATAGGCATGTTCGAATTGGCTCTGTGCAGGCGTTCAAGATATGGAAAGGTGAACTGGCAAACCGGGCAAGTCACTTTAAAGAAGGCAAGTACTACTGGCAATCCAAGTTTTAAGTTTCCCGACAAGCTTATTCTGTCGCCGTTCAAGGCTGGCAGTGAAAAATCGGGTGCTTTGGTTCCTGGGATAAGTGCTACCATTAGTGGATTACCTCCAAAACTCCAGTTTATCTTCTTGATAAGGCGGAGCAGGAGGTTTGTTGACATTCTGAAGGAAACTTGAAAATTGAAACCAATTAAAACTATCGAAGTTATCCCCTTTCTGCCGCCAGAGTTGGAGTGTTTGAAAGAGTTGGCGTACAACCTTCGTTGGAGCTGGGATCACGAGACTGTTAGTCTTTTCCAGCGGCTCGACAAAGACTTGTGGGAGAAAGCAGGTCATAATCCGGTTTTGATGCTTGGCATGATCAGTCAAGAGAAGCTCGCAGAGGCAGCATCCGACGATAGTTTCCTTGCTCACTTAAATAGAATTTGTGAAAACTACCAAAGCTACATGCTCGACCAGAATCACTGGTACAAGAAAGCGCTCAAAGAAGCTGGTAAAACTAATCCTGGCACTGTAGCGTACTTCTCAGCCGAGTTTGGTTTGAGCGAAGCGCTGCCCATTTACTCAGGCGGCCTTGGTATTTTGTCTGGCGACCACGTCAAGTCAGCATCAGAGCTTGGTGTCAATCTTGTTGGAGTTGGTCTTGTTTATCAGCAAGGATATTTTAGACAGTATCTGACTCCAGATGGCTGGCAACAAGAGCGCTATCCTATAAATGATTTCTATAACCTATCCATTTTGCCTGTGCGCGATAAGGACGGAAACCCGGTCACCATCTCGGTAGAGTTGCCAGGACGCGATGTTTATGCTCGTATTTGGAAAGCACAAGTTGGTCGTGTTGCTCTTTATTTGCTAGACACCAATACCCCTCAGAATATTCAAGAAGATCAGGACATCACGGATGCCTTGTATCATGCCGATCGCGATATCAGAATTAAACAAGAAATCTTCCTTGGTGTTGGTGGTTTACGCGCACTGAAGGCTGTTGGAATCGAGCCGACTGTCTGCCATTTGAATGAAGGACACTCAGCCTTTCTAGGACTTGAGCGCATTCGTATGATGATGCAAGAGAAGAAGCTAACCTTCTGGGAAGCGCTTGAAGCCGCTAAAGCCGGACAAATCTTCACCACTCACACGCCAGTTCCAGCCGGTATCGATAAGTTCGATCCTCAACTGGTCGAAAAATATTTCCACTCTTACTGGGAATCTGTTGGTATCACTCGCGAAGAATTTATGGGGTTGGGACGCTCTAATCCTCAAGATAATACCGAATTGTTCTCGATGGCGACGCTTGCCATTAAGCTTTCATCTAGAATAAATGCAGTGAGTAAATTGCATGGTGTCGTTAGCCGCAAGTTGTTTACCGATATTTATCCTAATGTTCCTGAGCACGAAGTGCCCATTAGTCATGTGACAAACGGTATCCACGCTGCCTCTTGGATTTCGGAAGAAATGTCCGAACTCTATAATAGATATCTTGGACCCGGTTGGATCGATGAAATTTCTGATTCAGACATCTGGAGCAGAATCGCTCAAATACCTGATGAAGAGCTTTGGCGCGTACACGAACGTCGTCGTCAACGTCTCGTTAATTTCTGTCGCAAACGCGTAATCAAACAGCTCGAACAAAAAGGTGCCACCTTCTCTGATATCGAGCAAGCAAGCCAGATTCTAGATCCTCGAATCTTGACTCTCGGCTTTGCAAGACGTTTTGCCACTTATAAACGCGGAACACTTTTACTTGAAGATCCAGAGCGTTTCGCCCGAATTTTGTGCAACAAAGAGCGCCCAGTGCAAATCATCATGGCCGGTAAAGCACACCCTGAAGATAAGCCAGCAAAGGAATTGATCAAGCAACTGATTCAATTCTCAAGACGCGATGAAGAAATTCGCAGACGTTTTGTATTTATAGAAGATTACGAAATCAACGTTGGTCGCATGATGGTATCGGGCGCAGACATCTGGCTGAACACCCCTCGTCGTCCTCTTGAGGCTTGCGGAACATCAGGTATGAAGGCAATCTTCAATGGCGTTTTGAATTGCAGTATTTTAGATGGCTGGTGGGACGAGGCATTCGAGCCGAACGTCGGCTGGTCTATAGGTAAGGGCGAAGAGTACGCTGACCTTGATTATCAAGATAGTATCGAATCGAACGAATTGTATGAGCTGCTCGAAAAAGAAATTGTTCCAGCCTTCTATGATCGCGACCGTTTCGGTATGCCGCGCAAATGGCTCGACAGCATGAAACACTCCATGGTCAAGCTGTGTCCTGAATTTTCAGTCAACCGCATGCTCAAAGATTACACTCTGCGCATGTATCTGCCTGCGATGGAGCGCTATGGTCAGTTCATCGCTGATGGTGCCAAGAAAGCCAAAGAGATGGCCGAATGGAAAGCCAAGATTGCTCGCAAATGGAGCGGAGTGCAAATCTTAAATGTAGAGAGCACCAATCGCGATACCATCAAAGTTGGCGAAGACATGAAAATTAAAGCGACTATTCGTTTAGGCGGACTTGCCGCAGATGAAGTGTCGGTCCAGATTTATCACGGACCAGTGGACCAGTACGGCATTATTCTCGAAGGCGAAGCGATTGCCATGTTGCCTGCTAGCGGCGACAAAGATCCGATGACCTATTCAGGCACTATTCGCTACTTCAAGAGCGGACGCCACGGATTCTCAGTGAGAGTGTTGCCTCAGCACGAAGATCTTGTTTCTTCGTTTGAAGTGCCGCTAATTACCTGGGCTTCTGATGCGGTGGAAGTTACTGCTTAACGAATGAATTGCTCGCCAGAAGTAGATTAATGTGAAATAGAAGCTAATGCTAAAACGGCATCAAGCTCAACAAATTCATGGTAATTCCTGGTTTCTTGTGAATCGTTCCCAGCTGTGTTATTTGGCGTTCTGTAAGAAAACCATTTTGAGCCATTGTTTCAAGCTGAGGCTGCCCAATCAATCCTTTCTTCAATAGTTCGCTTACCTGAAGTTCGAAAGTTTTCCTGAAGTCGTTTATAAAGGCGCGCCGGTCCTCGATACTTTTACGCCATGAAGCGTTTAAAATTTCAGAATTGATTTCTGCAAAAGCTTCTCCATGCCTTAGGTACGACATTATGTCCGGATTTCCTGGCTTATAACCTTGGGTAAAATAATTGTTCACTGCACGCCTGTCAGCCGTCATGCGATTGTAATCGAGACCGTATGTCCTGCTGAATTCTCGAGATTTTGATAAATTGCCTAGCGCTGCGTCGAGGGCGTGACCGATTTCGTGACCAGCGCTATACTCGAAACTTTCATTCCTCGTCAGAATATTACCTTTGCCAATAACCCATTCAGGAATTATCACTGTACTCTTCCCGTCGGCACCAGCCGATACGTAAGCGCCTAGAACATGTCCCCATGTGACGCCTACTGGGTGACCGTCAGGCTTCTGGTAAAACATATTGGGGTCCTGATCGCGCATGTCGCCTACAACGCGAATGCGACTTGATGTGAGCATCTTCTCTCGTAATGCATCAGGCAAAGTGGAAAGAAATTTTCCTACTCGTTCTTGAAACTCAGGAGATGCGCCTGCCACCTCGAAAGTCACTTCTGGCGGACCTGGATATTTGACTTCTAGCGGCGTTGTAGCTTCGGCTCTTTTCGTGAATGCATCGGGAATTTTTAGAATTTGACCTGCTCGAATTTTGTCGGCTGTTATTTCAGGGTTGGCCTCCAAAAGCAAGTTGCGTGCTTGCAAGCGCTCAGCGGGTGTGAAGTCGCGAAATCCTGGACCGTGCTGAAATCGAAGAGCACGAATCGCTATTCGATCAAGAGAAACATCAGGTGGAATTTTGTATGTGACACTGCCGTCCTTCTCGAACGTGAATTGAGGAAGCTTATCTGGATTGGCTATTATGAAATTGTCGATTGCCTCTTGGAATTTTTGAGTCTCGAAAATCTTCCGTGGATCGGTATTTCCTTCAAACTGGTGAAAAGTTTGAGCAATCAAATCATTGATGTTGCCGGCACGGTACAAACTCGTATCGTTAGTTTTAGCCGAGGCAGCATGAATATGCGAAAGTTCAAGTGCAAACCCGGTAGGCTCAGAAGGCGTAACGTGAGGATCGGTTGCATCGCCAACTGGGCTAACATCCGCATCCTGAGCAACTGTAGATTCGTTTCCGCCTGCCATGTTTCCGGGATTCCATTGATTTCATTGATACCAGAGTTTATATACCCATTTGATCTTGGTATTAGTATTTACATGAATAGTCAGATTTTCGGAAAATGCGTTTATCAAACTTTGCTGTTATATTGCCTTTTCGCGCCCCCCGCCTTGGCGCAGGAAGAAGGTCCATTTGATGAATCTGAGCCTCCGTTGGCTCCATCTATTCGAAAACAGAGTTATGGTAGACCTGAAGTCGCGCCCAAATCACCTGAGATCGAAAAACGTGAGCGATTTAAAAATCGAAATAAAAAGTCTAACGATGAATCTGAAGCATCAAGCGAAGAACGTCTGCAATTGGCTGAGAAGCAATTATTCGAGCTTGTAAATAAAGACCGAGCGAAACTCAATCGAGGACCGCTCAAGCTGAGTCCGCGTCTTAGTGCTATGGCAAGAGCGCATGCCCAAGACATGATGAAGAAGAATTTTTTCTCGCACATAAATAAGGAAGGTCTCGATGCTCAAGCGCGAGCTGCAAAAATGAGCATTGGTGCAGGTGTTTACGAGAACATCGCTTATCAGCAAGGTGACATTGAAGACTCACAAAAAGTTATTAACTTGGAAAATGACTTCATGTCAGAGCCAGACGGACCCAAAAATCATCGGTACAATATTTTGCATCCTGCTCACACAAGTGTCGGAGTTGGAGTCGCAATCAAAGGCGACAAGCTTATCTTGGTAGAGGAATTTACTGACTCACCACCGACTGGCGAAAACTAAGGTGCCATGATGTCGGATGAAGGCGTCTCTTTACGCCGTGACGGCTATTATCTATTGGTAAAAATGCATTTGCGTCTTTTAAAACGCTTGGTCTGCTTCTCTGAGCGGGTTTTGCGTGAGCGCGAAACGCTCAGACTGGTCATCGAGTCGGCATTGAAGAAAGTGCGTCGGGGAAAAGGTTTGTAATAGGGCGAAGTGTTGCCCACTGCAGGCGAAAGCAAAGATGAGTCGGAAAAGCCGCAATGCCCACATCGATGAGTCGGTGAGTGCATTGGCATGGGTTGGTAGGGGGTGAATGAAGGTTGGGTCCCAGCAAATCCAGCAGCCAGAATGGCGGGAGGCGGGACGGCTAAAAGCATGCCTTCTGGAATGGCAATTGAAGGAGGTGGTGGCGGAACCAGGCACATATTGGCGTTTGAGTGTTTGTGTTTGCGCTTAGATTTTTTGTTCGCACTAGTTGCAGCTTTGGTTTGCGCACTTAGAGCGAGAGTTGAAGCCATAGACAGCGAAAATATAGCCAAGAAGGCTATCGCGCGTGTTAGGGTCGGTCGCTTGACTATCATAATGTCCCAATAATTTCATAAAGACCGAAGTTTAACCAGTCCCTCTTGCAGTATTTTTACCAAGAAGTTTTAAATGTATCTGCTTCTAGCCCAAAGTCTTAGCCGGAGAGTAATACTAAATATGGTGCATCGTCCAGTCGCGTTGCGACTTTTGAGTCTCGCGTTATGTGTCTCCATAGGTTTTTCCATCAATGTTGCATGGGCAGATGAAGAGAGTCGCGAAATATTTGCGACAATATCAAAAGCCCGCGACATGGCACATGAAGATAATTTCAAGGGTGCCGAGCGAACTTTTAAAACTATCGGGCAAAAAAAGGCAGATGATCTCAGTATTGAGTACAAGCAAAAATTTAGAGACAAATTAGACGAATTGGCCGGTTTGTTTCTAAAGAAGAAGTTGTATACAGAAGCCGAAGGACTCTATTCAAGTCGTCTGGAAGAAAAGAAAGAAGATTATACGAGTGACGAGGCACGATTCTTGGCTAATATCGCTTTGGTAAATTTAGAAGCGGGAAAAGAGGCTGAGGCTCTAGCTTTCAATGCGGAAGCTCTTAAGATAGCGTTGACTGAAAGTGGTCCCGACAATATTGAAGCGGCGAAAGTCGGCAAAAAGATGAGCGAAAAACTCCTGGCTGAGGGACATAAGAAAGAAGCACTAGAGGAAACTCTCTTGGTCTGCGAAAATATTTTGAGAAGGCAAGAGAAGGTCAATTATAAGCCTTACATGGTTTCGGTTCAAAAGACTATTCGAGGAAATTGGAATCCTCCCAAATCAGAATCGAGTCAGCATGTGAAACTGCGTTTTAAAATATTCAGCGACGGCTCGGTCAGTCGTTTAAGAGTTTTAGAGAGTGGTGGTCGGGGCGATAGCGATACAGCCGCTATAGCAGCGGTTGAAAAATCAACTCCTTTTCCGGTCTTACCAAAATATGCCCCACACAATGTAGATATAGAGTTTAGCCTTGATTACAATGTTCACTAAAATTAGTATAGGTCTGTCGCTTTTACTGACTCTTGCAATGCCGCCTGCCAAGGCGTCAGATTCTTTTGTTGAGACTTCCTCTTGCGATCGCAGCGAGGCGGCATCTTATAAAAGGGCACAAAAGTCGGAGCGGCTCAAGCTAGGTCTGGCACTTGGTGGTGGTGGCGCCCGTGGTGCTGCAGAAGTTGGTGTGCTCAAAGTCCTCGATCAAGCTGGAGTTAAATTCGATTATATTTGCGGTACCAGTATTGGTGCGGTGGTGGGTGGCTTTTACGCTCTTGGTGCATCTCCAGCTTTGATGCAAAAGGAATTCGAAAATGGAAATGTGATGGAACATTTCATGACTGTTCCACTCTGGTTTAGAGTGGCTATTTCGCCAGTATTGAAAGTAGTGAATATTTTCAGAGAAAAAGATTACGACGGTCTTTATGCTGGAAATCGTTTCAGGACCTATCTTATGGGCAAGTTGACCGCCCACGATCAACAAATTGAAAATCTGCCCATTCCCTTTGCGGCTGTTGCACTAAATGTGATGGACGGCAAGCCCTATATGATCAGAAAAGGAAATATGGGCTGGGCTATGCAGGCTAGCTGCGCGGTTCCCACTTTGCGTAAGCCAGTAGAGCTAGGTGATTATCTCTTTTGCGATGGTGGACTCATTTGTAATTTGCCGGTCAAACAATGCAGAGAAATGGGAGCCGATGTTGTTATTGCAATAAATATCGACGAGCCATTTACACCGTTGCCTAAAGGACAATTGACCGGGTTTGGCAGTATGGCAAAGCGCATGATTGCCTGGGATTTGCAAGATCTGGATGGACCTCAATCTAAATTTGCCGACTTGACTATTCATCCCGATACTTCTGGAATTTCTTTGATTTCGACCAAACGAAAAGATGCAAAACGTGGAGTGAAGGCTGGCGAAATTGCTGCAAAAGAAGCTCTGCCTGCTATCAAAAGACTGCTTAGCGAATGCAACATACCGCTTGGTCTACCGCCTGTCCGACCCAAATAAACCAAATGCCTTAGTTGGTTATTTCAATCGAACCAAGAGGCGCTTCCAGTTCAGTTTTAGGATCGCCTTGAGCAATTGCATTTAAAAAGCGAATGTGTTTTTTCGAATCTGGCTCAAGCAATGACAAGAAAACGGAATATTTACCTGGCTTCATTTGCTCGGGCATGCGCAACTGTTTTTCCCAGGTGATGGGCTTGTCAGATACCCAATCATATGTAGGAATCACTGGTGTGTGGTGCGAGCGAAAAACCACTTTGCCTGATTCGTTTCTCAATTCAAGTTGGATTTTGTAGCTTGAAGGAACATCTTTGTCATTGTGACGAGATGGCATCATTGCTCCGGTTGCGCCCAAATTCAAGAAAGTGAATGAAGCGCTTAATGGCTCACCGACTTTGGCGTTGTTTGGAATTTTCACTTCTTTTGAAATTATTTGATATCCAAGATGAGATTGAATGTCACTAAGTGCAGCTTTGACGGCGGCATCTTCGCTTTTCAAAACTTCTGGTGGA
>CAZSHS010000077.1:0-9582 GCA_964606665.1 uncultured Candidatus Obscuribacterales bacterium | reverse complement strand
AGATAGCGAATTCGACCGACGCATGATTGAAAACAGTTTGGAATTTGACCCGTTTCAAGCTTGGGATAACAGAGAATGCATTTTTCAGACTTACCAGTTTTCCAGTTGTAATAAATTTTCTTGTAAGGACAGGCAGAAATACATGCTCGCCATCCACGACAAACGTCTTGATTGATCAAAACAATTCCATCTTCTCCTCTTTTGTAAAGGGCACCAGATGGACAAGAGGCAACGCAGCTCGGGTTGGCGCAATGGTTACAGATGCGCGGAAGATACATCATTGAAATGCGTTCAATTTCAAATAATTGCTCGCGTTCCTCGTCGCTTAATTCCTCAAGGTTGATATCGTTCTCCGCATAAAAAGTTGAACCAGAGAGATCATCATCCCAATTGGGACCAGCCTCGATATTCATGGGCTCGCCTGTGATGAGCGAAACCGGTATGGCAGTGGGTTGATCGTCGCCAGCTTCAGCTTCGAAGAGATTTGCGTAGTTATAAGTCCAGGGTTCGTAGTAATCTTCGAGGCCTGGCTGATTTGGATTGTAAAAAAGTTTCACAAAGGAGTCAATTTTGTTTTGACTTTTCAGTTCAAGCTTTTTGTTTCCATCGCGCCCTTTTAATTCCCATCCACCTTTGTAGTGTGACTGGTCTTCCCATAGTGTGGGAAAGCCTGTACCTGGCTTTGTCTCAACATTGTTCCACCACATGTATTCAGCGCCCGGACGATCGGTCCAGACGTTTTTGCAAGCAACACTGCAAGTGTGACAGCCGATGCATTTATCGAGGTGGAAAACCATTGATACTTGAGCGCGAATATCCATAAGTTAGTACTCCACTTGATCTAAAGGTTTAACTACAACGAAGGTGTCACGGTTGACTCCTTGCGGTCCCCAGTAATTGAAGGCGTAGCTAAATTGAGCATATCCTCCGATCATGAATAACGGTTTCAGTCGTGCTCTGGTCAAACTATTGTGTCCACCAGCACGTTTGTAACCTCTCTCTTTCGATTTCGGAACAGAGACTGTTCGCTCGGGCGAGTGATAAATAAACGCTAGTCCGCGCGGGATGCGAGCACTGACGCAGGCTCGCGTGCAGACTACGCCGTGGTCGTTAAAGACTTCCACCCAGTCATTGTCATTGACACCTATCAAGTCTGCGTCTTTGTCATTGAGCCATACAGGTTCGATTCCTCGCGAAAGAGTTTTCATTCGAAGTGTGTCACCAAAGGTAGAGTGGATATGCCATTTTCCGTGTGGTGTCAGGTAGTTCAAGATAAGTGAGCCGGAATCTTTGGAAGATTTTTCCAAGTCTCGTGCTGTGTGCATAGTTAAGCGAGGTTTGTAGGTGGGAAGATGTTCTCCAAAGGCTCTATATGTCTCGTGATCAAGATAGAGATGTTGTCGTCCTGTAAGGGTCCGCCAGGGAATTTCTTCCTCCACATTTTGGCAATAAGAAGAGTAGGTGCGCTCGTCGTTTGTTATGCCGGTCCAGTAAGGAGTGGTTAACACGCGTCTTGGTTGGGCTTTTAAATCATTGAAAGTCATTCTTACCGAACGATTCTTTTCTGCTAAGTGAGTGTGATCGATTCCGGTTTTGTGCGACTCTGCTTGGAAAGCTCGATAGGCTAGTTCTCCATTTGTCTCTGCCGCAAAATGTAAGATAATTTCGCATGCTTGCAAAGCTTCTTCCATTGCAGGATATGTTTTTCCATTCCAAGTTTTAGTGGCATTCGATTTCATGTACTCGTCGTAAAGGTCATCGACGTCATAATGTGTCCCATGCACCGAAAGTCCGTTTTGTCGGACAAGCGGACCAAGTGAAGTAAAGCGATTATGCAAATTGGCATAGTCACGATCTATCACTTTCATGTTTGGCATGGTTTTTCCGGGAATCGCTTCGCATTCTCCTTTTAACCAATCTTTTACTGATGGTTGAGCAATTTCAGCCGGGGTATCATGCATCAAGGGTGATACCACTAATTCTTTTATCGGTGCCTCAAAATATTTTTTACTTAGTTCGGATGTGTGAAGAGCGATTCCCTTGAAAATGTCCCAATCTGATTTAGATTCCCAGCATGGTGGCACAGCTGGCTGCAAGGGATGAATAAATGTATGCATGTCTGTTGTGTTCAAGTCATGCTTTTCATAGTAGGTTGCAGCAGGTAGGACGATATCTGAGTAGAGTGCAGATGAGTCCATCCTGTAGTTTAGGTCTACAATGAGGTCCATTTTGCCTGTTTCGACTTTGTCATGCCAGGTCACTTCTTTAACCAGGTCACCAGCCATTTCTTCCGAGATAGCGTTATTGTGAGTGCCCAGGTAGTGTTTTAGAAAATACTCGTGTCCCTTGGCTGAAGCCAAAATGGCGTTTCCTCGCCAGATGTACCAGACTCTTGGATACGATTCTGGGTTGTTAGGGTCTTCTACCGAAAATTTCAATTTGCGATCTTTTAGTTTTTGCACCACGCTTTGAATTATTTCGTCGTCTGATTTGGCTCCTTCAGACTTTGCATCTTCCACAATCTGGATGTTACTTTGATTGAATTGTGGATAGCATGGAAGCCAGCCAGAGCGTACTGCAATTGCCTGTTTGTCTACAGTATGTCCATTAGCCATCGAGTGACTTTCATCAGCTACTGCGCAAATATCTGTGAAGTTAGTGTCGTAACGCCATTGGTCAGAGTGTACGTAGTGAAATGAAGGTGCGTTTTGTAGGCGTGGAGGTCCGCCCCAATCGAGTCCGAAAGCGATAGGACCCCAAGACGCTTGAGGAGCCAGCTTTTCTTGCCCTACATAATGATTTAAGCCACCACCACTAACACCAACACAACCACACAAAATGAGAGGGGTGATTATAGCTCGGTAAATGAGATTGTTGTGATACCAGTGATTAGCACCCGCACCAATAATGACACTACATTTTCCATTGCTGCTAATAGCACTAGCAGCCCATTCACGAGCAAATTTAATTACTGTGTCAGCGCTAACGCCAGTAAATTTTTCTTGCCAAGCTGGAGTGTACGGCAGAGATGGATCATCGTAATTTTGGGGATAATCTCCACCTTGCTCACGTGAAACTCCATATTGTGCAAGCATCAATTCAAATGCCGTGGTTACAAGCCTGGGACCATCTATGGTCATTATTTCGAAAACTCGAACTTTTCGACTAAGACGTGCATTATCTTCGAAATCGGAGAAGTCAGGGAATTCAACATCTACAAGTTTGGTACTGATATTGGTTGCTTTATCCAAGTTCAAAACAGGCGAGATTTTTTTGCCGGTCAAAGAATCTTCTTGCTTGAGGTTCCATTCGCCTTTTGTTTTCTGCCAGCGGTGACCTACGCTACCGTAGGGAATTGCTAGCTCTCCTGAGTCTTGGTCGATTACAAACATTTTCCAATCGGCGTTTTCGATTTTGCTAGTCGAGTCGAGTTGGCTTGCACGCAAGAATTTTCCGGGTTTGAGACTTTCTTTTTTAGTGTGATCAAGTTCAACTAGAAAAGGCATGTCGCTATATTTTTTTATGTATGACTCAAAATAAGCCGTCTGTTTTTCTATATAAAATTCGCGCAGAATCACATGACCGACAGCCATCCAAAATGCAGCATCCTGACCTTGATGGATAGGAACCCATTCATCGGCAATTTTTGAAACTTGCGAGAAGTCAGGAGAGAATACAACTACTTTTGCTCCGGCATGTCTGCCTTCAACCAGAAAATGTGCATCGGGAGTTCTGGTCATGAGCACGTTAGAGCCAACCACCGCCACAAATTTGGAGTGAAACCAGTCAGCGCTTTCAGCTACATCGGTTTGTTCTCCCCAGACTTCAGGTGATGCCGGGGGGAGATCACAATACCAGTCATAAAATGACAAATTGACTCCTCCCATTAGTTGAAGGAAACGAGCACCAGCTGCGTAACTAGCCATGGACATGGCTGGGATAGGAGAGAAGCCTACGATTCGATCGGGACCGTATTTTTTTATGGTGGCAATGTTTGCAGCTGCCATTATTTCATTGACCACAGCCCAATCGGCTCTGCGAAATCCGCCTTTGCCTCTGGCTGTTTGATAGGTTTTGCGGTGTGTTTTGTCTTGTGCGATAGAATTCCAGGCCCCAACAAGATCGTCTGGGAATTTTTTCTTGGCTTCATTCCACAAATCTAGAAGTACGCCTCTAATATATGGATACTTAACTCGCAGTGGAGAGTACAGATACCATGAGCATGAAATACCGCGCTGACAGCCGCGTGGTTCGTGGGGCGGAATGTCTTTGCTGATAATGGGATAATCGAGAGCCTGCAATTCCCAAGTGACTATGCCGCCCTTAACATACACATTCCAGCTACAAGAACCTGTGCAATTTACTCCGTGAGTGCTGCGCACGATTTTGTCGTATTGCCAACGATTGCGATAAAAGTCTTCCCACTGTCTTTTTTCAGGAGCAAATACGTCTTTAATCCAAGTCATTTTATTTTCTCCTCTTCAAATTGGCACGTGCGCTTTTTTTGCGATTGCGATAGCCAAACGCGATAACTCCAAGAACAAGGACCGCCATTCCTGCTCCCAAAGCGAAAGGAGACGAGCGCATTGATTTCGTTTCTACACTTGTAGTAGTTTCCAAAAAGGCAGCTATATCTAGTGCTTCTTGATGAGTAATAGGGTGTTCCTTATAAGCTTGCTTCATAACTCTATATGGTGCTTTTTCAATGCCGAGAACTAAGGCTTTGCCAGGGAACTTTTTTGAAATTGCGGATAGATCTGGTCCCATATTGCCACTCTTACCATTTGATTGGTGGCACGCGATACAGGACATGCCGCCGTTTTTCAAAGCTATATCGCCATTAAACAAACGCTGACCTGCTTCTTTAGAGGCAAACTCTTGTGTGGTTTTTATTGGCGGCGGGGCTTCTGAAGCTTTCGTCGCATCGCCTTTTGGTTGAACCTGTTTTTCATTCTTTTCTTGCTTGCGCAAATATCCGACCAGCTCTTCTATCTCTTCATCTTTAAGAGGTCCGGTGCTTTGTTCCATGCGTTTAATTGCACTGCGCAAGTCTTCAACTTTCCACTCCGAAACAGGAGCAAGATCGGGTCCTAAAAGTGCGCCACCGCCAATGGTATGACAGCCTGCACATTTATCGGAGAACAATTTGTCAGCATTTTGAGCCCTAACATCAATTGCAAAGGAAAACTGAGCCAAAATCAGAAAAAGTGGAAGTACCCAGGATGAGTACCGCTTTTCATTATTCTTCCAGTTCAACAAGCCCTCACCTCAATTGCCTAGTGCTTCATTTAATTTTCACAAAGCGGTCGCGATTTCGTATCAACCCACCGATTGAATTCGGATAAAGTCATCCTATTTGCAAAAGACTTCATATTCCCGCCCAGTGGACTTTTTTGGGCAGAAGGGCAAATGATGGGCGTCTTGCTTTCCCTAGACTTTGAGCCTGCATCATCCTTTAGGATGATTTTGATAAGGCGAGCATGGAAAATGACATAATGAAAAAGACACAAAAGAAGTGGCACTGCAAGGATTGTTACTTTGTTCTCTCAAACAGCAGAATACGCATTAAGAGCAATTGTTTTTCTGTCAATGAATTTAGACAGATCCTTTTCAGTGGTGGAAATTTCTGAAAACACACAAATTCCCTGTGCCTATCTGTCCAAAGTGCTCCAATCCGTTTCAAAAGCCGGTCTTTTAAAGTCGAAACGAGGATTGAACGGCGGTTTTATGCTCGCCAGATCTCCAGAACAAATGACTGTTTTAGATGTTTTAAATGCAGTTGATCCTTTTATATATGGAGATAAGTGCCCGCTTGGATTAGAGATGCATGGGGGCACTTTGTGTTCAGTTCATGCGAAATTGAGAGGTGCATATTTGGTGATAGAAGAGATATTTGCTAAGACAACCATCTCTGATTTGCTTGAAAGACCAGCTTGTACAATTAAGGATAGAGAAGGTGGTCTTAAATAGTCTTAGCTATGGCGGCTAATTCTTTTTCTAAAGTGCTTGCGTGTACTGGGTGAGTATTCCACCGATTGTGACGAGGGCTATGCCTGATAGGCGCTGCATATTGAAGGTCTCTTTCAAGATTAAAACTGCCAGTAAATACATCAAGAGTGGGTAGCAGCCGCAAATGGTCACGACATAAGATGCCGTCGCCATTGAAAGGGCAAGCAAATAGGCTATTGAGCCCGCCTGCAAGCAGAAAGCCGAGCCTGCCACCCAGCCGAAGCCAGATTTTTCAAGCACAAAAGACGGCTTCTTTTTGATTTTGAAATAGACATAAAAACCAATGGCAAACAGGGATTCCCAAAGTGCTTTGCCAAAAAATAATTCCATTGGACTTGCAAAGGTGAGCCCTTTTTTTTCCGCCACGCCCACCGCTCCCCACAAAAAAGACGCAAGTAACATGTATAAAAGTAAAAGCAAAGTGGCGCGATTCATTTTGAGATTGAATTCAGTACTGCCCGAAATCAAAATGACACCAAGTGTAATCAAGATGCTGCCCAGTATTCGCTCGCTCACAAGCGGTTCTTGCAACACAATCCAGGAGCCAAATTGTGTAAAAAGAGTATAGGCAGATGTGGCGCCAAGAACCAGGCTGGCTTCGCTTACGCTCATTGCTTTTAGATAGAAAAGCATGGCAAAAAGCACAGACAAAGAAGTTCCCAAAGTGAAAAGCATTACTTCAAAAGTTGGCATCCAGAGCGGGTTTATAGCTTTGAGATAAATGAGTGTGCCAATCATAAATGGCGTAGATAAAAGTGCAATGGTGGCAAGCACGCGCGATGAAGATGCGCGCTCAAGCGCTACTTTGTCGAAAATGCCCCATGCTCCCCAGCATATTATGCAAAATATGACCAGTGCGTTTAATACAAATGAAGTGGGCATTGATGCGGCGCTTAGCTTCTAGTTTTTCTTTTCGCCGGCGGAGATTTCTTTCATCTCGATATATTCTTTGTATTTTTTGCCAGTTTTTTCGGGGTCGAACACAGGCACGGTGCCGGTTGCTTCCCAATGCCAGCCCAGAAAAGAGTTGGAAAATTCTTGCGTAATCAAATCGTTGATTGCAGCGGCAGACTCTTCGCCAATAGTGAGAAATGCATTTACTACTTTGGGATCGAATTGACTGTCGCGCAGTTTTTTCAGCTCTACTATGGCGCCGTCGTGACCGATTGCTTTTCGGTATGGTCGGTCTGTAGTCATTGCATCATATGCATCGGAGACTAAAATAATTCTTGCACCAAGCGGGATGTCGTCGCCAACTAAGTGATCTGGATATCCCGAGCCATCATAAAATTCGTGGTGGTGACGGACATATTCGCGGGCTCTTTTTAAACCACGCAGATCACCAATAATTTGTGCACTAATTTCTGGGTGCTTGGACATTACTTCTTTTTCTTCGGGGCTCAGTTTACCTGGCTTCCAGAGAATTGACTCTGGCACGCCGATTTTACCGATATCATGCAGGATGCCACCAAGTTCGATATCACGCAATTCATCGGGCGAAAGTTTCATTGCACGTCCAATCAAGACTGCAATCTGGCTTACACGCAGTGAGTGGCCGGCGGTGTAATCGCATTTGGCATCAAGCGCATCGGCAAGTGCGCGTATGGTTCCAAGCGAAAGAAGTTCCATCTCTTTCATGGCGTCTTTTAATTCGCCGACCAAAGCGGTGTTATGTTGCTTCAATTCATAAGCTTCAAGAGCGCGACGGACTGTCAATTTTAGTTCGTCTGCGTCCCATGGCTTTGTGATGTATTTGTAAATATGACCTTCGTTAATAGCGTCTATTAGCGCTTCTAAGTCGGTGTATCCGGTCAAAAGAATTTTGATGCAGTCTTCGTTCACGTTCAAAGAGGCACGCAAAAGCTCTACACCAGTCATGCCAGGCATACGCTGGTCAGTGATTATCAAGCTAACGTCGTTCTCTTTTATTTTGGCAAGACCTTCCTGGGCATTTACTGCTGTAATTACTTCGTAATTACTTTGTGAGCGCAGTACACGTTGCAAGAGCCTGAGATTGGCTTCTTCATCGTCCACCACTAATATTTTGTGTTTGAAAAGTAGTTCTGTCATTTTTTAGGGTGCCGAGTCGTAGATAGATCTGCTGGAGAAGTTCTTTAATTGTTGCATGCTTAGTTTGGCAGGGATGCGAATGGTGAATCGAGTACCTTGACCCATTTTGCTGTCAAGCTCGATTTGACCGCCATGGCGTTCGATAATCGAGTGACAAATCGAAAGACCAAGCCCCGTTCCCTGCCCCACGGGTTTCGTGGTGAAGAACGGATCAAAGATTTTACTCTGAATTTCAGGTTTTATGCCAGTCCCATTGTCTGAAATCGTGACAACTATTAGCCCATTATCAAGCAATGTCTTGATATCGACAATACCGTGTTCTTTCGCTTCGACCGCCTGGGCGGCATTTGCAAGCAAATTCATCCAAACCTGATTGAGCTGACCGGGGTTGCACAAAACAGGCGGAAGCTCTGAGTAGTCTTTGTTTATAGTTATTTGATGACTGCCGTAATATTGGGACAGAATTTTCAAAGACGAGTCAAGACCGTCATGTATCGAAGCTTCCTTAAGCTCGGCTTCGTCCAGTCGGCTGAAGCTACGCAGGTTGCGAATAATAGTCCTAATGCGGTCAGCGCCCTCGTTTAAGTCGGCAATAATATTGTCGAGGTCGGCAACAAGAAAGTCGTATTTGACGATTTCTTTTAGCTCTTTGAGCTTGCGTTGCTGTTCTTGGGGCAATTTGTCGATATCAATAGAATCGACTAACTTTTTCAGGTCTTCAACATATTCTTTTAAATAGGGCAAATTGCCGTGCACGAAGTTAATTGGATTGTTCAACTCATGCGCGATACCTGCCACAAGACGACCAAGCGAAGCCATTTTCTCCTGGTGGATCATTTGCGACTGCACGGCTCTAATCTGTACGTTTTTAGTATCCAGATTAACGTTCTTCTGCAGCAGGTCCTCGTTTATCTTGTGCAAGGCCTCAATCAAAGAAGACTGCTCTACAGCAACTGCCACCTGACCTGCGACCGCTTTTACAAGCTCAAGCTCAGACTCGGCCCATTTGCGTCGGGGGTCGGTTTCAGCCACTATGATTATGCCTTTAGAAGAGCCGCGATAAATAATAGGCTGGATCACCATTGAGCCCATTTGGGCGGCAACGAGCAATTCGCGCACAGGAAATAAGTCGGCGTCGTTTTCTGGCTTGTAGTAAACAAAAGACTTTTGAATACTGCCGTCTTCAAGGGTTTCATAAAAGGAATGATTTTCGAGTAAATATTCAAGCAGTTCGAAATTAAAATGGGTCGAAGATTGATCAAGCGGGTCTATGTTTTCATCGTCGCCTGCTTCGGTTATAAGCAGTCTTTCGTGTTTGGGATTGGGACAAACGATGGCGCAGCGAAAAACTTTCATCGCTACTGAAAGTTCGTTGCAAACTGTTTTTAGAATTTCGTTCAACTTCATATTTTCTCCGTGGGTATTATAGCCAATAAGGTTTACGGCCTGCCAGCCTTCTTTTTAAAGTTTTTTCTGTCGTCTTGATCGACGCACTTTGTTTCT
>CAZSHS010000076.1:0-9863 GCA_964606665.1 uncultured Candidatus Obscuribacterales bacterium | reverse complement strand
AATAATTGAAGACAACGAACGAGCCTTTAGATCATCGAGACTAGAAAGTCCACTACACCATTCATCTAAAAATTCAAGCCATGGCTTGGAGGGCAATTGAGGTAAATTCAACTCTGGCATTGCTTTGCTCAAGCAATCAATTCGAGCAAGTAATTGTTTACTATCATCATCAACCAGGGCACTTAAATCAATTTTATTATCGATTAACCCCTTGGCGAAAATGGCTCCGACATCTTGGTCTTTAGGCAAAGATACAATTGATTCGTCGATAAGTAAATCAAAAAATTTTGTACGTTTGAATGCCACCACTCTGGATCGAGCTGGATCGAATGTCGCGTCAATAGAGGTTGTGACATGATTCTGAGCCAACCAGGAAGGTTCGATTGCTGAAGCTTGGCGAACTAAAGCGTCAGACCTACCAGTTTCGACTAGTTCAACTGCGACGAAAAATTCCGCTTGAGTCACAGCACTTTCTTCGGCTAGTTTTACGCCTCTGCCACCAAGCATGAGGGCAGTGCTTTTAGCGGGCTCACGCCTGCGACAAACCCGATCGCTATATGCGGTCATTAAAGCGCGCATCAAAGCTTCGTCTTCGCTTACAGGTTGAGAAACTGGATTAATTTCTTTCTCTAACGATTTAACAAGCCTAAGCAACTGTTTTGCGTCGAACAAAATTTGTTTGCTCACCGGCAAAGACAATTCGCCTAGATAAGATTCTTTAATTCCAGTCTCTTGATATTGCGCAAGCATGTAGACTCGATCCAGAACATCTGAGTTTGATTTCTGCAGTGGACCGCGATTGAATGAGTCTTTGTCTTTACGTTTTATTGGGTCTCTAAAAGCCAGAAGAGCTGCACAGACTGCTGCAGTTTTTGCATGTCCCTGGCGCGTGCCTTCTATCAATAATCGAGCAAGGCGTGGTTGCAGTGGCAGTTTCGCCATCAATCGTCCTTCTTGTGTAAGCGCTCCATCATTGGTGGCATCGATGCGCTCAAGCAATTCAAGCGAGTGCATGAGGCTATTTCGAGGTGGTGGACAAAACCATTTAAATGACTCAATATCTCTTTCGCCCCAATTCATCAATTGCAAAACGCAAGAGGATAACTCGACTCGCTCTATTTCCGGACTATTGAATGGTGCCATCGCCTGCTGCTCGCGCTCTGTCCAGAGTCTAAAGCACATACCGTTTTGAGTACGACCGGCCCGTCCAGCTCGCTGGTCGGCAGAAGCTTTGGAAATTCTTTCCAGTTGTAGACTGTTTAAACCCAAGCGTGAATCAAGTCTATTCACACGAGCCATGCCACTATCCACTACAGCAGTAATACCATCTATGGTGAGCGATGTCTCTGCCACATTCGTTGCCAACACCACTTTACGTTTTGTAGATTGGTGCAACACACTGTTTTGTTCTTCAAGTGGCATTTCGCCATAAAGAGGCATAATTACTAAATTGTGCTCTGATGCGAAAGTATCAAGTAATTCTTGAGTCTTTTTGATTTCTCGCACGCCAGGCAAAAAAGCGAGTATGTGTTGCGATGAAGATTGCGCGCAAAACTTTATTGCATCTACAACTTTGTGTTCTAAACTTTTTTTGTCTTGATGGGTCAAATATTTTATTTCAACAGGGTAATTGCGCCCCGCACTTTTGACCACCGGACAATCAGACAAAAACTGGCTTACGGGCTCTGCCTCAAGCGTGGCTGACATTACCACTATTTTTAAATCGGGTCGAAGCTCAGACTGCACCTGGCGAACAAGAGCTAGAGCCAGGTCACTATCTAAGTTTCGCTCGTGAAATTCGTCGAAAATTATTACCGACATTTTAGAAAGTGTGGGATCTTCTTGCAACTTGCGCAAAAATACACCTTCGGTACAAACTAGAATTTTGGTTTTGCTTGAAGCACGTGTTTCGTGTCTTACTTGAAAACCGACTTCATCTCCAAGCGTTGTTCCCATTTCGTCTGAAATGCGAAAAGCAGCAGCACGCGCTGCAATACGTCTTGGTTGAAGCAATATTATTTGTCCATTCGATGAAGAACTGGCAATCTGTTCCAAAAGTGCTGGCGGCACGCGAGTAGTCTTCCCCGCACCAGGTTCTGCAACCACTATAACCGCGCTATGTCGCGACACAGCAGAGACTATTTCGGGGATGACATCGTTAATTGGCAGGCGTTCCATTGTTACATTTTAACCCGACACATGTGGGATACTTACAACAATTATGGAATCGATTCTAGATCAATTTAAAACTAAAATAGACACGCTTCGCTCAACGTGCGAAACTGCTTTACCTTCTGATATACAGATTGAAGTGGGCAACCAGATTAATCTATTTATTAATCAGTTCAACACACTGACGCGCTTGGAGTCTAAATACGGCGATGCTTTATTTCAAGCATGCCAAAATGAAATTAAAGAACTGATTGCAATTTGCTCAGATTGCAGTTCGACTTACAAAACAGTAAATACAACTGAGTTAGTCAACAAAGTAAGAGAAAACTCGGTCCGTTTGAACATCTTACAGCAACGCATTGCAGGCAAAGTATTCAAAATCAAACCGAGTTCTAACTCTTTAGCGACCTGATTTATTTGAGCGAATCAATATCAATTACAAAACGATAACGCACATCGCTTTTGAGCAAACGTTCGTATGCATCGTTAATAACATTAATTGGAATAACTTCGATGTCTGACGTTATGTCGTGCTTGCCGCAAAAATCGAGCATTTCTTGAGTTTCACGTATGCCACCAATGGTAGAGCCCGATAATGATTTTCGATGAGGAATTATACTGAATGCTTGTATGGGCAATTCGTCGCTTGGAGCGCCCACTAGAACCATGGTGCCATCACGCTTTAACATACCCAAATAAGTATTCATGTCAGCGGCAGAAGAAACCGTATTGATAATCAGATCAAACTTGTTCTGCGCTTTATTCGCTGCTTCAAAATCAGAAGTGGCAACATAGTGTTTTGCACCCATAGCTTCTGCGTCAGTCTTTTTGTTATAGCTGCGGCTAATTACAGTAACTTCGGCACCCAGAGCATGAGCCAGTTTCACTGCCATATGTCCCAGTCCACCAAGACCCACAACAGCGACAGATTTGCCAGGACCAGCACCCCAATGAACTAAAGGCGAATAAGTGGTGATGCCAGCGCACAGTAATGGTGCCGTTTTGTCTAAAGGCAAATTATCAGGAATACTTACGACAAAATGTTCATCCACTGTAATGAACTCAGAGTATCCGCCGTAAGTTGGAGTTATGTCATCTAATTCGATGTCGTTGTATGTGAGCACCATTCGCTTTTCGCAATACTGCTCTAAGTCGTTTTTGCAAGAATCACACTCGCGACACGAGTCCACCATACAGCCTACGCCGACTCTGTCTCCGGTTTTGAACTTGGATACTTTATCACCTACTTTATCTACGATTCCGACAATTTCATGTCCAGGAACCATTGGATATTTGCTATTGCTCCACTCGTCTTTGATTTGGTGCACATCTGAATGACAGACACCACAAAATTTGATATTAATCAAAACATCGTTGGGTCCTGGATCGCGACGTTGAATTTCAAGCGGTTTTAGCTCTTCACCATGAGCGGTGGCGGCATATGCTTTAGTTTTAATTGCTGTCTTAATCATTATAGTCTCCCAAATCTATTTTCCGGTCATTGCTTCAATATGTTCTGGATAACGCTCTCCGAGTACTTTTACTTTAGAGTAAGCTTCTTCAATTTCGTTTAAATCTTTAGTGCTAAGCTCAACTTGTGCAGCACCGATGTTTTCTTCTAATCGATTCAATTTGGTTGTACCTGGAATTGGCACCATCCATGGTTTTTGCGCCAAAATCCAAGCTAGAGCAATTTGACCTGGCATAGCATTTTTCTTCTTAGCCATATCTTCAAGTAAGCGCACCACTTCTTGATTGGCACTGAGTGCTTCAGGCGCAAAACGAGGCAATGTGCTTCTAAAATCGGTCGAATCAAAACTAGCGTTTGCTTCAATTTTTCCTGTAAGAAATCCTCTACCTAGCGGACTATATGGAACAAATCCAATGCCCAATTCTTCTAGTGTGGAAATTACAGATTCTTCTGGACGACGCCACCAGATTGAATATTCGCTTTGTACTGCAGTAACAGGCTGAACACAGTGTGCTCGACGAATGGTGTCAGAGCTAGCTTCAGACAAACCAAAATGCTTGACTTTACCTGACTGAATTAGCTCTTTAACCGCTCCTGCAACATCTTCAATAGGCACCGACGGGTCTACTCTGTGCTGGTACAACAAATCAATTGCTTCCACCCGCAGACGCTTGAGCGAGCCCTCAACCGCTTTCTTTATATCGACTGGTTTGGATGTTAGTCCAACCCATTTGGCTTTACCTGTAGGATCAAGCTCAAAACCAAATTTGGTGGCAATCACAACTTTATCTTTATAAGGCTCTAAAGCCTCGCCAAGCAACTCTTCGTTAACAAACGGTCCATAGACTTCGGCAGTATCGAAAAATGTGACGCCTAACTCGATAGACTTCCTCAAAAGCGAAATCATTTCATTCTTGTCTTTGGCAGGCCCATAGCTGAAACTCATTCCCATGCAGCCAAGTCCGATGGCTGAAACTTCTAAATTTGATAAATTGCGTTTTTGCATAAGCACTCCTCGACCGCTTGAATAAAACTCCAAGCCGCCCCGTCTCACAGTTTAATCTTAGCCCTATTAAGCCTGGTATGGTATAACAAAATTACAGGATCATTGGACAATTCTACAAACCCTTAGGAGCCCCATTTGAGCACTAAAAACGACCAGAGAGATGCCGAAAACAGGCAAGAGTTAGTAGCGAGGCTAGCGCAAAGTTGCGTGCTTGAAGGTCAAAACAAAATAGCTGAAGGGCTAAATTTCTACAAGTTTTTCGATCAGACACTGCCCACGCACGGACAATACAATCCTTCTATATGCATAATTGCCCAGGGTGCAAAAGTTGTACAAATGGGCGAAGACAGCTTCCGCTATGACCCAGCTAATTACTTGCTTTGCTCACTAGACGTTCCAGTCGTCAGCCAGGTGATAGAAGCAACTAGCACCAAGCCTTACCTGGGGCTTAAAATGGATTTCGACCCAGCATTAATCGCCTCTGTAAGCGTTGAGGCCGGGTTGTCTCCTGGTCGCACCGACTCAAGCGTCAAATCAATAGCAGTTGGCAAATTGCAAGGCGAATTGCTCGATTCATTTATAAGGTTATTTAGACTATTGGATAATCCCACTGATTATCGAATAGTATCGCCTCTGGTGACACGAGAAATAATCTATCGCTTACTCAAAAGTGAACAGGGTCCCAGACTTTTTCAAATGGCAACATTTGGTGGCAACACAACACGTATCACCAAAGCTGTTCAAAAGCTGCGCTCCAACTTCAACGAAGCATTGAGTATCGAAGATTTAGCGCGCGATTTAGGAATGAGTGTATCTAGTTTTCATCAACATTTTAAAACGGCAACATCGATGAGTCCACTTCAGTTTCAAAAACAAATTCGCTTGCAAGAAGCACGCCGACTACTCTTAACTGAAGATTTGGATGCAAGCTCTGCGGCGGTGCGAGTCGGCTACGATGACGCCTCTCAATTTACAAGAGAATACAAAAGAATGTTCGGTGACCCACCAATGCGCGACATTGCCCGATTTAGACAGTCAAGTGCAGCCGTTCAATAATAAGGACCGCAATCAACCCCGGGGATAAGCCGCGTACTGATACGGATCTGGAAGTTTAATTTTGTCATTTTGATGCACCACCCGCGATGCATTCACTGCCCAGTATGGATCACGCAATGATTCGCGAGCCAATAAAATAATATCGGCTTGACCCATGCGAATAATCGAATCGGCTTGCATCGGCTCAGTAATCATTCCGACAGCAGCCGTCATAATGTCTGCTTTCTTTTTGATTGCCTCGGCAAACGGAACTTGATAGCTTGCGCCAACTGGTATTTTTGCAAGCGGCGTGCCGGCACCAGAACTACAATCTATTACATCTATTTTTAATTCTTTCAATTTTTTGGCAAGCTCGATAGACTCGTCTAAAGTCCATCCGCCTTCGTACCAGTCGGTACAGGAGAGTCGTACACTCATCGGAAATTCTTGAGGCCAAATTGCACGCATGCCTTCCGCCGTTTCCAAAGTAAGTCTGATACGATTTTCAAACGAACCGCCATACTTGTCTTTTCTTTGGTTAGACAAGGGCGAATGAAAACTATGACAAAGGTATCCATGAGCAGCATGTAGTTCAAGCCATTTGTATCCTGCATTGATACTACGCTTGGTTGCATCTAAAAAACTCTGCTTAATTCGATCTATATCGCCAAGACTCAACTCACTGGGAGTATCATAATCTTTATCAAAAGGAATTGCACTTGGGCCTACTGATTGCCAGCCTCCTTTAGATTTTGGAACCGAACCCTTTTCTTTTTCCCAAGGTCTATAAGTACTTGCTTTGCGACCGGCATGCGCTAGTTGAATAGCAGGAACACCACCATATTCATCTATGAATTTAGTAATTCTTGCCAGTGGCTCTATTTGCGAATCAGTCCACAACCCTGCATCTTCTGGCGAAATTCGCCCAATATCTTCTACCGCCGTGGCTTCGGCAAAAATTAGCGCGGCTCCACCCACAGCACGCGAACCGAGATGAACTAAATGCCAATCTGTTGCGTGACCATCTAATGATGAATACATACACATGGGAGAAATTCCAACGCGATTACGAAGAGTGATACCGCGGATGGTGAGCGATTCAAATAAATGAGTCATTGCATAGGTTTCCTCGAAGTAACTATGAGAGTAAAGGCTACAGGAGCTAAATATACAATATTCATAGATCAAGCTCACAATAAGACTGATATAATGCATTTTACTTATGAGACAAGAAAGACCTAAAGTGGCTGCAGAAAGTTTTTGGGCAGACAATATCGATTCTCTTTTTTCCAAGCTGAATTCAAGCAATAAAGGTCTCTCCAGCGGCCAAGCTGCACAGCTTCTTCAAAGTAAAGGGCCGCAAAAGAAAAAATCAGAGGAAAAAGATCTCTTTCTTTTTCTCGAACAGTTCAAAAGCCCAATTTCCATACTACTTTTAATTGCGGCAGTTCTTTCAATAGGCTTGGGAGAGCAAATTGATTCAGCGTTGATACTATTTATCGTGTTTATTAGTGGTGGCTTGAGCTTTTTCCAGGAGCGAGGAGCCCGCAATGCTGTTAAGGCAATGCTTCAAGTGGTTCAAATTTACAGCAAAACTCTAAGAGATGGAAAAGAAATTGATGTAGCTACAAATAAAATTATGCCCGGCGACGTGCTCCTTTTTACTGCCGGTGACTCAATTACCTCAGATTGCAGAATTATTGAAAGTAAAGAGCTATTTGTGGACGAGTCTATACTTACTGGAGAAACTTTTCCAGTTGAAAAACATGCCAATGATATCAAAGCCGAGAGTCCATTAAGTCAAAGAAGCAATTGCTTATTCGCTGGAACACATGTAATAAGTGGGACAGCCAGAGCCCTTACTGTATTTACAGACGAAGACACTCAGCTAGGCGCTATAACACAGCATTTAACTAGCAAGCCTCCCGAAACAAATTTCGAGCGAAGTATCGCCGATTTTGGATACTTTCTAATGATAGTGACACTACTTTTGGTGCTATCTATTTTTGCGGTAAATCTTTTTTATGCTCGTCCTATTTTAGAGTCCTTTATGTTTTCATTGGCACTGGCAGTCGGTCTCACCCCACAACTATTACCGGCAATTATAAGTATTAATCTAGCTACTGGCGCCAAGAAAATGGCAGATTCTAAAGTAATAGTCAAAAGACTAGCGTCGATTGAAAATTTTGGCAGCATGAACGTTTTATGCTCAGATAAAACTGGCACTCTTACCGAAGGTACTGTCGAATTGGCTGGGATCCTCAATCTCGACGGGCAAGAGTGCGACCAAGTGAAGCTGTTCGCTTATTTAAATGCCTCGCTGGAAACTGGATTTACCAATCCAATTGATGCGGCAATAAAAAAATTGGAAGGAATTGATTCAAGCCGATATACAAAACTAGATGAAATTCCCTATGATTTTATTCGAAAACGCCTGACCATTCTTGTGAAGGACAATGACAAATCTATAAATATCATTATCACCAAAGGCGCTTTCAAAAATGTATTTGAAGCATGCACTCAAGCAAAAGCATCATCTGGGGATGTTTGCTTACAAGCAATCCGCGATCACATCGAAGCTAAAATTGAAACGCTAAGTGCCGAGGGAAAGCGCGTTCTGGGATTAGCAATTAAGGAAACAAACGAAGACAGTATCAACGTCCAAAGCGAAAGCGAAATGACGTTCTTTGGCTTACTTGTATTTTCGGATCCGCCAAAGCCAGGCATTGTCGATACTATTGAAGATCTAAAAAAACTAGGTGTCACTTTAAAAGTAATAAGTGGTGACAATCATTTGGTGGCTAAAGCGTTAGCTGGACAAATAGGTTTTAAAAATCCCAAAGTTCTTGTCTCTTCGGATTTTAAAAATATGACTTCTGAGGATTTGGCTAAATTAGCTAATGACACTGATGTATTTGCCGAAGTTGAACCTAACGAAAAAGAGAAAATAATTCTTGCCTTGCGCAAAGCAGGCAATGTAGTTGGTTATATCGGCGATGGTATCAACGACGCACCAGCGCTTCATGCTGCCGATGTTGGCATATCAGTAAACAATGCTGTTGATGTGGCAAAAGAAGCGGCGCAAATAATCATGCTTGAGCATGACTTGAAAGTTCTGGTAACAGGCATAATAGAGGGCCGAAAGACTTTTGCAAATACCATGAAATATATTTTTATGGCGACCAGCTCTAATTTCGGAAATATGTTCAGCATGGCAGGAGCTTCGCTATTTCTGCCTTTTTTGCCGTTGCTACCGCACCAGATACTGCTCAATAATTTATTGACAGATCTTCCCGAAATGACGATAGCAACCGACCACGTTGATAATGAAATGGTGGCAAATCCAATGAAGCTTGATGTTGGATTTATACGCTCATTTATGCTAATTTTTGGAACATTGAGTTCGATATTTGATTTTATTACTTTCTATCTTTTATATGTAGTGATGAGGGCTGACGCTAGTGTTTTCAGAACTGGATGGTTTCTTGAATCTATATGCTCAGCCGCTTTTGTTGTATTGGTGATCAGAACAAGACGATCAATGTTTGTGAGTAGACCAAGTAAATATTTATTAGGTGCCACCATTTTTGTAGTCTTATGCGCAGTTGCAATTCCCTTCACTTACTTTGGTAAAGGAATTGGCTTTTCACCATTGCCGGTGCATTTTATAGTGATTATGGCCGTCATTGTATTCGTGTATGGATTGTCAGCCGAATTCTTAAAACACTGGTTTTATAAATCGAAGGTGAAGTTTATGAGAGCAGCTCATTCATAAAAGATTTATGTTCTCGTTTTTCTAGCGCTTTATTTTTCAAGAGTAAGTGAGCTTCTGCAAATCGCTTGTGATGCAGATCCCCTTGATTCACCTATTCGCTCAATACACTACTAACAGTGGCAAACTATTGAACCTACACAAAAAAAATTAGTCAAAACCGGCTCTAAATCAGTAACTCCTAAGATGTAAGCCCTTCGACTTAAAACCATTGACGTACATACCGTTTGACGTTAATTGCCTATATTGGGTTTGTAAGCACTTTTCATAGGAGGCTAGCGAAGACTCTTTGGACAATCAATCTCCCTATCCACGACGAGCCCGCAAGGTTGGCTCGTTGTCTCGCTTGAGGGGTATCACGGCCATCGAATTGGCAGCCGTAGTATCGATTTTAATCGTCATCTGCG
>CAZSHS010000075.1:0-10869 GCA_964606665.1 uncultured Candidatus Obscuribacterales bacterium | reverse complement strand
AGGCAATAAATCCACCTTCAAAAATAGTAAGACCTTTGCCCGCTGTCAGACTGAAGAAGCCGACATCGCCTAAAAGTCCTGCTTTTTCTTGATCAATGGTGGCTCCAAGTGCTTGAGCTGCATCTTCGACTACAAATATATTTTTGGACTTTGCTATTTTCAAAATTTCTTGCATTTTTTGAGGAAAAAATCCAAGATGAGTAGGTATAACGCACAAAGTTTTGTCAGTAATAATTAGGCTTAAATTATTGATGTCCAATTGGTCTGTTTCTTTCTCAAAGTCACAAAGCTTGATTTTGAGCCCAGCTTGATGGCAAGCTATGGCAACGAGTGGACAAGTGAAAGCTGGAATAATCACTTCGTCTTTTTTCGGGGATAATTTTTTGAGCGCACTTAGAATTATTATTAGTGAAGCAGTACCAGATGATAAAAGACGAATTTTAGTTTTATTATCAAAATATTTTTCGAGCCCACGCTCAAGATTGGAATCTGTGCAAAAGAAGTCGCTAAAGTACAAAGACATACCTGCCGTGGGTGGAATTTCCTTTGGCTTAAACAGTCCCGGCATCAGGTGTGGTTCCATGCAAAACTGGTTCTTCTATTTCAGCCTCTGCCATGGCAAAAAGAATAATGCCACCAACTATCAATAGGCTTCCAATAATTTGAGGCAAAGTAAGTTTTTCATGCAACCAGGTGACGCAAATGATCATTACAGTTACCACTTCTAAGTGTGATGCTGCAAAAGCAGGACCAATGGGTGCAGTTTTAAGTAAGGTCATCCAGGTCACAAAAGCACCGAGGTAACCAGCCAGAGATAAATATGACCATTTCTCGCATATTACACTCAAAATCCATTCGGGCGTAAATGTAGCAGGAGCAGTATTGGTGGCAGAAAATTTAAAACCAATTTGAGCGGCAGTGTCGAATGCCACTAGTAATAGAAAACCAATTAAGTAGAAAGGACGCATGCTAGCTTGCCCAGCCAACCAGACCAACACCTGCTGCCACCATAATCGATGCCACGATTCGTTTTGGTGTCAGTGCCTCTTTGAAAAATATGCGACCACCAATTATAACTGTCAAAATGTTGACGCTGCCAACCAAAACTCCTTGGGAAAGTGGCACCATAGACAAAAAGGCAAGCCAGACAAAAAATTCTATAACGTATGCACTGACTCCAAAATAGATCCATTTATCTTTGGCCATAGCCTTCCAGTGAGCCAGACCCTCACCGTCTGCACCGGCTGCTGCTTTGAGAGCCAATTGTCCAAAAGTGTCGAAGACTAGAGTTAAAAACCACATTAAAGTTGCTGCAGCGTTCATACTAATTCCTCGATTTTTGCCAATTAGAATCGTTTTCGAAGAATTTTTTCAATGGAGTAAGTATTTTTCGAAGAATAGAGTTGCGAATGAAAACCGCATGCTTTGTCAGCGTAAATGAGGCACCAAGATATGCTTTCACTTGGGGGTCTGTCCATCCGGCGATATAATTTTTGAGATTATGCCTTATTGCATACTCAAGATTGACAAACCAACTAACAAAATACAAATTGAAGTCGCGTGCCTCAGGATAAGCAAAGCCTACATATTTGTCTATCAAGTTTTTGTTGTGCACAAAGCAAATGTTGTAACCAATCAGTTTCAGGTCGCGATAGTAAAGAAAGACGATGCCATCGTTTTGACCAGTCAAAATATCTTTGAAAAAATCAAAACTGAGTTTGTCAAAATGATATTTGCTTTGCTCAAAGACGTTTAAATAGAGCGAATACATAGAGTCGAGCAGATCATTATTATTGAAAAAATGGCCTGTTTTTATTTCTTTTATTTCAAGCTCGGATTTCTTTTTTAGTTTTTTGCGTAAGTCTTTGCGACGTAATTTACTTTGTTTAGCCAGATAATGGTCTATATTTTCAAAATCTATTGGCACATAGGCAAGAGCTTGACCGTCAAGCACTAAAAACCTTGTGTCGTTAGAGCAGATGTCCAGTATTTTTTTCGATACCAGATTGTCTTCGTCGCTTAAAAGTGGCGAATCAAGTGGCAGATCTTTGATAATAAGTAATTGAGCTTTGCGTTTGACTGCTTCATCAATATAAGCTTGAATCATTTCATTTAGATTGCGACACTTCGCAAGGACGCTGTATTCAGTCACTGTGGTGCCGGAAAAGAGAGTATTAAAGCAGGTCAAATTAGACAAACCAAGTTTTGCCAAACTATCTGCAATCCACAATTGGTCGTCGTCCAAAGTAGTAAGCAAATTGAAGCGGGCAAAGAATGCACTAAGTTTGGTGTCTTCGTGATTTATTTTGACTGACTTGAAATTTTCAGGTGGGAAGTTGTGAAAAGATTCAGCAAGAGAAGTTGGCTCGAGCGCATTTATTTCTCTTGCATGACTTAATTGCATCATCTCTTTTTTTCAGCCACCAAGCTAGTCTGATCGGCATATTGTGGTTTAGCCACTTGATTCTTATTTAGAATTTGACCATTGATTAGACAGATGCGAGTGGCTTTGATTGATTCGGCAATATTATTCAAAAAGGAGTAGAGCAAATATTTAACTGTGAAGTTTTCTACAGGTTGATTGAAATCTTGCGACCAGCGCTTTTGAGAATAGCCTACAGTCAAGGTTCTTCCCGTTACCGCAAACAAAGGCATGACCGCTTTGACTCTGTTATTTTCTTTGATTTCCAGATGCGAACCCTGACACTCAACAGTTTTAGAATGAATCAAAGCCTTTTGTGCTGCCAAATAATCTGGATTGTGAGTAATGAAATTGTTGAAGAACAAGCTTCCTTCTTCACTTAATCTGTCACATATTTCAAATGACCAGACTGGATTGGATTTTCTTGGAGCAATAATTTCTTGGTCGGTTATTCTTGTAATAAATTCGCCTACACGTTTGAGAACAAAATGTCGTTGTAAGTCGAGCGTCATCACATGGTCACACCCTGTGAACGCAATTAAGCGTTTGTCTTGAGAGCCAAGTGATTTATACATTTCAGTTGCATTATTCATGCTTGCAAGTGTGTCTTCAAGACTGTGCAAAATAAGAACTGGGCAATCGACTCGCGATGCCACCAGATGAAACTGGTCTGTTAATAATTTCATTTGATGCAAAGAGGAAAAATATGTTCTGAACAAGCCGAACTCATTGCTTTGTCCAATTTTTGCAGCTTCTATAGATTTGGTTATTTGTGCTTGTAGACGCTTGTCTTTTAAGCCGTAAGGTGGTGTCTCTGTCCAGTAGAAAGCGCCACCAAAGCCGGGAATATGCTCAGTCAGGACATGCAAAATATTTCTGAACGCCTTGCTTTTAAGCACCTTTTGATGAGTCAAATTATCCAGATTCGAGCCATCATAGTCGAGAGTCGGCGACAGCAAAATCAAGCCAGCACATTGCTCTGGAATTTCTAGGGCTAGCATTGCAGCAATGGTCCCGCCCATAGACAAACCGCACAGAAAGACTCTATCTACCCGTTTGAGAAGAAGTTTGAGCGATTCTCTAGCACTATCAACCCATTCTTTGAATTTGACTCTATTCAAGTCTAGATGCGTGCCACCGTGACCGGCTAGAACTGGTGCTTCAGTTTCAATTTCATTTTTTTGCAGAAATTTCTCAAGCGGACGTAGCTCGGAGGGCATTCCGGTCAGACCGTGTAGAAGTAAGACTCCAGTGCGCATGATTTAAGCTCTATTTATGCAGTAACCCAGGCGCCTTCATAGAAGTGATCTACTACAGGCATTTGTGTTTGTTGAGGCGAAGAGAATTGGCTTGGTACCATAACTGGTATCAACTCTTCAAGTGCCATACGCACCTCGAGCATACTTTCATAAGAGTGGAAATTAATTCCTTCGCTCTTGCAATGACGCGATAAGCTGTCTTTGGCAAACAAGATATCGGCATTTTGAGCCCAGCAATAATCTGAGCGCCCGTCGCCAATTACTACTTTTAAATCGCCTTTGGGTGCCATATCTAGAATCTGACATTTGCATCGTCCGGTTTGGCAAACCACGCGATGAGCACGTTCTGGAAATTCGATTCTAAGTGAGCCAAATTCATTTTCAATCAGTCTGTTGGACCAGATTTTATCGACACGTACATTTTCGCGTTTGAGCAAAGTATTTATAACTATGTCCAGTCCGTCACTAACAATCGAAAATGGTATATGACGAAAACGGCACCATGCAACAAAAGCGCCAAAGCCTTTATCTAATTCAACTGTGCCTAAAACTTTTTCAATTGCATCCCAACCACCTCTTATAAGTGGTATTTGTCTTGCCATGCACTCGCGACCGTTAATTTTGCCAGCTACCCAAAGAGCTTCGATTTCTTTCCACTCTTCTAGAGCCAATTTTTCGAGCAATAAATCGACGGTATCACCTTTGGTGATGGTACCGTCGAAGTCACAAAATATTTGTACTCGATCAAATTGTTGTTTCATTAGACAACCTTCTTGCTTTCTGTGATTACCATGTCCAAAAGTTTGGCTGCAAGGTCCATTTCCTCGCGTGTGATTTCAAGCGACGGTGCCAGTGTCACTACATTTTTAAAATAGCCGCCGATGTCGAGCACAAGACCCATTCGCTTACCATTTACAAGTAAGTTGCCTTCAAGTCCAATCTGAAACATGCGGTCTGCTAGTTTGCGATTAGCAGTATAGCCATCTGCTTCGCACATCTCCATGCGCAGGGCAAGACCTTTGCCGTCTACGTCGCCAATTTCTTTGTGGCGTTTTTGCAAATCTTTTATCAGTTCAAGGAAGTATGCGCCTTTCTCTGTCACTGATTTTTCGTAGTCGCCTTCTTCGAAGATTTTCATTACTTCAAGCCCGGTGGCGGTGCCAAGCGAATTAGAAGAGAAAGTTGAGTGAGTAGATCCGGGACCGAATTTTTCTGGTGCGATTAGCTCCTCTTTGGCCCAGATACCCGAAAGTGGATTCAGTCCGTTTGTAAGAGCCTTACCAAATACAAGCGCATCTGGTGTGGCATTGATATGTTCGAACGCCCATAATTTTCCAGTGCGGAAAAAGCCCATTTGAATTTCGTCATCTATAAGTAGGATGCCGCGTTCTTTGCAAATTTTGGCAAGCGCTTCAAAATAGCCTTTGGGAGCTTGAATATAGCCGCCGGTTCCTTGAATTACTTCAACGAAAAAAGCACCAAATTCTGATTTATTTGTTTTAGGGTTCCACCAGCCAGTGTATTCGTGATCGAATTTGCGCTCAATTTGCTGAATACAAAACATTTCGCACGAATCAACAGTTTTGCCGTAAGGACAGCGGAAGCAATAAGGAAAAGGAACGAACTCGGCGCGGTCGCCAAATTCGCCATAGTTTTCTCTGTATCTATAAGATGAAGTGATTGCCGATGCACCAAGTGTGCGTCCGTGGTAGCCACCTTCAAAAGCGAGCATGCGCGATTTGCCAGTATGTTTGCGCACCAGTTTTAGTGCGTCTTCAACTGCTTGGGCGCCACCTACGTTGAAGTGGACACGACCCTTTTGACCTTTGAAGCCACGCTTGATTGATGTAACTATTTTTTCTGCTAATTGCACTTTTTCTTTGTGCAAATACTGACAGGCGAGTTGGGGCAGTTTATCGACTTGATTTTTCAATGCGTCGTTGACGCGCTTATTGGCATAGCCTAAGTTGACTGCGGAATACCACATTTGCAGATCGAGAAATGGCTTTTTGTGACTGTCATACAAGTAGCTGCCTTCGCAAGTATCGAAGAATTGAGGACGTTCGGCATAGTGAACGGTGTCACCATATGAGCAGACTTCAGATTCGACTTCTAAAAGTGCGTCTTCCTCTTTTGTGATTTCGTCGCTCGATTTGGGTTCTGCCGTTGCATTGGTGGTCATTTACTTTGCGCCTCAACATAATGATGCCAGTTTAATTTTGCATCTACTATATCGACCCAAACTGACGCCAAGCTTACACGGCTCCTCTTGCGAACCCAGGCTGTTTAGGCGTATTTTTAGCACTTCGATATCACGCAAATGTGGAGTGCATATGCGCATTCTGTTAGCCGAAGACGATGAAGTATTGCAAGACGGGATCTCAAAAGCGCTGAGCCAGTCTGGCTTTGTCGTGGAAAAAGTGGCGAACGGCGTCGATGCTGATAATGCACTTTTAGACTCCAATTTTGACCTTGCCATCCTCGACTTAGGCTTGCCTCAGATGGACGGGATGGACGTTTTGCGTAATGCACGTTCACGCGGGAACAAGCTTCCAATTTTGCTCTTGACAGCGCGTGCCGGTCTTGGAGACCGTGTGCAGGGCTTGAATTTAGGCGCCGACGACTACATGCCAAAGCCTTTTGATTTGCCCGAATTAGAAGCACGCGTCAAAGCCTTGATTAGACGCAGTAAATATTCATCAGATAATGAAATTATTTTCGCCTCGCTCAGATTTGATGTGGTCGGTCGCACAATCTCTGCCGATAGCGATCAACTTGAATTCTCGGCTCGAGAATTGGCTGTCATGGAGTGCCTTCTGCAACGTCCAGGAAAATTGATTAGCAAAGAAATGCTTTTAGAGCAGATTTGCACTTGGGACAAAGACGTGACACCAAATGCGATAGAAGTATATGTTCATCGCACCCGCAAAAAAATCGAACCTCATGGTGTCACCATCAAAGCGATGCGCGGTCTAGGTTACATGCTTGAAAAATTGGAGAAGAAAGCATGATTGCTTTTAATTCTTCCATTCGTCGCCAATTACTTTGCTGGTTGTTGATACCAGTTACGGTGATTCTTGGTGTCGATACAATGATCGCTAATATCATGGCTGTTGAATTTGCAAATGATGCTTACGACGAATCACTTATAGATTCGGCTGGTGCTGTTGCATCTCGTCTTGATTTCGTTGATAAAAAGCCCCAGCTTGATTTGTCAAAGACGGCTCTTTCTTTTTTGAAATCCAACCAAAAGAACACTATCTATTTCCAGGTTCTAGACTCCGCTGGCAAGACAATTGCAGGTGACAATTCTATTCCAGCGCCTTCGGGTGATTTGAGCGCTTCAGAACCTGATGTACGCTCGGGTAAAATTGGCGAAGCCAAAGTGCGGATTGCAAGCATTATTGCAAGCTCTCCTGATAAAACAGACTATGTAATTGTCCAGGTTGCTGAAACTACTCAAAACAGACATGACTTGATTAAAACAATTATTTTGATGATTCTTTTGCCGCAACTAGCAATCATTGGGCTTACATCTCTTGTAATTTGGTTTGGTGTCAAACGTGGTTTGCTGCCACTTCGCAATCTAGAAAATTCTGTATCGCGTCGAAGTCCTGCTGACTTGAAGCCTCTTACAGAAGCTGGCGCCCCTAAAGAAGTTAAGCCTCTTGTTGTTGCTATTAATCGCTTACTCTTTCAAATTCGCGAAGACCGCGAAGCCCAAAAGAGATTCATCGCAAATGCTGCTCACCAATTGCGAACACCACTTGCCGGACTTAAAACTCAAAGTCAATTAGCTTTGCGCGAATCTGATTTAGGCGAATTGCATCATGCTGTCAAATTAATGGGCTCAAGTGCTGAGCGAGCTAATCGTCTTGTTAATCAACTCTTGACTCTTGCCCAATTAGAACCAAGTCGTATTACTAGATTTGCATCTATCAAACTTGAAGAAATTGCACGCAACGCAACGAGTGAAATGGCACCACTTGCCTCCGCTAAAAATATTGATTTTGGCTTTGAATCTTATGCACCAGATGCCGTGATTGAAGGTGACGCTGATATTTTATTTGAGATGATGATCAATCTTATAGAAAATGCCATTATTTATACTCCAGAAAATGGCAAAGTGACGGTTAGCATTGCAGTCTCCGATGGTCTTGTGTTTGCAGTCGAAGATAACGGTCCAGGCATTGAATTGGACGAGCGAGATCATGTCTTTGAGCGCTTTTATCGAGTCCTAGGTAATAAGGCTTCTGGTAGCGGATTGGGTTTAGCAATTGTGCGAGAAATTGCAGACAAGCATGGTGCTTCTGTGCGCATCATGTCTGGTTCTGACAATATAGGGACTCGCATTGTCGTTAAATTTTCCAATTTTTCTAATGTCGCAACTGATGATTTTGCCGCAAAATCACTTGCTTTGATGAGCTTTGCGCCTGCGCAAACCGCTTCCAAAATCTAACGAAAATTCGGTGTGTCTTTTTTGCTTCGGGGGCAACCATAAGTAAAACATCCCGCAATACTTATGGTCAGCACTTAATAAAAAAAGAAGCTGGTATTTGGTCATCTAATTGAAATCGAATGTTTTATTCATTGGGAAGCCGTCTCCTTTTAAGTCATACTGAGAATTTTCAGTTTCGAACGCATCGCTATCATAAGAACGAAATCCTAGCGGAAGATATTCGGGAAGTAGTCCTTTTAAGCGAGTCAAAAGCCACTCAGGAACTCCAGGAAGTTCTTGTCGAAGTTGTTGTCTTTCTTCTCGATGCAAGTATTTTCTTAAAAACCATCGCGAATCTTCAAGTGGGAAGTCTGGACCTAGGTACCAAAGAATGTTTACTGCTTTACCTAGTCGCGAATCATTCAATTTTATTTTTCTTGCTGAAGTCTCTTTGAAACGAATTATCTTTCCTTGATACCTGAAAGATAGCGGTCTTCCGGTAGTGTAAAAGACTATCTCGCAGCCATCCAGATTTGTAAGACCAAGTTTAGTGGCAATAGTTTTCGGCTCTTCGGCAAGTATTCTTCCCAATTCCTTTGCTTTAGCCCTCCCCACTTCTTCAGCAGAAGGTAGCCACCCATCGGTTTGATGCCTTATGTATACTCCTTCGATAAGCCTGATGATTCTATCTGATTCGATTAAACGATAGATGCACTGATCAATTGTGTTAGCGCTTCCAAACCCCCGTAGCTCACTTCTGAAAAATATTTGTCTCGGCTGCAAGCTCAAGAGAAATCTTTGAACCAATATTGCTGTAGTTTTTTCCATAGGAAGCACCTCTTTGGGTGGATGAGTAAAATTCCCCGCAATATTAATGACGACCTTTTTTTGAAAAAAGTTCAATGAAAACGCGGCATTTAATGCAAACACTTGTCAGTTTGATCAATTCAATCTCAAGTTGATCGTTTTCGGGCTCTGTATTTTTCGTAAAGTTTAGGATATCGCTGGCGCAATCCTTTTAAAGTTTCACTAGACTGAGTTCCAGCAGGTCTTCTTGAGTGGTTTTTGCTTTTACCAATACCTGCTACGTCGGGAATTAGACGTTCTTCTTGTACGTCATAAAACACATAATAAAGACCTTCTTTGAAAAGCGCTTTAGGTTGCTCAATGTCTAAAAGCGTTTCTACAGGATCAGACAGAAATGAATACAATTTATCTCTTAAAATGATGCTTGCAGAGAAATCTATGAAACTGTCATCTGAACACCACTCGATGCAACATGCCGCATCAGTGTAAGCCCAGGACTCTAGTTGTTCACTTAGTTCATCTACCATATTTCTATATCGATGGAAATCTTCTTCAGTTACTTTCATCAAAGCGTTGTGAAAATTTTCAATATGAGAATCAAGAGAATATTTGGCATCGCGAGGATAAGCTGACTGAACGAAATTCCAGAAATCGATTTCTTCGGATTTTTTCTTTTCAATTATAGAATTGGAACCAATACCGATTTTTGCTAAACTCGATTCGATTTCATCTACGATACATGTTGTGGAAAGCGCTCTGCTCGCAAGAAGCGTTTTGTTTTTGAACCATGAGCACTCAGCCATTCCATCTAGGGCGTATGGAAATAATTCCTGCAAGAGCCGTTTTTCAGGCTCACTACAAGTCACATAGTCTTTTGAGTCCAAGACAAAAATATCTGGCGGTGCATCGCATCCATTCAATAATTCAATCAACCTGTGAAAGCTCGTCGCGCTCGGGATGCTTTGATTGTCGCAGTAAAAGAGAACCGAGGGTTTGTCTAGATCACTAAGGTCTAATTTGTCCAAGCGGGTTAGTTGAATTTTTTGTTTCGCGGGACCATCCGGAATTTCTGACAAAAGTGATTCACTTAAATCCATAAGTGGATCAATTCTCTGATACCACACCCATCCTTCGCGAATCGAACCGGGACTAGTGAAAGTGCCATCACAAGTATGAAAATCAGCCAGAGTCATGTCGCAAGCAATAAATAGACCGCTCTGAATTCGACAATGAATGAAGCGACTATAAGTCATGTCGCATTTCTCAAAGCGTGGTTTTTCTAAAATTAGGGGTTTTTTTGTAGTGCCTTGAAGCACGAGCCCGCGGAAATCTATCAGTCCTTTTTCGGTCAGTCCAAAAGGTGATTTTGAGAAATCAAGTTCTTGGACGTCGATGTCTTTCCAGCGGGCTCTTAATTTGTGTGCTTCAAGAGAGAACATGCTCTAGTTAGCGAGACTAACTAAGTGCGCTTCTGGTTTCCTGAATGAGACTTGCAAGACCGCGAGCAACATTTTTAGTCAGGTGCAAATGCAGGACGCGACGTCCCTTTTCGCACAAGACTTGTGTGTCGCCGTAGGCTTGCGCAGTGCAGATATTGCCGAAGGTTGACTTGTATCCGGGCACTGGCATGTCTTTTTCGTAGTCGGATGTAATCACCAGGAAGACACCGTTATTGGCACCACCTTTGTGAGCTTGACCGGTCGAGTGCAAGTAGCGAGGACCAAATCCAAGTGTAGTTGAAGTATTGAATTTTTCTTCAACAGATTTGCGCACTATTTCTAGAGACTGAACATTCTGGTCATTCATTTCAAGGAAGGCAAGAATGGCGAAATAATCACCAGCTTGAATTCTTTCTAAGTGAGCGCGGAGAATGGCTGCCAAAGAGGGTTCGCCAGTCACTTTGGATTTAATCGCTTCTTCATTCTTCTTGTCAGAATAGGCCC
>CAZSHS010000074.1:9601-11215 GCA_964606665.1 uncultured Candidatus Obscuribacterales bacterium | reverse complement strand
CTGGCGCAAGCCGAGGATTTCAGGTCAAAAAAATGCCTTCTAACGGAAACGGAAACGGAAACGAGGACCTACCTTTACAGGAAGACAGCTATTACCAGATTAAAATCAGTCTGGTTGACTCGCCCCTACCAATATGGCGCAGGGTACTCATTCGCGCCGATGCTCCTCTTTCAATCGTGCACCAAGTAGTGCAAATATCGATGGGTTGGTTCAATACTCATCTGCATCACTTCGAGCAACAAGGCAAAGTTTTTGGAGATCCAGAAGAAGCAGAATCAGGCGAAACTATTCACGACTATAACCACTATGCCCTGTCAGACTTGCTTGCAGAGCGGGGCGACGAATTGTTCTACATTTACGATTATGGTGACGATTGGAAACATCGCATCGTACTGGAAGACATTCAATACTCAGACGTCACAGAAAACGCCATTGCCCAGTGCACAATGGGCAAGCGCGCTTGTCCGCCTGAAGATGTTGGCGGCGTAGAAGGCTATGCTAATTTCATAAGCATTATCGAAGACCCTGAAAACGACCAGTATCTGGACACCTTGCAATGGATTGGTTGTGACTTCGATCCAAATAGCTTTGATCCACGCCAGGTCAATTTGCGCATTCAAATGATGGAAGAGCGCTTGCAATCACTCGCTACACAGTTTGTTTCTTCTTCTAATTAAAGTTAGAGCGAGATTAAAACAAAGCTAAAACTAAAAGAGACGGTCTTTGCAAACCGTCTCTTTTGATATTGTTTTTTGTATGAATTACTTACGTGAGTAATATTCAACAACCAGATTTTCTTTGAAAGTCTGGTCAATTTGATCGCGCTCAGGAAGAGCATTTACTTCGATGGTGTAAGCCTTCTCGTCGATGGTCAACCAGTCAGGACGCACTGGTGTAAGACCAGTCGAAATTTTCTTGAGGGCTTCGATACTCTTTTCTTTGAAAGTAATCTTGGCGCCTACATACATACGAGCAGAAGGAATGGTCATTTTCTTTCCGTTTACAAGCACGTGACCATGCGAAACGAATTGACGAGCCTGATCGCGGCTAGCAACAAGACCTGAGCGGAAAACAATATTGTCCAGACGGCTTTCTAGGAATTTCAACAGAACTGTGCCGGTGGCTTCTTTGGTTCTTGCAGCTTCGTCGTACAAGTTGCGGAACTGACGCTCGTTTAAACCATAGGTCCAACGAATTTTTTGCTTTTCAAGCAAGTGATGAGCGAAGTCGGATTTCTTCTTACGCGCCTGACCATGCTGACCTGGCGGATAGTTTTTGTGAAGGCGGTCGAATTTGTCGTTGCCGTAGAGGTTAGCTCCTACAGCTCTGCATCGTTTAGCTTTTGGTCCGGTGTATCTGCTCATGTTAAATCCATTTGTTCCTGAAATCGCTGAAGGGAGAAAGTATATACCATAAAGGCAAATACCATCTAGTGCCTACTGCGCCTGGTGGTCGTAACTGGCAAGGGTCACAACCACCACGCAGAGGAGTTTGCTTCAACACAAAAACAATAACACGATTTGATTCTTTTGGGAATAGTTCTCAATAAAATTGTTTGACCGACGCCCAAAACAATGAATTTTACAGAGAAACATTTGACGGACATTTTCTAAT
>CAZSHS010000074.1:0-9591 GCA_964606665.1 uncultured Candidatus Obscuribacterales bacterium | reverse complement strand
AATGACAACACGCATTCGCAATAACAAAGAGCAAAATGCGAATGAAATCAAACTGGCGCTTTTGCTACTGCCAAACCCTCAATCACCCGCGCACCGGGGATTTTGAGCAATTCAGCCGGTTCCACAACCAATTTTGAAGATCTGTTACCGCCGCCAATAATCACTTCGGTCTGCTCCATCACTTTGGCATCTATATAGTATGGAATTTCGGGCAACGCAAATGGCGTAACCCCACCAATCATCATGCCTGTAAGCTCCAGAGTCTTCTGGGCAGAGGCAAAACTCACTTTGCGCACATCCATTATTTCTTTTACTTTACGATTCACATCAAGCTTGGTTGTTGCAAGGACCGAACAACACGCATAAACAATTGGATCGTGGCGGCTGGCAACGATTATTGCGTTTGCCGCCGCTTCTTCTAGATAACCATATTGCTTGCAAAATACCGCTGTATCGGCAAAATCGGGATCACATTCAATCACTTTATATTTGACATCCAGCTTGTGGAGCACTTCCACCACTTTGGGATGCAAAGCCTCGTCTTTCATTTAGATGGTCTCCTAGATGAATTGGGTTTGATGTTTATTTTTTTGAACTATCGAAAAAATTCGAAATAAAATCGCCCAGCCCTTTGAGTCGGGCTCCAATAGAGGATCCATGCATTAAATTCAAACCGCCTTTCAACATCTTGGTACGAGCTTGTGTGTATGGATACCACCACATGCGCGGACCGCCGCCTGGTGCGTCGATGCTTATATGTTTAATGTTGACCAAGTCCATAAGACCAAATTTGGAATGAGAGCGCCCAAATCCACTTGCTTTCATGCCGCCCCATGGTAATTGTGGCTGGGCATGCGAAAACAGACAATCATTTATATAAACAGTTCCAACTTCTAAGTCGCGCGCAATGGCTTCGCAACGAGACAAATTTTTGCCCCAGACCGAGGCAGTCAAGCCATACTTGCTTCTATTGACTAGATCTACAACTTCGTCTTCCGACTCGATTACCATCACCGGCAATACCGGACCAAATGTCTCATTCTTCATGATATCCATTCTGGTGTTTACGTTTGTAAGTAGCGTTGGCTCAAAGAAATAACCACCAAGTTCTGGTCGCGACTTGCCTCCCACAACAATGGTGGCACCATCTTGAACGGCGGCGTTTACCTGGTCTTCAATTTTTTTCAACTGGTCTTCATCAATGATGGGACCGACGTCTGTATTGGGGTCTGTGGCGGGTCCCAGTTTTATTTTTCTTGTTTCAGTTTCTAATGCTTTTAAAAATGCGTCTGTGTGTTTGCCTTTCAAAACAAATACGCGCTCGATAGAAGCGCATGCTTGCCCAGCGTTGGTGAAGGCGCCCCAGACAATGCCCTGAGCAGTCCACTCAACTGGTGCGTCAGGCAAAACAACAGCCGCGTCTTTTCCGCCAAGCTCTAATGTGAGCGAAATCAAATTCTCGGATGCCTGCGCCATCACCTTTTTGCCACCACTAACGCTGCCGGTGAAAATCAGCCTGGCCAGGCGTTCTTCAGAAAGATACTTGCCAGTATTGGCATCACCAGTGATGACATTTACCACACCATCTGGGAAGTCAGCTTTCTTAAATAAGTCACCAATTTTGACACCAATTAGAGATGCTTTTTCTGATGGTTTCAAAACAACTGTATTGCCTACCATCACTGCCATTAGAATAGTCATCATCGGAATAGAAAAGGGATAATTCCAGGGCGAAATTATGCCTATTACACCAAGTGGTTCAAAGGCAATGACGCTTTGTTTACTCGATAAAAATGGGTTGGAAAGTTGAATTAATTGATCTTTCAGCATCTCTTCAGTTTGGCCGCAAAGCCAGGTGCATGTATCTAAAACACCTAACAATTCAGAGCCGTAAACTTCCACTTTAGGTTTGCCTACTTCTTTTGAGATAAGCTCAGCAAGCTCATCTGCAGAATCACTTATGATATTGCGCAAGCGCGCTATTTTTTTTGCGCGAGCAGAATAATCGAGCAATTGCCAATCTTCAAAGGCGCGTCTTGCAAACCCAACTGTCTGAGTTACATGTCCTTTGCCAAAAACAGGCAACTCACCAAGAAGCTCTTTGGTCGCGGGGTTAAAAGACTTAATTGTATTGATTTTAGTATTACTGCTTGTCATTACCCTTAATCTCGCTCACTAATAAAATTGCGTCGTCGCTTCCAGGTTCAATCATGAGTGCCTTTTCGGCTAGTCGTTTAGATTCGCTCACTCGCCCAGCACTCAAGTGTACACGAGCTAAAGTAATCAAAACTTCAGGGGCATTCTCGTCCATTTTAAAAGCTTGTCTTGCAAGAGTGTCTGCCTTTTGTCTCTTTTCGACTGCGGTCGATTGAACTAAATTGACTCTTGCTTCCATCGCTTTTGCAATTGCTTCAAATCCATTGCAACGCCCAATTTCTCTAGCTTCTTGCAAAGCACTATCGAACTCTTTTTGTTTGATGTAAATTTTACAAAGTTCGATATGACTGGGAGCGAACAATTCGTTTTGTTTAAGCGATTTTCTCAAAGTCACAATTGCCTCTTGATACTGCTTTTGGTGCGCTTGCGATATCCCTTGAGTCAATAAAACGATTGGCGAATCTGGCTCATTACTAAGCGCTTCAGTCAATCTATTTCTTGGTGTTTCAATATTTGTTTTTAGTCCTACCAGCACTGATGCTGCCATCATCTCAGGCGAAGAACTCTTTATCATGCCAAGCAATGTCGCTGCTTGCTTGTATTTATTTTGCCAAACTAAAGACAATACTTTAGTTTTTTGGCACTCTAAAGAATTAGGATAAGCCTTCAACACACGGTCACAAGCCAATTCCGCTTTATCGAACACACCAAGCTCGTATGCTTCTTTAGCCACATATGGAAAAAATTCAGGCTCAAGGCTTTCATCTTCAATTAGTTTATCTAGCTCTTTTCGCAATGCAGAAATGTTGCCAGAATCGGCAATGCCGCGCAACATGCGAATTTTTGCCTGACGCGATTTAGGCTCTAAACATGCCGCTTTTGCCCCGCAAATCTTTTCTTGTTCGCTATCGCCAAGCTCACCATATAATTTTCCAAGACTGGACCAAGCTTCATAACTGCCAGGATCGAGCGCCACAGTTTTTTTAAAAGAAACAACAGCTTCTTTTTTATTGCCAACAATCATGGCAGTTATGCCGGCTTGCAAATTAGCCACAAGCGAGGTGGGCTCAAGCTCTTGTGCTCTTTTAGCAAAAGCGGCAGCTTGCTTTTGACCATCTTTTGAGCGTAATAAAATTGTCGAATAAAGCAAGTTATAACGCATAGAATTTGCGCATTTGCCTTCGTTGGCACTCAATACTGCAAGAGCTTCTTTGATATTGTCTTGAGCAAATAAAACTTGAGCTTTTTTGGTGCACTCTTTGCATTCGGGCGATTCAATTGACTTGCCTGCAACAGTCGCGCTTGCCTTTTGCGATTTTGCAAAAACATCGGGTATAAAGACCGAATTTAAAAGCAATATGCTTTGCAGCGCCACAGTTGTGAAGCAAAGCCAGTCTATCAATTTTCGGTTATTATCCATTTACGCTCCAGATTCAATTATAAGTTAATCACATCACTGAGGTAAAACCAGTTTATGCCCCTTCGCCCCAATCTTATTTTGCCTTTGACATTGGCTCTAATTATGTGTCAAGCGGCACTGGCGACGGACAAAACAATTGACGCGCTTGATACTGCCGCTCAAATGTTCACTCAAGGACAAGCAGATCAAGCCAAGTCTATGCTTGATAACCTCCTTAATCAAAAGGGTCTCACTAAGTCACAGATAGAGCGTGGACATGTACTGAAGGGTAAAATCTTTCTGCAAAAAAGCCAGGTCCAGGAAGCAATTGGCGAATTCAAAGAAGCTATTAAATGTTATCCCCAGAGCATTGATGCGCGCTACATGCTTGCTCTGACTTATTTTGACCTAGGCGATTTTGCAAGCGCAGAAATTCAGTTCAAAGAACTACCTCACAAGAAAAGTGACAATTTCGAGTATGTCTACAATTTGGGTGTTACTCAGGGAAAAATGCAGCACCTAGATGATGCCATAGCCACTTTGTCTAAAGCAGCCAAAATGCCCGATAGCAAAGGCGAGCCACAATTTGCCATGGGTGAAATTTACCAGCTCAACAAGCAATATGACAAAGCTCTAGCCAAGTATGAAGAATGCCTTTCACTAAATCCAAAATTCGCCGAAGTTTATAACAATATGGGCGTAATTTATGGCGCCAAGAGCGACTTCCCATCGGCAGTTAAGTCGTTTCAGAAAGCTTTAGAATTGAAACCCAACTATAATCCAGCCCGAAAAAACTTGGGCTACGCCGAGGCGCATACAGCCATGGCCGTCTCGCTCATGACCCAGGGCAAGCTTACAGAAGCGCAAGCACAATTGCAAAAGGCGATAGAAATCGACCCGCAATTTGCCGACGCGCACTACAATTTGGGTCTACTATTACAAAAGCAAAATCAGGTGGCACAAGCCATCTTGCACTATCAAGCTGCACTGCAAAACGATCCTAAACATGCACGCGCGCACAACAATCTTGGTGTCGCTTATCAAAGCCAGGGACAAATAGATTTAGCTAGAAAAGAATATGGAGAGGCGGTTCGCCTGAAGCCGGATTATGCTGAAGCCAAAGACAATTTAGATAAGTTACCTAAATAAGCGGTAGCAGAATGTCCGAGAAGCTCTCGTGCGAAAACGTCAACAGCGCAAGCAATAGTTTTTTCAATCCAGATAACATGACGCATTCCTCCTTAACATACTAATCTTAAGGACGTCACAGACATTTGCCAATGGTGAAAACACGTAGAGGCTGAATTTCAGGCATTTTGGGGCTTTATTTCAATTCCACAGGGACGGCAATGATTGTTTTGCTGCCTTTTTCCACTTTAGATTCGCCCTTTTGTTTTGGAGGATGTGCCACAACTGTGACCCACTTATAGCCAGCCCCTTTTTCACCCATTGTTTTTTTTATTAGTTTGCTTACGCCCTTCCAATGATATTCACCTTCTTTGGATGCGAGAATTTTAGTTTCGATAACGGTGGCATTTTGCACTGGTGTAGGAAAAGCATCATATATAGTGCTCACACCTCGACCGTCTCCAGCCACAAGTGTAAGCCTGGCTGCAGGGTCTGCGCCTTTGAACGACAAAGTGGCATCATCACCTGAGCCAGTTACAGACAAACAATTACTTGCCACAGCCACTATGCGATTCGGCTTTTGAGGAGTGATTGTACGCTCCTGCAAAAGATAACTGCGCACAGCATCTGCAATTCGCATTTCAGACTTGACTATATTAGTTGCACCCTCAAAGTTGTAGCGCTCGCCGCCTTCAAAGTTGTAATGATTAATAGCGATTTTATAGTCCTGGTCTGGTTTTAAATCGACCCATTTGCCTTTCTGGTCTTTGTGCAGCACAAACACAACACGACGCTCTGGTGGCAGATCGCGGTCGTATGCGATCTTTAGTCCGTGTACGTCTAAAAAGCGTGCACCAAGCAATCCCGACATACCATGCTCAAGTGTCTTTAAAATCAAACTTCCTTTCACTGTGGCGAAGACCACAAAATTATCAAAGGGCAAGACTTGCTCTAACTCTTCGCGAGTAAGCGGACCTTGCTGAAATACACCGCGCATTCCGCCGCGATTATGAAACGAAATAGTGACACCATAATGTCTTCCGGCCCGAGCAAGTGCATCGCAAACAAAATCGCCCATAGCTGTATCGCATGGAGCGACTTTTTCACCAAAGTCTTGCATACAGTTTGCAAGCACTTCTTTGCGCAAATGCAAAATTGGCTTCACTTTCTCTCTTATATAATCGTCGATGTCTTCTGCTGGCTCGATTGAATTTTCGACCGGGTGCAATTTGTATTTAACGTTTTTATCAACCACTCGACCTTCTGAATCGAAGTTGAGATCGAGCTTGCCGACGTTCTTTCCATAGCATCCAGCTTGAACTATCGTGGTAGTGGTGCCATCTGCGTGTTTAATCACCATCCGCTCAGCCAGTCTTGTATGGCTGTGTCCGCCAATAATGGCGTCAAGCTCGGGAATAGCTTTGGCTAGCGCTTCATCATCTTCCACACCACAGTGTGTGACCATAATAATTTTGTTGATGCCCTGATCTTTTAGCTCTTTGACGGTGTCTTTGATTGGATTCATCCAGTCACTTTTGTCTTTAGCTTTCAGTTTCACTTCTTGCATATTGGCAGCAAGCACTTCAAGATCGTTTGTAATGGCGCCGATAAAAGCCACTTTCTCTTTGCCGAATTCTTTAATTACATACGGCTTTGCAATTTTGCCAAGACCGGGCATCTTGGAAAAATCAAGATTGCAATTAACCACATCAAATTTAGCTTTGCTCAGTTTGTCAGCCAGATTTTTTGAGCCATCATCAAATTCATGATTGCCAATAGTGTAAATGTCATAGCCCATCTTGTTGAGCAATTCCACTTCTACTTCGCCTTTGTATTTAGCGTATAAAATGGACCCCTGGAAAATGTCGCCCCCATCTATTAATAGGGTGTTGTCGATAGATGATTTGCGCAGGTCGCGAATGAGCTTTGCCATTCGACTGGCGCCGCCTATAACTTTTCCATTTTCACGAAATGGCTCATCATGGGCATGAAAGTCGTTTGTGTGAATAATACTTAGATTAAATCCAGGTGGCGAAGAGGTTTTTGTAGCCCATGCCGACTGGGGTGAGCCAACAGCTATTACTACAGTTATAATTGTTAGACAGAAAGCAAGTAGAGGTCTTGTCGATTTGAAACGTCTTGTGCCAGCCATTGTGATTCCGCTCCTGTCAATGTCCTTGCCAATTTGGGGACCCAGTACCGGCTTGCTCAATTCAACTACCGCCATTTGCGCCCTAGCTCAAGAAGCTCCCAGGGAAGGCTCGGTCGAGTTGACTCCTTCAGTACTGAAAGAGAGTGGTTGCCCCGTCGATATAGTTTCGGCCAAAGCCCTACTCGACTTCAATACCTTCGGCACGCCGGAGTATTCGAGAGTATACATCACTTACAAAAATGTTTCGGCAAAGAACATCTTTTCAGTCAATTTTCGAGTAAGGTTCACCGATAATGCTGGCGCGGATCTCGGGACTTTTCAGGGGTCTAGAACATGCACGGTCTTGCCAGATGGTGAAGGTTCGGAGAAATGGAGAAAAGAAGGAGTTTTAAACCCGAAAATATCCTCATATAAGGTACGTGTTCTTCAAGTCAAATTCGAAGACGGAAGTCAATGGGAAAGCTCAGCCATGGCGACTGCTGGACAAACACAAGCACAACAGCATGGACAGCAACCGCAGCAGCAAGATCCCAATGATTCACCCCAGACAAGTCAAGATGTTCCAGCGCAGCCAAATGAATTGCCACCGGTAGTGACACCGCAAATAGCACCACAACAGTTGCCGCCAATTCCATTTAATTCACAAAGTAACGCACCACTCGATGCACCAAACTCGACACCAAATGCCGGTCCAGTCGTTAATCCTGCCGAAGATTCAGACCAGCCTGGCGACGCCTTTTCGCGCTAAAGTCATTACTTTAGAGAACTGAGCGCAATACATGATTAGGAAAGGACTCTTCAAAGTAAGGCCCACTCACGCTGTATAAGTCGTTCTTCCAGTGGAAATAAAACCATACATAAGGTTTCTTACTCAATTTTGTCGGTGCAGGTGCGAAGGGCTGGCACGACTGAATCAATTTTCTGATTGATTCAGCATTTGCCGTACTTTGTCCTCTTTCTGTGCACTCAAGCTTAGAAACGGCACCATTGCTTTCCAACTTAAAAGCAGCATGAACGTCTCCTTGACCACTAAACTTGAACGCAGCAATAAGCTTGTCTCGAAACTTAGATTTATAGCCACTCAAATCGGTTTCTTGAGCAAGAACTGAAGCAGGTAAAAAAATAACAATCAAAAGAAATAACACGGTTAGCACTTGCAGACTCAAGTTTTTATTCAACATACAAAAACGCCTCAGACCCACTATTCAAAATATATACTTCCGATAAATAGAAAAAACCAAGATTAGCCTATTCACATCTAAATTTTAGGTGTAATGTATATTCAATTCGATATCTACAATTACATATTCTCAAGTGGTGAACCAGCACTGTCACCCTTAGTTTGCAGGATCTTCTTCTCATGATTCTACGGATTATTGGTCTGCTGATCCTGGTGATCGGCGCTTCGTGCCTTCTCGCCTACGCTTCCTGGCAAATAGTATTGCTTGGATTTGGTGTGGCCGGTATTGGATACGGAGTCATAAGACTAAAACAATTAGCAATACGTCGACGCCGTATGCGTCGTCTTTGGACCAACGCCAAAGACATTGATTTGTTCGAATCTTTTTACAGCGAACAAAGCGAATTGAGTGACATTTTGTCACCTGATTTCTCTTTGCCCTCTAAAGAAGATCGCGACAAAATTATGTTTCCTCACCGTCGTAAGACCCTTCAAAACGCCCCTACTCCTCGTCAAGCGAGATCTTCTCAGGGCAAACCTCAAGCACAATATCAGGGTCAACAACCGGGCAGAGTACAGTCACGCACAACCCGACAAAGTGCAAAACAATACTCTGCTCGAAACGACATGCATGCACAACCGCAAATGGCGGCTCGCACCAATTCCGAATTAAATGACGGACGACGCAAAAACTTCAACATGGCAGCTCTGGCTCGCAGATAACTACCACCGATCATGGTGGCAGCGCTCATGCAAGAACTAGAGAACGACGTCTTTTCCTTTGTGAGCAAACTCAATTGCTTTCTTTTCGTCGCCTTGTTTGTCATAGATGAGTGCAAGCATGTAATAACACAACTGCAAATTGGATTGGTCGACTCTTTGCTTAGAGCCTGACAGAACGTATTTATCGACACATTTTAGCCCGTATTTTTCTGCGCTTTTCAAATCGCCGTCCATGTAAGATCCAATTGCAAAATAATATAAAACTTGCCCCACAACCACTTCGCTCTTGGGATATGATTTTGATGCGGCAGCGTCGAGCAAGTCTATTATTCGAATAGCTTCTTCGTTGTTGCCGTCATACAAATGATCAAGACAAACATTGCCCCAGTTCTGCATACTCGACTGATCGTTGCTTCCGGCTAATTTCTCAATTGGCGTAACGAGCATATCTGCCAGAGCATCGCCGCGACCGGGTTTTGCCAATCGAACTTTTTTCATTTCATCGTGAGCGACCTTAAATGTCATTTCTTGCTCTTTAGCTTCAGCAAGAGTCGAATCTTCGCCATAAGAGGGCAATGCAAAACACAAAAGCAAAACCAAAATTGGTGCGACAAATTTATTTAGTTTATCCAGTTTACTCACTCTGCCCTTCTTTGTTTTTTTTGCACTTCCAATAATTTCAAAATGCTATTAGTTAGCACTTGTCCAACGGTAAAGGCGGCGATTCTGTCCCGTTTCTAAAAGCCAAATTTCATCTTCCCCTCTCACGGTCCGAACGACAGTTTCGACGAAAAAGAAAAAGAAGATACATCTTATTAATACTATTTCTTCCTGTAATTTTTTTTGCGTCTC
>CAZSHS010000073.1:0-11679 GCA_964606665.1 uncultured Candidatus Obscuribacterales bacterium | reverse complement strand
AAGCATAAAGAAATCATAAATCCTAGCGCAGATGACCTAACCAATTTCTGTTGCAAGAGCGCAATGAATTAGTGACTTATCTTGATTCACCCCATGCAAGAAGAATAGTTTGGATAATCATTTTCTCCCATTCTTTTGAAGTTTCAAGTCTCTAACTAGTTTTTCATCTCAACCAAAATTTGCCAGCCATCATCGAGGTTTCACACCCCGAAGCAGATGGCTACGTCTAACTCAATCAAAGCAACCTAAAAGGAAAAAGCATGAAGGCCAACAAGAGCACTCTTAGCGCTCCCACCGTCATCTTCGCCGCCTGTGCAGCACTCGCTGTCGGCTGGGTCACTCTCGAATGGAACACCTTCGTGGCGCTGGCCACCGCCTTTGTCGCCTCCGGCATATCTCTCTGGCTGGCCTCCTGGGCTCGCACGCAGATGAATTTGCACGGACGCTCCGGACTTGAAGTCACAATCCCCGCCTTCGGCATGGCTTGGTTCCCAAGCCTGGTCGTATTGCTGTTTGGAGCCTATCTGATGCCTGCAGACCTGACCATCTGGCCGGCTTTCGCATCATTCGTCTGTGCCGTCTGGGGCGCCTGGTTCCGCAAGGAGCCGCGCGCTCAGTCCAAGCCCTTTCCGGTCTAAGGAATCGAGGGATGAGCAAGACCTGCGTACTCAACAACGAAAGGGCAGAGCTCGAAGGCATGAAGACCTATTTGCGCTTCATGGTGACATTCATCACCATGCTTTCGCTGGTTCTTCTGGCATTTTTCGCAAAGCCCGCTTTTGTCTTCGCTCTGGCAGCCATTGTTGTGGTCGGATGGCCATTGATGGTGACAAGCCTGGTTCGTCTCTACGACAAAGAGGGCGTCGAAAGCCGCGTTGCCGTCATGGGCATAGGCAACATCACCCCCCTTTTGATGCTGCCATTTGGACACTACATCCTGCCGCATGATCAGCAGCTTCTTCTGGTGGTCGCTGGCTTCGCCGTCAATATCTGGGGCGCTTTCTTTGCAAAGCGCTAGGCTCACTTTGATTCTCAACTAGAAACGTAAGCTGAACTCGCCTCGGTCCAATCTTTCAAGATTGGCCGAGGTACTTTAGCTTTTCACATTGAGCAATTAAAATTTGACTGATGTACCACTATAAAGCATAGTATTATCTAAGGACTTATTAGTCTAATCCACTGCTTGAAGGTAGCAAAACTCGATTTTTGAGCGCTTCAGCAAAGCGAATGGGTGCTTCTTTGTCAAAACTCAAGAACAAACTAGGTTCGACTAATTCAAGCTCCATCAAAAATAGCCTTCCATTCTCATCTGGCACGATATCAACACGCGCATAGACAGGCTCTCTATCAAGCGTGTTTAAAACTTTATGTCCAAACGCCACTTCCGCAGTACTTGCTACCACCGATGATTCTCCCGCCCCGCCAGCTTCTGCCAGTGCCTGAAAGGCACTTTTTCTTGCGCAATGACTGAACTCACCATTGAAATACATCAGAGATCGCTCGCCGTATTCTAAAACTTCGGGCATAAATTTCTGAATTAGCACCGCACCAGACTGGCATAGATTGCGCATGTGCACACGATATTCGTCTATTTGTCTTGGTAGCGAAAATTTCTTTACGCCCCAGGTAGCTAGACCAATAGTGGGTTTTACTATGACAGTGCTCCACTCTACTGGTGGCAGTGTTTCAAGCGGTTCGCCTTTGAGCGCCATAATGGTCGGGACTATCTCGATATTTTTTTGTTCGAGTTCTAATAAATAAACTTTGTCGCAGTTCCACTCTACTAGAGCAAGGTCGTTTACAAGCTGCTCTTGGCGTTGTTGGCAAAAAGCTCTAAATTCTTCATAGTGTAAATGATAATCCCAGGTAGATCGCAAAACGCATAGGCCAGCCTCGCTCCAATCAATAGATTGGTCGCGCCAGTCTGCATAATTGCATTTCAATCCCTGCGCTCTCAAAACATCTAAAGCAAGCCTGTCATCTGGATCAAGCTCGGGCAAATCTTTGTACGTAATAAAAGTAAAATCGTATTTGCTCATCTATTTGTATTCTTATCGCGCTCGCTTAAGAGCTGCGCAGCAACGCTTATTGCAATTTCTTGTGGTGAGTTATTGCCAACTGGCAGTCCAATTGGACAAAATATTTTTTGTTTGTAGTCTTCTGGAAAGCCGGCCTGGTCGATGTCTTGCATCAGACGTGCCGCTTTCGCCTTGCTTCCTATAACACCTAAATAGGACAACGGCCGCTCTTTCCATTGTTTAAATATTTCAAGCATAATGGGACTATCGCTACTGTGTCCCATGGTCATCAAGATTACATAAGCCTCTTTGGGAATTTTGGCTACATAAGAAACCATGTCAAAAAGACAAATTTTTTCCAAATTGAACGAATGGGGTAGTCTATCAAGCCAGACTTGACGGGGATCTATACAGGTAATACGACAGTTGAGACGTACCAGATTCTCAATTAATGCCTGACTGCAATGTCCAGCGCCAAAAATAATTATATTCCAGCGATCTGGGACAAAAATCTCAAAATAAAGGGTGACTGAACCTCCGCAAGTCATGCCCAAATCCTGATTGAGATTGACTTTTACCAGTCTTGTAGTAGCCGAATCAGATTTGCTGTTTTTTTGAGCATCAAGCATTTCGCGCGATATTTCAAGCGCTCTTTTTTCGATTTTGCCACCGCCTACGGTGCCATAATAAAGACCTTCAGCGGTCACAAGCATTTTACTGCCATTATTCTGAGGAACGCTGCCAATAGAGTCCACCATAGTAGCCGAAACGAACGACTCGCCTGCGGCTAACAAATTATTGACCTGGGTGTAATACTCAAACATCTAAGATTGCTTTTGCTTTCTCACTTGTTTTGCCGGACAAGTCATTTCTTGATCTGGCTGCTGCCACCGAACTCGATACCGGTCTGAGATTTTTATAGATTATTTCAGGCAATTGAATATCATGGAATTCATTAAAGCGAAGCGCTCCAGCAGTGCATTTTCCGTCATTCGCCTTTTCATAGTGACATTCCATTCGCATCAATATTTCTTCGGGTGAAGCTGGAATATTCAGAGGAGCAATCGGATTTTCAGATCCAGTCAAATAAGATAGTGCATTTTTAATGGCAGCATAGACTGAAATACCCAGCACAAGCGGAGGTTCGCCCACAGCCTTTGTGCCGCGAATGTTTGGCGTGTTATAAAAGTCTGTTGTGTTGATATTAAAAACCGCCGGAATATCATTGATATTGGGAATCTTGTAAGTAGTGGGCGAATGGTTTAAAAGTGCACCTTTGTCAGAATAACGCAGCTCTTCATTCGTCATCCAGCCTATGCCTTGCATAAAAGCTCCAGCCATCTGCCCTTTGTTTATGCCAGGATTAATTGATTTGCCAATATCCATCAACAAATCAAAGCGTTCTACCGTCATTGTGCCAGTGAATCTATCGATTAAAACTTCGCTCACAGCAGCGCCCATTGTGAAATACAAAAATGGCGCGCCTACTCCTTTGCTCCAATCGAAGTGAATGCCTTTAGTGGCATAAAATCCACGCTCACCAAGCGATGTTCTGGACTTGTAGGTCGCAAATACAGCTTCAACAAAAGAGCGCGAACTGGAAGGATTTTGCTTATCGAATACTTTCGAGTCTTCAAAACAAATTCTGTCCATCGGGATTTCAACCGCTTTTGCAATGTTTTCTTTGATTTTGCGGCAAGCATCCACAGTGGCTGAACCGTTTAAGTCTGTGGCCGAAGACGCTGCCGTTGCAGATGTATTGTTATTCTTCTCAGTCGAAGTTGCCATCACACGCACATGCTCTACTGGAATGCCAAACTCATCGCAAGCTAACATACGCATATTAGTATTGACACCCTGTCCCATTTCTGTCGCACCAGTCGAGACTTGCACTGAACCATCAAGATATACATTTACTAAAGCATTAGCTTGATTGAGCATTGTATTGGTGAAGGAAATGCCGAATTTTACGCCTGTTAAAGCCAGACCCTTAATATGGGTTTCACTTTCGGCGTTGAATTTATCTATTTCTTTTCTGCGATTTTGATAATCGCAAGAAGCGCTCAACTGCTCGAATATAGCCGGCAAATTATTATTTGAAATTACTTGTCCATAAGGGGCAGTGTTGCGCGTATCGCCCACTCCATACAAATTGCGTTGGCGAACGAGGAGCGCATCCAGTCCAAGATACTGAGCGATTTCTTCCATTACATTTTCGATGGTAATAATGCCCTGCGGACCACCAAATCCACGAAAAGCCGTATTGGGAGGAAGATTAGTGCGACATATTGTTCCTGTCAGTTGGGCGTTTTCTAAAAAGTATGCGTTATCAGAGTGAGTAATCGCTCGTCCAATTACAGCGGTAGATAAGTCGTTATAAGCGCCGCCATCTGCGTAAAGATCAAACTTAACGGCTTTGATTACACCTTCATTGTCGAAGGCGACTTTGTATCTATTTTGAAAAGGATGACGTTTGCCAGTGTGCTTCATGTCGTCGTCTTTATTAAAAATAAGACGAGCAGCGCGTTTCGTTTTCAGTGCAATCATGCAAGCCATTACAGCAGGATGTGTTGCCTGACACTCTTTGCCGCCAAATCCGCCGCCCATGCGCTTTGTGATAACGACCACTTCACTTTGTTTAAGTCCCAACAAATGCGCGATAGTGTGTTGAACCTCGCTTGGATTCTGGGTGCTTGAATGAACTACTAGCTCGTTATTTTCGCCAGGATAGGCAATACACGCCTGAGACTCGAAATAAAAATGCTCTGCTCCACCAACGACTAAAACGCCATCGAGTGTGTGATCGGCAGTTTCAAAAGCGGCATCAACGTCTCCGCGATTGATTTTATAGACTTTATCAATGAAAGATTTTTTGGCAATAGCCTGATTAATAGTCAAAATCGGCTCCAGTTCTTCCATTTCAAGAACTATTGCTTCCTTTGCTTGCTTAATTGCTTCTCTTGTTTCAGCCCCAATAACAACTATTGGCTCACCGACAAATTGTGAAACTTCTTCAACTAGCAAAATTTCGTCTTGAGTAATAGGACCAAACACGTTGTGATGAAGGTCTTTGTGTGTCAAAAGACAAACGACCCCTGGAATTTTTTGCGCTTTGCTCAAGTCCAGCTTTTTGATTCTGCCATGGGCATAAGGCGACCCAAAAATGCCGACAATAAGCTCACCTTGAGCATGCGGCATATCGTCTATGTAAACAGACTCACCGCGAACGTGAGTGCAAGCCGCATCGTGCGGAATGTTTTTTCCAATTATCGACATAGTTCTTTTTTACCCAAATCGAAGTAGAGCTTTTGAAAAATGTTTTCGCTCAAACGCAATCGAAAATCTAAAGAACCGCGCACATCCGAGATTGGCTTGATGTTGGCAGCCGCTATCTCGCCCGCTTTTTTGAATGTTTCGCGATTTAATGGAGCACCAGTCAAGAATTTTTCCACTTCGATGGCACGAACCACAACCGGTCCCACACCGCCTAAAGCGACTGCGGCTTGCTCTATTTTGTCTTGATTTATCTTCAAGCAAAATGCAGCAGTAAAGGAAGAAATATCTAGATGAATGCGACGCGATACTTTATAGAGTTTTACTATTTCATTTTTGTGTGGAAGAGGCAGATGAACAGCGGCAATAACTTCGTCATGATTTAAATCTAAGTCCTTATATCCTTTATAAAATTTGGTGATTGGCACCATGCGTCTTTTGCTTTTGCTTGTAAGTTCGAGCTCTGCATCCATCACAAACAAAAATGGCGGAGTATCGGCAATAGGAGAGGCGTTTGCGATATTGCCCACTAGTGTTCCAGCATAGCGAATTTGAGGAGATCCAAATAGTTCAAACAACTTGCTGAACTCTGGACACTTGTCTTTGAGATATTCTTCGACTTGTGCGAGCGTTACATTGGATCCGATTATTAGTTTATTGTCTTTTTCAATAATCATACGCGCATCGCTCAAGTTGGCTGTGCAGGCAGTTATTTCTGGAACCCATTCCATTTTGTTCATCACTACACCAAGATCTGTGCCACCAGAAATGATGCGCAAACCTTTGTTTTGCTCTTTAATTGAAGCTAGCTCTTCCAGGGTTGTAGGAAGGAAAGTATGATATTTTTCCGTTTTAATTTCGACTTTTTGCCCACTGATCTTTTTAAGTTCAGGGACAATATTTTCATCAGGATAAAGTGTGGCAACCGGCTTATATTCAGCGGTGTTAATGGCGCAAGCCGAACTAATAATAGATTCGTATCCGGTGCATCGACACAGATTTCCGGTTAAAGCTTCTTTTGAAGATTGGCTATCTATCTTAGTTTTACAAGACAACGCTTTTTCGCACAGACCAGACATAGCCATAATAAATCCGGGAGTGCAAAAACCGCACTGGGCGCCGTGTCCGTCGACCATAGCTTTTTGCACCGCATTTAGTGGTTCTTCAAAAGAAACACCTTCGACTGTTACAACGTGGCAGCCATCCATTTGCATGACATATTTAATACATGCGTTAATTGGTTTGTAGTCGATTTTATTTTGACTTGAATCAAGCCGGCCTTCAAAGATAGTGCAGGCACCACAGTCACCTTCGGCACAGACGACTTTGGTTCCGACCAGACGCATGTCTTCTCTGAGATACTCTGTAAGTGGCTTGAATACAGCGGCACCACTGACATTGACTTGTTTGCCGTTAACAAAAAAACTAACGAAGTCTCGCATTGCTACTAGAATCCTGCGATAGAAACAGCTAAAAACGATTACAAGCCGTTAATGGTAAACCGCATCTCATGCTTTTACAAGAGCATCAAAGTAGTAGTTAGCTCAGGTTCGCTAACCCGGATTTTGGTTGCTTATAAATACCAAATCAACAGCTCTGTTTACCTTTTAAGCTTTATTACCACATATTTCATCTTCTATTTATCATCATTAATTATTACCGTGTCCTATCCAAATGGTAGTCATGAGTTATCTATTCGCTTCTTAATTTGGTTTTCTCTCTAAATACCCGTTCTTACTGTTCCAATCAGCATCTCCACCAAAGCACCACCCACAAGTTGTGTCTTGATTGAGCATGCCGTCCAGTAGAACGACGTAATTAAACTAGATGCAACCTCGAACAAAGGACACCCAATGTTCAAGAAACTGTTTAAGAACCCAATCGTGTGGCTGCTCGCTTCGCTTGCAGTGGTCGCCGCATACGTGCTCGTCGTCGCTCCCAAAATCGGCGAATACAGCGCCAACCAGACCTTCGAGACCAATCTGACTGAGCTTCAGGTCAAGACCAAAGCTCTTCAAGACAAGCTCAAGGAGCCAGCCGGACAAGCGCTCGCTCAGGCGTCGAAGGAGAAGGTGACAAGCTTTCAAGCTCTGGTGCGCGAATACATTGCCGCTTCCCCCGACGAGACCAAGACCGCCGAAGTCCTCGACAAGGTCATTGCCCTCGTCGCAGATATGCGGACAGTTCTTGCCACGCAAGACGAATCGATGCTGGCCACTGTGCAGGAATTCAACGTCGCCCTGAGCGTCGTCATCATGCGCAACCCGCAGCTTTTCGCCAAGCGTCAGCAAGACGTGTCGAACGTCGTCGAAGAGACGATGAAGCTTTACTCGCCAATCGCAAACGCTCAACGCGTCCTCGACACCATCGACTCGTCGGTGAATTCACGTCTCCTGCGCTCGGGTAAGGGTCAAAACCCGACCCCCGAAGACGTCGCTGCGGCACAGAAGGAGGTCGTGAAAACCATTCTCGATCGCACCGCAGCCGCTCGCCGTCGCGCTCCGCAGAACTGAAAATTCTGCTCCGAACCTGCTTTCCTCGCCCCGTGAAGAAAGCAACTCACTAACTGCAAGATCGAAAGGAGTTCCCATGCACGGTCAGAATTCGAATAGCGGAAAGCCAAAGGGCTCAGGTCAAAAGATCTATTCCTGCCCCTGGAAGCTCACCGCTGACCTGTATGAAGTCCCCGCCGGCACCACCTTCGTGTGCGGCAACACAGGACTCATCTCTCTGGGCAACCTTCTGGCGAGATTCAATCGCCCGAAAGACAATCTCCGTTTCGTCATCGCTCCCCCCAACGAGCGCGTGGCACCGATGCAGTCGAGGCACTAACGCGCGCGTTTTCAAAACGCAGCGCTTAAGTAGTCTCTAGGCACTAGCGACTCCGGTTCAGGCATCCCCTGTTCCGGAGTCGTTTTCCTCTCTAAACACTATCCAATCGAAAGGTAAATCGATGGACAAGCTCAAATACGCATACGCAGCAACTGCTATTTCAGTCTTATTTTGCATCGCTCTGGCGGTCTATAACGCAGGTGACGACATGCGTCTGGCGTGTGGTCTCACTTTGATGTTTATGCTTCTTCTCTTCTTGTTCCTGGGGCTCTGCCTGTTGCTGAAGATGGTCTGGCAAGCACTGCTTAGCCGGCACCTTTGATCGAGAGTTAGGTAAGCAGAGGAGTGGTAACCAGCAATGGTTGGTACTCCTCTGTTTATCCTCCCCAAATTTTTTTGGCCAAAGTCAACTATATGTAATAATAGTAAGACTAAATCCAAACAAACGCCGAAGTACCAGACTGGCGGATTATTTTGAGAAAGACTTGACACATTAGACCGACCGGTCTATTCTATTAATAACGGACCCCCAATCTAACGCAAGCAAAGCAGAAAAAAGAACTGCTGGCAGGCGCGTGCTTAAGGCGTCCTCCTGCGAGGTGCTCAAAATGAACTCTACACTCATCTATCTCAAAAGACGATTGCAACATATTCTCTTAATCGCTCTAGCTTTGTTTATGCAACTGCTGCTAGCTTCTGCCGCCAAAGCCGAGACTAGATGCTACTCTTCGGTGCCTACACTTATAAATAAAAGCGTAAACTCTCCAAAAGCAGTAGCAATTGCTATCCACGGATTCGGGCTACACAAGGGCTCTTATGATGCTTTTTCTCAAGAAATGAAAAAGAGAGATATTACTACATACGCTATGGACGTGCGTGGCTTTGGTGACTGGCAGCGCTATTGCCCTTACCGCGCCTTGAATTTCAAGAACGCTATCAATGATATCGACCAACTTGTAAGCACGATCAAGACTACTTATCCAGGCGCCAAAATCTACATCATAGGCGAATCTATGGGAGGAGCGATTGCACTTGCGTACGCGTCTCAGCACGAAGGAGATGTCGATGGAGTTATTGCTTCTGTCCCTGCCTATGCCCGCACTCAAGGACCAAGCGCCAATTTATTGGTAGCTGCAAAATATTTATTCAGCGCAGGCGGACACATTGACGTCGATAAGAGTGTGGTCAGAAGAGCCTCATCTAATCAAGCTCTTCGCAGCACCTGGAGAAACGACAGATACGCTCGGTTGCAATTTTCAATCTCAGAATTATATCGATTCAATCACTTTATGAAACACGGAATTGCATTTGCCAGATCGATAAACTCGACTCCTGTTCTAGTTCTTCAAGGCAAACTAGATAAGCTTATAAAACCAAGTGGAACTACAAAATTATTCGACGAATTGAAAACTCAGGACAAAGAACTAGTTATGTTCGATCAGGAAGAACACTTACTTTTAGAAGAAAAAGAAGTGAGCAAAAACGTAGTTGCAAGAATCGATCAGTGGATTGACCAGCATCAAAGTCCGAGTCTGGTAGCGGCTTTGCGTTAAGGCTACCAATTTCTATATCCTCTAGCTTTCAGAAACATGAATGTGTCAATTCGACCTCGCAGTATCACGTCCTAGTTGAATTTCTTGGTGAAACTAAGCCAACACAGTTACTTAACTAAATCCATTTTGAGCTGAATATATTTTTTGAATGCCAAAGTCGGTGGATTACCAAAAGTAATAGTGAATCCATCTTTGTTCCATACTTCTTCAGAAGCCACAGGAAATGGTCCAGCATTTTTAATGAAGTCCGCAGCTTTGGATTCCAAATCTTTATTGCCCGACGATTTTAATACTTCAATGTTTTGAGCGTTGCCATCCGAATCAAGAGTGAATTTAAATACAAGTTCTGAATTTTCGGGGACTTCCTTTATATTTCCAGCTTCCCGAAATCTTGTACTCATTTTTTTCATCCATTTAGGAACTTCTGTTCTTTCTAAATTGAACAGTGAAGGCTTACCGCAGCCGTATACGCTGTAAGCTACTTCCCCTTTTTTCCATTCTCTGTCTTTAGGAAATATTTGAACTTTTTCTTCTGACCAGCAAGGCTCATTAAAAGAGAAATACATCAGGGTAAGGACTAAAACCGTTTTATTCATATCGATCACCACCTCACCTCCTCTTTAATCATAATAAAAAACTGACCACTCTTTATCCTGTCTTATACTAACGGTGCACTTCTCGCCTTTGACAGGCGCGAAGGAGTGACGGTCCTCGTCGCTGCCCACTCCGAGGTAAAGAATCTTGACAAGCGTCGGGCAAAATTTTTTCTGAAGAGTTCAAAGGATTTGCTGTCCAAACCGCGTCAACATAAATTTCCATAACGGAAATGAAACCGTTACGGTTTTACCCATTCTCAGTTATCCATTTTCGTGATTAGCTCATAATTAGAAGACGGAGTACTAATCGATGAGAGCATTACAGTGGGCGCTTTTATTATTTTGTTTGGTTTTGGGTAATCCTGGATTCTGTAATGAGGCAGAAAAACTGAGCAAATGCAGTATCAAGTATTCCCACATACCTTCAGCATTTCCTATTGATACCTGTGGACATGGGGCAGGCGAACTTCCTACAGGATATGGCTACATACTTTTGAAACGACCTGGTACAAATCTCTTCGTTGCAATAATAAAGAAAACACCTAAAACCATGTTACTTAATCCCATAGAAGGGAGTCTATGGAATTACGGTGAAATGCCTCGACTTGAAAATATGACTAAGACACAGGCTGACTGCCTGTGGGGTCAACCAACAAGCAAAAAAGAAAATGAATTTGCGTATCAGCTGGCTCCCAGCTTTAGCAATGACCTCAAGAGTTCATTCTTTCTGGATGTAGTCTTTGAAAATAATAGAATAAAAACCTATCGCATACGAGATTGCTATAAATCATATGATTGGCACCCCGTTAAAGGAGGGCAGGCACTGATTGTACCTGCCCTCCTCGGCGGAATTCTATTTGCTATATTTTTTACAAATAGAAGAAGCTCTCGATCTAGTTAACCTTAGTGTGATTCTGATGAACAAAGGTGTTCATGAAAGATTTCACACTGGTGAAAGCAGCAAGAGCCTTTTCCAGCTCCGGCTCCACCTGATACGAAGGTGAGGCTGTGCTGCCGATTACATGTTCAAACATGGCGGCAAAAAGTTCACTTTTAAAGTTGTCTTTATTGGCGGGCTTGTTTAAAAAGTTACTTTCAATGCCCGGAAAGCGTTTAAACAACCCCGCATTACCTTCCATCACAGGCTTGCTTGCAAACGCACCCATGTTGCCCAAACCAAGCACCGCCGTGCCATCTGTAATCACGGCCACTAAATTACCTTTATTGGTATATTGATATGCCAGCGCGGGATCTCGATTTATTTCGAGCACAGGCGCGGCAACGCCTGGCGTGTAAGCTAAAGATAAATCATCTTGCGTGGCACAAGACTTTGAAGAGTCAACAGATAATTTACCAGGAGTCGGCAACGCATGATAATCAAGCGCGCGTTTTTTTAAATCGTCCATC
>CAZSHS010000072.1:0-11778 GCA_964606665.1 uncultured Candidatus Obscuribacterales bacterium | reverse complement strand
TAGCGCTCAGTCTAGTTTGATATTGGCTCTAGGACGTTTACGACGTGGTTGTCCGTCGTCGCCTGTAGATGTCTCAACAGGTCTTACTACAATTGGTTTTCTACCTGTAAGAATGTAGTCTGCTTCGTCTTTCTTGTAGAGCTTAACCAAGACGGCTGCCAATTCTTTTTTGGTTTTGACAAAATCTTTGTTATTAGGAGAAAGATGCTTCTTCTGGACATCATAAGCCCGTCTAAAGCTCTTTTCTGCTTCATTGTAGTGCCCTTGCTTTTCTTGCAATTCTCCAAGTTCAGAAGCGGCAGTGGCGATACGAATATCATCTGGTCCAAATTCAGCATCGGTCATTGAAATCGCTTCTGCATACAATGATTCGGCGCGCTCGATCTTTCCAGCCCCAGCTTTTTCGCGAGCAAATTCCATGTATTCAGTGAAAGTTTCGGGATGTTTTTCATACCAGCTTTCCACTTCTTCCATGGTCCATTGCTTGAAACAACCACTCAACAGCACGACACTCGAAAGCATCACACTTGATACCATGCATATTCTTCTAAGCGAAGACTTTTTCAAAGGAGACTTTCTCAAATCGACCTTCCTATTTTGATTTTGAAGCGTCTGCCTCAGCCTTTTCACCAGCCTTAGTGGCATCGGCAACCGGATCTTTTTCTTCCAATCCGTATTCTTTTACTTTCGATTTTACTAGTTTATAGTTCTTACGCAAAACAGATAGATCGCGCTGTGGATCGACCTTTTGCACAATTTTAATATCTTCTTTGTAAGCTTTAAACGCTTTGCGCCAGTCTTGAGTTTCACGATAAAAATCAGCTAACTCTTCGATGCACATTGCAGTCTCGACGCTTTCATCGCCATTTTTCTTTTTGCACTCTTCAATTGCCTGAGTGTATAACTTTTCGATATCAGCAGCGGTACCGGCTTTACGTGCGGTTCTTGCCGAAGCCAAAGTATTGACCCAATTGGTCGCAGCCTTTTGATCTCCACCAAAACTTGGACCTTTTACGTCTCCGCATCCAGCAATAAACAAGCTTACTAATAAAGTTGCTAAAGCAGTTTTCGATTTGCTTTTCATTCAATTAATCCCGACGGCTTAACGTCTAAAAATCGTACACAGACTCCCAGTATTCTTATCATAAATCGGACATAAAGGCTATCTCACACCTTGTCAATAGTAACCTGAGAGTAGTAAAGCTTGAGTATGGACTGATAATCAAGACCTGCCTTGGCAAAGCCACTAGCGCCCGATTGCTGCATTCCTACTCCATGTCCCCAACCTGTGCCGCTAATGGTGAGATTGGCTAAAAGTCCAAGTTTGTCTTTACTTTGGTCAAAGAAAACACGCGCGCTCTTAAGACGCTTAAGCCCAGCCGAAGGCACGGCAAAAAAGTCGCGAATGACAAGCTCCTTCTTTATTGTCCAATCTCCTCTTGAGGTCGAAACACCAAGTTCAATTATGGTGCCTGCCACCCCTCGCTTAAGAGCACGAAATGAGTTGATGTGCCCAAACTCACCACTCTTTGGCGCCACTATATATGGTGCACTATCTGGATTTTTCAATAACTTAATCACATTATTATGCAAATGCGACTCCAACTGATTAGCACTCAAGTGCACTTTCCATCTATAGTGGGCGCTTGCTCTATCTTCGGTAAATGGAGCTGCTGCATAAAATGCACGCAAGTCATCTTCGTTACTCAAATCAAAAGCTCTTGGAGCCTTTGCATCTTTTGTTTCCCACACGCCCTTCAAATAGGGCAATGCAGGCGGAGGAAACTCTTTTGTGTCTGGGTCAGAAAAACAATTGTCAAAGCTTTCAGTGTGACCACCGGCATTCGAGCTAAACAAGGCAAGAATAGGTTGTGAATCATAAGTGAGCACTTGTCCTGCAGTCTGTTCAATTGCTTTTAGATGATTCTCACCAGGTGCAGATTTAGTCCCGCCAAAGTATTGACAGCACAGATACGAATCACAAACGTTTATAGAATCATGTTTCATATGACTGATGCGCGGTCTAAGTGCATAAGTTCGCGCTGCCACAGCCTGGGCCTTGATTGCTTCAAGTGGATAAGAGGCGGGAATTTCTGATTGCAAAACGCCCTTGAGATACTGGTCTAAGTCGATACGCAATCCAATGCGCAATTTGCCATTTTGCACAAAGGCTTCTAAACCGCCTTTATAAACCGGGTTGGAGCGACCCTTGGCATATTCTCGGGTAATGGATGTAAAAACAAAACTGGAGCCCTTCTGAGGCTCAATCAGAAGCTTTTGTGAGGTGAGATAACTGAGCTTTTTTCCTTCATAGCGAAATTTCACGCAATCTCGACCATCGGTATTTTTATCCAGAGTGATGTGTAAAGTCTGACCGCCAGAAACGGGTGATCCTAAGACACCTTCACAGCGCACAGTGAAGCCACCAGTAGACGTTATTGCAAGCGCGCTATGGTCTAGTGCGGTCAAATCGCTTGTGGTAATGCCGACTAATACTTTCATGACATTTAAAATGGCGGAGCAGGAGGGACTCGAACCCCCAACCCTTTCGGGCAGCCGCTTTCAAGGCGGTGTCTTCATCCAGCCAGGTCTGCTCCATAGCTTTCTAAAAATAAATACTGGCACAAATTAGAAGATTTAGGATCAATCGACGTGAAACAATTAATAAGTATTGCTCAAAATCGCCCCGGGAAGTCAAGCGCTACGAAATCATTATGACCGATATAACCGAGCAAAAATTAGACCACAAACAGAAATCTCGCCTGGATGCTGCTCTGCTCGAGCGCGGTTTGTGCGCTAGTCGGCAAGAGGCTCAGGCTGTCATTATGGCTGGTGGAGTTTTGGTCAATGACGAGAAAGTCACCAAATCTGGTACCACAGTGCGGGGCGATGACAATATACGACTACTCGATAAGTATGTTGCATCAAAGTATGTCAGTCGCGGTGGACTGAAACTAGAAAAAGCTCTACAAGCTTTCAATGTAGATGTGACCAATCTTATTTGTCTCGATATTGGAGCATCGACTGGTGGATTTACAGATTGCTTATTACAACACGGCGCTAAATTCGTTTATGCAATCGATGTTGGCTTTGGTCAAATAGTGGGCAAATTGCGTCAAGACCCGCGCGTCATGGTACTTGAGCGCACGAATGCGCGTCATTTAGAATCGCAAGAACTCTATATAGATAAAAAAACAGATTTCGCTAGTCTTGCCGTTATCGATTGTTCTTTTATTTCGCTCGACAAAATATTGCCAGCCACAAAAAATTTACTTTGCTCAAATTTTCAAATAATTGCACTGATCAAACCACAGTTTGAAGCAGGAAAAGACAAAATAAAAAAAGGTGTGGTCAAAGACAAGAAGACTCAAATAGAAGTGCTTGAGCATATTGCAAGAACGGCTCAAAATCTTGATTTGCGCTTAGTTTCTTGTTCTCATTCACCGCTCAAAGGTCCAAAAGGCAATATCGAATATCTTGCACTTTTGAAAAATAAAGACGATGTCAATGAGACAACGCTAATAGATAACATTCTGGATTTCAGACAAATTGTCGAGGATGCATTTAGCGAACTGAACCAAGAATAAGTTTGTGCTCTTCGAGCTTGGGCAAAATATCGAGTAGTTCAAGTACAACTTCGTCTGCTTTTCGTTTGCCAAATGCAGGAATAGTCAATGCCAGTAATTCCTGGTACGTGGGTATATTTGGCTGTTTAACCCTGATTTGCTCGATCGCAAATCTAGTAATCTCACCCAATTGCAAAAATTTCACTTCGTGAGTTTTTGGTTCGCGGAAAATGGCAAGCGTCACTGCTTTTTTCTTGGTCGTACTTACAATTTTTTGCTCGACAGATTTCTCTTTTAAATCTGAATCAGAGCTTGAGTCTATTAATTGGTCGACAATGTCCGAAATTGGATATTTGTAATTTCGCAATTGCATGGTGGGATTAAGCACTGGACGATAAACTGCAAACAAAGCTGGATCGTTCAAAACTATCGCTTCGTGAGCAGGCCAGTCTACATCTGCCTCCATCACTTCAAGTTCAAGCCACTCATAGTCTGCAAGCTCTGGCAAAAATGGAAGTTGCTTCACAAGATCGGGACATTTCTTTTTCAGAAAGAACGAAAAACCCTTTGCGGCTTGATTCAAATTGAAATGTGTAGGTGGACACTCTTCCATATATTTGTAGACCAACGCCTCAAAATCAGAAATGAAACGCTGACAAGCAGGATAAATAGACTCCATTAGATTTATTTGCCCAATTGAAATCAAATCGGCATAAAGTGCGATTGCCTTAGGATCGGGTTCCTGGCTATTTTTAAACAGTTTCAGATTACCATCAAGAAAATCTTTCAGGGATTTCTTACTAGTCCAAAGAGTCTGCAAATTAGCTTCGACTTCGCTAAGCGTCATCTATGCCACCATATTTAGTGCAGGCTGGGCAGATTCGGCAATAGCGCGAATTCTTGCCAGTTCAGAAAGCAGTTCTTCAAAATCAGGATAATTTTGATCACGCTCAAGCATCACCGCTTTTACATTGGAGCGCTTAAGCACATATTCAAGCAGCGCAAAGACCGGCTCTATAACAGCGCTTCCGTGGGTATCGATAATGACGTCATCGCGCATACCATGACCGGCAACATGAATCTGTATGACACGCTCAAGAGGAATATTATCTATAAATAAGTAAGGGTCAAATTTGTGATTGACCGAATTCACATAAATATTATTCACATCAAGCAAAATTCCGCAGTCAGCCTTCTCGACTACTTCGGAAAGAAACTGCCATTCGCTCATCGCAGTTTCAGGCACATTCATATAGTAAGAAATATTTTCCAGTAGAAACGGGCGTCCAACAATGGATTGCGCTTGTTTGATACGTTTAGCTAAATGCTCAACGGCTTCTTTGCTGTGCGGTAGCGGAAGTAAATCGTGCATGTAGCTTTGATTCACCGATGAAAAACATAAATGATCGCTCCACCACGGAGCATCTATAAGATCTAAAAACCGCTTCATGCCCCCGACGTATTCGCAAGAAAGCTCATCGGTACTACCTAGCGATAAGCTGACGCCATGGGTCACAAGCGGAAATTTTTCTCGCGCCACATCGAGTCGTTCTCGAATTGCGCCGCCTAAATTCATGTAGTTTTCAGGGACAATCTCTAGCCAATCAATTTTGTTTTGATTAGCAAACGTCTCGTCTGCAAGCTCACGCCGCAATCCAAGACCCACACCCAGGATGGGCAGAGCCTTTGCATCTTGGATGAAGCTGTTCGACATCTTTGACTTCAGACTGCCCCCTGAAACTACTTGAGTAACTAAGCTTACTCTTTGCCTTTGCAGGATTTTTCTTCGCCTTTGCAGGATTTTTCTTTGCCTTTGCAAGATCCTTCTTTGCCTTTGCAAGATCCTTCTTTGCCTTTCTCAGATTTCTTTTCAGATTTCTTTGTAACTTTGGTTTTCTTCTCTTTCTTTGTTCCAGAAGGGGAAGATTTTTCGGTTACTTCGGTTTTGGACTCTGTAGAGCTGCTGCTTTCATCAGCGGCCATAACAGGGGCGATTGCCAAACCAAGAACGGCTACAAGAGCAGCTGCCAATTGAGTCTTTTGCATGTGGACCTCCTACATATATAAGGAATACTTTCCTTATCTCTTTTTGGAACGGACATCTAGTAAAGCAATCTGCACCGACGGTTGTCAATGCAAAGCACTATACTAGTAACGTCATCGTACATATTTCTAGTTTAAGAGAACTGCAAGCGCGTGTAAGAGCTGTGTAAAATCTACACCTTTCCAGTTCTAATAGAATAGATATTGTATTATTGAGCCGGAATTACACATGAATCAAATCACTTCAAGTTTTCAAGAACTACTAAATAACTGGGCTCACGGCGGCGCAATGCCTGAGCAGGTTATTGAAGTGTCGCATCCTCATTTTTGCGAAAAGTTAGGCGTAGATCCTGAGCAGTTCAGTTTTCTGGCATACGCACAAGTGGGCGATCCTAATGAATGGAATCAGTCCGGTATCGAATTTCCAGAAGTGCTTGAAGGCACTATGTATATGTATGTTCCTTCGCGCTGGAAAATAGATTTGAAGCAGAGCAATTTGGCACAAGTACAAGAAGGCGAGAAAGTTCGCATGACCATGATTCTCACAAGCAGAGATGAGTGGAGAATGACTTTGCCTGAGTTCTTCAAAGTGGGCGAAGTATCAGCGTATGCGTACTATCCGGTGCAATCTCCACACTACGATAAATGGATTGCATGCATAGACCGCGATAAGCGTATGTGGATTTATACTTTCTATCGCGCAGGCGATTGGATTTTAATTACCAAAGGCGATGCAGGCGGAAGAAACACTTTGGTGTTGCACGTATCGACTGCAGTACACTCAAGTCCTTGGTATAGCTGGATGTCGGTAGAACAAGCCACATAACGTGGTATCACATTTAGTGCCACTTATTTTGGCGCTAATTGCGATATAGTTTGGCGCCAATCGTTCTTAGTTTTCTATATATATGAATACAAATCGAAAGCCCCGGTTTTAGAAACCGGGGCTTTGCAATTCGTATGTAACCTAGTTACTGAGGATTAACCTTCAGTGCCCATGGATACTGGAGCTGCTGTAGCTTTGCTAGAACGCTTAGCGCCTTTTTTCTTAGGAGCTTTTTTAGCGGCTGGCTTTTTGGCTGCAGCTTTTTTAGGAGCAGCTTTTTTAGCAGCGGCTTTTTTAGGAGCGGCTTTTTTAGCGGCTGGCTTTTTAGCGGCGGCTTTCTTAGGAGCAGCTTTTTTAGCGGCTGGCTTTTTAGCAGCGGCTTTTTTAGGAGCGGCTTTCTTAGCAGCAGCTTTTTTAGGAGCAGCTTTCTTAGCAGCAGCTTTTTTAGGAGCAGCTTTCTTAGCAGCAGGCTTCTTAGCAGCAGCTTTTTTAGGAGCAGCTTTCTTAGCAGCAGGCTTTTTAGCAGCGGCTTTCTTAGCAGCAGGCTTTTTGGCCGCTGGTTTTTTAGCAGCAGCTTTTTTGGCTTTTGGTTTTGCTTTAGTAGCTTTACCAGCCTTAGCTGTTTCTTTTTCAGAAACGCTGCTAGGAGCAGGAAGAACCTTAGAATTTGGTTCTTTCTCTGCCGATGTTTTACTTTGCATTATTTATCCTCCGGATCATGCTAATTGTTCTGCTAAAACTTTGATGAAGACTCGGTTTTGCTGTTAATTCAGTTGTGCCACCATCTTTTAGCTAGAACGTTTTTCAATTTGGATTCGATTTGAATTTCAAATTGAGTTATCACACCACACGCAGATAGGTTACTTTTATTTTCTAAAAAATGCAATAGATAAAATACAAAATCTATATTTTTGATCTTATAGCGGACTCTCGAAATTACTATTTCGATATTCGATCGAGTTAGTCAGATACCGAGGTTGGTGCCCAGCAAAAATGATAGAGATTGGCTTTTAATGCCGTTCTCCACGGACAAATCCAAACGCAGATCTGAATGCTTCTTGTTGGATATGTTTGAGATCCGCAAAGTCGATCACATCGTGATCGATCAATCGTTCATATTCGCCTGGTAATGTACAAGGTGCCGGATTGCGTCCAGGATTATCAGTGCAAACTGCAATTGCAACTCCATGTTCCTTACACCGTTTAAATACTTCTTTGAGACTGGACAGATCTTTCATCGTGCCCGTCTGGCGGTAGCTTGTGGGGCAGACCTCGAGCGTGATTTGCTTACGTGCAAGGTCTTTTAAAAGCTCAGGTCTTGCAAGTGGAATATGAATTCCATGTCCGATTCGATCGAGCACAGAAAAAAGTTGAGGGTGGATATTATCTGCTGTTGTCTCACCCAAGTGACATGTTGTTTTCAATCCCGCCGCTCGCGCTTTGGAAAAAAGTGTGACCCATTCTTCTGAGACTTCTGGATTGATTTCAGGTCCCGCTAAATCCACTCCCACAACGGGTCCTATGTTTTCTACTGCTGCTTTGAGAATTTCTTCATTCAACTTCAATGGCAGTCGTCGATCAAAGCAAAGAATTTGTTTGACCACAATTGGATAATCGGCTGGTCTGAAATTTGTTGTAATGACACCGATGATCTCTCTCATTTGACCCAGACGTTTATCGATGCCTAAATTTTTGTCGGTACGAAAATAAGGGTTATAGCGTATTTCAAGATATTGAAGATTCTCGAAGGTATATGCACCTCGACACAATCTCAGACAAAAATAAGGCAAATGCTGAATGCTTTGTAATTCTTCAACAAGCGAGTGAATTTTGACGAATTCCTCAAGCGTGTTGCATGGCCTCGTGAACCAGTTATAAAACCCATCGTAGTCAGGGAAAAAATTCAGGACCTCATGATCCTGTCTCTGCAAAAATTTGTAGATAATGCGGGGATGTAGGGCTCCACCAAGGTGTCGGTGCAAGTCTGCGTAAAGCGCCATCAATTAACTTCCGTGTGATTAGATACCGATTCGATACAAACTTTTTGCCCGTTGAAATAAGTTTTTGAACATCGCCGTTTGGGTGCATATTTATAAGAGACTCGTGGCAGGATAAGCGTAATGAATGTTCATGGTTTTAGTTCTCGTTTCAAATTCAGAGCCGCGCAAATTCTACCTGCGGCTATGGTTTGGGCGATTCTTCTCAATCTTGCAATAGCGCCCACAGCTAATTGTCAGACCGCTGACGATCCTGTGGTTGAACTCGTTACCACAAGAGGCAAGATTTATATCCAAGTTTTCTACAACATCGTGCCGCGCACAGGTGCCAATTTTTTAGATCTGGTTGAACGTGGCGCATATGACGGGACTATTTTTCATCGCATCGAAAAATGGTGTATTCAGGGTGGAGACCCAACTGGATCTGGACGCGGAAATTTTATCGATCCCGAAACAGGTAAACCTAGATTTGTTCCTTTAGAGATTCATCGCATGCTGAGACATAACAGACCTGGCGTTGTCGCGATGGCTCGATCTAATCATCCAGATTCAGCAAGCTGTCAGTTTTACATAACTAAACAAGCAATCAATCAACTCGATAACCGTTATGCCATTTTCGGTAGGGTGCTTGGAAATCTTGGACCAGTAATGAATATGCAGCGAGGCGATCAAATAGTTTCGGCACGCATTGTGCAAGGTCCTGGCGGTCGAAAACAATCACAAGATAACTCAGGGGTATCTAATTCGAATTCAGGATCAAATTCAAATTCTGGTTCGAGTTCGAATCAAGGTTCGTCTTCTGGCAGTAGCATGCCGCAGTCAGGCGGAAGGGGCTCGGGTTATCAGCCCATCAAAGAGATACCAGACTCTGGTTTTTAGATTCTAAACAAATTTGCAGGGCAAATGGAGTGCGCGCTCAAGGCGAGCTAAATATTCGTTGCGCGGAATTTGAATGGCATTGAAGGTTTGAAGATGGCTCGTCATGTATTGCGAATCTAGTAAAACAAAATGACGCTCGCGCAATCTCTCGACTAAATATGCAAGACAAATTTTGGATGCATCGCGCTCAAGATGAAACATCGACTCACCCATGAAAGCTCCACCCAGGCTGATACCGTAGAGCCCGCCCGCCAAATTGCCATCTTTGTATGCTTCTACCGAGTGCGCAAATCCACGTTTATGCAATTCGGTGTACACCCTGACAATGTCGTCTGTGATCCAAATTCCTTCCGCCTCGCTTCGAGCACAAATTCTGATTACTTGATCCCAGGCGCTATTTACTTTTAGTTCGAATTTGTTTTGTCTGTAAGTGCGAGCCAGTCGTTTAGAAATATGAAAATTCTGCAAGTCGATAATGCATCTGGGATCAGGAGAATACCAGGCAATTTTTCCACCCGCTTGCCCCATAGGAAAAACTCCTTGGCTGTATGCAGCAAGAACTATTTCTGGAGTGAAGGTGGGATTCAAGAAATTATTTGGATTTTTTTGAAGAAGAAGAATTCGAAAAATTTCGGATATAAGCAACTAAATCTTTCATGTCTGCATCACTAATTTCATCGACGCCAAAAGCTCTCATGCTTGATCCAGGAACGCCTTTTCGAATGGCTTGTATGAGCTTGGCATCATCTTTGTATTTTTTGTCGAAAGCAGAACCTTTGATTGGCTTGCTTGGCTTGAGCAAATTGCCGCCATCTTTATGACAGTCGGCACATGTGCGTCCTTCAAAAATTGTTTTGCCTTTATCGGCATTTCCACTTTCGCCTGCTTGCGAGCTGCTTGCATTGACCAAAACTACAAGCAGTGCTGCCCCGAATATGAATGAATAAATTTGTCCGTTTAATTTCATCAAAGTCATTATATCCCAATTTCAAATCTAAGGAATAAAGGGCAGGTACTCTTTAAAGACGTATTCAATGCCGTTTTCCACCATGATTTCGGATGCCGATTTAAGAGTAAACATTTCTTTGTACTCAGGAAAGAAAGTATCGCAATCAAATTGACTTCTTACTTCGGTCAAATAAAGCGTTCCCATCTTTTCATGAAAAATTGCCTGGTTGTAAATCTCAGCTCCGCCTATTACAAAGACTTGATCGATTGGTCCCTCGCTCAATTTCAAAAGTGCATCATCAAGCGATCCAAAAACAAAAACACCCTGGGGTACAGGTCCATCCAGAGCCGCTTTGCGCGTTAGCACAATGTTATAGCGATCTGGCAATGGTCTGTGTTTCTCAGGAATAGATTCCCAGGTTTTTCGTCCCATAATGCAAGCATTGTGCAAATTGGGGTCGTCTGTTTTAGTGGTTATATCCTTGAAGAATTTCAAATCGCCCGGAATTCTCCAGGGCAATGTATTATTCTTGCCGATACCACGGTTGAGATCACATGCCACAACCATTGAAAAACGCTCACGCATAAATATTTGCTCTAATTAGACTGAGACGGGGAATTTGATAAAACCCTGATGAACATAATTTTGCAATTGAAAATCTTCGAACTCTAATTCGAAAATAGGTTTCTTTGCAATTGTCACCGTGGGAAGTTCTGTGGGATGGCGTAGCAATTGTTTTTTAACACCCTCTAAGTGATCTAGATAAATATGAGCATCACCTATGGTGTGGATAAAAAATCCAGGTTTCAAATCACATTCTTGTGCCACCATCATCAAAAGCAGTGCATAGCTCGCTATATTGAAAGGCACTCCCAGAGCCATATCTGCTGAGCGTTGATAAAGTTGTAGATCGAGTCTTCGCTGAGTTTCGTTGACATAAAATTGAAAAAGCAAATGACATGGAGGCAACGCCATTTTTTTCAAATCAGCCACATTCCATGCTGAAACTATAAGTCTGCGCGAATGTGGTTCTGTTTTTATAGAATGAATGACTTGCTTGATTTGGTCGATATGATGTTCTTCAAATACGCCGTTCTCATCGTGTTCGTACGAATTCCATTTACGCCACTGATATCCATAGACCGGACCTAAGTCTCCATTTTCATCCGCCCATGCATTCCATATAGGAGTGTATTGCTTGAGATCTTCGTTTATATTGGTCGAGCCTTTCAAAAACCAGAGAAGTTCGCGCAATACTCCATCGAACAAAACTTTTTTGGTTGTGAGTAAGGGGAACCCCTTTGCAAGATTGTATCTGGCCTGCAAACCGAAAACACCAATGGTTCCCGTGCCTGTGCGGTCTTTGCGCTCCTCACCATGTTCCAATATATACGTGAGCAGATCCAGGTACTCTTTCATCCGGGCGCGTCCTCCTATTCCTTATTTAAAGATATGGCAAATAGCTCAAAGAGAAAAGAGAAAAAATGGTCAGATAAGCGCATGTCAAGCGAAGAGGAC
>CAZSHS010000071.1:0-12652 GCA_964606665.1 uncultured Candidatus Obscuribacterales bacterium | reverse complement strand
GTCATTACTTCAATTCTAGTTTAAATAAGGCAAAACGCGAAGGAAATCATGCCCGAGTCCACCGACTCAAATAATTACAAGCTCTCCGTTGTCATTCCTATGTACAACGAAGAGGCTGGCGCCGCCGAATGTGTGCGCCGGGTGGACAAAATCGTATCTGAAATGGGATGCCAATATGAGCTGATATTCGTCAATGACGGCAGTCGCGATAAAACTCTAGACGTACTTATCGGCGCAAAGCAAAACAATCCACATGTCCGAATTATTGACTTGAGTCGCAATTTCGGACATCAATTGGCTATACGCGCAGGTATTGAACACTCGACTGGCGATGCGCTTATAGTTATCGACGGCGACTTGCAAGACCCGCCAGAACTCTTTCCCGAGCTAGTCAAAAAATGGCGCGAAGAAGGGTTTGACATCGTCCATGCTAGGCGCAAAACCAGGCAAGGTATTTCGGCTTTTGCCGATGCCAGAGCGAAACTTTTTTATCAAATCTTGTCTTCGATATCAAGTGTAGACATTCCCCGCGATGTCGGCGACTTCAGACTAATTTCTAAGCCCGTGATTGAAACTTTGAAGACAATGCGCGAGCAGCAACCTTATGTTCGCGGTCAAGCAGCGTGGGTAGGATATCCATCAACAATTATCGAATATGATCGCGAAAAGAGATTTGCTGGAGAGCCGCAATACACGCTAATTAAACTCTTACATCTCTGCTTCTCTGGAATATTTGGATTCTCTAGAATGCCGCTTCGCCTGGGTATTTATCTGGGATTGATTCTATTTGCTGTCGGAATTTTGTTTGTCATTTTATTGATTATCTACAAAAATAGAATAATCGCCTGGGCACCGTCTGTGATAGCAACTGTGTTTGTAGGTAGCTTGCAATTTTTTGCGATAGGCATTATTGGCGAATATCTGGCTATTGTGCTCGATCATTCGCGTGGACGCCCACTGTATGTGGTTAAGAAAGAATATTAAAATGATGCTTGTTATTGCGGCGGGCTTGGTTGGTTATTGCCTGGTGAGTAATCTAACGCAAGAACTAAGGTGCAAAAAAACAACAAAATAATGGTTGACTTAATCAAGTAATTTAGTTGATTAAGTCAACTAAAAACTTTCATTTTATTTGGGACCGTGAACCAGGCTCCAAAGATCTTCAAAAGCATACTCGGCTTTTAATCCTCTGCCTGGTTTCTGTTGCTTTTCTATAGGCAAAGAGTAACGAAATAGCCGCGCCACCGACATGCGTGCACCAGTTTTCCAGGTAAGTGGAAGAGGGCAATGATTTCTTCTTTGGCAAAAAGACGTTCAGGCATTTTTTAAGGCAAGACCTGACTACGTTTTTCAATCAATTCTTTGCGGGCGATGGCGCGAGCGCTGCCTTCCAGTTTGGTGGCTTCATCGCCACGACCGGATAGGCGCAATAACTTGCTCATGTCTAACATGCAGCAGGCGCTGAGCGGATTTCTGTCGCCGCATGCGCCGACCAAACTGGCTAATGCCCAGTAATAAACTTTTAGAGATTTGTCAGTTTTATTCTGACAATAAAGCATGAAGGCTAGATCGTTTAGGCGCAAAGCCACTTCAAGCTTTTTCGCGTCTTCAGGAAGAAGGGGCAAGCTCTTGAGATAGCTAACATCAATTGTGGCGGCTTGAGGATTTTGTTCTTCTGAGATTAGCGCCAGAAGCAAATCTACGTGCTGCAATTTATCGTGTCCAGGATCTGAAGAATAGATCTTAGTATAAATATCGCGAGCTTTGAGTAAGAGCGGACGCGCTTTGTCATAGTTTTTCTGAGCTATAAAAATATACGCTAGCCATGTGAGATCGCGCGCAACGCTTGGGTGATCTGGACCCAAAGATTTGATGTCTGTTTCAATTAAGCGCTCATAGAAAATAACTCTTTGACTTTGAATGTCTTGAAGAGCAGCAAAATCAGATGCTCTTCCAGGAATTGGATTGATTTCGATTCTAGGCAGGCTTGTACTTGATCCGGTGCTGTCACTACTGGTGATACCGGTAATATGTTTGATATCGGGACGTTCGCCGCGCTCAATTCTATCGGCGAGGCTAGCTGAAACGCCAGTAGAAAAGCCTTTCTCGGGTGAGACTTCTTTCTTGTGAAAAACGCCTAATTTGTCTTTTAGTAGTTCGGTTTCTGAGACTGAAGTTCGAAGCGATGCATTGTATTCGGTTTTTAAAAGCAGACTTATATAATCTATTAAGTTGTCTTCGAGAAAATCTGTTGATGGTAGGTTTTTCTGCTCCATTACAATAGAAAGGACGCCAAGAAAATTCTCTTCTGCGTCTTTTAGATTGTCTTGTTTTACATAAACTCGTCCAATCCGATGCATGCAGTCAGCGCAGATCAGGTTGTGACATTCGTTGTTATTCGAACTTATGGTTAGGGCTTGATTGTAGAATTTGAGCGCTTTTTTGTAGTCGCCTTCATTTTCGAAAATGTCGCCCAGCGCAAGTAGGTCAGGCACCAATTGCAGGGCATTTTTGCCATAAGCTTTTTGCAATTGCTTGAGCGCTTTTTTGTAGAGTGGAATGGGTTCGTAAATCTGGTCTTCCATATAAATGGTTTTGGCTAAACTCTCAAGACACAATGCCATTTCTTGGGGCGAGTGCGGCGAGCGCTTGATTTCTTTGAGAGCGGCACGGAAGCTGTCTTCGGCTTTGTCTAATTGTTTGTGTGCCAAATAATTTTCGCCTTGGACCAGGCTCGCTTTCCAGGCAACATCGCCCTGTGTGGCAGATTGGGCGTATGGCGCGCTAGCGAAAAGCAGCGATGCGGCTATAAATAAATTGAGACCGTTGCTCAATTTTCGTCCTCCCAGGGGAACTTGCGTTGGAAATCAATCCAGCCATTTAGCTTGTATGGCACTGGTGAGCCATTGTCGGGTGCTACAGAAAACCCTCCATTATTTACGGGATCGGCTTTGTCCGGTACCCAGTCGTCGGGCGCTGCTTCTGGTAGTCGACTTAATTCTCGCATCAATTCTTCGTCGCTGAGAAATTCTCTGCGCCTGTCTTTGCGACGGTCTTCTTTTTCTTTGTCGCGTCTATCTCGATCTTTATCTTTTAAGTCTGAGTTATCCTGCCGGTCCACTTCTTTGGGGTCTGTGGGGTCTTTCGATCGCATGTCATTATCTAAAGTCTCGGAAAAACTCTTCTGGTCGAAGTCGTGTCCTACGTCAAACTCGCGAAAGCGCGAGCGCAAATTGGCGCGACGTGAATCTTCCATGTCGTCGTCCCTTTTCATAAGCTTCATACGTTCAGCTTTGTCTGTTTGGTCGCCGAAATTGAAGAGTTTGTCGATGTCTTTATCCATCTCGACTTCTTGAATCTTGCGATAGTCTTTGTATCCGGCTTTGCCGTCGTCTATCTGAGCCTGTGTCGCACCCGTCTGAAATAAGATGGCAAGCAGAAGAAAAGAGGTGGCAGTGGCTGTTTGTGGTCGCACTTGTTAAATCCAGTGTGTGCCTTAGTATTCTAAACCGGATTTAAGCGCAATTTCATACTTGGCTTATATGAGTTAAGTAAAATTAGCTCTCACAGCTTTTAAACAAATGAAATTACCAGGCCTTATCCGAAGACTATTAGGGGTGATCTTAATCACCATGTTTTTGGTGTGTCCCAATTTTTTATATAGCCCCGCATATGGTGCCGGGCGCGAAGTGATACCAGCAGAAATAAATTTTCAGCCTATAAGACCAACCAAGGCTGTGACGCTGCGCGAGAGTGTTGAATTATCGTTGCGTAATTTTCCTTCTATTCAGCAAAAGTTTTTCAAATTGCGTGCGGCAAAAGCAAATGTGTCGCTTGCCAAAATGCAATATCTTCCAAACATAAACGCTGATATTCAATATTCTGGAGTTACTCCAAACCGCGTGGCAAGCGTCGTTATGAACAACGTGTCTGGCTTTGATACAGTACCGGTCGATTCAGGTCCGTCTGTTCAAAGACAGTCATTCAAGCCTGTAGTAAATAATTTGCAGGGTTTGAACTTAAACTGGCTCATGGTTGATTTTGGATTGCGCAAAGCCAATGATGATTTTGCTCGTGCCGATGCACGCACTGCCCGCGCCGATGTGAGCCTGACTAAATTAGATGTTGCGTTTGCCACTGCCGATTCTTTCTTTCATGCAGCCGCTGCAAAGCAATCAATAATTGCGCGTAAGGCGTCTTTGGATCGAATGGAAGCTGCTCAATTAAGAGTTAAAACTCTGGTGGCACAAGGACTCCGTCCTGGCGTTGATGCAGCCGAGCTAGACTATGAAGTGTCTAAAGCTAAGATTGCATTGATCAAAGCCGAAAAAGATTTTCGAATGGGACTGGTAGATTTGGCTGAGAAGATGGGCATTGCTACTCAGGATTTAGACATAGTTTCAGATCCTATTATTCGTCAACCAATGGAAGACACAGTCGATGTTGAGCGCAATATCGATTTGGCGTCACACCCACTTGCTCGATTAAAATATGCAGAGAAAGATAGGTGGCGAGCCAAGCAATTAGTCTTGGACAAAGCTTATCGACCGCACATGTGGCTCAACTCGTCTGTGTGGGGCAGAGGATCTGGTGACAACACAAATCCCATCAGACCAGTGCTGGGCGGGGCTATGCCTCAAGTATTTAACTACATGATTGGTGCGTCGGTCAGTTTTCCATTTATGGAATATTTTCCACTTAGAGCCCAAAAGGATATGGCTCGTAGCAATGAGTTAGCTGCCAAAGCAGATTATGACCAAGCCATGCTTTTGCTTGAGAAGAAAGATGCAAACAGTCGAATCTTGCTCCAGCAGTCACGCAAAGTGGCGGACGAAACGCCCAAACTCGTTGAAGCCGCTAAAGTTAAAGAAATAAATTTGATGAAGCGATACAGCGTTGGCTTGACCAATGTGGTATCACTCGCCATTGCAGAAGAGAATCTCGCTTCAGCCGAAGTCGAGAATGCCATTGCCCAGATTGAGGTCTGGAGGTCGATTTTGGCATTAGGTTATGCGCAGGGCGACCTGCAAAATTTCTTTTCTCTGGTGAAAATGGCCGAAGGACAGGCTACGGAGTAGTTTATGTGGATTGTTTCCTGGGCAATGAAACGACCGATCACAATTGTGGCGGCGGTCATAAGCATCGTACTAATTGCCTTTATGTCTATCGGCAGTATGAAGCGCGATATTTTCCCCGACTTAAAAGTCCCAGCCATTTATGTAATTCAAGGCTACGGCGGCATGTCTCCGCAGCAAATGGAAGGTTATATAACTTCCACTTACGAAATGTTCTTTCTCTATGTGCCTGGTATCGAGCATATGGAGTCGCAATCTATTCAAAACTTGACTTTAATCAAAGTATTTTTTCAGCCTGATACAGACATGGCAAGCGCTATGGCAGCTATTGTAGCAATGGCAAACCGTGCTACAAGTTTGATGCCGCACGGGACATATAACCCATTTGTGCTTCGATTTGATGCGGGTAGTTTGCCCGTAGGACAGCTTGTGCTTGCTTCCAAGACCAAGACAGTAAAAGAACTTGAGGACTTGGCTTACACGCGTATTAGACCGATGCTTGCCACTGTTCCTGGTGCTGAAGCGCCACCGCCGTTTGGTGGCAATATTCGCTCAATAGTGATAAGTGTCGACGCAGACAAACTACGTCGCTACAACATCTCAGGTGACGAAGTAATTAAGGCGCTTGAGTCAGGCAATAAAGTCTTACCATCTGGCAACGTGCGCACAGGCGACTATATGCGTATTGCGCCAGTTAACTCAGATTTACCCGATATTCATCAGCTCGATTATTTGCCTATTCGCACAGGACACGGCCCGCAAATATTTATGAAAGATATTGGCGTGGTCGAGGATTCGTCAGATATCCTGGCCGGATATGCACTTTTTCAGGGGCATAGGACAGTCTATATTCCTGCCGTCAAACGCGCCGATGCATCGACAGTATCTGTTGTAGATGCACTGCAAGCCGCACTCGCTCGTATGAAGAGCGTCTTGCCTAAAGACGTTGATATAAGTTATGAGTTCGACCAATCTAAATATGTCCGTGAAGCTATCGAGAACGTTTTCCACGAAGGACTGCTCGGGACCATTTTGCCTGGTCTCATGATTCTTTTGTTCTTAAAAGATTTGCGAAGCACGCTCATTGTTGTAACCACAATTCCTTTGTCATTGCTTTCAGCCATCGTTGGTCTGAATTTAACCGGTCAAACCTTTAACCTGCAAACACTCAGTGGACTAGCTCTTTCAATCGGCATCCTGGTGGACGAAGCCACTGTGTGCATAGAAAACATCCATAATCACCTGGCGGCTAGAGAGCCATTGTCACGCGCTGTTTACAACGCTTGCGTAGAAACGATGGTGCCGCGATTGCTTGCGATGTTGTCTGTTGTTGCTGTGTTTATTCCGTCATTCTTTATGACTGGTATTACGCGTGAATTGTTCATTCCATTGTCTCTAGCTGTTGGATTTGCGATGGTGGCATCAACCACGCTTGCATCGACAGTGGTGCCGATTATGGCAGTCTGGATATTGAAAGCTGAGCACAAAGAAGCAAAGCGCGACTTTATGGATGTTCTTAAAGACTTTCTTGGTGGCATTCTCAAAGTTCTTCTTCCCATAGGTCCTGTAATAGTCGGCGTCTATCTTCTAGTGGCTGTGACTGGCGTTATCTTTTTGTATGATAATATCGCTAAAGAAATGTTTCCCGATAACGGAAGTAAGCAGTTCAGAGTGCGAGTGTCTGCTCCAACTGGTATGCGCGTAGAGGCTTTAGAGACTCGTGTTCTTCGTATTCTTGATGAAGTGAAAGCGGAAGTTGGCGCAGACAATGTCGAGAAGACCCTTGGATATGCTGGTCAACAACCACCGATGTTCCCTATTAGCTCGGCATTTTTGTGGACTGCAGGACCGCATCAGGCAGTTTTAGATGTCCAGCTCAAAGAAGATTCAAAAGTAAATATGTCCACACTCAAAGATAAGCTTCGTGAGCGTTGCCGCAAAGCAGTGCCTGATACCATCTTATCTTTCGAGCCTGGCGATTTAGTAAGCCAAATCATGAACCTAGGATCCCCTACTCCAATCAAAGTCCAGGTCATGGGACCAAATATGGTGGCAAATAAATTATTCGCTAAAAAAATCTTGGCTGAATTGAAAAAGATTCCGAATTTAAGAGACTTACAGTGGGGGCAGCCGCTCGATTACCCATCGGTTCAAATAGATATAGACAGAGAAAAAGCAGGGCAATTAGGTGTCACCCCAGAAGACATCGGCATGTCTTTGCAGCCTGCATTTTTTTCGAGCAGGTTTGTCAATCTAAGCTTGTGGCGCGATAAAGATTCTGGATTCTCTTATCAGGTCCAGGTGCAAGTTCCGCAAGATCAGATTCGCTCAAAAGAAGACATTGAAAAATTCCCGACTATGAAAAGTCGCAAAAGTATCGAGATGGCTGAATACCAAGACCGTCTCGAAGACCCAGATACAAATAAGTATTACCCAGATCATAAAACCCTTCGCCCGCAGCATCCTCTTATCTCAGACGTGGCAAAAGTCCAGTATGGCACCACGGACGGTGAGTTTGATAGATACAACATGATGCGCATGGTGTCTCTCACAGCTAATTTGTCGGGCGATGATTTGGGCCGCGTCGGCGAATCGGTCAAGCAAGCTGTTCGACGTGCCGGCAAGCCGCCACAAGGTGTGTTCGTCGATGTCGCTGGTCAAGTTCCATTACTCGAAGATACTTTCTTCCACTTACTCACCGGTCTCCTGCTTGCGGTGGTCGTTATCACACTGATGTTGCTTGCTTATTTTCAAACTGCGCGTGTGGTTTTAATCGTTATGTCCACAGCTCCAGCAATTCTGCTTGGTGTTTTAAGTATTCTCACAATCACTGGTACCACGCTCAATGTGCAGTCCTTTATGGGTGCAATTATGTGTATTGGCGTTGGAATTGCCAATGCCATTTTGCTTGTTGTTTTCGCCGAACAAAGTCGTATGACCGGCATGAATTCAAGAGAAGCTGCGGTGCATGGCGCTCAACAACGAATGCGCCCCATTCTTATGACTTCAATTGCTATGGTGGCCGGTATGATACCAATGGCACTATCGGCTGGTCAAAGTGCTCCGCTTGGACGCGCTGTCATAGGCGGTCTCACCATGTCGACACTTTCTGTACTTACAATTCTTCCGCTCGTTTATGCGATGGTGCAAGCAAAAGCATCCATCAAATTGCCCTCAGTCCATCCCGATGATTTACCTCAAGGTCCAACACATGACGCATAGTATGCCTGCAAATAAACCCGAAGAACCGGGATGGAAAGAAATGTTCAGTCTAAAGAACTTGATTTTCATCGTCATAATAATTGCCGCTGCTGGCGCTGCTTTCTATTACATGTGGCAAAAGAAAAACGAGCCTCTAGTGCAAGATAACGCCAGACGCGACTATTTAATTTCTGTTCCAGTTGTGCCTGTAATTACAAAGACACTCTTTCGCGAAGACCAGCTCCCAGGTGAAATCGACGCCTATCAAGATGTGCTTATTTATCCAAAAGTCCCAGGCTTTATCAAAGATATAAAAGTAGACCGTGGCTCAATTGTCAAAAAAGGCGATTTAATGGTCCGCATGTACGCGCCAGAATTTCTTGCTCGTCGCCACGAAGCTGTAGCTAAAGTATCGATGGCTAAAGCCGCATTGTCAGCCGAAGAATCCAAGCTTCAAGATCTTAAAGCTGAGTTACAAAAGAAGAAAGCAAATTTACTCGCCGATGAATCCACCTATCAAAGAGTCTATGCTGCTTCGCTGGTGCCTGGTGTCATCGCCGACAACGATGTGGTGCAATGGGCACAAACAGTACAAGTAGACCGTCAAGACATAAACGCCGTCACCAAGCGTGTTAATGCCAAAGATCATGAAGTCTCTATGCGCAAAGAAGAAGTTGACGCCATGGTCAAAGCATTTGAAAGTTTTGCCGATATTGCATCGTACTTAGAAATCTACGCACCATTTGATGGCTATGTGACCGAGCGCAAAATGCACATAGGAAGCTTTGTCGGACCCGATGGTACAGGCGCCTATCCGCCAATTTGTAGATTAAAGCAACTCGACTTGCTTAGAATAATTTGTCCTGTTCCGGAAGATTTGGTATCAGGTGTGATAATTGGCTCGCAAGTTGAATTCACAGTCTCGACATTCCCTGGCAAAAAATTCAAAGGCACAGTTGCTCGTATCAGCAATAGCCTTGATAAAGAAACACGAACCATGCCTGTTGAGCTGAACTATTTAAATCCAGATTTTAAAGTTGTGCCTGGTATGTTTACCAAGGTGTATTGGCCATCAAGACGTCCGCAAGAAAGTATGTTCGTGCCGATATCGTCTGTAGTGTCGACCCCGCTCAATACTTTCGTTTGTCGAATCGATGGCGATCGCGTGGACTGGGTCAATGTGAAGAAAGGACAAATTATGGGCAATCTAGTCGAAGTCTTTGGCGAATTGAAAGTTGGCGACAAGGTAGCAGTTGAAGGAAGCGAAGAGATGGAGAATCAGTCTCGTGTCATTCCAGTGGATAAAGTAAGCAAATAACCTCGTGCTTCAGTTCAAATCAGTTTTGAAAACTACTGGCAAGTTGTTTGGGCTTTTGGGCAGAGCGCCGTAGATCGATCTTACGCAACGAAGACATATCTTTTTTTTGATTTTTCATCAAGTATTAAAAGTGCAAAGAAAATCTCACGCATCCGTAAGATTTTATGCACGTATTTACTAGTCGATGGAAAAGGATAATAAAGACAGGCACTAACTGCGTAAGATCTACAAAATAAAAAAATCTAGTGTTGTGCCAATCCCGCCAGTATGCGATTCGCCTTAATATCAATCTGATCAGCATCGCTCACTTTATCTAGTTTACGCAAAACTTGCGCATAGTCTTTCAAGCATGCCGCAAGCAATGGTGAATTGCCACCAGCCGCACGTGTGGTGCTAGCAATCGCCCATTCATAGTAAGAGCGTGCAATTTCGTATTTGCCTAACTGAAAATTGAGATAGCCCATGCCGTTCAAGATCTTGGCTGTTTCAATCGAATTTGGACCAAGTGATTCTTGCGCATTAGCTAATGCTTCGCGATATAAACGAGCCGCACCATCAAGATTTTGAAGACGCGATTCGACATAAGCAAGCGAGGCTTTGGTATTAAGAGTCAAAACGTTTCCACTGCCATAAGCGCCATTGTAAATAGACATAGCGCGCTCCAGAAGCGGTTTTGCTTCGCTAAACTTTTGTTGTGAAAGATAGAGCTGTGCAAGGCCGTTCAAGTCGTTTGCTACAGAAGGGTGATTGGGTCCAAGTGAGTCAACGTCTGTGGCAATCATTCTTTGATATTGCGATTCGCCCAGTCCATATCTGTTTTGTCCAAAAATAGTCTCGTTCACTACGCGATAGGCTGGTGCAAGAGTGGCATCACTAGTAGGCATTTGCATGGCGCGGTCGGCAACACTTTCGTTTAAAGTAGACTCTACTGTGCGTGAGCTTGTTATTTGTTTGTCTATTTGAGCTTGCCACCACGAGCCATCGGTTGGGACCAAACTCTTTTCTTTGGGAGATGGATCTTTCATCACATCGTTTTGAAAATCTTTGAGTAAGTCTTTGTCTGATTGATCATCGCCTTTAATCAAATCGCCATAATTGTGCATGATGCTTTTGAGTTGTTCATCAGCTTCTTTGTTAGGAGACTTGGACAAAATAGTAATAGCGCGATTAAAATTGGTAGTGGCTCCTGTGGTATTGCCCATTTTGTGCTGAACGCGACCAAGTCCGTGCAGCGAGTATGCCGCTTGTGGCGAATAAGGACCGTAATTCTTCTCACTATCGCTCAAGGCTTGATTGTAAAAGCCTATTGCGCCCTGGTGATTGCCGGCCGATTCTTCAATTGAGCCTAGTTCCATCAAGACAGCAGAATTGCGTTTCATTCCTTGCAGGATTTTGCGCGCTTCGTCTGCTCTATCAATAAGAGTGAGAGAGTGAGCCAATTTTAGTTTGCAATTAAATAAGTCTTCGGACTTTTTCGATTGTTTCTTGACCAACAAAAGTGCCTGGCGAAAATCTTTTACAGCACTTTGAGGATTCTGGTTTTCTTCAGCTAGTCCTTTTTGATAAAAGTCAGACCAGTTCGAGCCTGCTGCAATCGATTGCAAGGCGGTGCCAAAACTGAGCGCAAGCGAAATAGCTGCTAATACAAGCAGTTGTTTTTTGCTATCAGATGCTGACTTGAGACTCACCGTATCTGGTGTCAGTAATCAAGACGAGAGTAGTGAGCTTAAGCTCTTGCTAGCTGGTTCTTCTGCCGCGGTATCGCCGGGTTCAAGTTTATAGCCTTTGAGCCAGCCTTTGCTGTCGTAGATGGCTTCGCGCAATTCGTCGTTCTTGGCGCTCTTCAATGCTGATTCGCGATAGAGAGAAAGCAATTGAAGTGTGCTCATCAAGCAGACATTTTTCTTAGATGCAAAGTCGGTGAAGTCTTCGTCCGACTCCTCGGCAAGCGAGGTAGGAGCTTTGTCGCTCACTTTGCTTACAATCAAAACGCCTTTAGGTTCTTTGCCCTTTTCGCACCAATAGCGGGTTTGCGAGATGGAGAGTTGACCTAAGTGACTGCGCTCGGCATTTGTGTTCGTCCAGATTACGCGAGCAATAGTGACTTTCTGGTCATCGCCTTCGAGCAATAATTCGTTTTTGTCTTCGTCTGACTGAGTGACTTTCCAGCCGATTAATCCAAGAACTTTCTTGCAAGCATCAATCAACTCATCACCTTCTGAAACCAGAAGGGTGTTTCTGATGCCTTTGGTCAAACTAGCTTGACCTTCAATGTCCTTGATTTTGTCCTGGTATTTGCGAATCTGATCGTTGAGCTCGTCTAACTCTTTGTTCAGACCTTTGAGCTCGTCGGCAAAGTAGCGTTTGCACCAATCCGGGACTGTGCTGGGACCTTGTATTGTCATCTCTTCTGCTCCATTTCTCGTGCTGCTGGAAATTTGGGATGAATCTTGAGCTGTCATTTCGGCTGTCGCACGATCTTCATGGTGCGAATCCGCTGAGCTGCTCTTGGATTCTTCGGCATTATTTCCTGAATCTGAACTCTCTATTATGTCAGCAAATCTATCCAGAGTGTCATTTTGCGACGATTTTTCACTTAAAACAGCTTCGTCTTCTGATTTTTCTTCGTTGCTATCTTTCTTGTCTTGCGACTCTTCATTTTGCTCTTCAGCTATCACCGCTTCTTTTTCGGATTCTTCAACCGTTTCAGCTTTCGATTCTTCCTCTGTCTCTGTTTCGTCCGCAGTTTCGGACTTGTAATCAGCTTTGTTTAGAGCTTCCTTAATGAGTTCCTGGTCTTTCTCGCGTGAGGCTGCGATTTCATCGTGCAGCGGACCAAGCAAATCTTTCACCGACACTTCGGGCTCGTCTTCTTTGCTATCAGAGGTCTTGGACTTGTCTTCAGATTTTTCGTCGTCTTTGCCCTTGTCGCCCTTTTTATTTTTTCTGTCAGGCTTGGCAGATGTTTCTTCCTGCTCCTTCTTGGCTTGAGCTTTTTCGGCGGCTTCTTTCTCGGCGGCTTCTTTCTCTGCGGCTTCAGCTTTCTCGGCAGCTTCTT
>CAZSHS010000070.1:0-12717 GCA_964606665.1 uncultured Candidatus Obscuribacterales bacterium | reverse complement strand
CACAAGAAGCGACTCTTGCCTAGACCGACTGTCTACTGTTTCGGGGGACCCCCAGTTATTTATTTTGGATTTATCTACTAAAAAAAATAGTAGATAGAATGAAAAAAGCGAAGAGAAAGAGAAGGAGTGGATTTTGGGTCCACTCGCATCTCTTCTCTTGCTTTGGCTAGACGTCTTGCGTCACGAGACCTTGACGAACTCGGTCGCGCCACGCTCCTTCAGCCACGTCGACGGGTTCGAGCGAACCGTAGACACGTTGTCGAACACGCGCGGAGCGAAGTTGCTGCCCCTCGTCGCGGTCCCGACAGGGACGGAACGAGCGAGGAAGGCGACGTCAGCCAGGGGGTGCTTGTTGGTATTCATGGTCATTTTCCTTTTCAGGGTTGTGATTGAATGCTTTGCCAGCACCATGCCAGCTCAGCTACCAAGTCGAGAACGGCTAGTTCAGGGTTCTCTTACCTGACCTGCGGGTAATTCACCAAATCAAGCCTGCAGGCGGCTTGCTTAGTGTCTCTCACTCCTGAGGCGAACCTCAGTTCCAGTCGTCGCGATCGCGAGGGTCGAAGCGAACGTGCTTCTTCTCGTCATCACGACGCCGACGACCACGCTCCCGGTCCTTGCCGAAGTCGATGTCATCACCCTGGTCGCTCGTGAAAGAGGCGAACGCAGTGCGGTGCTTCGAGTCGGTGGTTTCGGCAGTCTGGCGAGTGACGGGGTGTCCATTGGTGCGCATGGGAGTCTCCCTTTTGGCACGTTGTGGAAGAATGTACACTGCATGCAACCCCTTGCTTGCAGTGCGGTGAATAGGAAGTTCAGGATTCCCAGCCTGGCTACGAGTTAACGCAGCCTTCTGTCTTGCGACAGAAACTTAGTCGCCCCAGCCGGACCGACGCTTGTCGCGCTGGCGATACTTCTGGTCCGTGGCGAACTTGTCGCGCCGGTGGCTCTTCGAGCGCTCGTTCTCGGCCACGATGTCGAAGGTGTCGACGTCGGTCGCGGCGAGGTTGCCGTGAAGCGGAAGCGAGGTGCGGTCGAAAGAGCTGTTGGTCGAAGCGCGCATGATGGATTCTCCTTTTCCATGCGATGTGGATTGCGCCGGGCGAACCGTTATTGGTTCGTTTTCCAGCATTGAGCATTGACGTAGCCGATGGCACCATTTGTAGTGTTGCCATCGACTTTCTTCTGACCGTCGCTTAATCCTTGCGGATGTCGGCGTAGGTCGGCGGCTCGGGGATGCGAAGATCCTCGGGAACCAAACGGAACTCGAGATTCTTCTTCTCCCAGACGCCGGCCAGATGCTGACCTTGCGCGACGAGCGCGTGGTTGCCGCATTGGAAGACCGTCCCGGGCTCAGCCTGGAACACTGCATCGTGAAGTTCGCGGTCGCTGGTGAAGAACGCATGGCCTGCATGCGGGGGGGTCTTGTCGTTGCTCATGGCAAAATCCTTCCAGGAGTTGATATCTCACACCAAACACCCAATGTGCGTACAAAGCAGCCAGAAATGACAGAACCGCTCCGTTTCGATGTTTCTCATCTGCTTGGAGCAGAGGGGAAATTCGCTGTGGGATAGGTGCTGCTGGTTGTTTTGTAACGTCTTAGAGGGTGTTTGAAGTGATACCTAGTCCTAGCATTAGACGCCACTCAGGATCAAGTGGTTTAGAGAAAGAGACTCCTTTTTTTGATCTTTAACACTCTCTCATCTGCGCTAAGGTCATAGAGATCAGTTAGTGGATCTTCGCTAAGCTCTTAATCAATGAGAGTTAAGGCCACAGCGAGTTTGAGTCGATTCGAGCCAAACTCAAATTAACTTTAACACTATCTCATCTCGCGCTAGCTTTTAGAAATCGAGATCTAGAACTTAGTCATCTCGGTGAAATTGAAATCTCGCACTTTCATACCTGGAACCACAGCCGGAAATCCTTCCTCTCCAGCGGTGAGATTAGACAAAGTCATAGACTCAACGTTATTGAGTAAATCCAAAAGACTCACATTAAAGCGCAGGTTTTTTACCCCGTGTTTAATGGCGCCGCCTTCCACAAGGAAAGTGCCATCTCTTGTGATACCTGTGACTATTTTGCGCGCTGGGTCGACCAGTCTCACATACCAAACTCGTGTGAGTAAAATGCCTTTCTGAGTCGATTCAATCATTTTGCCAAGGCTATCAGTGCCGCCTTCAAGCACCAAATTCATTGGATGCTCGCCCATTGAGCTTGGCTCAGTCACGCCATGTCCGGTGGGTTTGTGGTTCATTTTCTTGGCGGCTTTGCGTCCATAAACCATATTTTTGAAAACGCCATCTTTGACCAATTGTACTTTTTGTCGTTGGTAGCCTTCGCCATCAAAGGGTGCGCCAATTTGCATGTCGTCGTAAGCATCATCAATTATGTTTATATTGGAGCCGAAAACTTTCTCGCCTTCTTTACCTAATAAACAAGATTGCTTGTCTAAGTGCGAAGTAGCGGCAAAATCGCCCCATAAGAAAGTAACTAGATCCAAAACGGCAGATGGTTCAAGAATGACAGTGTAACGACCAGGCTCAATGTCGTGGGGAGCGCGCGAAAGTTTGGCTTTAGTGGTTGCTCTATCTGCTAGCGCGTGTGCGTCGAGCTGGCGCAATTGCGGTGCTACCATTTTTGCCCAGCCAGAAGAATCAGGCGTGGAGACAGTAATTGAACTTTCAAGCGAACTTTCTTTATGACAAACAATGCCATCGCCCTGTGAATTGCCGATTGCTTGAAGGGTCGAGCCCGATGCATAAACGCCTGCTGCACTCAATCCTTCAGAGCTGGCAATTTGAATCATCATTTTTATTTGGTTGGCGCGATCCTGAGCGGACATCGCCATTACTTCTTCATCTATGCGAGAAGCCAACTCCGTTTCTTTTTCGAAATCCTCAGCAGACAAAAGCGTATCTAGCGGCAATAATTCTTCGTCTGGTTTTAAAACTTTGATCGAGTCAAGTGCGCTGTCGATGAGCTTTTTCACTCCCGCTTCGCTTGAGTCATCGCCGCTTAATCTAATTTGTTTGCCGTCTTTTATGACACGAATAGATAGATCAAGAACTTCAGGAGCTTGATTTTGAGTCATTTCGTTATTGGCAAAGCGCGAAGTCGCAATGTTGTTTGCGTTAATCGTAACTTCAATGCCCTGGCATTTTCCTTGTGCATAATTTCTTGCTTGGTCGATGATTTTTTTTGCGTCAGTTTCTTGAATCATATCTTTCTCGTTAGTTTTTTAACTTGTCTATTTGCGAGCTATGCCAACTTGTACATTCTTGAATCGAGCGGGACTGGCGCCGTGACCAGTCCACATTAATTGCATGGGTTGACCCTTTCCACAGTTGGGTTCGCCCCAGTAAACGAATTCTGATGCGTCACAGATAGCGTCACACGAGTTCCAAAATTCAGGCGTGATGCCGCTATAGCTCGGGTTCTTGAGCATGCGACCTCGTTTTCCATCTTTAATTTCCCAGCCAATTTCGGTCGAAAATTGAAAGTTGTAACGCATACTATCGATAGACCAGGACTTGTTAGTTTCCATATAAATGCCATCTTTAGTATCGGCGATTAAACTCTCCAGATTTCCATCGTTGCCTGGTTCCACTGAAATATTGGTCATGCGGATAATAGGTGCGTAACCCCAGCTATTTGCGCGCATACATCCACCTGAGCGTGGCAAACCAATGATGTTGGCTGTGTCGCGCGAGCTTAAATATCCAGTAAATAAGCCATTCTTGACCAGATAAACTTTCTGAGCCTGCACACCCTCGTCGTCGTATCCAAAAGATCCAAGTGCGCCAGGTGCAGTGGCATCGGCTACCAGATTGACCTTTTGTGAGCCGTATTGCAATTTGCCCAATTTTTCAGGTGTTAAAAATGACGCGCCAGCAAAATTTATTTCCTGACCCAGAGCTCGATCCAGTTCGCTTGGGTGCCCGCACGATTCGTGAATTTGCAGACCTAGTTGCGACGATCCCAAAATCACATCTGTATGACCTTGCGGGCATTGTGGTGCATCAAGCAATGCCACTGCTTCTTCGGCGATTCGTTGCGCGTTACCAGGCAAGTCCCATTTCTGAACCATTTCATATCCAGCCAGTTCGTATTGACCAACATGTTTTGGATAAGATCGGCGTTGGCGCTCACTGTCGCTTGTAGCGTTAGCTTCTATGCCACAGCCGGAGCGAATTAAAAGTTGGGTGATACGCGAGCCTTCGGTCGACGCAAATTCTTTCATTTCTTTGACGAAGGCCATGTGGCCCATTGCCAGACTGACGCCTTTGACTGCAAGAATAGTTTTAGCCGATTCGGTCAAAACTGCAATTTTATCTTCCAGATTTACTTTGAAGGGGTCTATTTTATAAGGTGACTCCCAGAAGCAATCGTAAACCGGCTCAGGTGCTAATTTTACTGGATTTTTCATAATGCCTGAGCTGGCTCGCGCTACCGCTGCAGCGCGCCTGGCTGCCATTTCTATTGAGTCTTTTGACAAATCTGATGTCGATGCAAAGCCCCAGCCACCCTTGACCAGAACGCGAATACCAATACCTTCGCTTCTGCCTCGATTAATAGCCGAGACTTCAAGACCTTTGGTTTCGATTTCTTCGAATTCTTTGGTGATGAGACGGGCATCGGCATAATCGGCACCCAAGTTGTTTGCAATGTCCAGAACTCTTAATACTCTTTCGTCCATTTTTCTGCCTAGAATTTCCGCCGGTGAAAGTGTTTCATTCTGAACCAACTGAAAACCTAAGTCGATGTTTGTCTTGCATCTTTGACGTGGTATGAACCAGACAGTATGAGTGAAGAAACGCAAGTCCAACTAAACGAAGCCCTAGTAAATGGCGCTTTTGGCATATTTGCCGAATCTGAGATAGAGCCCGGCGAGCGAAAAGCAGTCGAAACTCTAAAGGAGCGCGTGCCTGACTACTCGGAAGAGCAGTACAGAGCTGCCTGGCAAATTGTGCGCAACCTTTTTGACAGCGCCTGTCGTCTTGTTTTTCGCTGGTCTAATGAAAATTCGGTCGGAACCACATTCGACCTGCCAGACACCAAGGGCGTTTTTTTGCAGCAATTAAACGCAACCTGCGGCGGCTTCACCCAAGATCAATACGACAAAGCTCTTGAATACGCATTTGAAAAAACTATTTTTTAGTCCAAAATTTAATTGAACTTCAAATCCAGTTCTAACTGCTCGCACGCGGCAAGCAATTCTTCGTGCAAATAATCGTCGCTCTTTTCAGCTAGTGGAATGTAAAAGTCGCGTGTTTCGGCAAGATAAGCCTCTTTCTCTGTGCGGTCCGCCCAGTCTGGGGCGCTTCGCAAAGAATCTAGCCTGTCAGCCAATTTAACGATACGAACCATAACTGTGGCTTGCTCAATTCGCTTGTGATACATAACCAACCGCGACTGTTTTTCAGCCTCTTCAATATAAGGCGGCATGGGCGGCTTGGTGAGAATCGAAACCAACATGGCAATAGGGCGACCAAATTCGCGCTCAATGTCTGAGACGCTTATGGATTCGCGTTTGGCTTCAATCACGTCGTGCAAGAGAGCCGACGCCACAGCAATGACGTCCTTGATTTCGACCTCTTCAAGCAAGATTAGCGCAACTCTCATGGGATGGACGATATAAGGTTCGCCCTTGTCCGGCTTATCTTTGGTGGGTCGCAGAAACTGTTTCTGGTGGGCTTCTTCGGCAAAAGTTATCGCCTTTTCAAGCGTTTTCTTTTCGGTTTGCTTGAAATCATCCACGATTAGCATCAGTCGGTGGCGAACCGTACCGCTCAATCTGCTTTTTTGCTTGGGATCCGACATGAAGCCTCTTTGCGCAACCTCTATACGCAACCTCTTTACATGAAGGTTGCTTATTGCCATTCTACTTGAACAGGGCATAATATTCCAAGACAATGGCGTAACGAAAAAACGCCGATTTTTTATAACGATACCATATATAGTGTCAGGTGCTGTTTGTGACTAATTCTCTACCAGAATTTATTGGAGTCTGCTGGATCGAAGAAGACGGCACAATCAGAATGCGATTGCGTGCAGATGGTCCAGGAGGAATTGTCGGTCACGCAATGCTTGAATATCCGCCTGACCATGCTGAATACAAAGAAATTATGGAACATGTAGGACCGATTAAAGTAGGCGAGCGCAAAGGCGTCAAGCCCTGGACTTAAATTTTCTATTCGAGCAAATCTATTTATCTGTAAACTACTGTAGTAAATGACACCATCATTGGTATCGCTTGTAATTGGCGCGGGCAGTTTAGTGCTGTGATAATTGTACTCATAGTCAGTATCATCCTCTACGATGATACAACTGATGTCTATTTGTTCAAAGGTTTATATACTAAATTCAATAGTAGAAACTGAGCGAATAGTTTAAATCAATAAAACAAGAAAGTGAAGTAAGGGAGGCATAAGTAGCTTCCCTTACTTCAGATATTCATGCGACTTTCATGCAGATCAGACTCTCGATTAAGAGTCGGCGTGCATTGAGGTCGACCGTCGAGTGCCAGTTCTCATCCGATTTGTAATCCGGAAACGACAACTTAGCCACCGACTCGCAGAATGATTCTTCAGCGAAACGCCGCAGTATCATGTGAGCGCCCGGGTTGAGCTTTTCGAAAGACGTTGCTGAGATCTTGCCTCCAACAGCATCTTTGAATTCGACCCAGTATTCATGCGCGTATTCGGTTACATCAAGTTGGGTTGCATCGCTCATTTGAGCAAGCAAGGTCTTGATGTACTTTACGCGCTGCGCTTCATTCAATTGTCTGCGCCACCATAAATGGCACGCTTCATGACAGAGAAAAGGCGGAAGCTGACTTCCGATCGCAACTTTGCCGACCTCAAGATGAGGATCACCATATTCTGGACTGGAGCCGTATATGGTGCAGAAGTTGTTTTGGAATGTCCGGTTGAAAACCGAAATCGTGACAGTCAGTCGGCTTTTGTTAGCCAGTTTGCGCAGAGCCAAGGGACATCGCTCGAAAGCTTCGGCCACTATTCGCTTGGTGCGCGTCTCCATAGCTGAGTCGAAGAAAAGGCCGCACTCGTGCTGTCTGAACGAACCTAGGAAGTTTTGGTAAGTTTTTCCAGTCCAGGTCCGTGTCGAAACACTGTGATGAATAGTCTTCATTTCACACCTGTATGGTTTGTCTGAGAGATTATTTGGGCGCTTTATTAGGGTAAGTTCGAGGTTCCAGATAGAAAAAAGTAGATCTCTTCTGAATACTTCATTTGTAGAGTGCCATTCAATCTTGGCAACACTCTGATTAAATTAGCCAATTGCGCTAGCTATCGCTAGCTTTAGCTAGGATTCAGCAGGTTTGTGCTTGGCAAGTATCGCTTTAGCTTGAGCCATGAAGCGCTCAGCATCCTCTTTGCGTCCCATTTTCTTGAGAATTTTGGAGTATTCTTTCAAGATGCCTGCAACGTCTATGTGCTCGTCACCAAGCTCCTGACGTTTGAGCATTAATGCATAGTCAAGCAAAGGCAAACAAGGGTCGTACTTGCCTTGTTGGAAATAGAGACCAGCTAAGGTTCTCAGTCCCTCTGCCAATCGTAACATGTCTACTGGGTGTGTGCTTTCAAGAATAGTCACCGCTCGGCGCACAAAGGGCTCAGCTTGTTTGAAGTGACCTTGTGTCCAGAGAACTTCGGCCAGTTTATTCAAATCACTGACTAACTCTAAGTGCTGAGAGCCAAGTTCGGTTTGTTTGATGGCGAGAATTTTTTCATACACTTTTTGTGCTTCGCCATATTCGCCTGATTCAAAATAACTTTCAGCCAAGCGATACATAGCCGCGGTAGCACCAGCTTTTTTGGCGCTTTCGTCTACCCCTGCATCGGTTGATACATCTGCAATGGTTTGATCCAATTTTAAGCCTTTGGGCATGATTGTCATATCTTGCCCTTTGAGTGCGGCTCTTGCATTTTGCAGTTGTTGATTCGGATCTGGAGCTTGTGCAGGAGTTTGTGCTGCAGTCATTGGAGTGAGTTGCGAAAAGTCGGGAACATGCGGTTTTACGCCATTTCCATTATCTGACCTGTGACCGCCACGTGAATTTAATTGTTCTTCTGGAGTAATATTTTTTGCTGGAATGGACCAGTCGCCACTATCTGTAAGCGCTCTGCTAGCTTGTTTTTCAGCACTACTAGATTCAGTCGCCCAACCGCCTTCTTCATCATCGTCTTTTGCCAATGCGTTATCTGGTGGCACAGGTAAAGATGGAGAGGATGTTTCGGGTAATGGCTCTACAGACTGTAATTGGACTGGTTCTGGCTCAGGCGCTGCGGCAACTGGCTCAGGGGCTGCAATCACAGGCTCTGGCTCAGGCACTACGGCAATAGGTTCGCTGACTGTCACCGGTTCAGGCGCTGCGGCAACTGGCTCAGGTTCAGGCTCTGGAACTGCTGCCACCGGTTGCGTCTCTTGCGCAGGTTCTGAGAATATTTTTGCAAATGCTCCTGATGCTGTGGACGAAGCTGGTTGCGGCATAGAATCAGGTGGTACGGTTTCTTCCTGAAGTGAATGAGTCAAACTTTCGGCAATAGATAAAGTTGGAATTTGATCGTCTGTTTTATTAGGATCAAAATCGGTTTCTGGCGGTGGTGAACTTGGAGGCTGCTGCAATTGAGCAGATCCTGATTCGGTCCAGCCTAAATCAGATAAAGCCTGGTCGAAAGTCACCTGCTTGCCGCCAGAATTAAAACAATAGTCGAGAGCGACTAGAGCGTCGTCCTGACTGATGCGATTTGCAGTTATAAGTTGATTGCATCTTAGTACTGCGTCGTGTGCAACCTGATCTATAAATCCTGTCAGAGTTAAAATTTTGGTCAAAGCCTCTGGTGTGGCTCGACAGATTTCAAAGGCCTGGTCTATCTGCTCAGCAGATACCACTCGGGCAATTACCAGCAACTTTTCAAATGAAAGACTGATCTTTTCAAATTCGCTAGTTTGAGGTGGAAGGGTAAGATCAGAAAGATAGTCGGAAACGTGTCGACCTTCGCTGTAGACTTTGTGTAGGATGTCGATGGCAGCTTCCACTTCCATTACATTCTTTTCGACCAAGTCTTGCAATTCTAGTGCCGCATCTACTAAATATTCCGCTGCATAGCCTTGTGCCACAATTACTTGACCAATAGGCGCGCCTTCGGACAAGCCGAATTCGACAGCGTTTAATACATCGGCTTCGTTCATTAATCCGGCGCGTTTCATCAACTCGCCTAGTCGAATTTTTTTTCCGCTTGGAGGAAGTAAATAAGCCTGGGTCATGGGAGTGCCCGTTGAGGCATCCGAAAATGCGCGCAGAGCTTCAATCGCCTCTTCGCGGTCAATTACTTCGTCGCGCCATTTGACCATAAGGTCGAGCGCTTTAGACAAAAGTTTTTCAGAAATAATTCCGTTTACTATCAGGCTTCGACCAACTGGTATGCCGGTCGCCTGGTTGCGGCTGATAATAGGAGCAATTTCGCTTGGGGTGACTGTGTCTGAGTCTATCAGTAGTTGAGCCAAGGTGCGATTGTCATTTGAATGCTTGACCTGTTCGAGCGATTTTTGCTCGTTGACTACATCGAAAAAGTTAGTGCCCGACTTGTGAGCAATTTTGAGACAGCGCGAGGCGAACGCCATGTCTAGCACGCCATCTTTGACCATTCCATGCGCATCCAGAGCCGAGTCAAGCTCTTTGGATGTGAGATAACCGGACATGATTAGCATCTGTCCAAGCGAGAGTCGCTTGTTGCCTGCCAACCTCACGCATTCGTCGAGTTTGCCTTGATTGATAATGCTTGCCGAAACCAGTAATTCCCCGATAACTGTATCGGCTGGGGCGCGCATGACTGTGTTTTTGGGCTTGAAAAAACTAGGAGACACCGTACTAGAACCAACCTCACTTAGAGTTGACCAAAGAAAATTGCCAATCGCATGATCTAAAAAATACGTTCCACGCTAGACCCTGACCAAAACCACTTATCAAGATCATTTTTTTATCTGGCGGTCAGTGCCTGCAAATTGCGGCGTCTGGTTTCCAGGTGGACCATCAGTACAGAAATGTCTGCAGGACTCACTCCGCCTATGCGCGAAGCTTGTCCAAGCGTTTCTGGGCGAATGCGATTGAGCTTTTCGCGCGACTCTTTGGAGATATGGCGCAACTCCTGATAATCAATTTCTTGCGGCAACTTAACTCTGTCCAGTTTTTCGAGCTGGTCTATTTGCGTCTTCTGGCGCTCGATGTAACCGGCGTATTTTATATCGGTCTCTAATTCTTGCTTGAAGGCAAATTCAGTCTCGCCCTCAATCGGAGCCAACGCGTCTAAAGCCTTGTAAGTCACTTTGGGGCGGCGCAAAAGTTCTTCTAGAGTGCACGACTGTTTGAGCGTTTCGCCAAACTGTGCAAGCACTGCTTCAACCTCTTCTTGAGGCTGGATGCGGGTGGAAGACAGACGTTTCTTTTCTATCTGCATCGATTCTTGCTTTTTGTTGAACAGGTCCCATCGATAATCGTCCACCAATCCAATAGACCGTCCAAGGGGAGTGAGCCTCTGGTCCGCATTGTCTTGTCTGAGCAATAATCTGTATTCTGAGCGCGAAGTCATCATTCTATAAGGCTCGCCTAAATCTTTGGTGACCAAGTCATCTATTAATGTTCCGGTATAACTGCTCGATCGGCTCAATATAAGTGGGTCTAGACCTTTGGCGTAGAGTGCAGCATTGATACCGGCCATGATGCCTTGTGCTGCTGCTTCTTCATAGCCACTGGTTCCTAGAATTTGACCGGCTGCAAAAAAGCCAGCTAGATCTTTTGCCATTAATGAATGGTCAAACTGAATGGCAGGCAGATAGTCATATTCGACTGCATATGCTGGTCTGACTACTCGGGCATTTTCTAGGCCAGGCAGCGATGCCACAATCTGGTGCTGAATATGCACAGGTAAACTGGTCGAGCAGCCTTGCAAATACACTTCATAGGTGTCGCGACCTTCTGGCTCTAAGAAAAATGAATGAGATTCTTTGTCGGCAAATCGGACAACTTTATCTTCGATCGAAGGACAATAACGCGGACCTACGCCGTGAATCATGCCCGAATACATAGGCGATTCTTGCAAGTTAGCTAGAATCAATTCGTGCGTTTTTAGAGTGGTCCTTGTCTGGTGGCAGGGAATCTGCTCGCGCACTGGACGCTTGTCTAAGAAAGAAAAGAATTGCGGATTCTCATCGCCTGGCACAATGGGCAAATTGGTATAGTCGATAGTTCTGCCATCAATGCGTGGCGGGGTTCCGGTTTTGAGCCGACCCATATTAAACCCAAGTGAGCGCAAACAGTCGCTTAATCCGATGGCTGGAAATTCACCGGCACGACCAGCAGGCTGAGTCTCTTTGCCGATCCAGATAGTACCTTCCAAAAATGTCCCGGCACAAAGTACGACAGATGTGGCAAACACTTGCTCACCAAAAGCTAGCTCCACACCTTCGATTTTGTTGTTACTTACAAGAAACTTTTTCACCATGCCCTGACGCATAGTCAAATTGGGCAGTGTTTCAAGATAATTTTTAATCCAGACGCTGTATTCGCGTTTGTCAGACTGTGCTCTTAGTGACTGAACAGCAGGACCACGACTCATATTAAGCATGCGCAACTGAATATAAGTGGCATCAGCAGCGATACCAATTACTCCGCCAAGCGCGTCCACTTCTTTAGCCAAGTGTGACTTGCCAGGACCGCCAACCGCGGGGTTGCAGGGCATAGCGCCTACAGTGTCTAAATTGACGGCCAAAAGCAAAGTCTCCAGTCCCATTTTGGCAGCGGCATTTGCTGCTTCGGCACCTGCGTGTCCTCCGCCTATGACTACTACATCGTATTTCATAGACAGCATCATAACAAATAAAAGGGCAGGGCGTCCTTGACTTCCACTAAATTCTGGCAAAATAATGCAAAATCGGGCATTATAGGCTGTATGGCAAAACACTTTACGTTGATTACATTGACCTTTTGCGCATCAGCCCTCATCAGTTCTTTGAGTGCCTGGGGCGAAGAGAGTAAATCGACCCAAGTGCTGGATCCAGAACAATTCAAAGACCCCACTCAGATTTTAATTAAAAAAGGCTATCTGGCTGCCAAAACAGTTCCTGATATTTGCGCCAAGCTTTTTTGCTATTGTGGCTGCGATATTACCGATAAACACTCTAGTTTGCTCGATTGTTTTACAAGTGATCACGGGGTTGGCTGTCCCATTTGTATTGAAGAAGCGCTTATAGCCTTAGCAATGCACAAAAAAGGCAAGGATATTTGCGAGATTCAATACGCCGTAGACAAGCGATATGCGAAGCAATATCCCTTTGATTCGCCCAGTGAAAATTTAAAAAAATACAATTCTGAGCGTTTGTGGGATGTGGATAAAAGACCGACTAAGAGCCAATCGAAAGAGAATGATAAAGTTCCTGAACTAAAGAAAAATAAAAAGTCCGGCAACTGTTGCGGCGGCTCTAGCGAGCACTCTAAAGACAAGAAAGACGCAAAATAGCTTGATACCGCAATTGGTGCAAATGCTTTATTGGACGCATGGCATCGGTTGAATATTCTCTTGCTAAAAAATAATGACTAGCTGGTCGCGGCGGGGTTTGCGTAGAAAAAATTCTCCCTTGACCACTGGTCCATTAAATGTCGTCGAAAAGCCAGAATTATCGGATTTAGACACTATTGTCAAG
>CAZSHS010000069.1:0-13320 GCA_964606665.1 uncultured Candidatus Obscuribacterales bacterium | reverse complement strand
CTTTCAAACTAACGAGCAAAGCAGTTCTGATCTGGACGAACACGGACAACAAATCGTCAAAGAAAAGGCGAGCTAGTGATCTCAGATCCTGAAGTCTTAATCCCGGATCCCGGATCCCGGACCCCGGGATCCAGGATCGTTTTTAACCACGAGTGCAGCAATTTCATTTGCTGCTCTTCTATTTTATAGTTATTAGATGAGTGAAGATGAACTATTCAAGTCTAAATCGCCCAAACTACAACCAGAAATTGATCGTGGCGGCTCTGGTAGACCGCCTCGCAAGACTGCTATTGGTTATTTCGCTGAAGGCGAGGACGACGATAGTCACAAAAAACAGCCGAACTTACGATTTGGTCAAAAAATGGTTGTTCGAACTGTTGCTTCTGTCATTGGTGGTTATCGAGTGCAAATTAGAGATACTTCGGTTGAAGCACTTTTAAAAACGGACAAAAGTTTTAGTATCAATATACTTCTTGCAGTTGTTTTCAAAGAATTCACCTCTTCTGGTATGGCGATTTTCGTTTTAACCAACAAGGAAAAGGAAAATTTCGTTGAAGGCAAGCCTGTTCTTCGACAATTTCACAGTGAAAAAATTGATACCTCTTTGTTGAAATACAAAAGAAGATCAGACACTTTGCCAGTGTCGTTTGGAAGTGCATATAAGCAAGTGGATTTTGAAGAACTTAATATTCGACGATTTATCGAATCAATTAGCGAGCCCAAATTTAATGGCTGGGTTAAGTTTTCATCTCAACAATTATTGGCGCGTGGATTTCTAGTCATCTTAGATGGCAAATGTGTAGGAGCAGAATATAGATGCGCTAGCGAAACTTTTGATCGCTCTACTGAGGGAAGTATTTTAAGCTTATTAGACAATCTGGCAGTGGAAGATGCAGTCGTAGAGATGAATAGAGTGGAAAGAGAAGTTTCTTTTGCATTAAGCATTCCGTTTTTAGGTTGTTTTGACTCATGGCACCTGAAACTAGATACCGAAAACTTTATTCAAATAATTCTAGATTGGTTTCAGTTCGGTGCTTCGAAATCTGGAATGATTTGTTTCCAGTCTGAAAAAGGCAGCGCTTGGGCCGGCTTTTCTCAAGGAAAGTTCATTGGTTTTTTTGACATAGAAAGTCAGAGTTTGAAATATAAAATTGAATTTTTGGCAAATTACATTGAACAAGCTCGTGAATTGGAAATGCAAACATTTGTGCTTCCTGAAATTTTATCAAGGAGCACAAATGGTTCGGGATTTGAACTAGCCCACTTTTTGTGACAACCTAAATTCCACCCATTCCTGACTCGGGCGATCCTTCATGATCTTCTTCATCAACATCGGCTTTGCGACCGCCGCTAGAAGATGTCACTTCGTCGTTTTCGTTGTCTTCGTTTTTGTCTTTGTCTTTGTCTTTGGGTCTATCTTTTTTACTCATTAAAAGCCTTCTAGCTTACTATTGTTAGTCGCAAAAGGGGACGCAGACAAATGCCATTGGTTCCTGGGTAAAATAAAATCACAGTAAAAAAGGACCAAGTGTGACCTCCGAAAAGTTTATTCGAGAAGCCGAATTCGCCCTGGCCCGCAACCTGTCAGGCATGGCGGGAAAATCTTATGTCGAGGCACTTAAACTGGCCCGTGCCGAGGGAGATATTTCAATGGAGGGCGAGGCTCTGCGTGGTCTTGCTCTGGTCAATAATTCTAAGCGCGATTATGAAAAGGTGGCTAAGTGCGCTTCTGAAGCCGTTGTTTGCGACAGCGAATTCTGGGGTCCACAGTCTACCCAGCTTAGTTTATCTACTTATTTAGCCGGACTTGGGTGTAGTTATATCGGTGATTATACGCGCGGGTATCCGTTTTTAGAGCAGGCGCTTGAAATCAGGCAACTTTATTATCCAGACAATCATCCCGAAGTGCTCGAAGTCTTGACTGCGATGCTTGGTATAAGGGTCTTTGAGCTCAATAGAGCAGAAACTGTCCGCTTGCACGAAATTATTTTGCCTGCTTACAAAGAAATTGATCCTGACCGAAATTGGCTTAATTATTCTGGTCTTCGCCCAAGACTCGATATTGCCTGGGAAAAAGGTCAGTTAGAAGTTGTAGACAAGGCCCTTTCGATGCTTATTGAAATATTCGAGCGCGAATTTATTGCTTATTCACAAGAGCACAATTCTCTAGTTCAGTTGTATAAAGCGCGTTTGAGCCAGACTAATAGGTCGATGGAGTCGTGGAAATTTGCACAAGCTCATCAGTCTGAAAATCCTCTTTTGAAAAAGCCTCAGATTCAGTCTGCGACAACTCAAGAAGTTAGTATCGCTGATCAGATGAAGAATAAAATGCAAGGTGCAAAAGTGCGCGACGAGCTTCCCAAGTTTCTTGATTTGCTGGTTATGTATTTGCAGTCTGGAACGCCTTGGTTGCACGCTATTAATGAAATTGTGGTGAATAATGCCGGTGCATGTCCACATTTGTGTAAAGAGCTTTCTGTTGCCTTAATGGCAGTCAGAGAGCACAATACGCCCCTTTATAAATCACTTGCTGAAATGGGAACGCGCCTGCAAATTAGTGAGTTAAACGAAATGGCAGCCACTCTACACGCAGCCAGTAGAACCGGCGGCAGTATCAGTCAAGTATTGATGAATCAAGCTCAAGCACTACGAGATAGTATTAAGTCGAGAGATCTTTCAAGAGCCAATGCCCTTAGAGCATTTCGTTGGTTTTAATTTAATTACTTGGCAGTAGCTTCTTTTGCGGCAGGAGCAGGCTTATCTTCAGCAGTTGGAATGGGTAGCGGCTGTTCTTGTCTGAGTTTCAAAGCCAGCACCACCAATTTTTTTGCAAAACCCTTTGCTTCGTCAGTTTTACCCTGTTTGTCCTTAATGATAGTCATGCACAAATAAGATGCCACCAAATTATTTGCCAGAGAAGGCTGGTAGTGCTTTTCTAGCTGACTAACCGCATCACCAAGATAAATTTCTGCTTTGTCGTATTTGTTGTTTAGATAATAAGCCAGTCCAAAATCGCCTTTTACAGCGGCGAGAAAATTGTCATTTTCAGGCAAAATGTCTTTGGCACCTTCAGTCACTAACTTGAGAAGATTTTCGGCTTTCTCTTCATCGCCTTTGAATAAATACGCTTCAGAAAGACCACCATAATTTTTTAAATTCATGACGTCTTTGTTTTTCAAGACTTCTTCAATGGTAGGTAATTTTTTCTCGAACTCGCCTGGGTCGGGAATCATTGTGCGTACCGCTTCTTTGCCGGCTTCAGCCATTTTGGGAAATGTCTCAGCCATTCCTCGCACTTTTTCAAGACAAGCTTCAGAACTTGGCGCGATGATTGGAGCGGCAGACTTTGTTTCAGTGGAGCTATCTTCTGCCCAAGCTTGATTAAACCCGGATGTGACACTGATACTGCTTATGACAAGCAAACTAGCAGTTAGCGCAAGCGAAACTCTTTTCATCCAGGTTTATCTCCAAAACTGTGAGCTTACAGTTTAGCAGTAAATAGACCTAGTCAGTCTAGTAGACGTTATCGGCGTTTCTTTGAGCAGTTTGTCTTATGTGGCGAGCATTGTTTGAAGCTTCCTGACGAATTTGATTTTCGCGCTGCCAGGGAATAGTCATTACTTGCTCGCCTTGAGGAGAAATGATCCAGTAATTGGAGTTTTCCTTTTCTGCTTTTACCTGACGTTCGGCTGAGCTTTCAATAAACTTGGCTTTTGCTTCAGCCTCAGCCAATATACGACTTTTATTTTGTTTCAGTTCAGCCTGGTGCTCGATAGAAGTGCCTGCAGATGAATTGGTACCTACAGATGCGACATTTGGATTGAGGCGTATGTTTTCCAGTTGAATAATGGCTTGATGTGCTCGGGTTTGCATGAGGCGACTGGGTGCTATATCACGCACTATCTCGTAGTGATACTTGGCTGTGTTGTACCGGCCAAGCGCCATTTGAGCATTTGCTAAATAGTAATGTCCCCGCCAATTGCGCGGTGATTCACTTACCGATTTTTCAAGCAGTTTAGAAGCCATCAAATAATCTTTAGCTTTGTAGAGGTTGATTCCATTGTTTAGATTGCTTGCATACGCTGGTGCAGTTGTTGCAAACATAAATCCACTTAAGCAGACACTTATAAAAATTGATTGTTTGATAAACATGGCACTAAGTCTCCTAATTGACTCATAGCACATTATTTAAGCACTCAAAATTTTAGCTCACCTTTTCGGTTTTTTCAGTCTTCTCGCCGCTAACCTTTTTGATGGCGTGTACTCGTGCATTAAGCAGCTCATCGGAGTGCTCGCGAGCCCATTGCTCTAATTGCTCAAGCACTGGCGTTAATGATTCACCAAGGGGGGTCAATGAATACTCCACCCGCGGTGGCACTTCGGCATAGATTTTTCGCGACACTAGTCCGTCTTCTTCTAATTGACGCAATTGACTGGTCAAAACCTTCTGAGTGACACCTTGAAGTGCCCGCATCAATTCATTGAAGCGCAGTGTGCCACCTTTGAGTTTATATATGATAATGACCTTCCACTTGTCCGAGATCATCGCAATTGTGGACAGAATAGGACACTCTAATTGATTTCGGCATGACATTGGGGATACCTCTCTGGCTGCATTAGTATCAAAAGGGATACTATCGATGTAAGTGGATACTGCATAACGCTATGGATACTACCGCACTTTCGGGTGTCTACTTGCGGTTTGATACTGCTCAATTTTATACTGTGAGCATGAAACTTGCAACTTACAAGGAGAAAAAAAGATGACGACCCAAACCCTGTCTAAAGAATCAGCTCTAGCTGTTGAACATTTCGAGCGCAAACTGGCTTTTGAAATTGGACCAATCGGACTTAAGTATGCTCTTGAAGGTAAGGAAGCAATAACCGTAGTTGATTTGCGCACACCTGAAATTTATGCACAAGCTCACATTCCTGGTTCGCTCAATATTTCAATTGAAGATTTAGAGCGCGATCAAAGCCAATTGAGCAAAGACAAAACCATAGTGGTGCTCTGCTACAACATCACCTGCCATCTGGCTACCAAAGCGGCTCTATTGCTTGCTAAAAAAGGATTTGCAGTGAAAGAATTGATCGGTGGTTTCAACGACTATCAAGCAGCCAATTTACCTGTTGAAGGTAAAAAAGAACACGGCTCGTGCGGCACTTCGGCTTGCAGCTAAAGACCGAATTAATTAAAAGAGAGAGTAGTAATGCTCTCTCTTTCATTTTAGAATATGTGCATGAGCGAGCGACAAGTTTATCTCACATTGCATGATCATCAAGGCGTCGCTTTGTATATTAATTTTCGCCATATCGCCGCAGTGAAAGCCAATGTTGTCACTGGTTATGCAAATGGTGCATGTGTTTTTGTCCAGGGCACAAGGCAAGAACCATTTCTTGTGAAAGAAACAGCAGAAGACATTATGACTGTGCTCACTACTCAGTTGGATTGTATAAAAATGATAGTATAGGGCACTAACTAAAGTGCTCGCTTTATTATTTCGACTATGTCTTGATGATTTTGGTAAGACTGGTCGAAAGTAATTTTCTTTTTTAGTAAGTATATTGTGTGTTCTTCTTTGCCTATTATCCGCACAGTGCGCACTTGAATCACTTCAGACCAAGGTATCGTGATTGGCGTTTTGGTCGCATTGAATGTGATACCATGGGCGCCTGCCAAAATAAATATAGTCGGGTCATTTTTGTGCTCAAATTTACGCTCTTCAATTTCTAAAACTTTCGCTTGCAGCACCCAGTTTTGACGCGCTTCCTTCAGTCCGGGTGGATCTCTGTGCAGCCTTACTTCGCGCACTACAAAATAACAAAAATAAATTGCTCCAAGACCTATAAAAATAAGATTTGCAGGTGCAATGATACTTAATGGGAAAATAATTCCTAGACCGGCAAGGAAAATGCAGAGCCAACCAATTATGTCGATGTTTAGATTGCTATTCATTTTAAGTGCTCTATTGCCAATATTTTTTTCCATTTACTTGGCTTTGATAAACCCAGAAAAGCAAGTAGAAAATCTGGTTCTGCAGTCAAAGCTAGACGAAGCCCTCAAAGTGCTCCACAAGAGCAGGCAAAACCTATTTTTAAAAAACGATCCTCGCATTTTATTGGTTACTGCAAGCATACTGCGTCAAAAGAAAGACTTCAAAGCCGCTCTTGATCAAGTTAAAGCCGCTCTTGCAATTCACAAAAAATATCCCTTTTTGTGGGCTTACAAATCATTTGGAGTGGAGCATCTGCTTTTGTCGGATATCTACTATCAAGAAGCGCTTTGTTATCTTGATTTGAACGATCAAGAAACGGCATTAAAAGCCCTGGATGATGCGCTTAGTGTCGAAGTAGACCCTGAGACACTTTATCAAAGAGCGCTTGTGCTTGAATATCTTGGTGAATTTAGAGATGCAGAAGCCGATTTTAAATTGGCTATTGAAAAATCGATTGATCCTGTTAAGAAAGAGTTAGCGCTGCACAATCGAGCCGATTATTTTTTGAGACAAAAGAAAAATGATTTGGCCGCAATCGATTTTAAAGCAGCACTTTCTCAAAATGAGTGTAGTGAAGCTCTGTTTCAATTAGGGCGACTCGCTCTTAGTAGCGAATTGTACGACCAAGCGATTGATTATTTCAATAAGTCCATTGAAAAAGAAGAATCAGTAAAAGCCCTTCGGCTGCGCGCCTTGACACATACAAAAAAAGAAGAATGGCACGAAGCTAAAAGCGATTTAGACAAAGCGTTAAAGCTAGACCCTGATAATAAGTTAGTTCAAACTGAGCGTGAGAACGTGCTTAAGGCTCTTAGTTTACTCTAGCTATCTTATATTGTTGGCGTTGTTTTGAGCTTGATCTTTGATGTGTTGCATCTGAGTTACTGCTTCGCCATTTATTTGATCGATTTGATCACGAGTGATATCGAGGTGCATGTTGCCATTGTGATCTCTCCAGCGCATTTGCGAATTGGAACGCTCTGCATTGATAGTCGCTTCTGCACGAGCTTTAATTGCATTTGCATGTCTGTCAGCTTGCTTTAAAATTTGCTCCTTGCGCTTGGACACTTCCATTTCGCGATTAATTTGAGCTTCTTGCGCCACCGTGCGCATGTTGGACATGGCAACGCGTGACTTGAGATTTGTATTTTCTGCTTTGTACGCTCCCATCTGGCACAAATGGGCATCGTGGGGATTATGGGTCATTTTGGCAGCAATTTCGTAATGATAAGCAGCCGAGCTGTATCGGCCCAGAGCTAACAGACAATTGCCTTGATAATAGTGCGCTTTCCAGTCTTTAGGATTACTGATTGAAGCTTGTTCGAATAATTTGTTTGCGTGGATATAGTCTTTTTTCTTGTAATATTCCATTGCTTCGCACACGGTAGCTGCTATAGCAGCCGGAATCAGTGCAAGGGTTGTAACTGCCACAGAAAAACAAAGATCTCTAATTTTGAAACTCATACTGTATCCTCGCCCCCGCCTTTCGTTGCGCTTGACTACTAGAATAAGGTAGGCAGGCTCTAAAACATAATGAAAATTCTGATATCTAACTAGAAAATGAGTTTTCCGCTATCTGGACTGAGATATTTGCGAAGGGCTGTTTTAATGGGAGCAAATGCTGCATCACCCATTAAAATTTCGTCTTGCACAATGGCGTCTTTAATTTCGTCAAAGCGCATACGCAGAGCGCCACTTGTTGTTTTGTCAAAATTAGTGATGCGAATTCCTGCGTTATTGACCGTAAAACTCATTGAAAATGATCCTGCTTCCACTTGCTCTGTTTCGGTGAAAGCCGTGATACCAGCCGACTTTAGAGCTTGTTCGAAAGCAAAATGTACCTGATATGACATTTCGTCATCGCCGCCAAACAGCATTGATGCCAGGTCTCTAACACTTTTTCGCCGGTCGAGCACTGTCTCTAAAGCTTTCTGCAGCACCATACGATCTCGTTCTTGATGAGAAAATGTAGTTGAAAATTTATTTACCAGCTCCAGCAGTCGATTGAGGGCTACGCCCGTCAGCCCCACCTTGGAAAAGCTTACATGTTGTGTCGCCCAAGGCATAGCCTGGAAGTCATCAGATCTTCGCTTACTAGAAACTCCGAAATTCCTCTCTGGATGAGGAACATTCGAATTGGGCTGCATGTTAGCCATGGACACTTCTCCCGTTTGTCTGTTGTTTTATCGTAGCCAAAGGCACATAGATTGACGATGGTGTAAACACGTATGAGCAGATTAATCCGGCGTTAGATTATAATGCTTGCACCAAAGGAGTTAAAGATGAATTCAGTTAAGACTCAAGTGCAGGCGCGCCTATATTTGCTCTTCAAGAATGCCGAACCAATTGATGTTTCAAAGCTTGAGCAAACTCTGAGTAATTTGCATAAAAATAAAAGTATCCGCTATGTCAGGGTCACGACCGACAACGACAGCACTACTACTATAGATATCGGCGGACAGATTCTAGAGCTGTGCGAGCCTGAGGATTTGTCAGAGACCGTCATTTTTGATTTGTGTCAGAAATCACTATATAAAGATGAAATGATGCGTCTGGATTCTACTTTCGACAACGCTAGACAGATTAGCTTTAAGTCTGGCCAGGCGCCGCCCATTCTGCAAATGATGCTTTTAACTTTTACAGCTTTTGCATTAAAAGAACAGGGTGCAACTGCTATGCTCAATCCAGACGGCGAGACGTCGATGCCTCTTGCCCTTGCACCCGATTTAGAAGAAGGCATTTTTACCAAATTTAAGTGGTTTGATATTTATACTGGAATTTCCAAAATAAATATTGATGGAAAAATCTTTTGCAAAAGTACTGGAAATGATTTTTATGGTTTTAGTGATTTTGGTGCTTATGAAAAGAACGATACTCTTTTCACCATGGAAAATGTTTTTGATTATTTAGGTCAAAACGATATTGGTATAAAACCTGATGACACCATGCAAATGGATGAAAAAACAATTAAGTTTCGCAAGGCTACACAAGCTGAATTAGATGCCACTAAATCTGAGAATTTGATAGTTATAGAAGATTTGACCGAAGCTAAATCGCTGCTTGAACTTGCAGGTAATTTAATCAAACAGCGTGATTTTGAACACGCAATTGAACTGCTCAATCAGTGTCTTGTGCAAGATCCAAAATTCAAGGACGCACTCTTTGCTCGTGCCACTCTTGCTTTGAGTACCGAGAATGGCGAGCTTGCTTTGAGCGATTTTAAAACCCTTGCTGATATGGATTCGCTAGATCATATGCCTCTAGTCGGCATAGCCAATGCTTATTCGATGATGGGACAATTTGTTGAAGCACAAGTGGCAGCTAAGGCAGCAATGAAATTGGCGCCGAAATACAGTGGTGCTGCAATTGCCTCTGGGCTTGCGTACATTGGCAGCCATGAGTATGAAAACGCGCTTGAGACGCTCACTCAGGCTATTAAATTAGACGATCAGAATGCTCAAGTTTATTACCTGCGCAGTAAAGCATACGCTGGCTTAAATCAAATGGACAAAGCCAAAAAAGACGAGGAGCTTGCATCCGTATTAGGATTCAATGGATAGTCTAGACAATCCAATTTGGAGTGCACTCAGTACAAATCACAAAAGTCTTGCAACGAACGATGCAAACGATTTGGTCAGAATTTATCCGCGCGATTTGTTGCCTATGGCAGGTCTTAAAGACTTAAACCAAGAATCTTTTCAAGTTCTATCTTCTATGCTCGAAGATGGGCGCAGGCTGGGAATCTGTGTCAGCGAGAAACCCGAGATACCTGATTATTTCAAAATCGTCATGCAATTTGATACCGCTCAAATGATCAGATACAAAGCACCTGAGTTATTCGAGTCTAAATTTGACGATAAGATAATTGAGCTTGAAGAATCAGACATAGAGCGAATGCAAGAGCTTGTTGATTTAACCAAGCCGGGACCTTTTACCAGTAGAACCATTCAATTTGGAAAATTCTTTGGTATCAAAGACGGTGAGCGCCTGGTAGCGATGACTGGTCAGCGCATGAGCATACAAAATGACGATTGTACTTTTAGCGAAGTGAGCGGAGTTTGTACTCATCCCGATTTTCAGGGTAGAGGTTATGCTAGAGCTTTGGTAAATAGAGTGTGCCAAGAGATGGAATCGCGCTTCGAAATTCCTTTTTTGCATGTAATTGCAAGCAATACTTCAGCAGTAAAAAGTTACACCGCATGTGGTTTCATTCAGAGGCGTATCATGCAATATTTGATAATTGAAAAAACCGGGTTTTCCAAGCGCTAAATCGCATAGCGCTATGATAAAAATTAAGATTATTTATGTGCAGTGCCTGTTTCTCTTGGGACAATGCTACAGATATAAATACAAGATAGAGTATGGCACCGCATGAGATTGGGGCGTCATCGCTAGCATGACTGTGTGCTATTAAGCAGCAAATTGACCGCGAAATCACTTACAACTTACTAGTTCAAATTAGACCACCACAAGTGAGGCAAACAATGACAACGGCAGCAAAAACTCGCAAGAGTGCCGACTCTAGCAAATCATCTAAATCTGCCGATGCAGTTGATGCTCAGCAACTTCTAAGAGCGCTCAGGTTGATGCGCAAGGGGGATTTTACACACAGATTGCCCCTTGATCAAACTGGGGTCAATGGCGAGTTGGCTCGTGCTTTCAACGAAGTGATTGAATTAAACGAAAGACTAACCAACGAATTTGCTCGAATTTCTCAATCGGTAGGTAAAGAAGGAAAAATTGCTCAGCGAGCTACAATGGGTGATGCCACCGGCTCCTGGGCTAAGTCAATCACATCTGTAAACGAGCTTGTAAGTGACCTTGTGCGACCAACAGCCGAGGTGGGGCGTGTAATTGGTGCTGTAGCTCGTGGGGATTTGACCCAACGAATGGCTCTAGAAGTTGAAGGCTCACCTCTCAAAGGTGAGTTTTTGCGTCTTGCCAAAACAATCAACACTATGGTCGACCAGCTTGGTTCTTTCGCCTCAGAAGTTACGCGTGTTGCAAGAGAAGTAGGTACAGAAGGGAAGCTTGGTGGTCAGGCCCTTGTGAAAGGTGTGTCTGGTACCTGGAAAGATTTGACTGACTCAGTCAACTATATGGCAGGCAACCTGACTGCTCAGGTGCGGAACATCGCCGAAGTTACAACTGCTGTAGCAAAAGGTGACCTGTCTAAGAAAATCACAGTAGATGTAAAAGGTGAAATTCTCGAACTTAAAAACACAATCAATACCATGGTGGACCAACTAGGTTCATTTGCCTCAGAGGTTACGCGTGTTGCCCGTGAAGTTGGTACAGAAGGAAAACTCGGTGGTCAGGCGCTGGTAAAAGGGGTTTCTGGTACCTGGAAAGATTTGACAGACAACGTAAACTCAATGGCTTCTAACCTTACAAACCAGGTGCGAAACATCGCCGACGTGACCACGGCTGTTGCAAACGGAGACTTATCTAAAAAGATTACCGTAGATGTTAAAGGTGAAATTCTCGAGCTTAAAAACACAATCAATACAATGGTGGACCAGCTTGGTTCTTTCGCCTCAGAGGTAACGCGTGTTGCAAGAGAAGTTGGAACCGAGGGGAAACTGGGTGGACAGGCGCGAGTTAAAGGTGTTGCTGGTACCTGGAAAGATTTGACCGATTCTGTAAATTACATGGCAGGCAACTTAACGGCTCAGGTGCGAAACATTGCAAACGTGACGACTGCCGTGGCAAACGGTGACTTGTCTCGCAAAATCACTGTTGATGTAAAAGGTGAAATTCTCGAACTTAAAAACACGATCAATACGATGGTGGACCAGCTCTCATCATTTGCATCCGAAGTAACGCGTGTTGCCCGCGAAGTTGGAACCGAAGGAAAGCTAGGTGGACAAGCGCAAGTGAAGGGCGTCTCTGGTACCTGGAAAGATTTGACCGATTCTGTAAATTACATGGCCGGCAACCTAACGGCACAGGTGCGAAATATCGCCGATGTGACGACTGCTGTGGCAAACGGTGACCTTGGTAAGAAAATAACTGTTGATGTTAAGGGCGAAATTCTAGAACTTAAAAACACTATCAATACGATGGTGGACCAACTCTCGTCCTTTGCCGACGAGGTAACTCGTGTGGCAAGAGAGGTCGGAACGGAAGGAAAACTGGGTGGTCAGGCGCAAGTGAAAGGCGTATCTGGAACCTGGAAAGATTTGACAGACTCTGTAAACTACATGGCGGGAAACTTGACTGCGCAAGTTCGAAACATCGCTGAAGTTACAACTGCTGTGGCGAAAGGAGATTTGTCTAAGAAAATTACAGTTGACGTTAAGGGCGAAATTCTAGAACTGAAAAACACAGTAAACACGATGGTGGACCAATTGTCGTCCTTTGCCGCAGAAGTAACTCGTGTAGCTCGCGAAGTAGGAACAGAAGGAAGGCTAGGCGGACAGGCCGAGGTGTCAGGCGTATCTGGTACCTGGAAAGATTTGACTGACAACGTAAACTCGATGGCGTCTAACTTAACTAACCAGGTAAGAAACATCGCCGAAGTTACGACCGCTGTAGCAAAAGGGGATCTGTCTAAGAAAATCACAGTCGATGTAAAAGGCGAAATCTCAGAACTTAAAAATACAATCAATACGATGGTTGACCAGCTCTCCTCATTTGCAGCAGAGGTGACGCGTGTAGCACGTGAGGTGGGTACTGAAGGAAGACTTGGTGGGCAAGCCGATGTACGTGGGGTTGCAGGTACCTGGAAAGATTTGACAGACTCTGTAAACTACATGGCGTCTAACTTAACGTCGCAGGTGCGAAACATCGCCGATGTTACGACCGCTGTGGCAAACGGTGACTTATCCAAGAAAATCACCGTAGACGTAAAGGGCGAAATTCTAGAGCTCAAGAACACGATTAACACCATGGTTGACCAGCTTTCTTCATTTGCATCAGAGGTAACGCGTGTTGCACGTGAAGTTGGAACCGAAGGAAAACTAGGCGGACAAGCGCAAGTAAAAGGAGTTTCTGGTACCTGGAAAGATTCGACCGACAACGTAAATTCGATGGCGTCTAACTTAACGGCGCAGGTGCGAAACATTGCCGAAGTCACAACGGCTGTGGCAAACGGTGACTTGTCTAAGCACATTACAGTGGACGTGCGTGGAGAAATTCTCGAACTGAAAGAAACCATCAACACGATGGTGGACCAGCTCCGAGCCTTCGCATCCGAAGTCACGCGGGTCGCACGCGAAGTCGGTACGGAAGGTAAACTCGGCGGCCAAGCGCAGGTGCCCGAAGTTGCCGGCGTCTGGAAAGATCTGACCGACAACGTGAACCAGCTCGCAGGTAATTTGAC
>CAZSHS010000068.1:10016-13329 GCA_964606665.1 uncultured Candidatus Obscuribacterales bacterium | reverse complement strand
GGGCGTCTCCCTCGGCCCGCGTCGACCACAGGAGCCCCAGGGCCGCCGCGACGACATAAGCCGCCTATCAAGGCATAATCAAATCCAAGTTGCATGAAGAAATGCGGTATGCCTATATAAAAGAAGCAGCCAGTCAAAATGACTGTACCTATATATTTCAGCCCCACACCACTTGCAGCTACTTTGCCTACATCCCACGTGCTCATGCCTTCAGGCATTCCGCGTTCTTTGATGAAATAAGAAAGACAAACAGCCAGATACTGACTGCCATGATAAAAGCCAGGGACATAGAACCACATCATTGCGTTTTGAGTGCCTTTTGAAAGTCCCAGAGCGGCTACTGTCAGAATTAATAATAAGGATGGCACTGGCATCAATTTCTTTTCCATGATGAATTTGCGCACCAGTACGAATCCAAAAGCAATACTCAAACAGATAAATATAAATCGAGAAGCGTTCAATAGCCCAAGAGGCAGAGGACCCCAAAATGGAATGGCCACTCCATAAAAGTTACGCGGACTGAAGTCCTGGTCTGTTAAAAAGCGAATGATGACAAAGCCAGCCATAGAAAGGATGAACCAGCGGAAAATCTCTTTTTCGGTGTTGTTCATAATGTAATTGCGCTTGTAGCAATAAATTAGAGCAATACCAAACGCCTGAACAGCGTAATGCCAGAAAACCGTAATCAGATATAAGTAGACTATCCCGCTTGTGAATTCAGGCTTGGCCAAACCTAGAATAAATACAGGAATACAGGCGTATACAAGCCATGTTCGATAAAATTTGAAGCGTTGCTGATCTTCCTGACTTCCCCAGATTCTCATATAAGTCGCAGTGTTGTGAGAGTCAGCAAAAATATGCTGCGACAAAAACATTGTTGTTATGAGGAAGATATTGGTTGGCGTATTAAATTCGGTCGGCACTGTCCAGCCGATGAAAAAATAATTGAACAGCATTAGACATAAAACACCACCGCCGGTAACGAACACAAAGTCGAATACGGGGTTAATGATCCAGGGGTAGGGTTTAGCCTTTCCTGTGGATGCTGCCTCTTTAGGGGCACTTGCAATGGATTGGGCGTTAGCCACTCCGCTTATATTGATTACCAAGGCGTCTCATCCTCAATTTTGTTTGAACTGACAAAAATGCGCACAAAGGGACCTGAAATTCGACGCCGGCATATAAATTGTACCCCTAGCCTGGGTCTTCAAACCAGTCTTGAAAAATATAAGCTATTTGTTAAGTGTTTTTGTAATATGGGGCAAGCCGTTTCAGAGTCTCTTTGAATGGGGTTTGCTTAAAACCAAGCTCGTCAATTGCCTTCTTGGGGCTAAAAAATATTTTTCGGGCGGACAGATATGAAGTTTGTCGATTAAAAGTGGGTTCTTTGCCTATCATGTAAGCAAAAAGTTCTAGCATCAAGCTTACGGCCATTAAAATTGGAGCAGGAACCACAAAAATAGGTTTTTTCTTGTCAAACGTTTTGAGATAGATTTCGGCTGCTTCCTTAAAGGTGAGATTGGCGCTTACAATGGCATAACGCGAACCTGCAGCACCATGATTGATGGCACTTATATGAGCTTCCACCACATCGTGTATGTCGCAAAAAGTTACTCCACCTGGTGGCACAAACACAAATGGCCACTTTTCCATTGAAGCAATAATAGCTTTGTGATGACTATGATGGTCGCCTTCACCAAATGTGATACCAGGGCACAAGATAACCACATTCAAGCCGCGGTCGTAGGCATTTAGCGCTTCATTTTCAGCCAAATGTTTAGAGTCGCAATAATTTAAATTCAATCCGTCCAAATTATATTCAAAACTTTCATCGGCAATTGAGTCGCTATTTTGAGGTGGCACGCCCATAGCGGCGACGGAGCTTGTGTGAATGACACGCGGGACTCGGGCTTCTAAACAGGCTTGCATGACATATCGAGTTCCAATTACATTAACAGTGAATTGTCTTTGAGTGTCTTTAGCTTTGTACGAGATCAAGCCGCCCATATGAATGACGATGTCGCAACCACGAACTGCTTCAAATACGCGTTCGCGATTGGTCAAATCTCCCACAAAATGTTCAAGGGGCAAATCTCGCAGTGCCTTTGGGGGGGCGCCAGCTCGACTGAGTGTGCGAACTTTATATCCTTCCTGGCAAAGCCTTCGGACCAGATTGATGCCAAAGAAGCCGCTGGCTCCTGTGACTAATACTTTTTTTTGCGCATCTGATTCGCTCATGCGCTCATGCCTTAGCTTGGTTGAGCTCTTTTATAAGCTCGGTATTTTTGTATGATTGGATAGATTGGTCCAACGATGTGCCTTTGTGTCCCAGAAGCATTTTGACCCCGTTCGCCTCTTCACTTGCGATATTGTCCATCTGAGCTAATATTACCTGGTCTTTGCTCAAGATTGGAACATCTTGCACTATGGTCAAAAAGGATGCGAGAGCCATCCCAAACTGTGGATGAATTGAGGCTATTTTGGCGTGCTTGTCAAGGAGGGTTGCAAGCCTCTGTGTCAGTTTTGCCAATGTCAGTATTTCCGGACCAGCTAAATCGAGTGGCAACGCCAGGTCTTTTTGGAAAGACTGAATTATGCACTCTGCCATATCGCCAATGAACAGGGGTTGAATTTTATTTGTGCCACCATGAATCAGTGGCACTTTGGGTCTTGTAGCTATCATTTCTAAAAGTCGCTTGACCAGCTTGCTATGACGTTTTGAAACCTGGTGTCCTATGAGCAGAGAAGGTCTTAAGATAGCGTGATTCAAATTTGATTTTTGCAAAACTTTTTCTGATTCGCGCTTGGTTTGATGATAGGCAGATGGAGAATCCTCGCTGGTACCAAGGGCGGTGACCAATATCGCTTTTTCAATATTTGCCTTTTGACAGTTTTCGGCAAAGACTTTGGTCATGTCCTGGTGTATTTGTGCGAACGTTTCTTTGCGCGAAGGGGCGATGCTTCCTACCAGATGCACTGCATAATTCACGCCTTCAAAGGCCTTTATATGTTGCTTTTGAGCAGTTTTATCAGAGTAATCTATTTCTGAAATTTCACATCCAGTAGATTTTAAAAAATCGAGATTACTAGGGTCGGTATTATGCCTGACCAGGCAGCGAATTTTATATTGGTGCTGAGTTAGGGCATGGACTAAATGCGCTCCCAGGTACCCGGTAGCACCATCCACTAAAACAAGCTTGGATTCGGGATTTGAGTTCATTATTTTGATTATTTACCCGAAACTTTTGCGGCAATTTTCTTAATTAAGGTCACTTCGCCTACTTCATTGCCCTGGGCGCGGTGGCCTAAATAC
>CAZSHS010000068.1:0-10006 GCA_964606665.1 uncultured Candidatus Obscuribacterales bacterium | reverse complement strand
AAGAGCGGCATTAATTGGGTGTTTATGTCTTTGAGCATAATCAATCAAGAAAGCCGTCGCCAACTTGTCAGGGCGCGAAGTCATTTTGCCTCTCCTTATTTAAAAGTCTGCAGAGTCTTTTTCATTCCTTCCTGAAATGAAATGCGTTTTGTATAATCCAAATCTCGCTCAGCCTTTTTAATGCTGAAACCTTGATTTAGACCGGCTAATCTATATGCAGCCGTGGAGAAACGCGAAAAGTTTTTGTGCTGTTCCTTGGGAAGAAGCTTCACCGCACTTGATACCACATTAATAAAAGGCTTAGCTATTGTAGAAGGCATTTTTTTCTTTACGCGAGGCAAATTCATCCCATCGGCAATAGTGTCGAAAAGCTCTTTCTTAGTCACTTTTTGACCATCGGTCAGATTGTATACTTGACCATAAGTTTTTTCGTTTAAGAAAGAAGATTCGATTGCGTTGCTCAAATTATCCACATAAATGACATTGGTTTCTTTTTTTCCACCATCAATGAGCAATACTTGATTATTAGATATAGCTGTGATTAAACGTGGCATCCAGGCTCTCTCTCCAGGACCGTAAATAAATCCGGGGCGTAAACAAGTAATCTTGGTATCGCCATTTTTAACAGAACATAGATATTTTTCTGCTTCTACCTTTGAATCGGCATATGATTCACCGCTTAAAACCAAGGGTGCGCTTTCATCTACGTCATACTGATCGTCTTTGCCGGTTATCACAGACAGGCTACTTATATAAATAAATTGCTTTACGGATGCTTCATTTGCGGCTTCTAATGCGGCTTTGGTTCCATTTAAATTAATATCAAATATGACCTGGCGCTCACCATGCGGGTCTACCATGCCAGCGGCATGAACGACAATATCAGCGCCAGTGAAGCCTCTTTTCATTGCGTCTTTGTCTGTCAGATCAGCTTTGATAGCTTGGGTGCCATGAGGCGCTCTTGTAATGTCACGCAGTAGTGCTTTTACTTCATAACCGCGTTCAATAAGATACCGGCTCAAATTAGCTCCAACGAGCCCGCTTGCGCCGGTTATAGCAACTATAGGTTTTGCGCTCATTTATCTTTGCAACAGCTCCAGTCTTTGAGAGAACGATTGAGGTGCCGAAAGAAGAGGAATTTTCACCTGTGCTTCAGGCGCTCCCTCTTTTACTCTTTGCTGACGTAAACGAGTATAAGTGCCCGGCATCAACAGTTCAAGTTTGGGGCTGGCTAATCTTAAGCCCATGCGCTTATCTTTGTATTCAGGATTTTGAGCAATCAAACACTGGTCGAAAATCCGCTCGAACTCTAAATGTTTTTCCCGACTAATTAAATTGTTTTCCGCCATTTCGACATAACATACATAATGTGGTGGTGAAGACAATTTGACCTCAACGGTAAAATGCACCAACCCTTTTAGCTCTGCCAGTTGCACCGATTGATTGAGAGCAACTAGTACTTGTTCTTCGGTCAGCTTCTCGCCTGTGATCGAGCTAACGCCAAGTCCTTTACGCACAAAGCGAATCAAAGGTGTGTTGGAAACGAAGCCTGTCACTTCCATTAGATCGTTGATGTTATATCGGTAAATACCTGCTGCCGTGGTGAAAAATATGTAGTAGCGACCATTTAACTTCAGGTCTTCTACGGTGAGAAAAGTAGGATTTTCTTTTTCGATTTCGTCTTCTTCCACGAATTCAAAAAAGTGTGATGTGACAGCTAAGATACCGCTTGAGCCTTCGTCGTGAATAGGAATGGTTCCGCGACCTTCCGAAGCCATATAGCCAAGATCGCGAACTGGAACGGGTCCGTATAAATCAGTGAGTTTATCGAGATAGAAAGACATCGGTCCGCCTTTCCAACAAGAAATGACAGATAGATTTGGCCAAATGATTTCAGGGCGAAGTGAGCCGTTTCTTTCAAGCAGCTTAGCAAGAACGCGAGCGCGCTTGGGATCTGGTTTCAAATACTGATCGAAACATGATTGCGCATTTTGAGGTAACACAAGATTGAGGTCGAATTTTTTGCTTAACGTGCCGTTTGCAATATCGCTAATCAATTCAGACGAATATTTTTTCAGTTGATCGCCAAGCAATAACAAGCTAGACGGATTGCAGCCTACCACCGCTGTTACATCTTGCATGAGAGCTGCTCTGAGCATCAAATAGTATTTGGCATCAACATCTTTTACTTTGCAAATCTCATAAGGCAGGGCAAAATGTCTTTTAATGATAGGTGATTGTTTGCGAGTCAATAGACCTGAGATTGCACCACATGGAATACCACTTGCAGTGCGGTTTTCTTCGTCGTTTGAGGCTATAGTAAGAAACTTGCCGGTGGCTGCTTTTGGGATATCACGGATTATAGAATAATTGTGCACATGAAAGGCGTGAGTGTAATCGCGCAGATGTTGCGAAGTTACTGGTAACCACTTGGGACTTGCCGTAGTGCCAGATGTAGTGGCAAACATAAGTGGTTCTTCAACTGTCAGTTGCTGAAGTTCGCCTTTTGCAAGGCGTTCTACATACGGACGAAAATACTCGTAGTCGCTTGCTGGTACTCTTGATTGATAGTCTTTGTAGTTAGAAATCTGACCAAAGTTGTGGTCTTTGCCAAATCGAGATTCGGTATTGGCTTTGATTATTTGGTTCAATTTTTGACGTTGAGTTTCAGCCGGGTTTTTAAGCGCGCGATAGAATCCGTCTACGTGCGCTAATTTGCGAAGTATTTGTCCGATGTAAATGTCCCAGTGCATTATCGCTCCGTTGGATTAAGATCTTATGAGATCGCCGTATCAGCTAGCTGCGCCTGAGAGCCATTGCTACTGATCTTGTGTGAGGTCTGCGAGCTTGCATATTTTTTTAGTTTGCGTTCATCTACTTCGACACCAATTCCAGGAACGGTAGGCAAATCTCCTATGCCACCAGGGGCGATGCCAATATTGGTATTAGACAAATCTTCGTGCAGTAACAGCTTATTGAAAGAACCTTCGCAATTGTCGAAAGGACCTTTCACGGCTGCAAAAGCGCGTCCAGCCGCACTCAAGATTGCAGATTCTCCTACTTGTGCTCCCATCAAACAACCAAGACCGGCTTGTCTTGCCATGTCGGCCATTTGCATTGAGGCGAGAACTCCACCCACTTTAGATAAGCGAATATTGAAGGCGTCGCATGCCCTTGTACTTATGAGCAATTTAGCCTGGTCCATAGTACACAACGACTCGTCTGCCACGATGGTTTCGGGTATCTCGGCGGTTAAGCGCTGCAGTCCAGCAATATTCTCTGCATCAATTGGTTGCTCAATTGAAGATACTTTATACTTGCGCATTTTTTCGGCAAAAAACAAAGTTTCCTCCACAGTCCAGCCGCAATTTGCGTCAGTCCTGATAGTAGCTTCACTTCCCATTATTTTTCGCGCCATTTGAAGAGTAAACAATCCTCTTTCGAAGTCTCGGCCCATTTTGAGTTTGACCGTTTTGAACCCGTAAGCCTTATAGCACAGCATTAAAGCCCCAATGGCTAAAGGGGGACCAAAGGGAACCACACCGCCATAATCTATGACACTTTCAATAGTTGTGGTTTTAACCGAGTTTGTTTTTGCATCTTTGGAGTTCTTGGCTGAATCATACAAGGAAAGTAAATAAGCTAATTGCAGATTACTTGCTTTTGCTAGAGCATCAAGAATAGAAATTTCAACAGCACACCAGGCAGCGTTATTCGCGCCAGAATAGCTCTCTAAATGGGCAAGTGCAGCAAGCGGTGTTTCAAATTGAAAATCACGTAATTGAGGAATGAATTGACTCTCAATTGCTTTGAGTGCACTTTGTATCGTTTCACCGGTTACATAATCACGCGGAATGCTTTCACCATAGCCTATAAAGATGCGCTTATCATCAGACTCTAGTGTGGTTTTGACTAAAATATTGCTAGAAGATTTGCGCGATGCAAGGTTGTGCCCGAATGTAACCCGGAAAGGCAAATTAACAACCATAACTTCTATATTAGAAATACGCATTCTTTTAATTGCTTCTTAGCACACTACAGGAAGTCTTGCCGAAACCCATTCGGCGGCAAGGTGGGCGTAGTCTTTGAACCAGTTGTTGTCGAAATCCAAAACATGTTTGGCATCTGGGAAGAGTCGCATAGATTTTTCTGCACTTTTAGTTTTTGCCAGAAAGTTCTGAGTCGCTTTAATGTCCACTATTTGATCTGCGCCAGCCTGCAAAATTAGGATTGGAAGTGAAAGTCCTTTGGCTGCGTTTTGAGCTAAGCCCGACATCTTGTGGCTTTCCACCAAAAATGTTGATGTAACAAACTGTATTCGCAAGGCGTCGTGCTCTAAATATTCAAGATAAGCCTCATTGTCGGTAAACATCGAAGGCTTTAGTGGCAGCGGCCATTTTTTCATGGTGCGGCGGTCTCCACCCATTTTGTCGCCCAGATAATGGTTGAAAGCAATCTCTGCTTTGGTTTTTAAATCGAAATCGATTTGGCTGAAAATTGCTGGACTGGACAATACAAGACCCGATATTGGGTGTGATTCGGCTTCTTGAAGCTCTTTCTTTTCGCCTTTGGCGTTTGGATCTGGGTCCTGGCAAATTAGGACCGCTGCCTTAGCTCCCCAGCAATTTCCCCACAAAACGATGGGATGTCCAGCGTGATCACGCTCGATGCGTCTTAGCATTGAGTGGATGTCGTTTAAGTAAAGTTTGTAACTGCTCAATTGTCCACGATCTCGCGGGTTGAGCCCTGAGCCGCGACGGTCTGGAGCGTAAACAGTAATGCCCTTTTCGTTTAGAGCAAAAGCGGTGTTTTCAAACCACTGACTGTGCCCTTCTATGCCATGAAGATAAAGTACAACTGGCGAACCTACCTTTCCACGCCAGACTCGACAATTTACCTGGTAATCGTCCGATGCTTTAATCCAATGCAACTCCGGTTCTATACCGGTTCTTGGGTAACTTTTTAATTGGGGCAGCGGGGAGGCGACTAGATTGTCTTTCAAGTGAGAGCACCAGTTAGGTATTCGACCATCTGTTATGGGGGTCCAGTCGTTGAGTTTAACATTATTGACACAATATTAGCGTGATGCCATGAGCCAAATAGCTACACATAGTAATCTTTGAAAATGAAGATTCTTCCCTGGTTCGCCACCCTCCTAAATCTACTTGAAGCTGGATGCGTGAAAAGCCCAATTCTGGCTGATTTGGCTTCGCCGGAGCGAACGGTTGGCGTAAGCCAGGAAATTTGTCTGCGTTCGTGGCCTTTAATTTCGGTCGTACCCCAGAATGTTGCCAAGGTAAGAAAGCTTTTACCTGAGGACTTTGTCTACACAACCAAATTTTTTGAACAGGTGGCGGATAAAGATAATTACTTCCAGAGCATGAATCTCAATCAGTGCCGTTTTTTTGGCTTTACCCATGAGCAATTAAACGAATGGGTTCCAGACCCTACAACAGCTTTGCTCCAAGAAATCTTTAATGCTCAATGTCAGTCCAAAAAACTTCAGGAAGGCATTTTAGCCATTTTAACTATCGAATTGGCTGCCACATTTTTTGGTCGTTATTCTTATCAAATTGTCGATAAATATTTCAGCGATCCCAATCATAATAATATTGACGGTCGCATTTTCAGCCAGCAAGAATTGATTGAAGGACTGGCATGGGCTCGCTATCACGCCAAACCAAATGCCAGACAGGCATTATGGATCAAAGGCTTGAGTGAAGAGCTAAAAGTTGACCCGCCTAATAAGTTACCTGTAGGCGTCGTTCAATTGGTAGACGCTATATATCAATGGTGGCAATCACCACTGAGTGTAGATCGGGAGCTAGTAAAAAAATGACCAAGAAAGTGCTTACAATCGCATTGACACTTGCATTGTCAACCCTAACTGTAAGCGGCTTAAGCTGTAGCCAAGCATTCGCTGCGGGTAAAACTGCTGACTCCTTAAAACAGAATTCAAAACAAAATTTCAGAAAAGTGAGCATGTTGAATGATGCTCCAGCCAAACAAGACAAAGAATCCAAAGAAATAGAAATGATCGACGGCAAAGCCTTCGTTCAAGACATGTTTGAAGCTGCCGACAAATACAACGACTATTCGTTCAATTACACAATGAAAGTGTATAAAAAATCTAAACCGATAGTCGAAGAAGGCATATTCACTTATAAAAAGCCAGGTTTAATCAGGTTGGAAGAAACCGGTCAGTATAAAAAGGGTGCAGTTGCAGTACTTGGTCCAGATGGAAAAGTACGTGCTCACTTGGGTGGAATGCTCAAAGCTTTCGTGGCAGAGCTTCCTGCCGACTCGGGTATGTTGCGTTCGGCAAACGGACATCCAATGGTTCAATCCGATTTTAAATCACTTGCAAAAGCGTTAAAAGATTTCAGTAAAGATGGAGTCACTACTAAGGTGACTAAGGCTCCTACAACATTTGAAGGTAAGAGTGAATCTGTTTACGTGTTAGAGCTCTACAAAGATAAGCTCTGGAAAAAAGTGCATGTAAACTCCAAAACAAAACTTCCTGCTGAATGGTGGGATTACACTGACAGTGGCAAGCTCTGGTCATATGCCACCTGGAATTCTGTAAAAGCAAATCAAGGCATAGCCGACAACTTTTTTAACGTCAAAGGCGTCAAAGCTGATATCAGCAAATTGAGTGCTGGCGACCAAGCAAAACTGGATTAATAAAAGAGGAATACCAAGAATGTTCACCCCGTCTACCTTAGTTATGTTCGCAATTTTGGGCGTTGGTTTGTTATTTGCAGTACCGGTCCTTGCTAAAGGATTTATGCGAAGAGGAACAGGGACCAAGTATGAAAAGAACTTTCTGATTCAACGCGCACCGCAACTGGTTTCTGTATTCACCATTTTTCTTATTGCGTTTAGTGTTTTTGCCTACAATGGCTTCTTCAAAACTATCCCAGCTCTTGTGCCATTTATAGTGCTGACTGATGGTGTCAATGGACAAGGTGCACTGGCTACTGCAGCCACTATAGTTTCGTGGGTCGGTAATCTAATTTTGCTCAGCGGACTCATTTTTATGATTGGTGGTTGGTATTCGCTTGGAGAAATGTTCTCCACCGATGCTGAAGTTATGGAAGACCATAAAGTAAAAGATACCGGGCTGCTTGCCTTTGTTATGCATCCTGCCTACTCAGGCATTATTCAATCCTTGCTTGGTGCTTCACTTGCAAGCACATCTATTTTTTGCGCCTTGTTCACTGTGCTTATGGTCGCTCCGCTCTGGCTCAGACGTGCCAAGTACGAGGAGCAAATGCTGCTTGAAGCTTTAGGCGAGCCATATAAGCAGTACGCAGAAAATATGGGTTGGAGAAGACTGGTTCCCAAATTCATACCTATAGGCGTATAATTTGAACAGAAAAGGAACTTTAGTGGTTAGTCGCCGTCTCAATCTTAGTTACCAAACTCAGGTGCTCCTAATGCAGAAAAACTCCAAAAAAGCCGCCACCATATTTGCTACTACAGCAGTATTGATTGCTTCTATGCATGTGAGTACTCAGAGTGTGCAAGCTAAGTCAAAAGTCAAAACTGAAACAACTCAAGTTTCTTATATAAAGGATCAAGACAAAAAGAACTGGGTACAGGCCAAAGTGATTATTGATGCGCCCCCAAACATAGTTTGGGACACAGTGCACGATGAGCGTAAAAAAGACCCCGATTTGGCTTACAGTAAAATTCTTGCTCAGAAAGATAACCATGCAGTTTTAGAGCAAAAATTCCAGCTTCTTCCAATTTTTGGCACATCGGTTTGCAAAATGAGTAACGACGAAGTGCCAGGCAAGCGAATCGACTACAAATTGCTTCATTCAGATCGTTTCAAAGCAATGGAAGGTTCATGGGTGCTAAATCCAATCGAGAATGGTAAAAAGACCGAATTGGTACTTTCTACACACATTGACCTTGGCTTTCCCGCTCCAGAAAGCATGATGAACAATGCCACAGGTAAAAAGCTACAACGTCGCCTTGGTAACGTTAAAGCAATGGCAGAGCGTGTCCAATCGCAAGTTGCGGCTTCAGAGAATATTCAATAAGAAATTGATAATTGCAAAGCACTGCTTGGCATCGAGTTGCTGAGTATAATTGAGGGCTCCTGTTGGCGAGTCCTATGACAACCTCTTTTAAATCCAGCAAAACTGGCAAACTGGCACTTCTGACCGTTTTAGTCTTGGTCCAGCCAGCCTACGGGGCAGCTTTATCAGAGTCTGAGGCCGATTCGCGCTCAGCACAAAGCGTTCTTATGACTCCGCATATGAAGCTTGAGGAAGGCACAGTACTTCAAGCTGGTGTTGAAATCACCGATAAAAAGGACGAAAACGCCACAATCGTTGACGAGCTTGTAAGTACAGCTCAAGAAAAGCACCCACGTACCGAAACCCTCGATAAAAAAGTCAAAACTCATAATTCGGGACATCGCAAAGTTATTGCCAAATCATTCGATGCGCTCAACTATGTTTTTGGTTACAGAGGCTCGACCCCATCAAGCGAGATGGGCGATGTCATTTTAGAAGAAAAGAAAAAACTGAAAAGTAAAGGTTCAGCCGAATGGCTCAGCCAAAAACACAAAGATGAAGTCGAACTAGCAGTGGTAGCAACTGCGATGGATCTTGCTGCTGCACTTGGTGGTTCTTTCTCTGATGCAAATGAAGATAAAGAGCAGGCAACCGTTGCATATAACAGTCTGAAAGAACTTGTCGGCGAAGATTTGGCTCGTAAAACTGTTGTTGAGTTTAGATCTTGGGCCAGACGACCTGCAAATGTCTCCACATTTGATGGCAAGGTCTGGAGTATTAGCCAGCGCCAAGAAAAGCAAAAAGCTATCATGCAAATTTGCAAAGACACAGACCCGGTTATAAAAGATGTGGTGGATGCTGTGCACAAATACAATGGGCATGGCAAATTGTATTTAGCGACTGCACGCACAATTAAAACAAGTCTTGGTATCGCTTCGATGAGTCCAACAGTGGTGGCACCAGCATCTCAAATTGCATTGTTTTTCTATACAATGGCAACAGGCGGCGATGAAGAAGACAAAATGCTGCGAGAGATTTATCTAGACAAACGACTTGCCAGTCGCAGTACGTTAATATCTGAAAAGTCTCATCTGGCACTAGATCGTTATCAAATAGCCAAGTTGACTAAGAATCCTATTTTGATGACATATTGCGAAAATGTGGTCAAACATATGACTGGCTCACAAGCAGTGCCAACGATACTTGGTCCTGCCTCTGGTGCTGCTACTGTAGCCACTCCTTTGATACCTGCAACAGACGCGCAGAAGACTGAGCCAGTGGCAGTGCAAAACGATCAGTCTATAAATTAAACTAGACTTTAGTCCAGTTTTTTAATTAGACCAATGATTTCGTCCATGTCTGATTCGCTCATGTAATGGCTGTTGCTTATAGTTAATGATTGCCTGGCGAATGATTCTGCATTTGGGCACGATGTCTTAGGTACAATGCGCTCTAAATATTTGTATGCTGTAAGCTCGCAGGCAAAGGCTTTGCTCAGTCCAAGTCCCTGGCTCCAGAGTAAATTTAAAATCTTATCGCGCAAAAGACCTTTTTCTGCACGGACTAAAACATAAGCAAAACATCCCGTATTACTTAGGCTTGGCTTTTCTACTAAAAAGAGGCCTAAAGATTCAAGCTCTTTTAGCTTATTCATAAGAATTTGTGCGTGATGTCTTTTCTGACGGCTAAATTCATTAAGACGCTTGAGCGCCGAAAGACCCACTGCGCGCCTGAATGAGCCGACTTGTCTAACGGGAATCTGCAAAGGAAATAATTCGTCTAAAGCTTTTATTTCATCGCCATTTTTTAGATTGGCACGAAGTGGCGCACCATATACGATGCTTAATGCAAAAGGGTTATAGAGTAATTTGTAAGCGATTAACTTCAAGCTCAAAATCAATTCGCTAAGTATACTAGAACAGGAAAGCTCCTTAATACTCTCGTCGATTTTGTCTAAAATAGTTTGATTGGCACAG
>CAZSHS010000067.1:0-13537 GCA_964606665.1 uncultured Candidatus Obscuribacterales bacterium | reverse complement strand
TCAAATAGCGCTATAAATAAGTTATGAACAAAGAAAATCTTACTATTGCACGAAATTTGATTCTGAGAGCCGCTCTCATCTCCATTGGCATGACATGGCTTACTGCCCTTGCCACAATGGGTCTATGGGATACATGGGTGCAGGTGGTGTCAACTAATTTTCGAGTGTCGAGTGAATTTTTGAGTGAGTTAGTAACTCAGTTTTTTACTTGTGCCAAATTCTTTTCTATTTATTTATTGCTTGTACCGGGTCTTGCTTTGCACTGGACAGTCAAGAAAATGTCTTGAAGTATATTTGACCGCCTTCGTCAGGTTTACCCGCGTTTGCGTCGGTATTAGTACGAGAAGCACAAATACACCAGCACTCAAAGAATTCTACGTGCTAAGTAGCTCACATGGAATGGAAATCCACTCTTGTCGTTGGTGTGTCGAATTCCAGTGGTTTTGCTCACGATAAATACAGAAAAACGGTAAGAACAATGCAATTGATTGACAAACAAATTGCATCCAATAAGGATGCAATAAAAAAGCTGAACGATCTTCTAAGAGGCGAAAAGTCTGCTTTCGAGACATATGAAAAAGCACTTGAATCTATAAAAGACTGCTCGTGCGCTAAACAGCTTGAATCAGCCATGGCATGTCACATTAAACATTCTCAAGTATTAACAGCCAAAGTTAAGGCAATGGGAGCCGAGCCATCTGAAACATCTGGAGGCTGGGGAACTTTCGCTAATTCTATGGAGGCAGAAGCTGACGTCTTTGGAGAACAGGCTGCAATAGATATGCTGGAAGAAGGCGAAGACTGTGGTCTCAAGCAATACCGAGAACTTTGGAAAGACCCAAATTCAATCGTTTCTAAAGTCATACAAGACTTCCTTCCCAAACAGCAGGAAACTCATCGAGTTATGAAAGAACTGAAAACAAAGCTAGCAGCAAAGTAAGTCAATCCTATATATGCGGCAGACTAATAAGGCTGGTTTTTATACGCTTTTTATTTCTGCCTGCAAAAACTTTGTGCCTCCACAATAGGCAAGTTGCTACTAATAGTAGTGTCAACTTTCAATGAATAAATTGACAATAGAGGAAACTAAATGAACAAAACCAAAAACAAGAAACAGGCGTCAGAACCAGGATTGGATGCAGCTTTAGACAAATGCGTTAAAGTTGCATGCCAGGCCCATATATCCGAAACAGATCTGGTGGTCAAGATTCTTGGACGACTGCACGAAATTGAGACTCAAAATAAATTAGAAACGCGTTTCAAAAACGGAAAACCATTATTCAACGGCGATGCCGGTCCATAGGCGTCAATTACCAATTAGAGTTTTTGATCGCGCAAAGCGGGTGCATCATAAACTCCAGCACTCAACTGTTTTTCCCCTTCAACTGCCAAGGTTAGCTCTAAAAGAAAGCGCTTCATTTTTTGAATTTCTGCGTGTAATTGCTGAAGCATAGTTGTGCGAGAAGTAAGAGTTTCGATTGACATTCCCTTCTCGCGAGGAACGCTTGCTGTAAGCACATCCAATTGAGCTTTCGAAGTCCTATCGTTGAATTCAGGAATGTTGGAATCAGAAATCCATCTATCAATCAGATGGTCGATTCGCGGTTTTGTATTGGGGCAATCGGCTGGTATCTGATGCAGAAATTTCCAGACAGATTGGGGATATTCAATCTCGCTATTTTGAGGATAGTCAAAAATCATGGCAAGCATATTTGGCTCGGCTTCAGAGCGTCTTTTGGCGCCGTTAATTGCTTTTAGTGTGTACATCGATGCAATTGAAGGTACTAAACCAGCGGCGATACCAACAATGCCTGAAGGAATAGTTAGGTTTAAACATTTGCGCGGATTGCGAGCATAAGTGGTATTGATACTTCCAATCGCAAGAGCTTCGCAAACTGTCCACAAAATACCGTTAGATATAAAGCTTCCAGCGTTTATGCGGGCCACTTTTTTATCTCTATCCTCAATGAACTCTGCCAGTATTTCATTGTAAAGTTGGACTTCAGCTTCAATTTCAGCATTAGTAAAATCGACTTCTAGATTGGTGCGCTGAATAATAGATTCGGCCCTTTGAATTGACTCGTGCAAGTCCTGGCGTGTGTGCAAACTTTCAAGACTGCGTGCTTCACCCGATTGATTGAATGCTTGAATTTTGGCTCGCGACATTTCGATTTCATTTAAAATCGGCGTGAGCCCAACTGTGTCTGCAAGCTGAAGGCTGTTTGAAGAGAGCTTTCTGCTTGTGAGAATGACGCCTGTTTTTAAAATTTGACGCGGCATGTCCATGATATTGGCATTAGGCTCGCGACTGGCGGTGGGTTTGTGCGGTGCGTATGAAGAACGATCTTTTGCGTTTGGATCCTTTATTGGATCGGCAGAAATGGAAGTTGTTTTGTCTTTGGGTAGTGCCCAAAGCGGTAGCTGGAATTGGATGAGAAGCAAACTAAAACTTAGTAAAATCGATGAAAAGGACTTCATTGGCGGACCTTAAGGAAATCCAATGATATAAAGATTTCGTCAAAATCGCTTGAGCACTTTTTAAGCTGTTCTTCGAATTTTGAATATTGACGAAACATTTATAGCAAGATTAGTAACATCAGGCTTCAAGCCTCAATAAATCAGCTATTAATAGCAGAGCTAACCTTCTTTTTTAGGTTGTCAGTTCCTGAGGATAAAATGAACAAACCCTTTTTAACGTCATTGTCAGCACTTTTAATAGCTTCTACAGTCCTATCATCGTGCGGTGTAGCCGAAAACAGAACCAATGAGCGTACCGAGCATTACGTCTCATCGCAGATTGAGGGCGAGAAACAGAAAATCAATCTGGAAGAAGTGCAAAAGGCGTTCTGGGACACCCAGGGTAAAGATTTCAACTCCTGGATGGGCGCATTTGAAAAGCGAGTGAACGAGATTTATGAAGGCGATAAAGTGGTATCGATTGATGCCACTCGCAAAACCGGTAGCTTGGTTATCACTGGATATATCGAAGACAAAAAAGAGCAAGGGTATCAAGATGGCGAAGAAAAGCTTTTTACCATTGAACAAACAGGCGATGTCACAGACAACAATTTGCCTTATCGCGTAGCGGCTCATGATGGTTCTACCTACTATCAAGGTCACCATGGAATTTTAGATAATCCGTTTGTTCAGATGATGGTTCTTTCGCACCTGATGGGCGGCTGGGGTGGTCGTTATAACACACCGTATAACCGCACTGTGATACTGCAAGACCATCGCAACACGTTTAGAACCACACCAGGTTTTGAAGCTCAAAAATCGACAAATCAACGAGACAGTCTAGTTAGCAAAAAGAAATTTGGCAGCAATTCTTTTTCATCATCAAGTCCTGGAACCCAAAAACGCTCATGGTCTGGTTTTGGTAGTTCTAGCTCACCTTCAGGATCAAGCTCGCCATCTTTGTGGGGTGGAAGACGCTCCTCTTCTTCATCAGGGTTTGGTGGCGGAAGATCTAGAGGCTGGGGCGGACGAAGACGCTAATGCAATACTTGCTAAATGTCTGTGATTCAAAGAAAAAACATCTGGTAGTACTTGCTTTAACGGCTGATGCTGTTAGTCATTCTGCAATCGATGTGGTATTTGATGTGATGGCAAGCGAGCCCCAAAAACTAATTGAAAGTGAAACTCTTTTAGAAGGACAGCTTACTGACTTTAATGCTTTGCAATCACTAATTTTTGACCGAGATGAGCAAGGGCTATTCATTCGAGAAGGCATGGAATTCAAAGCAAACGGAAAAGATTTGAATCCTGATGCCAAAATGAGCAATGCTTTTGTGGCAGCCCAAAAAGAAGGAATGGAATACAAACGCTGCGAGCTCATCGTCGGTGGTTTTAAAAGAGATGATTCAAGTCCAAGCAGTCAACACGGGCAAATTGATGATCTTGCGCGTCTGTTCTTTTTGCATCAATTAGCCATTGGTTCTGTGGTTGATGTCACCAAAGAAAATTTAGAGCTGACAGATGTCATAAAATGGGCTGAAGATGAAAATCTAATTGAAATAGATGTTGATAAGGCGGTCTATAAGCTCACAGCCAAAGGGATTCGGATGCATGATAGCTATATCGAAGAGGCTCAAAGTTTAATCGACCGATTTGATATTTTTTCGGATGTCGACATAGACACAAAAAACGAAATTCATTTTGATACCGCTCTTGGTGCAGATCTTCGAGTACCTGTTTATGAGTTAGAGGGGATAGATCCATATCGTGCACGCTTTTTGTTGGGGCTTAATGACGGTGAATGGGATAACCTGGATAACTGGACCAGTCAGATTTTAAATGAAAAATGGTATCGCGAGATTTTTGATTCAATTGACAAGTCTCCTTCTGTGGAAGATCTTGGTGAAGACGTCATCAAAAATATACTTGAACAAGGCAAAATTACTATTCGCAAATCCAGGTCCTCTGACTAAGTTAAACGACATTTTGATCTAGCAGACAGCCTCATTTACGAAATTTTTATGCCCTAACCCGTACATTTTAGGGGTTGGTTTTTAGGTGATTATTAATGGGCATTGACATGAGTAACAAGGTCAAATCGTTAGTTCTAGCTCTGGCATTCTGCAGCGGAAATTGTTCAGTAGCCGTGGCTGCTACATCGCAACCCAAAGAGTCAGGAGCCAACAGTCAAGAAATTCCATCTCAAATTTTGAAGACTGGCGTAAGTCTTAATACGACGGCGATATCACCAAATAGTATGCAACTGTCAGACACTATTGGTCTTACTTCTATCTTGGAGCGTATTCAGATTTTGCGCCAAAACAACTTACAAGATGTTGCGGTTCGACAGGATTTAATTGAAGCTAAGCAAGAAGCAGCTTTTTTAATTCAAAAAGCAAATCTCGATATAGATTTTACAGTAGCAGCGATAATGACTGAGCGAGAAGTCTATCAAGAGATTTTGTCCACTTTTATAAGCGATCGAGACAAAAAAGTGGCTCGCATTAACGCTATTTCTTTCATCTCAAATGGTGTCTTATGGACTGTCAACTCTGCCTTGGCTATCGGCAGCATTAATACGACCTATGCACGCAATCCCAAAAAGTGCGTGAATTTAACGATTCCAGCTGGAATTGTAGGTATTGCCGCTGGTATTGTTCCTTCAGTTGCTTCGATGTACACACTTAAAGCGGTCAATGGTGCAAAGAAAACGTCTGAAGTAGAACCCAATATGTTAGCAAAACTTTTTGGATACAAGACCAATCCAGAAATTGAATATCCTAAGTCTGTCTGGAACTTTTTAAATCAAACTCCTGCTAATGAAAAGACCGGCAAAACCAGACTTGATTTGATTATTGATCGCTGGATTTCCGATTCCAATATGTCTGAATTCACTGACCGTCACAGCAAGAAACAACTGGATGTATTGACAGCCAGCGTTGCCCAGAAAAATGGTCTCACTATAAACTCTCTAACTGCGCGTTCTGTGATGCTGCAACAGCTACAAGCCGAAGTTCTAAAAATGAAGCGGATGTTGCTAGAACTAAATATGGTGGCACAGGGTGAAAAACAATTATTAGCGCAATCGAAGAGCGAGAGCGATTTGCCAAGATTGCGTTAACTACAGCTCAACTGATCAATCGATCACTTACTGCGCATCTATTTATGGTGCTTAAGGCAATGTTGGTCTGCAAGTGCGTTTAAACCCTGATTGACGTACTTTAGTACCGTGAAAGTGACTGTAAGAGAGATTATTGACAGACCTAAACTTGAGTAATCCATGTAATTAGACCCCGTGGTAACTGAGATTTATTTAACATCTAAACGCGTGAAGGAGGCGTTAATTTGCGCTGGATTGGCATAAATTTTTTGCAAAAAAGTTTATCAGCTTACATGTACACGCGGTCTTTGAGCCGGATCGTGTTCAGTTGAGCGCAAAATCTCTCTTGTGACTGGAGCGGTTTCTGTTGTTGTTGATTCCACGATTCTTTTGAAAGGAAAAAATTAGCCAACTATTATTTTGGGACGCTTATCTGGGGTCTTCTCCAGCTCGCGTAGGATTTCTCTTGTAACAGGTGCAGTCTCGCCTTCTCCCAAGAAAATGTATTTGAAAACATAACTAATTGGATGCCCTTCTGTCCAACCAAAATATGCACATGGAATCGTTTTGGTACTGTCTCGAAGATGGAGCAACAAAGCAGCAATAGCATTTGGAATGGCAGGACTCTGAGCTTTAAAAACTCGAAAACCATTTATTTCATGACCGGTTACTTCAAGACAGTCGTCGTCAAATTCGGAGGGGTTTTTTAAGTCGACTTCAAGAAATATAAAACTTGCTTCCTCTTCTGTCAGTTTATGCACAAAGCGAGTTTCTTTTTCTTTTTGTGCATAATCAGTTCCACCGGGGCGGTGAGCCAATAAACAAATCAGTCCTCCATGACTGAGACTTTCTTGCACGAATAATTGTGCTTTGGCATCCAGATTGACATCTAATATACGCAATTCCAAAGAACGCATAGCGCGCGAAACTAACGAGGTAAGCAAAATTGTACCTATGAAAAATGATGCAATATGTAGCCCTTCTGGTCGTTCAATCATGTTGGCAATCGAGGTATAGATAAAAACTATTAAAATGGAGCAAAATAAAACACGTTTACCAAGACCCTCTTTCCAGCTTGCAAGAACGACAGCAAAGGCTGCTGACATGAAGAGTACCAACACTCCAGTGGCATAAGCGCCGGCTTGTGCATCTACGTCGGCTTTAAACAGGATTGTTACCACAAATGTAATGATAGTAAAAATTACTACCAATGGACGTTGTGCCTTAGCCCAATTTGGTGCCATTCCATAACGGGGTAAATAACGAGGTACCAGATTAAGTAATCCTGCCATCGCTGATGCGCCCGCAAACCAGAGTATAAGAATGGTACTGATATCATAAATGGTGCCAAAAGCTTCACCGAAATAGAGGTGGGCAAGATAAGCTAAGGCCCGTCCGTTAGCTTGACCGCCTTCGGCAAAATGCTTTTCTGGTATTAGTAAAGTCGTGATAACGCTACTGACAAGCAGTAACAGAGCCATAATTGTAGCCGAAAAGAAAAGTAGTTTTTGAGTGTTTTTTATTCGACCGCTTGGTTTTATGGGATCTTCGTTTGGAGATCCCTTTACCAGTGGCATGACTGCTACGCCGGTTTCAAATCCGGACATACCTAGAGCGAGTTTAGGAAACAGTATCAACGATACCCCTATCATTGAAGGAATCGAATGATACGAGGTAAAAAGCTTGGCGTGCCAGTTTGTGATAACTTCAAGATGTGTCATTATCTCGAAAATGGACCTCACTGCCACGGCTGCATTGCATGCCAGGTAGAGAGACACTATCAAAACAGACAATCCAATTGCCTCTCTGAATCCTTTGAGAAAAACAGCTCCGAGTATAGCTAGAATATAGACGGTTATCGCGATGCGATTATTTAGCCAATCTGGAAACATTGGATTTTGAACTATATGAGCCGTGGCATCGGCAGCAGATAGTGTAATTGTTATTACAAAATCGGTGGCGGCAAATCCCAATAGAACCAGAACTAGCGTTTTGCCACGCCATCCAGGAAGCAAATTCTCCAACATTGCTATGCTTCCCTGTCCATGTGGGCTTTCTTTTGCCACTCGAGCGTAGAGTGGCACTAGTCCAAACAAGGTGACTAACACCACGATAAGTGTTGCTACAGGAGATAAAATGCCAGCCGCCAAGAAAGCTATACCGGGTTGATAGCCTAGGGTAGAAAAATAATCTACTCCTGTAAGGCACATGACCTTCCACCAGGAGTCCTTGTGCGTTGGTTCTAATTTATGACTTTTGTGTAAACCCTCAAAAAACCAGCGTCTGAAAATACCTCTTGCCGCCGCAATTCTGCGTCCTGAAGTTGTCACAAATTCACCATTATGAGGCCTTTGATTCCATATAAAATTTTTAGCAGCCGAACGATCAAAGGTGCATCAATATTTACGCCGCAGGCATAAAGAAATGATCAAGATCTTCTAAATAAGTGTTATTGAACTAGATTTGAGCTAATCCATTTTTTCGTCACAAGAATTACTAACACGCTTGAAAATATGGCTGCCAGAAAGGATAAGGGAAGATCTCGGGATAAAAAAGCGCTGAAGCGATATATGCCCAGAAACGAAGTCGCCCCGATGAAAATGCTCATGGCCAGAGCGAAAAGGTCTTTAGTATTATTATCCCAACCGCTCATGTGAGCACCACAAAGATATCAGGTCATTTAATCAGAATTGGATAAAGATCCTGCAAAGAAATGAGCGGTATAAATAAGCAAGCCATATAAATGTTGCCGATTTGGAATCAATCTACTTTTAGTCGATACCCAACACCTGGTTCGGTCATCAGATACTTTGGTTGAGCCGGATCAAGCTCCAGTTTCTTTCTTAGCTGCGCCATATATACTCGCAAATATTGCGTTTCATCGGAGTATTCGCCGCCCCAGGTCTCACGAAGTAAATGCTTATGAGTAACTACTTTGCCGGAGTATCGAACCAGAGTGTTCAACAATTTGTATTCAATTGGAGTTAGATGAATTTCTTCTGTGTTTCTCAATATTTGTCTTTTGGCGAAATCAATTTGAATGTCACCAAATGAAAAATTTGAATCTAATTGATCTTCAGAAAGTCTGTTTGCATGTCTAAGAGCAACGCGCAGACGCGCCATCAACTCTCCAATTCCAAATGGCTTAACCAGATAATCATCGGCGCCTGCATCTAGCGCCTCAACTTTGTCGTTTTCTTTTTCGCGAGCGGACAAAACAATTATAGGTACGTTGCTCCACTCTCTCACTTGGCGAGTTACTTCAAGTCCGTCGGTATCTGGAAGACCCAGGTCCAGAATGACAAGATCTGGGCGTTCTGAAGCAACTTTAGACAAGCCCTCTTTGCCGGTTGAAGCTTCGCAAAAGGCAAAACCCTGGTCTAATAAAGACATTTTCAAAAAGCGTCTTATGGGCGCTTCGTCTTCAATGACCAAAATTAGGGGATTTTTGTTCACTTTAGCCATGCTTCTATTGTATCTCCGGTTTTTTCGGCAAATCACCCGAATTATCTGCAAGTGGTAAGGTGAAGTTAAAAATTGAGCCACCACCTTTTCTATCTTCTACCCAGATTCTACCTCCATGGGCTTCTATAATGCCACTGGCAATAGCAAGTCCAAGACCGGCGCCAACTCCAATACCCGTTTTTAAACTTTGTTCTTCTTGGAAAAACTTGTGGAACACCTTTTCTTTATTTTTGTCACTAATACCGATACCACGGTCGCAAACCGAAATTTGCACATTATCTGCGTCTGTGGAGACAATTATGTCTAAGTCTTCGCCATCCTTTGAGTATTTAAAAGCATTATCTATAAGATTGAAAAGAACTTGCTGAATTAATATTGCATCCAACGGCACTAGCGGAATTTGGTCAGGTAATTGAATATTTATTTTGTGTTTTTTTTGTTGATAGGCATCAGTTATGGTGGCAATAGCAGCGCCGATTATTTCATCAATTGGATACCATTCTGTTCTTACTTTGAGAGTACCTGACTGCAGTCTAGTCATGTCTAAAAGGTTTTTGACTAAGGTGTTGAGACGCACCGATTCGTTATATATCTCGCCTGCCAGTATGCGACAATCACTTAGAGAAAGTGATTTGGAGCCTTCCATTATGCTGCTTGCAGCACCAGTTATAGTGGCAAGTGGGGTACGCAAATCATGAGAAACAGAGCTTAACAGTGAGCTGCGAAGCTGCTCAGTTTTCATCATTACTCTAGTTTTTTCATTCTCTTGAGCGAAATAAGCGCGCTCGCAAGCTATGGCAATTTGATTAGCGAATGTCTCAAGCAAGTGGAGCTGATCAAAATAAAAAATAGGGTTATTGAAGTTAGGCTTTACCGCCAATACGCCTATTGTCTGTTTCGAACCTAAAAGTGGAATGTACAAAGCGGTGGCAGATGGCAACGTATCTGTGCCAAGTCCAGCCGCTTTTCGGTTTTTGAAAGCCCAGTTGGCTACACCTTCATCAATGGTTGAAAGTAAGTGTGCTCCTTCTCCTGTGCTGAATAGTTCTAATTTTGCATTATCTTCATTTTCGGAAGCAAGAAATATTGCTACTTGGCCATTGAACACTTCTCCCACGTGTTTCAAGCCTGTTTTCACGAGATCTTTCAAGTCAGTAATTGATCCGAGTTCTCTGCTTAATGAGTATAGTGCGGCAGTTTTTTTCTCACGTTGTCGAGCAGTTTCAGCCTGTTGTTTGATTTCTACCATCAAAGTACTTATTGTTAGTGCCACAATGAGCATAACAACGAAAGTTATAAGGTATTGAGCATCAGAGACGGCAAAAGTAAAATGAGGTGGAACGAACATGAAATCGAAAACGGCCACGCTCAAAAAAGAAACCAATATTGAAGGTCCACGACCATATAATAGAGCCACTATTATGACTCCAAGCATATAGCCCATTATTATTGTAGAAAATTCAAAAAAGCCACCTGTTAGTTTGGCAACTATAGTGCAGATTGTTACTACCAGAATGCCCATCAAATATTGTCGCGGTTTGCTTCGCGTCACTACCTGCGGTGCTTCAGTTTCGGCTTTTTCCGATTTCTCTCCAGTTATTACATAGACATCAATCGCGCCACTGTCTCTGATGAGATCGTCTAGGGCAGAGCCGTAAATTAAATCTCTTAGTCTACTTTTTGCCGGTTTTCCAACAATAATCTTTGTAATATTATTCTGTTTGGCATAGCGCATTACTTCATGACTTACACTTTTGCCCGTAAGTTCTACTATTTCAGCTCCAAGTTGCTGTGCAAGTTTCAAGGTTCTTATAACTCGAGCTCGATCTTTTTCGTTTTGTATCGACTGTCTTGGAGTTTCGACATTGGCCACTACCCACTTGGCTTTAAGTCCATTGGCCATGCGTTTTGCTGCTCTGACAAGTCGAATTGATAATGGACTAGAGCTTACGCATACCAGAATTTTTTCAGCTGCAGGCCACGTTCTTTTCACCTGGTGCGATTTTCTATATTGCTCCATTTGCGCATCGACACGCTCCGCTGCCGCTCGCAAAGCCAATTCTCGTAAAGCGATCAAATTGCCTTTTTGAAAAAAATTGGTGAGTGCGTGTTCTATTTGCTCGGTCAAATAAATTTTTCCGTCTTTTAAGCGTTGAATGAGTTCGTCTGGAGGAAGGTCTATGAGCTCGATTTCAAACGTTTTTTCAAGAAAAGAATCTGGAATGCGCTCTTGAATTGTGACACCAGTGATTTGTGCCACCACGTCGTGCAAGCTTTCAATATGTTGCACATTCAAAGTTGTGTAAACGTCTATGCCGTTATCGAGAAGCTCTTCGACATCCTGCCAGCGCTTAAGATGTCGCGAGCCTGGAGCATTTGTATGGGCCAATTCGTCGACTAAAATAATTTCCGGTTTTCTTTGTAGCGCCAGGTCGATATCGAATTCTTCCATGGTGGTGCCGCGATAACTTATCTGTTTTTTCTGAAGATACTCTAGCCCTTGAACGAGTGCCTCTGTTTCTGCTCTTTTATGAGTTTCAACTACGCCTAAAACTACATCAACGCCTTCGTCTTGTAGCTTGTGGGCGGTCTCAAGCATGGCGTAGGTTTTACCTACGCCTGCAACAGCCCCAAAAAAGACTTTGAGGCGCCCTTTAGAAGATCGAGCATCCTCTTCTTTCATTCTGGTCAAAAGCAGGTCGGGGTCCGGTCTTGAGTCTTGTCCTGCCTTATTTGATTCGGTCATTTTTCGGCTCTAATTCGATCAAGTTCCAAGTTAAGCTTCAGTACATTTACCACTGGCTCTCCCAGAATACCAAGTTGTCTGGTTTGCGTGTGACTTAAGACTATTTTCTCTACTAACTCTTTAGCTAAGCCGCGATTTTTGGCAACCCTCTCCACTTGGCAATACGCGCCTACAGGGCTGATGTGCGGATCCAGACCACTGCCAGACGCTGTTAAAAGTTCGGAACTGGGCGTTATTGAAGAATCTATGTGAAATTTGGCTCTTAGCGATTCTATCGATTCTTTTTGTTTAGGATTAGTTGGTCCAAGATTGGAGCCAGATGAAGCGCAAGCGTTATATGGAACTGGAGAAGTGGCAGAAGGACGGCTCCAGAAATATTTGGGTTGGCTAAATTCCTGACCAATGAGACTTGAGCCGCGAACTACGCCATTTTCTTTAATAATGCTGCCGTTTGCTTGGCGATTAAATACGAGTTGGCCAATGCCTGTGACAAACAAGGGATAGACAATTCCTGTAAGAACTGTAAGGACCAAAAATATCTTTAGTGAAGCAATGAGATGTTTCATTTAAATTTTGAACCCACTGATTAAAATGTCTATTAGTTTGATGCCTATAAAAGGCACAATGAGCCCTCCTAGACCGTATATCAAAATATTGTCACGCAATAACAGCTCTGCACTCACCGGTCGATATTTGACCCCACGTAAGGCAATGGGCAAGAGTCCAAGTATGACAAGAGCGTTGAATATGACAGCAGAAAGGATTGCACTCTCTGGGCTAGATAGGTTCATCACGTTTAACTTATTCAGCACTGGATAAGTGGTGGCAAAGGCGGCGGGTATGATAGCGAAATATTTTGCTACGTCATTAGCGATACTAAATGTGGTGAGAGCTCCGCGCGTCATAAGAAGTTGTTTTCCAATCTGAACGATTTCTATCAGTTTGGTAGGGCTTGAGTCTAGATCGATCATGTTGCCAGCTTCTTTTGCTGCTTGTGTGCCCGAATTCATAACCACCGCAACATCTGCTTGCGCAAGAGCTGGAGCGTCATTTGTTCCATCTCCTGTCATTGCCACGAGTCTTCCGCCAGCCTGATTTTCTTTTATTAATTTCAATTTGCCTTCAGGAGTGGCTTGTGCTAAATAATCATCCACACCGGCTTCTGCGGCAATGGCTGCTGCTGTGATGGGATTGTCTCCTGTAATCATGACAGTCTTAATTCCCATTGCTCTTAAGTCAGCAAATCGTTCTTTGATACCGCCTTTGACTATGTCTTTTAATTTTATTACACCTAAAACTTGCTGATTTCGTGCCACCAACAGTGGTGTGGCTCCTTCCTTCGCCACTTTATTAGCGGCTTCCAGTATCTCTGGCGGCACACTTTCTGGTTTGACATATTCTTCTATGGCATCGACCGAACCTTTTCTGATTTCACTGCCGTTTAAATTTACTCCACTCATGCGAGTAACCGCACTGAAAGCGACAAAAGTCGCCTCCAGATCGTGAATGTTACGATCTCTGATGCCGTGCTTTTCTTTGGCTAAAACTACAATGCTTCTACCCTCTGGAGTTTCATCAGCCAACGAGGCCAGTTGTGCAGCATCAGCCAGCTCTTGTTCTGTTATTTGATAGGAAGGAATAAATGCCGATGCTTGTCTTGCGCCAAGGGTGATAGTGCCTGTCTTGTCCAACAGGAGCATGTCCACATCTCCTGCTGCTTCTACAGCGCGTCCAGACATGGCAATTACATTTGAGCGAATAAGCCTATC
>CAZSHS010000066.1:10080-13768 GCA_964606665.1 uncultured Candidatus Obscuribacterales bacterium | reverse complement strand
CACCATTCATAGAAATGACATATTGTCCGCCCATTTTTTCCTTCTTGCCTACACTCCAACCAAAGGCCCATGGCGAGGCAGCTCCTGTAGAAAGAGGAGGGCGCTGATACCACATTGTTTGATAGGACTGAGGTGAAATCATTTTGTTTGCCATCAAACCAAATACATAGCGAACCAAATCGTCTGATGTGCTTGCAAGCATGCCAGCGGAGAAACTTACTTCGGGGTTTTTATACTCAATTTGGCGCAATGGTCCTTTGCCATTATTGTCCCCATATGCGGTGGCAACCATTCCATATTTGCTCATGATGACCGTGGTTGCGGTACTGTTCATTTCGAGTGGATTTAAAATGGTTTCGCGCACTACATCTAAATAATCGCGCTTAGTGACATTGGTTATGACGCTTCCAATTAGTCGGTAACTAAAATTAGAATATAGAAATTGCGATCCGGGCTCAGATTGAAGCGGCATCTTATCTAAAATGGGGATCTGATTCTTCCATTCCACTTCTTGCGGCACCACTTTAGGGACACCTGCAGTCATTGATGCCAATTGTCTTATAGTTAGATTCTGGTATTGAGGTGAGAGGTCTCTGACGTATTTGGCAAGCGGGTCTTCCAGGCTAACCAGACCCTTATCGACAAGTGAAAGTAAGGTCAGTGCAGTAAAAGTTTTTGTAAGTGACGCCAGACCAAACACGGTCTGATTAGTGACAGGTCGCCTTGAATTAACATCGGCAAATCCGTAGGGTTTTTGAAAGACCACTTTGCCATTTTTAATCACAGCCAAACAGTAACCAGGCATGTTCAGCATTTGCATTCTTTGCATGACCATTTGATCTACCGCTTGTAGTTTGCGCTCAAGTTCAATATCTTGAGTTGGTGGCTCAGATAAGTCCTGTGCTTGGCATGGACCAAATCCAATCAAAAGCACAATTAATGCTGAATAAAGACAGATAGCGATTCTTCGCAAAACAAGCCACTCCCAAAATAAAGGCTTATTTTATCAATCTAAGACTAAGCCGTCGAGGTCCCATGCACTAAAAGGGGATTTGCGAATTTTGAGCAGCCGATTTATTTGTCTTTGCATTTCGAATTGCACTTTGTTGCATAACTCGTGACGAACCTCGTGTTCATCTGCTGCTTCGAGGGGATAATTGAAACAAATTGGCTCTCCAATCTTAATGAGCATACGAACTGGAAGCGGAATGCAGCTTGCTGTAAATGGCAAAAGCGGGTGAGTAGGCGTTATAGGCCAATACGGCAGGCGCATAAGTTTGGCGATTGGTTTTATGTCAGCCAGAAGGGGATAAATCTCGTCACCGCCGATGGTGGTAACCGGAACAATACACGCACGAGTTTCGATAGCAGCTTTAACAAAACCTGAATCGAAGTGTCGCAATCTATAACGCTCTGAAAACTTCTTTCCAGTTCCTCGAGGACCTTCTGGATAAAAGAAAGTCAACTCATTATTGTTTAAAAGTTTTAGCGCTGATTCATATTTTGCGGGCACACCTCCTATGCCTTTCAAGAATGTGCCAGTGCTCTTTGGTGTTAGTAGCGAGTCGTGTACCAAAAAACGAACGCGTCTTGGACTTGGATGATAGTTCATTACTGCGGTCGCAAAAAGAAAAGCATCTATGGGCAAAACTCCCGAGTGATTTCCAACTAGCACCACCGGACCTTTCGTTGGAATATTTTCTACACCCAAGGTCACAGTCTTAAACCAGTCTTCATATAAGAACCGGCTGAAAAATTCTGCTGTCTTTAGTGTATCTAAATTCCAACCAAATTCATCTTGCTGTCCTGGCTGACAGTACATTTGTTGAAATTCGGCTTTCCATGCGTGTTTATTACTTTGCAGGATGATTTGTTTCTTTTCTAGGTCATGCATATTTGGTTCGTCATCCTATTTTGCGATGGCTTAACAAATTTGATTTCATGTGTAACAGACGCATCGCGTTTAGTGAAGTGACCTGCTGGAATTCACTTTTGCTGAGCGCTTTGCGCACTTCTTTTAGAGCTTGCCACTGTTGGAACAGAGGAAAGTCAGAGCCGAATAAAACTCTGTGCGCGCCTAATTTGTCTACACCTCGTCTGATTGTTCTCGCTGGCTGCCACGATGTCTCTACCATTATATTATTGTATTTTTGTCCCAGTGCAAGGGCACTGCGCCACGACTCCCAACCCATATGAAGCAGTCGATTAAAGTCGTAAGTTTTAAACAAGCGCAGGGTTTCCATTAGTCCAAGCTCGCCACAATAACCCCAAGCCAGTAAACTGAGACGATCATTAAAATTGAGCGCCAAATAACGCAGAAACCGATAGTGAACCGGTTCACTAAAATGAGCGACCTTTTCAATGGTGGGAACGATGTACCTAAAAAAGGCGGTTTTTTGGTCGTCTGGGCAGAGTCGTACAAGCTCCTGCGGGCTTACTACATGCGAGTGAAAGTCGATAACTGGGTAAAACTTTTCCATTAGCTTCCTGTGCTGGACACTGTTTTCTACGTTTCATTTAGCACAGAGCAGATTTATAAGCGCGGAATCGTTGCGCCGTTTAAGGTTTAGCCCCTGCAAGCGCTTTAATATTGGATTCAGGACATTCTTTCATCAGCTTCTTCGCTTCTAAAGCGTCTTTTTGAGCCAATGGCTTGTGACCGAGTGCTTCGTGTACTTTGGACCGATTTTCGTAACACTGAGCCTCTACCATGTAAGAATAGGTCTTATCTGTGTATAAATCGCGCTCGCCAGTTAGCATTGGGATGATTTTGTCGTAAAGTCCCAGAGCTTTTTTGTAGTCTTTGGCATCTATCGCCGCTTGGGCGGTGCGGCGCATATCCACAGATGGAATTGGTTTGTCTGGATTTTTATAAATTGATTTGCGAGCATCCTTCAATTTGTGTGAAAAACCTACCAATGCCTCATAGAGCTTGGGATTTAGTTCTTTTAGCTTGAGCAAATCAGCCTGTGCCTTTTCTTTTTGTCCACTACGAGCAAGAGCCGAAGAGCGCATGAAATAAGCTTCTTCGTTCTTTGGATTAGTTTTAATGAAGTTGTCTAAAAATTTTATTGCGCCTGGATAATCTTTGTTTTTTAAAAGTTCGGCGGCAGGTTTCAGGTCCTGTTCCGCAGCAAAAACCGCAATTGGTGTGCAAATTGAAATTATTGAAACTACTAATGCGTTGATGATTTTCATGTAAAGCTGCCAAGGGAACTAATTCTTTGTTAGTATAACAGGTAGCTCTCATGTACAAAGTAAGGATTTATTCGATGTCCGCTGAGTCCGACCAGACCGACCCATATCAAAAACGTCTCGTCAAATTAGAAGAGAATTTAAAGACGCTCGAGCCCAGTGATACCGCATATGATATCGTCAAGAAAGCGCTTGAATCGCCACCGCTCACTATGAATGACGAGTGGGAAATTCATGAAAAGCTGGTATCAGGCGGGCAGGAATCAGTTAAATTTAAAGAGCGATTGAAAGAAGGCTTTACACCTTTAGCTATTAATAAAGCGTTTTCGTATTCTTATCTGAACATTCCGATAATCGAGCTTATAGAGCCATTAATCGAGAGTCTAGACTTCGCCGCAAACTCAATTGTTGAAGTGGTGGACCATCCGGCGCGTTTATCTTTTGTAATGGAAGAAGTGGTGGCACGTCGCATGGCAATTTTATTAGATGAGTT
>CAZSHS010000066.1:0-10070 GCA_964606665.1 uncultured Candidatus Obscuribacterales bacterium | reverse complement strand
GACCGCCCAGCACGGCGTCAGTCGCCATGCTGATCTTGTGGCGCCGCACGAATTGCAAGAAATGATAAGTTCTGGTCGCAAAAAAGAAGCAGAGCAAATCATGAGCACACTTGATGCATTTGAAAAAATGGTTTTAGAAAAATATTTGTCTGCTGAATTGTCAGCCGAAATTCCCGGTGAACATGTCGGACTATACGAGCAAGCTTATCTTAGCGCCTTGAAAAAATTAAGACGCCCAAAAGCACTTTAGATATTTGCACTGTTCCTGCAGAACAACTGAGGCTTACCCGGCATTACTTGGTTGGACTTAAGTGTGCTACGAAATGCCTAACTGAACTTTTAGGAATTTTGTAATGAAAAACCGATCTATCACTCTGCTATTACTGAGTTCGCTAACTGCGATGAGTTTGGCTGTAGGCGGTGTCCAAGCGAAAGGAGTTGCAAAAGAAGTTGATCAGTCAGCTTCTAAGGAAATTCCGGGATTCACTATTGTTTCTGAAACTAAAAGCAAAGACCTTAAAGATGTTAACGGCATCGAGCAAGTGGAAGGCTCCGCCAATGCCAAAAATATTGAAATAGTTGACGAGCCCAAGGGTTCTAACAAACCAGGTTTTCAATTAGGCGATCTCAATCCTATTAAATGGATATTCAAACCGGTTACCGATATGCAAGAAAAGGTTGTTCACTTAGAGAAGCAAATCGTGAAACTTGAAGGACCCATTTCCGGTTTACAAAAGCCAATGGTTGATGTTCGAGGCAATATGGTTGAAGTCCAGGGTCAATTGAAGGGCGTAAGCGTCGATATGACTTCTGTTGATAAGCGTCTTGGTCACGTTGAAAAACAATTGGACAGAATGTATAAGCCAATTGTGGAACTGAAAGAACCAGTACAAAATTTAGCTGAACCTATTAAAAGTTTGAAAGATCAGCTCAATCAGATTCTTACTGCTGTACTTGTAGTTGGTGTGATGATTTGTGTTGGCACACCGATCGTTGCCTTATTTGCATTTAGATATCGTGTCGGAATTATGAAAGCACTTGGCGGTCAAAAGAGTGCAGACAAAATGGAAGAAGACACAGGAAAAGCTAAACCTCACGAAGCTGTTGCAAGAAGCTAGGTTTTAAACCCTCATGCATGTGAGACTAAGAGCCGGAACTTAACGTTCCGGCTTTTCGGCATCCCATGTCGTGAGGCTAAACTTAAAGGCTAGATTCAAAAGCTAAATCGAAGGAGGTGTTTTTCCGAAATCGCCTTCTTTTTGCACGAAGTAGATTACATCCTTGCCTTTAGCGATGATGGATTGTTCTTCTTCATTGGAAATTAGTTTGTATTTCATATCGAGTAGTTTGTAGCTAGAACCTTCGGTCTGCATTGCATGAGCACTCATATCTTCATACATAATTTGAGTGGCTCGAAGCATTAACCCATAAACGCCGTCGCCTTCGTTAGCAACTGTGCCTTCGTAAACCTCTGGAGCGTAGACATAAAAGGTCCAATTTTGGGAAGGAGACGCGGCTCCCGATGGCATGATTAAACAATCTGTGCAATCGACTTTGTACATAAGCGGCAAAGAATAATCTAGTGTCACCTGTGGTGCCAGTCCTCTTGCAAGATTGGCAGAATTGTAAGGCACGCCGTCATCGGGAGTGATGGTTATGTCACTACCGGACTTGCACCACTCATCGAACAATTCTTTGGTCGATTGTCCACTTTTATACAGAGCTTGTAATTCGTCGAATACACCATTTGCTGCTTTAGTTAATGCATGGTCGTACATCATGAACATGCCAAGCAATTTCTCGTCGCCTCCAGAGCGGGGGCGCGAAAGAACTTTGTATGTGGTTAAGCCTTGCATTGGTGTTTACCAGAATCAACTAGTCTAATATACAGCTTCTACAAGCTGCTAATGATTTATTGAAACTGATATAATCTGGCGATGTTTATTTTTCGACCGGTTCGTGGAATTTTTTTAATTGGAATTTTTTCAATAGCTACAAACGCTGCGATGGCGGAGGATGTCGGTTTGACACTTAGTGAGAGCGAAAGAAAGCTAGCTGGTGATATAAATTTCGACACCCGAGTTTTGGAGATCGTTAAGGAGCGAACAGGAACGACTTTCACCCGCATTGATATTAATTCAATGGCTAATCAATCAGTAAGTAGAATGCTCTCAAATCAGCTTTCCGAGCCTGAAAAAGCGAAATGGGTCGCTAAACTCGAACAGATTAAAATAGACTTTCCCGAGCTGAAAGATGTTCTCGATAAACAAATTGAAATTACCAAAAATGATTTATCTCAGAAGGCGTTAAGTCAACCAGAAACTGAGTTTCAAAAACGGCGTGTTGAAATTTTGAATGAGTATCAGCCTTATATGCGTCAGGAATTTGAAAAAATGCGCTCCAAATTGCCGCCTGGAGCATCGGTAATGTGGAACATGAACTTCCCTCAATTTAAAACCAACGAAGAACTTCTATCTAATTTAAAAAAGCAATTTGATGGCGTGGTTCTTGAAGACAAATATAAGCCAGAACCTGGTTTGAGATTCTGTTTGCCATACGATATGACACGAGCCAACGAGGAAATATCACTTCAACTAAAATTAGAAGGAGCGAAAGATGGCATGGCAAGTGTGCCTTCCTCGGCGTTTTATGGCAGTTTGCCCTCCAGAATATGTGAAGAGCTAAATAAAAAATTGGATCCTCTCGGATACACTGTATATGGTGCCGATTCAATTCGAAAAGAAGCTCATTTTTATGATCTTGATGAGGCTAAAAAATGGCTGGCTTCCTTCGATAACAAGCTTATTTACAGTGAAATCACTAAAAGTCCACCTTTTACGTTTGAACATGATTTCGATCCAGACTCTCCCCATGATTTAAACCCGTCAAATCATTTTGGGCTGGCTCCCTTTTCTAGTATTGCTAAGGTCTCTAAGGGGAAATGGAAAATCACAACCAGTCCATCCTACATGGCGTATACGATTTTATTTCAAGCAATCCTAAGCAAGAAAAGCAGAGATTCCAAATCCAAATTCAATGCGATCGTTAATGCCGGAACATCAGGTTGTAACTATGCTGTTAGCAACGAGATGATTATCGAAAAACTTCAGAAATGGGACAAACTATACAAAGTTAAATTGCACAATGCTAAACATGATTCATTTACAATTTCATTTGAAGAACTTCCTGACGATTTAAGTCATTTGTGCACTGAAATGTGGCTCTTTTGTCCAGATTTGCTCGAAATTGATCATGGTGATTTCGAACAGAAAGCTGCGGTCGTGAGAGATTTCGCACGTCAACTTAAGGAGACGAAGGAAGTTTCATTTTGGTGGGACTAAACGGATAATAAAGTTTCACGAGCTCCGAATAGGGATTTAGTTCATGAGCTTTTTCAATCAGACGTTTGGCTTCTCTTTCGTCGCCATTTGCAAAAGCTACGCGAGCAAGATGAATATAGGTAGGGGCATATTTATTGTTAACCTCAACCATTTTATCAAGTATTTTCCGAGCCTCGTCTGTTTTACCTTGGTTGATTTTAGAATGCGACATCTTGATGGCAACCCACTCGGAGTGCGGTGCTTGAGAAAAACATTTGTCTAGAAGCGCTTGCGCATCCTTGTGTCTTCCAATTGCTTCAGTCATTTCGACCTCGCGCAGCATACTAACTATGTCGTTTGCAACCGGTTTCTGCGGTGTTGCTGATTCCAAATAATAGCGCGACTTTTTGGCTGGAGGCGTTCCAGGCGCTAATTTAATTGCGGTATTGAATGCGGTGATTGCTTTTTCCATATCTTTATCCTCTAATGCATTTTTGCCAGTTAGATAGAGATATTGAGCGTCTTCTTTTCTTTTACCAAAATCATTTCGGGCCGCAGTATAGACTAGTGCCCGACCGCTATTGAATTTATTGGCTCGCATGAATTTAGGTTCGATTATAAATTTTCCAGTGAGATCAATGAAACCCCAAAATTTGCCGTCTTTAGTAGCTGGAGCTAGTCCTTCAGAGAATGATCTGGCGTCTGCATATTCAAATGGCAAAATTACTTTATTGTTTGAATCGATAAAACCTACTTTGCCGTTCTTTTCGACAGCAGCGATTTTTCCTGTTTGGGTATCATAAAAATCGTCGACCCAATCATAATCAAAGGGCACAATCGTGGCACCACTTTTATCAATAAATCCCCATTTCTTTTCTTTCTGAGCCGCACAAAGACCAGCATGGAAATCGTGAACTGCACTGAATTGTGATGGTATAATAGTGCTGCCGGTTTTATCTATGAATTGAATTTTTGCTGGCGCATTCATCCGCGTGGTGGCGGATATTAACGCTTGCTTCGCTTCTTCCATTTGCTCTTGAGTGGGATTTTTTAAATGTTTATATTTTTCATGAAGATTGATCATTGCTGAGTGGTCAGCGGGCGGGCGATCGCCGCGTACTCCGGCAAGTCCATCGCAAAATCTTAAAGCCTCGCAATAAAGAGGAGCAATAATTTGCTTTCCGTCTTTATCAATATAGCCCCATTTCTGCGAGACCTCATCATGACTGGCAATCAAACCATTTGAGTAAACTCCGAGCTTGCCTGCTTTAATGCGGGATACTTCCTGCCAGTCTTTATCAACCAGCGCATAATTAGCATCATGTGCGTGCGGAAGCGGAACTAATACGAACTCATCGACAAAAGTATGCAGTGGTGCCTGATGATATTTGTCTTGCACCGTCCCATCTAAACCAATTGCTTGAATATTTTTTTGAAAAGGTTCGGACGGGACTTTCCACTCACCATCATGCAGTTCAAGCGCTTTCACGTCGACTAAAGCTATCCCGCCAGCAAAATCGGAGGCATGACCAAAGGGTCCAGAAATGACCTCTTTTCCTGTTTTGTCGATATAAACGAAGTCGAAATGAGCCGGTATGGGAAATCTGAAATCGCGTTCTTGCTCATAAAACCACATTGGCATAGATGCCGTAGGCTTAAGAGTTTCAATTGAATCACTTTTCTTCTTTGTAGGCACTTGATCCAAAGCCTCCGTTTGCGGCGCGCAAATCAATGCAACGACGCTAGAAAGTATGCAAAGTTTTAGTCTGTTGCTGGTAATCTTCATCGCCCGACTCAATATTGGGTGTTAAATAATATCACTTTTAATGTGACGTCAAATAAGTCCCGACAATTTCAGCCAGATACTTGGCGGTTTCAATTTCAAACGCATTCCAGGGTACGGCGTGACCTCGCTTTATTTCTTTCCACAATTCAAAAGAGGTGCGTGGGAATAGTCTATCGCCATAGGGAGCCGTTGTTTTGGGCGCGAAAGGATCGCCCGCCCAATCAACTTCCAATGCTACTTCCGGACGAAACCAAATGAGCCAATGTGGCTCGTCATTTGTACTTTTGACTTTAACTGCCAGAATTCCACATGCATATGAGCCTATATCACGGTTGTAGCGCGAGGGTAAGTCATCGCATTGAAAAACATTCTGCGCTCCACGCTCAAGCCATCCAACGAGCGATTCAAGACTTTCAGTATCGGGAGCGGCATTGCGCTTTAGAGTCTCTTTGCCAAGCACCGCAGCAACTCCTGTGCATCGAATGAGTGCGTCTAGCGAATGTGGTGGTTCCATTATCGAATTGATAGATCTACCATTCATGCTGGACAACATTTGTTGACCCGTCGAAACCCGCTCAGCATGCAGCTCTTTGGTCTCAATGTTATGAAGTTCGGTCAATCGGTTCGATAATAATTCGCCAGCAACTTTGTAAAAATCAGACTCAAATAAATCGAATTGTCGAGCGTTTCTGTGGTGGCAGGCGATTAAACCCCAGAACTCACCATTTTGGAAAATCGAAATAGACATCGACGCTCGCACATCCATGTTGCGAAGATATTGCAGGTGAATTGGAGATACACTTCGAATGAAAGAGAAGCTAAGATCAAGCGGTTTAGCGTCCTTGTGTTGATAAATTATAGATTGTGTATCTTCCACGTCTGCGATAACACGGACTCGATTGCGTATATACAGCTCGCGAGCCTGTTTTGGAATGTCCGACTCAGGAAAATGCAATCCTTTGTAAGAAGGCATTTGCGGATCACGAGCTTCGGCAATTACCTCTCCATGCCAATCTTTGTCAAATTTGTATAATTTGACTCGATCAAATCTGGATACTTTTCTGATCGTTTCCACCATGATTTTTGCCAATTCTTCATGTGATGAAGCTTTAGATAGGCTGGCGCTCAACTCGCTTATGGCTAAAAATATTGCCGTGCCTTCTGACTTATTCGACACTAAATCCAAATAGCACTCTTTGCCTGCTGAATGGATGACACAGCCTAGCTGTTCGCCAGATTTTAATGAGAGTATGGCGTTGCGTCGACGTAGTTCGCTGCCAGAGTTGTCGAGCCTTTCAAGGTCTCTGGTATCCAATATCTCGGATAAATTCTTACCTACCTGCTCTGCGGCACTTGTGCCAGTAATTCGATCGATATTCTCACTAGCGCGAGTTATTTTAAAGTTCTCATCAAATGCTATTAAATAACCGAAGCTCTGAATCGAGCCAGGAATTTGGATTTGTTCTTGTGCACAATTGTCAATAGTGACTTCTTCACGCGAGGCTTTGGTCATTTTATTCTTGCTCAGGGGGTTGACATTGTAGACTTATAGCGCAAGATCGATTTGGGATTGATTGGGTTAAGGTGAAAACCGATGTTAAGCAAGTATTTGCGCGAATCCATGGCTTCGCGACACAAAAGAATAGAGCAACACCCATTGCAAAATGAGCTAGCGAGTGGAAGCATTTCCAAGGAACGTTATGCTAAATATTTGCAAGGCCTTCTTAGTTTTCACCGTGAATTTGAATCTGCGCTAAGCGAACATGCGGATGAGGCGCCTTTAAAAGGAATAGTTGATTCAGATTATTTTATGATCGAACGCCTGGAGAAGGACCTTAGCGAACTTGGTGCCGCGGGCCGGACTGCGGTCTCAGGCACAAATCTTTTGAGCTATGAGAAGGTAGAAAATCCACTTGAGCTGCTTGGCATTTTGTATGTAATCTTAGGCAGCAAGCACGGCGGGAAGTACATGTCGAAAGTACTCAGCGACAAAATGGGTAACGGCTATCATCATTATTATTTAGATCCTTTTGATACCAAACTCGGTGCTTTATGGTCTAAGTTTGTGGCAGAGATTGATGCGCTCCCATTAAGCGATGAAGAGCGTGATACTGTGCTCAAAGGCGCAATTTCGGCTTATGATGCTTTTACGCACAGTTCGGACTTTGCGATGGCCTCATAACTCGGACTATTCTTCATCGAATGGTTCCTGATTCATGGCGACGCGAACTTCCAAATGAAAATCAAGATCTGAATTATCTATTTCGGAATAATCAATCTTGGGCCAGTCTCCGGTAATTGCAATGATTCCTGGATAATCACCTATTTCTGCTTTTAAATTTGATTGATTTAGTACTGATATCACTTCATCAAAAAGTGCACCATCTGTTTTCGAACTAAGACAACTGCATCCTTTGTAGAACGCATCGATTGGCTGCTCGGCGGCGTAAAGCTGCAAATTGAATCGTTTCTGCTCGTCAAAAATATCATAGGTAGAATAAACCGCAAATGTTTTGCAACCAGGCGTCGTCATCAATACAAGACTTTCGGCCATGTCAGGATCATGAATTTGCATGTATCGCCCGATTTGAAAAGCCTTTGATTGGAGCATTTCGAAAGCCTTTTCGAGCTGGATCCACGACGAGCCATTGGCGACATTTATCTCGTGCAATCGATTTTGTCTGTTCTTCAAATAATTGGCAAGAACGTCTTCGTAAGAGCCTTCGGTCGAGTACAGAGCTTTTGTTTTACCTGACTTCTTCTCACCGATGCGATTGAGCGAATTTTCAATTCCCTGCTGCAAGAAATCGGCGTCGCAGCAAAGTTTTTCAGTTGAATCGTGTGAATGGTGGTGTTTGTCGCTCATGGCGTTATTATACTTTTGTTCCAAACGACTGAATTTTTTGCGACATTAATTCTTCCGATCGCAGTGGGGAATCTACTGATGCGTGCGCTGTTTTTTCATCGTACACTCAAGCAGTTACTATTGCCAGCTTTAAATCTAACCAACCGGAGAATGCTCATGCGACAACGCTTTGTGGAATTATTCTTTTGTGGCAATTATGCCATCACACTCTGGTTTCTATTCAATCATTATTCGCAAAATTACATGGACTGGTACTTCTGGGGAAATCTTTCCTTTTTCACCGCCCTGAATGCTGGAATTTTAGTTTACCTAAGCAGACATCGGAATCAAAAGAGAGACAATCTAAGCATCAAAGTTAAATCGTTCATCAAAGAGAACTATCGCTTTTATCGCTTTTTTAGCAGAGTCACTTCTGTTGCGTCAGGAACGATGTTGTACATTGCGGTAGTCACAAGTTTCATACCAACGATTTCAGGTGTCTCTGAATTTGCATTTGTTTTAGGACAAGAAGAACTTAGTGAACGACTAAATTTTCTCGTCAAAAAGAATAACGACGAATCGGTCATAACAAGCAAGTTTAAGCTAGAAAGTTTTTCTGAAAATGAAAAACAAATTTCTGAGCGAAATGGAATTATTGCTCGTGTCTATGGCAAGAACAGCAACAGGATGGCACATCGTTATGTTCAACTGGGACAAGTGTATTTTGAGAAAAGAGATTACATTCTTGCCAGAAAGCATTTTACAGACGGATTGAAGAGATATCGACATTCTGATTACTTGGGTCGCTTGGAAGGCTATACCGGTCTTGCGCTTGTCGATAGTTGCAACAACACTGCCGAATCATTCAATCATCAAATGATCGCAACGAATTTGGTGGACCAAAGTTTTTACCAGGATAACTTCGAAAGAACCAATCGAGCAGTCGAGCAACTCAAATCAATTGTTTATCCTGCATCTCCTCAGCATTGGTCGCTTTCTGGAGCGGTTCAAAGCAGGCGCACTGTAGCAAATGGACCTTTTGACTATTGGGGAAATTTCAGCGATCTTGCAATAATCTGTGTGCCAATTTTATTTGCCAACGCCATGTTTGAGAAAGTGATGCTCAATGGACTAGCCAGAAAATTGCAATGGAAATTGCTTCAACTCGAAACCTGGCAGGAGCAGGCTGAGCTTCTTGCGAAGCTAATAGACGTTCAGATTTATAGGAAGGATTTTGCCGAAGCTGATAGACACAGTCGCAGGCTGAATTACATTTTGGAATGAAACTTGTAGATCTAACTAGCTATGGTGTCGAAGGAGACGCCGCGAGATTTCGCTTTTTCTAAAATCAGATTGGTGGAGTCCAGGCACTGCTTCCTTAGATGCTTGCTCTCGTGCAGAACGATGAGACTGCTCGGACGAATCTGCGCCATGATTCGACGGGTTACTTCTTGGGCTCCAATCGGGTTCCAATCTTCAGCGAATGCGCCCCAGTAAACCAAGAGCATTTTTCGTTCGGCAACTATCCGGGCTTTAATCGGGTCGATGATGGCGTAAGGAGGTCGAAAGGGTTTGGCCTTACTGCCGGTGATATCTTTTATTAGTTGATTGGTGTGGTCGAGTTCTTGCTCGAATTTGTGATTGCCAATTTTCAGAAGTGAAAAATGGTTGTATGTGTGATTGCCGATTTCGTGCCCGTCTCGAGCGGTCATCTCCACCAAATTCGAAAAACGCTCGATGTTGCGTCCGCAAAAGAAAAAGGTTGCTTTGACATCATTTTGAGCGAGTATCTCAAGAAGAGCTGGAGTAGTCTCTGGGAAAGGTCCATCGTCAAATGTAAGATTGCAAGCCGAGCTGTTTGAATTATGCCAGTAACCGTGCGGCAAAGTTAACCGCATTATTGGCGTCGCCATTTTTAGTCGGATGTCGTGGAGGGCGTTGAGCATTAACACCGAAAACATTGTGCCACTAAGAGCGGTGACTGCTTTTACCCTTTCTTTTCCAACTTGCTCTCATCAACTAATTTGGTCTTTCTTGTCTTAAATAAAAATACCGAAACTCCAACCAACACCGAGCCGATGATCAACCAAAATTGATTGTCGTTCTTTCGTCGTTGAAC
>CAZSHS010000065.1:0-13838 GCA_964606665.1 uncultured Candidatus Obscuribacterales bacterium | reverse complement strand
GTCCTCAGCGAATGTACTGGTTATCCAGTCGAAGGAGGATCTTTCCATTGCTGAGGAATGCTTAAGCAAGTTATCTGCTTCGACTTAAGTCAAGCCAACATCTCGGCCAGGTCTTTTTTAGGCGTCCCTATTGGTTTGAGCTTAAACTGTGTTACCAAATCTCCAAGTAATTCAGGACCAATAAAGGCAGGCAAATTAGGCCCTATGTGAATATTTTCCACCTTTAAATATAAAAGGGTGAGCAGAACTGCTACCGCTTTCTGTTCGAACCATGATAACACCATTGATAGTGGCAATTTGTTTATTTCGGTATCGAAAGCTTCTGCCAATGCGCTTGCCACTTTGATGGCTGAATAGGCATCATTGCATTGACCCATATCAAGCAGGCGTGGAATTCCTTCAATATCACCAAATTCTTCTTTGTTGAATCTGAATTTTCCGCATCCCAGAGTGAGAATCAAGCAATCGCCAGGGATTTCGGCTGCCAGGTCGGAATAATAGTTGCGATTGAGTTCAGCACCGTCGCATCCCCCTACCAGGAAAATGTGTCGAATTTTTTTTGCTTTGATAGAGTCGATCACTTTGTCTGCAACAGACATTACAGCATCATGTCCAAAACCAATTAAAATCGATTTTTCTTCCTCTGAGGCAGTGAAACCTTTTTCTTGTTTAGCCGCTGTAATTAATGGCGCAAAATCATATTCTTTTATTTTTTGTACGCCAGCAAATCCAACTGTGTCGATTGTGAATAATCTATCTTTGTATGTATCCAGAGGCGGCTTTAGACAATTGGTCGTAAGCAAAATTGAACCTGGAAATTCTTCAAATTCTTTAGTCTGATTTTGCCACGCTCCGCCATAATTTCCCACCAGATGCTTGAATTTTTTCAGCCCGGGATAACTGTTTGCAGGTAGCAACTCACCGTGAGTGTAGACGTTTACGTTTTGGTCCTGGGTTTGAACAAGAACTTCTTTTAGAGATTCTAAATCATGCCCTGATACCAGAATACATTTGCCTTCAACAGGCGTGATTCGAACATTGGTAGGCTCTGGATGGCCAAAGGAATTGTTGTGCGCTTTATCGAGTAGTTCCATTGCTAGAAAATTTACTTCACCACAGCGAATTACTAAACTCATCAACTCTGATTTTTCGTGCTTGGATTCAGCTAAATAAGCAAGGGCCTCGCTTATATAAGAGAATATGCGCTCATCCCAGTATCCAAGTAAATAAGCATGATGAGCGTAAGCTGCAAGTCCTTTTAAGCCATAAGTCAACAGTTCTTGCGTTCCAACAAGAGCAGGATCCTCTGTTTTCATGCGATTTGAAATGTTCAATTTAGCAGCAAATTCAAATAAATCAGCAAGCTTAGTTGAGTTATTCCATTTAGGCTCGAATGAAATCAAACTAGCTTCTATCTCATTTCTTTTGCAAGCTGAGACATACAGAGCTCTTGCATTGTCACATGCAGTGCTGAGCTTTTTGATATATTCAATGTGTTCGTCAGTGTCGAAGTTGACATTGGTCAGTGTGACAAAAAGCATTTTGATTAAAAGAGAATCAAGCGACATATTGGTGCATTCGAGCTGTCGAGCCTTGTGCGTATATGAGGCGATTTGTTTGCATAAACAGACGATTATATCTTGCAGAGCTGCGGTTTCAGGTGATTTGCCGCAAACTCCAAGCGTGGTGCAGCCAGTGGTGTGCGCAGTCTGTTCGCACTGATAACAAAACATTTCCATCAGCAATTTTCTCCATCAGATTGTCATAATATGACAGAGCCTGTGGGCTTTCTCCCTCCTTCGAAAGACTGATGGTGAATAAAATCACAGCTTGTTAGCTATCATCCTTTAGGATGAAGATACGGTTGTGCCTGAGTTGTATATTCAAAGTGAAAAGGTGGGCTTTGAGAAATGCTGGACACAATTGCAATAATAATATTTATTTTGGTCCTAGTCAGCCCACCACTGATCTACATGTTAGATCGCTTGGGGTTTGAGAGCGTTTATCCGGATAGATAATGAAGTCCTCGACGCCGCATCAGGCATCATTGTTCATTTGAAATGGCGCTCTCATCAATTTTATATAGAGTGAGCTGAAAGTTTTTTCGGACCTGGTCTTGTCACCATTTTTGGTGCATCGATTAGGATTTCGAATTGACCTGAATCTTCGCTATATGCAAAAACTTCGCCGGTTTCGAATTTGTATGTCCAACCATGCAGACTGAGCTGTCCTCTACCAAGTTTGGCCGCAACAGAGGGGTGAGTTTTGAGTGATTCTAGCTGTACTAGAACATTTTCCTGCATTGCAATGTTTAATCTATCTGCGTCTGATTCATAAGGATAGTTTTCCGCAACTATTCGCCTGGTTGCTTCTGCGTGATTCAGCCAGTTCACCAATGTAGGCATGCCTTTGATTTTTTCTGGATGCAATAGTCCTTTCATCGCACCGCAATCGGTGTGGCCGCAGACTATAATTTCGCTAATACCAAGACCGGCTACGGCAAATTCGATTGTGGCGCCTTCGCCACCATTTGCAGCACCATGAGCAGGAATGATGTTTCCGGCGTTACGTATAATAAATAGCTCACCAGGCTCAGTTTGAGTTATCAGGTTTGGATTGATGCGAGAATCAGAACAAGTGATAAAAAGAGCTTGGGGCTCCTGACCTTTAGAAAGTTTTTCGAACAAGTCTTTTTTGGAAGCGAACACCTCTGTTTTAAACTGGTGAATGCCTTTTATAAGTTCTTTCATTGGGGATCTCCGGTCATATAATGATTGTACAAATTATATGTGGAAATCCCTTTGTTTGCCCCTCAAAGTTGCTGCAGAGTTGACTGAATGTCCACCAAGTGATTATTGAAAATCTTCTTGGCTACGTCTAAAAGCTCGAAAATGGCTTGATCGCTGCATGAATAATAGATGTTATTGCCTTGTTTTCGAGCTGTGACCAAGTTTTTGGATTTTAGAATTCTCAGTTGTTGCGAAACATGTGGTAACTCTACTTCTAGTCTTTCTTTGATCTCTGTAACGGTAAGTTCTTTTTCGCGCAGTTCGTCCAATATTCGGATTCTCAACGGATTAGCTAAGGCTTTGAAGAACTCTGCTTTGAACTGGAGAACCTTTTCGCGCACTTTTTTGACCCTCTTTGTCCCTGTTTAAATCTTAACGGCTTTAATGGCGGGTTGTTGCCTAATTGCGTATAATGCTAATTGCATACTTTAGCAACTAGGCTAATAGATGACAACATGGACTGAAAACTTAGCGCTTGCAACTATCGTCAGTTTTATACTGACCGCAATGTCTGTTTTCTTGCCCAGTAGATATAGGCTTACTACGCCGGTGTTTTTTTGTTCGTCAGCTCTTATTGCTATGGTGTTTGCAATATTTTCTTTTAGTCAGCCACTGAGTGTTGCACTTCAGCCGCCATTCTTTCTTGGCTTAGCGCCAGTAGCATTTAAAAGTAATCTGCTCAGCAGCGCATTTTGTCTGCTTATTTGCTTTCTGCTTTTCCCTTTTGCACTCTATAGTCAGTCTTACATAAAAGATAAACACTCTTTAGAGAGCCGATTCTTTTGGCTTGTCTCTTGCTCCTTTGTGCTTGCGATGGGTTTGGTGCTTTTTTCTAAAAATGCAATTTTGTTTTTGATACTTTGGGAAATAGCGTCACTCAGTTCTGCGGCTTTGGTGGCAAGTGAAGTACTAACGCGGAACACGGCAAAGGCCGCATTGATATATTTGTCCGCCACGCGAGTTGCAACTGCTTTAATTGCCGGTGGATTTCTAGCCGCGTATTATTCGTTTAAAAGCTGGAACTTTTCTGATTGGCATTTTGGTGGCGCTAATGGTTTTGTGGCTGAACTTTTGATCATTGTGGGTTGTCTGATTAAATCAGGCATTTGGCCCTTTCACCTCTGGTTGCCTTACGCTTATGCCGCAGCGCCAGCTCAGATCACAGCCTTGATGAGCGGAGTGATGAGCAAAATTCCAATAATAGTTATTATCCAATTTTTAATTGGTCAAGAATGTCACAGTGTGACGGTGTCCTCAGTGTTAATTGTTCTTGGTGCAATTACTTCCTTATGGGGTGTGATTTTCGCACTGGTGCAGAACGATTTAAAGAAAATCCTGGCTTATTCTAGTATGGAAAACATAGGGTTTATTACGCTCTCGCTGGGAGTTAGCGAGCTTTGCAAATTTTATGCACTGGATACCGCGGCGTCTATTTTAGTTGCTGCTTCTATCTTTCATATTTTCAATCATGCCATTTTTAAGTCTTTACTTTTTTTTGGTGCTGGTGCGATTTACAAACAAACGCACACAAGCAATATCAACGACCTGGGCGGTTTGTCTAAAAAAATGCCAGCTACATTTCTTTTCTTCTTAATTGGTGGCGCTGCACTTTGTGCGCTTCCACCGTTGAATGGCTTTTGCAGTAAGTGGATGATTTACGAAGGTCTATTCAATCTAGCCATTCAAAAAGATGATGCTCTTACGGTTATCGCATTGATGCTTATTGTGGTTTTGATTATTGCTGGCACTCTTTCTTTAGCCACAATATCAAAAACCATATCTATTGTATTTTCAGGACGGTCGCGTACCAAATTGTCGGGACAAGCATCCGAGTGCGACTTTGCAATTAACTTATCTCAAGGAATACTTGCTGTTTTGTGTGTTCTTGTTGGATTGTTTTTTACGCCTACTAAATTTTTGTGGATGAGCTTAATTTTTGCACTGGTTTTATATACTCTAACTCTGAAGCAAAGCAAAAAACAAAAAATATATTCAGCGTGGGAATGCGGTTTTGGAAGCTTATCTAGCCGCATGCAACAGACTTCTGAGAGCTTTTCGCAGCCGATTGCAGTATTTTTCAGCCCGCTTTTAAGATACAAAATAGTGGCAGAAATTACTGGAAAAGACCGCAGACATTTTCCAGAAAAGGTTAAAACAGAACAAAGCACTCAGTCTGTGCTAGAAGCTAAGGTTTATACACCTGTTGTAATTTTCGTTTCGGCTCTTGGTCGACATATTAATCGTTTGCAGGCTGGGAGCATACACATTTATTTGTCTTACTTGCTTTTGACTTTAATTGCACTTATATGTCTGGAGTTAGTGTGGTGAGATACTTCGTTTATTCACTATTAGTTTTGTTGGTGCCCTTTTTGTTAATTGGGTTCTTGCAAAATATTAAGGCCAAACTGCAAAATAGAATCGGTCCGCCTCTGTTGCAGCCATTTTTCAATTTTTTCAAATTATGGAATAAGACCCAAGTCCTGAGCGAAGATGCAAGCTATCTATTTCGATTTGGCATTGTGATCAATTTTTGTGTTGTAGTTTACTTGATTTTATCAGTGCCTTGGTTGAATTTATCTCCAGTTATTGCGGAGACGGATTTATTTTTGTTTGTATACCTGCTTGCAGCCGCTCGATTTGTGAACATATTAAGTGCGCTGGATACAGGCTCACCCTTTGGCACATTTAGTGGAAGTCGTGAAGCGGCTCTGTCGTTTTTGGTAGAACCTTCGATGGTGCTTTGTCTTTTGGCTCCTTGTTTGCTTGCCAGTTCAAATATTTTGAGTGATGTGTTTTCTTTTCAAGCGAGAATTCCAGATAATCCACCCGTTTGGATATTTGCTTGTCTTGGTTTATTTCTGGTTGCATTAGTTGAGCTTTCACGCATGCCAGTTGATGATCCAGTAACTCATCTTGAATTGACTATGGTGCACGAGGCAATGATCATCGAAGCTTCGGGACGAAATCTAGCCCTGACTGAGTATGCTTACGCACTCAAACTTACACTTTTCTTTGGTCTTAGTGTCCAATGCGGATTGCACGCCCTGGGGAACTGGCTGCCATCGAATGAATGGTTGATACTTGTATTGAGTGTGTTGGGACTATTTTTTCTTGCCATAATTTTGGCTTTGCTTGAAACCGTCTTAATTAGGCTGAAATGGACTAAGTGTCCTGATTTTATTGCCTATGCACTCACCATGGCTATGTTTGCATGCATAGTGGCATTGGGAGGACGAACATGATTATTACCCTTCTAGTTCTTTCTTCTGCCATCATGGCTATTCTTATGGTGGGATCGGGCAAGGTCAGATCCAATATCATTTTTTATGCTTTTCAGACTTTGTTGATTGCTCTCACTACTTGCTTGTGTGCTTATGTAGAAAACGAGCACAAACACTATATTGTTGCTCTTGCTATTTTCATTATCAAAACAATTGGTCTTTCTGCATTTCTATTGTGGTTAACCAAACGAATTGGAACCTTTCGTGATGCCGGAACTTTTTTGCCTCATCCACTGGCAATGCACCTGAGTGTGGTGCTTTTGATCTTTGCTCAGATTCTATCTTGCCAGTTGCCTCATTTGAACAAACTGGAATTTCTTTCAGTTGGGGGAGCGGCTGGCATTTCTTTGATTTTTACCGGAATTCTTTTTATGCTGACTCGCAGACTTGCTATCAGTCAAGTTCTTGGTTTTCTAACTATGGAAAACGGTATTTTTCTTTTTGCTCTGACCCAAGCAAGTGGAATGCCACTATTGATTGAGATGGGAATATTTTTGGACGTCTTAGTTGCTGTGATGATTTCTGGACTGATTATTTTTAGAATTAAACATAGTTTTGAGCATATCGATGTGACACTTTTGACTTCTCTGCGAGATTGACACGCGAGGTTATTATTTTGAGTTTGGAAACTATTTTCTGGTCTGCACTTTTACTCCCCTTGCTTGGAGCGATTTGTTCGGGTTTAGTTTCCAAAAGCAGTCTTGGTGGTATTTTTGCAATTGTGTCCAGTTGGGGATGTCTTACTCTGCTTACTTATGTGCTGGTGCCATTTTTACAAGGCACAGAGCCCTTGCTAAGTCTTTCAAGTTGGATTTTGTGCACTAAACTATCCGCAGCATTTTTACTTTTAACCGCTCTTGTTGTGGCTTTGGCATTGACGCAGTCACACATTTTTTTCCAAAATGAATTCAAAGACGGCAAACTTCCAGACCAAAAATATATCTGTTGGTATTATGCTTTTTCGCTCTTATTTCTCATTTCTATGATGTCGGTTTTTGTATCTGAAAACTTGGGAACTCTCTGGATTGGTATCGAAGCCACATCCTTATTGTCGGCAGGGCTAGTTTATTTTTCCAGAACTAAACACGCAATTGAAGCGACCTGGAAGTACCTAATAATTTGTAGTGTTGGCATCGCTTTTGCTTTGCTTGGAACAATTTTTATTTTTGCTTCCAGTCAATACGGTGCAATTGAGGGAGGTTCGCTTTGTTTTGCTACTCTTGAAGCTAGAGCAGCTATGCTTCAACCTTTGTTGCTAAAGCTAGGTTTCATTTTTTGTTTAGTAGGCTATGGTACTAAATCTGGTGTATTTCCACTTCACAGTTGGCTACCAGACGCACATTCGGAAGCACCCGCTCCAGCTAGTGCCATGCTGTCTGCTTCTCTTTTGAACTGTGCTTTGTTTGCTATTTTTAAGGTTTTGAGCATAACTAGCTTATCTACATGTGGACCTTCTTGTTATATGGCTTGCTTGTGGGCTGGTGTAATAACTGTTTTAGCCGCTTCGCTGTTTCTAATTAAGCAACATGGTCTTAAAAGATTATGGGCTTATTCGAGTATTGAAAATGTCGGATTGATGATGGTAGCAATTGGACTTGGTGCAGCTCCTCTCTTTTTCCTTCAGGCGCTAAATCACAGTATCGTCAAGGTTTCGTTATTTTGTACAGCCGGAAATATAATTCAAATATGTGGGACTAAAGAACTTTCGCACATTCAAGGATTACTTAAAATCTCGCCTCTAAATGCTGTACTTTTGCTTTTGGGTGGATTAGCCGTGACGGGCACGCCACCGTTTGGTACTTTTATTAGCGAGTGGATGCTTTTATCTTTGAGTCTGGAAAACCATCACGCAATTATTGCTGTGTTAATAATAGTGTCACTCACCATTGCCTTTATTGCCATTGTTTATCACATTGGTCGAATGTTAATTGGAAGTGGACAAGTAGTAAAACTCGAAAAAATGAATATGACAAGTATCAAATATAGTGCTATTCCTGCCTTGCTTGTTCTAATTTCAGTAGCGCTTTGTTTTATTGTTCGTCCAGAGATTTTGGGAGTCATTAAATGATTCCAGATATTTTGAGAGCAAACAATCATTCGGCACGCACAGTGCTAAAAGACTTTCTCAAGAAGGAAAACTGTCGCATTGGGATGATGAGTTCTTTTACTGGAAAAGAAATTTTTTTCCTGCTTTTGGATCCTTCTAATTCTCGCAATCAAATTCTCATAGTCGATTTGGATTGTGCGAATTATTCATCTTTTTCTAACGAATTTCCTCAATTGCACTGGTTTGAGCGTTCGATCAAAGATTTATTTGATTTGACTCCGCTTGGTCATCCGCGCTTGAGGAGCAATTTTGTAGAATCTGCATTTGATCCTGAACTTGCGCCACTTCAGTCGCAATTAGAATTTGATATTCAAACAAAAGATCGAAGCCGCAATTTTCGTTTTATGAAAGTAGGGGGCGAAGGAATTTACGAAGTGCCGGTTGGTCCTGTCCATGCCGGAATCATTGAACCTGGTCACTTTCGCTTGAGCTGTCTAGGTGAGTATATTCAAAATCTCGAATTGAGATTTGGATATACTCACCGGGGTGTAGAAAATACAATAGTCAAAATGCCCTGGAAAAAAATTAGATTTGCAGTTGAAGCTGCCGCAAGCGACACAGCATGCGCTAATGCACTTGCTCATGCAAGAGCTATAGAAAGTTTGATTGATATTGAAGTTGCTGATTCTGAAAACTTGTTGCGCATTGCAGCTTTAGAGATTGAAAGAATCGCGATGCATATTTTTGATCTTGGCGGTTTGGCAGTTGATTTGGGATGTGCAGGAGTAGCAAGCACGCTTTCTCGACTGCGAGCAGATGCACTGGGTATTGCTGAAAGATTTAGTGGATCTCGATTTTTAAGAGGTTTTATAACGCCTGGCCAAACCAGATTTAAAAATGGAAACATACCTGATTTTGCTCATCTGCGCTCTTTAATTCAACCATTGTCTAGCGAGATCAAGTTTATTTTTGACTGGTTTTTGGAAAACGCTCAGGTCTCAGAAAGATTAGCTGGAGTGGGAAAAGTCTCGCATAATCTAGCAGGAGACTTTGGACTGGTCGGTGTCGCAGCCAGAGCCAGTGGTATTGCATATGATGTGCGAGAGGCATTTGAAAGTGCAGCATATTTTCGTAGTCATTTTAAAATGGCACTTGAAGAAGATGGAACAAACGGAGACTGTCTTGCACGTACAAAAATTCGCTTCAGAGAACTGATTAATAGTCTCTGCATATTAGAGGACACTTTTGCCAGATTAGAAGGGCAGAATTTGGCTGCGCAGAACACCGCAAGCGTTTCTTTACCAGATGTTTTGCCAGTGGACACAATCGCCTTTGGTATCACTGAAGCTTTTAGAGGAGAGTTAATACATCTTCTAAAAACAGATAAAAGAGGTGCTATTGAGCGTTATGCAATTAAGGATCCTAGTTTCAATAACTGGACGGCAATGGCTATATGTGCAAGAGGAAATTTGCTTGCTGATTTTCCAGTTTGCAATAAAAGCTTCTCTTTGTCGTATTCAGGCCACGATTTGTAGGAGAGTTGAGAATTGATTAGACTCTTGAAACATTTGTTTGAAGCTGGCTGCAAAACGCAGGGTAAAGTTTTTGCTGATCTTCCCGATTATGCCTTGGGTTTGCCTGCGCTTGCCTCCAAAACCGAGTGCCAAACAAAGTGTAGTGCTTGTGTTGGAGTATGTCCCACCAATGCAATCGAAGCCATTGATTCTGAGGGGGTGAATATTCAGTTAGACCTAGGAGCCTGCATTGGATGCAATCTTTGTGTGGAGAGTTGTCCTAGTGGTGTGCTTGTATCATCTCGACTAACTACGACTTCGACCAGTAATCGTGATGATTTGGTGCTTGGCAAGCCGATTCAGACTGAATCGAAGCAAAATGATAGAAGAAAAATTTTTAAACGTTCTTTGGCCGTGCGAGTGGTCGCAACAGGCTGTTCGGCCTGTGATCTTGAAATCGGAGCTGCTTTTAACCCAATTTTTGATGCCTCCAGATTTGGTTTGAGCATTGTCGCTTCGCCGCGTGCGGCTGATGCTCTTTTAGTTACGGGTCCTTGTCCTGTGGGGATGCACGAAGCGTTACTTAGAACCTATGAGGCCATGAGTGAGCCTAAATTGGTTATAGCTTGCGGGTCTTGTGCTATTTCAGGCGGTATTCACAAACATGGTTATACTAAGGCCAATGGCTTAGATTCGATTCTTCCAGTGGATGTGTATATCCCCGGCTGTCCACCTCATCCTTGGAGTATCATTCACGGATTAGAGAAAGCAATGAGATTGTAAAAGAAACTACTCATGGCAACTCTGTTTTTTCTGCTATAGGTGAGAGATAATCTGTTTATGAAATCAAACTGTTCTAAAACTTTTCTTTACCCAGTTCTTTTATTCAGTGCTCTTTCATTAAGCACATTGAACTCTGTTTCTTTCGCTTCAGAAGCTGTTTTTAACGAGTTAAGCAACGAAGCCATTGAACATTACAAAAAAGGCAGATACAAAAATGCTGAAGCTAAGTTTTTAGAGGCAATTGAAGAGGCCGGAAAATCGATTGCAAAAGACGACAATCTCTATGTTGGTCTGTCCAATCTTGCTGGCATGTACAAAATGCAATCTAAATATGCTCTTGCTGAGCCAATTTATAAACGAGCCATGTTAATTCAACAGCGCGACTTTGGTCCAAACGATTTAAAAGTGGCTGTGGCAACTGACAATTACTGCGATATTTTGATGCGTCGCGAAAAGTACAAAGATGCCGAAGAATATTATCGCAAGAGCCTTGCCCTTCGTCAGCGCAATTTGCCTGCAGATGATAGTGACATTGGAAAGAATATGGTCAATCTTGCTGAAGCATTAGAGGAACTGAAAAATTATGATGAAGCCGCTGCACTTTATCGTAAAGGCATTCCAATTATGCAGGAGAAACTTGGTCCCAATGATTTGTCTGTAGCAAGGGCATTAAATGATTTTGGAACGCTCTACAAGAAACAAGGGCATCTGGAGCAAGCAGAGCCACTATACTTGCGCTCCATGGCAATTTATGAGGCGAAAAGCCCTAACCAACCCAATATTGCAATGGTGTCAGCTAATTTAGCCGAAGTCTATAGAAAACAAAAAAAATATGAAGACGCTGAAGCGATGTTTAAGCGAAGTATTTTAATCCGTGAAAAAGCGCTTGACCCAAGGCATATCAGCATTGCTTATGTTTTAGAAGATTATTGTGCCATGCTCAAAGAGCTGGGGCGCGTTGAAGAAGCAACGCTAATGGACGAGAGAATCAATAACATAAAGCTTCTTTATAATGAGTCAGATGCAAAACCAGCTACAAAAGATGGCAAGCAAATTCCAAAAGACAGCAAGAAGTGAGCGGCTTGTAATTATTTGTAGGTTGTCTTCTTAACTGCTTTTGGTGGATATTGATTCATAAGATTTAGGATCTAGACTGGCAGGCATAGAATCAAGCATCTAATTGAGGCATTTTTCGTAAGCCTGTTCTTTCTGTTGCTTGCTCTGCCTGGTTTTTGCTTGGATTCTCCGGCATTTTCAGGCACTGTAATTGGTATCGCAGATGGAGATACTATTAAAGTTTTGCACGAGAACAAAGTCGAGTCCATTCGACTAAAAGGCATAGACTGTCCCGAGAAACGACAACCATTTGGCATGCGAGCTAAACAGTTCGCTTCTAATTTGTGTTTTGGAAAGGAAGTGACAATAAGTGCAGGTAAGCGCGATAAATACAAACGACTGGTGGCAGATGTTATTCTTCCTGATGGTCGAATTTTGAATCAAGAGCTTGTAAGAAGCGGATTTGCGTGGTGGTACAAACAGTTTTCGCCCCACGACGAAATATTAAATCAGCTCGAATCAAAAGCGCGTCAAGGCCGACTTGGGCTCTGGGGTGAAGCAAACCCTGAGCCACCATGGCTCTTTCGAAAAATAAAAAAGAAAGTGCTACTGGCAGGTGGTGTAAGCGAAATAAAGAGATGACAATAGTTCTTGTTTGTTAGAATTTAGAAATGGCACAAAGACGCGGCAAATCAGATCAGAATAACCAGGGATCAATATGGTTTCTAAGACTTTTTGCCCTGATGTGGAATGGCATTCTTATCTTGATGTTTGTCTCGATGTTTTCAAAAGGGACTATTCCTAGCTGGCCTATTCTTTTGTTTTTAATTCCATTTGTAGCTGTTGGTGTGTTTTTTATTTATTTAAGTTTCTCTCCTGGGGTTGCACTTGGAATAACAGGCAGTAAGTCGGGCGTGCCTTTGCTTGAGTCTCAGGCAACTGGCTCGGGCGCAAGCGCTGGTCAAAGAGAGTTAAAGCCTGTAAGTACTCCTGGAAAAAATCTCTGGGGGAGTTTGTTTATTTGTTTGTTCTGGAATGGAATCGTTTCAGCTTTTGTATTTTTTATAATCAGAGATTGGATGGCTGGAAAGCAAGAGTGGGGCTTGATGCTGTTCTTGTCGCCTTTCGTACTAATTGGTCTTGTGATTTTGTATGGAGTTTTTCACTCTTTTCTTGCTATTTTTAATCCACGCTCTAAGCTCAGCCTGGATACTAATATGGTGAGACCAGGACAAACGGTGACAGTTCGATGGAAATTCCATGGCAACGCAGAAGCAATGGATAATTTGAAAATTACTTTGCAAGGCCGAGAAGAAGCGGTCTATACGCGAGGAACTTCGACATACACAGACAAAAATGTATTTAAGACAATTCCTGTTATCGATACAAGGAGTAGATCTACTATTAAAAATGGACACGCCAGCCTGAAAATACCAGAAGGCACAATGCCTAGTTTTGACGCAGCACACAATAGAATCATCTGGTCATTTCATCTTCATGGCGAAATCCCTAAATGGCCTGATGTTCAAGATGAGTTTCCGGTTTCTATTTTTCCTGTTACTCCCTCAGATCTAAGAGCAATCAAAGACCGCGACCAGGATGCAATGAAGATGCTTGCTATGAAAGAATCTGATCAAGATAAAGATGATGACGATGAGGATTTTGATGCTCGAAATAATTTTAAAAAACGGTAGAAAACGCTTTCAACCTTACGAAGTAATTGAAGGTACAGTTAAATACGACCTCAATAGACCGTCGTCTGAAATTACTGTGGATTTAGTTTGGACCACAATGGGTAAAGGCACCACAGACGACTACAGGGCAGATTCTTCGGTAATATCAACTGGTGGTAGCAATCGTGGTGAAGGACATTTTCGTCTCAATGCACCTGCTGGTCCGTATAGTTTTTCGGGCAAATTGGTTTCGGTTATCTGGATGATTTCTTGTGGCACCGAAAGTGATACTGAAATTGCAGAGAAAGAGATTATTATTTCACCTGTAGGAAGCGAGTTAGTAGTCTGAATCTAAGTTTGGGTCTAAACCACAATTTCCAATAGCATTTCTAAAAGTGGGATTTGATATTTTTGCACATGACGCATTGCTTGCTTGATCGAAAAAAAACGGGCGCTTCTAATTTCGTTGCTGGCTCGCGGAATGTGGCGACCTTCTAGTTGACCCATATAACAGTGCAAAAGTTCGCGCTTTTCTTTTTTGACCCAACCTAATTTGTGTAATTTTTTTGGTGCCTGTAAATTGGTTTCTTCTTGCAGCTCCCGTTTGGCTGTTTTACGACGACTTTCTTTTTGGCTCACGCTGCCTTTGGGGATGCTCCAATTTTTGCCGTTGTTCACGAGCAGAACCTTTATTT
>CAZSHS010000064.1:0-13881 GCA_964606665.1 uncultured Candidatus Obscuribacterales bacterium | reverse complement strand
TTTGCAACCACTTGGCTATTTGAGAGGAATTCTCTTATTTAGCGCATTTGCAAGCGAGGCCTTCTGTTCTTTTGTGCAGCAAGACATCGGAATAGTGATGGATGAGAACCCAAATTTCTTGTTCAGATTAGCAATAAAACGCTCTGGTGCCGCCAACTTGTTGATGTAATGTTCTTCGTTATTTATATAAATTTGAATCATCGATTTGTACTCGGCGTAACCGGTGACATCGCTCCACGGAATGAAGCCATAAGTCGAAAGATGAACGCCGTTTTCATCAGTCTTTACCAGTGGTCCTTTGTTTAAATATCTGCGTAATTGCAAAAGCAAGGCAAAGGGGAAAAGCGCTATGCCAAGCCATCCCACCATTGCTCCAAATAATCCATCGTAACCAGATGTTATTAACCAAACTGCCCCACAAATACATGCAACGTTGATTAAAAGCAGCATCGTTACTTTAGCTTTGGAATTATTGATAACTAACTGCGAATCGTCTGTCATTATCTTGCCCCGTCTTCTTTATCCGGCTGTAAATTGCGCATGCTAGTTCCTGTGTAATTTCCTTCCTTAGGAAAGCCCAGACGACGAACGGTGTTCTCCCACATCTTTCGAAACTTGGTTTCTTGAATATCCTCGATATTCATGCGAACAAGCGTGACCTTTTCTGGTCTGCCATCGCGCAGGACAGTGATATCAATTGGATCGCCAGCTTGAGCGAGTCTGATTTGGACTTGCCTTATATGTGGGTTCGCTTTGGCAAATTCGTTATCTTTTTGATTGTCGACTATTTTATCGCCCACTTTAATGCCGGCTCTAGCTGCCGGTGAATCGCGATAAACAGCAGTCACAACGGCAATATTCTGAAAATATTTGCGATAAGATTCGTAGCCAACGCAGCCAACGCCAAGCGATCTAAACTCATCGGCAGTTAGGTTATATCCATTTTGCAATTTTTCGGCAGCTAAGCGAAAGGCGTTATCATCAGCATCAACGCGCTTTTCGGTGGCACCAAATAATAATGTTCGATATTCTTGAGCGCTTGGATTTGAGTCGGGCTGTTGCGCTCGGCTAGGATTAGGTGCTAAAACTGCAGATATTGAAACGACGGCAAAAAAAACAGCGATCTGAACAATCGTCAATTGTTGTTTTGCTTTATCGAGGCGATTGGACTGCATGATAAAACGAATTCTACAGCGAGTCCACCCTGGTTGTAAACTTTGCGGTCTTTAGCAGACATCGACTCATAGCTGAATGTATTTTCCATAAGCTGACCTGCGTGCTTGCCACCACTTTTCAATCCCAAATTGCGCACTTGGTCACGACAGGTAAAAGTCCAATTGCCAGTGGTAGTAGTAATGGCATCCCAAGCAATTGTATAAAATTGATTCTCGTGCACAAGTTGATTCGACGCCGAATATGCCGAATATGACTTGGTCTTCACTTCACCGTTCTCGTTAAATGAAAACGCTATTGATTGACCAGCGATGACATCGTGATTGTCAGCGTACAATCTTGAATTTACGATATTGACGACACTGTCTAATTTAACTTTGCCGTTGGCGCTTCGAATCCAATCATAGAGCCCTTGGGCAAATACACTACTTATGTGTTTCTTGTTTTCTTGTGCACCGTTTGGTGCCAATCTTGCCTGAGGTTCGAGTGGATAATCACCGCCTAAAGAGGTGTAATAAGTAATTGGAAATGCACCAAATTTAGTATCTTCTAATAGATTCTGAAGAGAATAACATTCTTGCGGCAATCCCTGGGGCAAACTCAAATTCATCGATCCAGGTTTTGACTTGTCTTCCAAACTATATGGCTGAGCACAACTAGATGCTGCAACGGTTTTAAACGCCTGGTCTTTTTCATCTGGACGCTCCAACACGAGCGACACTTTCACCACACTCGATGGCATCATTCCATCGTCTTTGGCAAAATGATTTCGATCCACTAAACATGACTGCTTACCCACTCCAGTAAAAATGAAATCGTGACCACTGACTGGATAATTTTTAAATGCTTGATATAAGCCTTCTTCGGGTTTGCAAGATTCTGTTATGGTGGTGCTGCCGTCTTTTAGATAACCTAGCTGCATATCAAATTCTTTGATTTTATAATTACCAACGGCACCTTTTATATTGTCACTAATTGCGGCAAATGCTTTTGCTCTGGGTTTGAGTAATTCTTGATTAAAATCTCTTGGTCCATCTTTGGCATCGCTCAAAGCTTTTTTCAATTCCAAAGTTAGCTTGCAAGATGCCTCTTGAGCACACTCAGCATCGTGCAAAGCAAGTCGTCTGAATTCAGCACTACCCAAGCGCTCAGATAAAAGCATGCCGACTCTTGCACTAGCTAATATTGAATTTATTGAAACCACTGGTAGTGGCTTGCCATCACCCGCCAGGATACCTGTTTGGCAAGGTGCGTAATTGCCCAGTCCAATTAATCCAAAGTTTGGATCTTCAATTACAATTTTTGATAATTCTTTCACAGCAGAAAGACTTGCTGCTTCGCAAGCAGCTTCTGCTCTTTGACTGGCAACGGTAAATTTCAATATTGCAATACCAGTAACCATGGCAACGGCAAGCGCCGCCACACAGATGAGAATTATCATCAGCATGGCAGCGCCGCTTTGTTTTCGTCGTGTGGTGCGACATCGCATCTGTTATGGTCCGCCTACTTGCATTGGTATTGGTGTAGTGAATCCATAAGGTGCGCACAATTGATTAGTCGAAAGTAGTCGCGAGCCCTTCCCTACTGCAGGCGACGTGGACTGCACCGCGTACGACACTTCGCACAACTGGCGAGGTATGAAATTAACGGGCAATGTAGACAATGTAGCATTATCCACAAATTGCGGGTCTACCTGACTTGCTGCAAGCGCAGTGGTCGAGCCGAGTACTCTGAATTGGAAATTTCCACCAGCGTTTATATTCATGTTTGCAGCCACACGCATTGTGCCACCATAAACGATTGAATTTTTCACTTTCAACGTTCCAACACCAGTATTATTGTAAATCGGAAAATTGGAGATCATGTAAGGCGGCGTCGGTGTGCCAGATTTGTAAAAGGTACACTGGTTAACGTTCACAGCCGGAGGACTTACAGTAAGCGGGTCCATATAAATTCCAGCGAGATTTCCATTTAAGAATAAACAATCGAGCACAGACCATTTACCACTGTAGATTTGCAATCCGGTGCTCACATACGGTCCCAGTGCACAACTTCTAACATGTGTCGTGGACTTAAAATTGGCATCTGCATTGTTTGCTCCAAGGATACTGGATCCAGAGGCACCACGCTGCCAGCCGTCGCAAAATCTATCGCAACCAAACGAACATCTATTAAACACAGTCAAGTTTTCGACACCAGCCGTGTATATTTCTCTTGCACCGGCTGTGGAGTTACGAAAATCGCAGTCTAAAATTCTATTGTTATAACCACTATAACGAATCCCTACAGACGACGTTGCGCCATAAGGCGGTGATGTCACTCTATTGTCCATATAAATGTTTTTGACATTTATATTATTGGTGCCATTCCCAGCAATGTTGATGCAAGCGACTTTGTAAGCGTTCATTTTAATACCGCCACGTTGGGCGCCTATTATATTGATGAACGAGCCTTGAATGAGTATTGCATTGTCCAGTCCCACAGCACCAGTGGTGGCACCCCCATAAAATGTTATAGGTCCATTATGACCGGCTTGCGGACTTTGTCTAATTGTTATTGGCGCACCTTGAGCGCCGCTCTTTGGCACCGTAATAGAAGCGTTATAGGTAATGCCCGCAGCGCCACCATCCAAAAGTATTTGATCGCCTGCGTTGACCTTGGTCCAGTCAATATCCGAGGGCGATTTCCAAGCCTTCTTCCAATTACTTCCGTCAGCACCCGTGCCACTGGGCGAAACAAAATGATTGGCTGCCAGCGCATCTGTAGGCAGTGTAAAAACGCACGAAATGGCAAACGCCATTGATGCTAAAAGTCGTTTCATAGATTTGTCTCCACAATAAATCCGCACTCACCAAAGGTGGGCGCCGAGCGTCATTTCCATATTCGTACGCAGTTGAATCTAAGCATGTTCAATGTAGTTTTTCTGCGTGAACTTTTGGTGAAGCGAGCGTGAATTGAACGTGAAGTGTAGAGACTTTTTTCTTACTTAACCCTACCTGTCCTGGGCATCATGCTTTTGATTGTATATGTTACGACTCATGTTATCTTGCATGTGATCGAGTTTTCTTCTTTCCTTCAAGGTAAGCCCGTCTTGTCGCATGGAGGCTTCAGTCGCTGCAAATCTTTGCTGTTGGTTTGCAAGACGTTGAGCTTCATGCCCAGTCAATTCGCCTGATTGAATACCTTGGTACAATCGCTGTTGTTGATTGTGCTGATTTTGATTTACGTTGTACAAGCCAGGTCTGCCTGGGGGATTATATGTAGGTGGATTTACGACAACTGGTGAATTGCCGACTGGTGGCATGATGACTCCCTGCCGATCAGTTGATTGGCGATAAATATTTTGGCTTAACTTATTTTGTTCATGCTGTAATTTTGAACGCTCCCAACCGTTGAGACCGTTGCCGCTTGCTCGAAAACGCGCTTCTTGTGCTGCCAGGGCATTTTGCTGTTTGGATAGTCGACGAGCTTCAACTGGAGTCAATGAGCCATACTGTGAGCCTTTTTGAATTCTTGCCTGTTGGCGCTGTTGTCGATTGTTAATTCCATGCTTCCAGGCATGTGCTGGCTGCATGTCTAAAGAGAGACCAGCCACAGCTACAACCATTGATACTGCCAACATATTTGCAAATTTCATAGATATATCCTCTTCGGGGTTCCGTTCTATTAGGTAAGACGTCACCAAACTCGAAAAAGTTCAATTTAAAAGATGAATTCGGCATAATATTTTTTCACCCCTTCCTTGTTTTCATACTTATATGAATAATTGCATGCTTATACTTACGCTTAGCTCAGTGTTTTTCACTAGTGCCGCACCCGCCTGGTCTTTTCTCGATCAAAAGGATCTCGCTTCTGTCAAAGGCGACGTGGGAATTGCGGTGCTCAACGCCAGCACGAAAAAACAATTTTCAGTAAATGCCGACAAACCATTTCCAATGCAAAGCGTATGCAAAATGCCGCTGTCAATTGCGGTGCTCCGCCTGGCCGATCAAGGCAAGCTCAAAATCACAGACAAAATCACGGTGCGCAAAACAGATCTAGTTCCGCTTCACAGTCCAATTAAAAACGCTATAAAAGGATCGCAAACCGATTTTACTATTCGCGAATTGATGACTAGAGCAATTTGTGATAGCGACAACACCGCCTGCGATATTCTCATTGCCAAAGTTGGTGGCGCAAAAAAAGTAACTGAGATATTGAAAGAAGCTGGCATCAAGTCAGTTCGTATAGATAGACCCGAAGCCGTTCTTCAGCCAGAAAGCACCGATATCAAAAAGTTTCTCACAGACGAAAGAGATACTGCCACTCCAAACGCAATGGTGGCACTTTTGCAAAAACTTTATAGCGGAGATTTGCTCTCAAAAGAATCTCGCGCGGTGGTGCTCGAAGACATGTTTAATTGCAAGACCGGCACTAACAGACTCTCGGCGGGACTGCCACCAAAATGGAAAATCGCTCACAAGACTGGCACCGGGCGTGATATCAAAGGACAAAACACTGCCACAAACGATGTTGGTATCATTGTCGGTCCCAAAGGCCAATTGTTTTATGTTGCTGTTTTTGTCAAAGGATCACGCGCACCGATTGAAATACGCGAGGCGTTAATGGCAAAGGTTGCAAAAAAAGCAACTGCGGGAAGATTGAATGACTGAAATCAACATGAAAGATGGCGAAGGTGGAGGAAAGTTTCTTACAATTTTCTTTGGCATCATAGGTGGAATTTTCATTTTCATTTTTGTAGCGCCTTACTTATTCTTATGGATCGGACTTCATTATCGCGACCAAGAAGCGCTCAAAGAATCTGGTTTCATACTCCCTAATGGTCAGTTTGCGTTTCATCAACTTCGCACTGGACTTTTCTCTGAAGATCATTTTTCCGATGGTTTACTTTTTCATAAATATGGTTCTTGTTTTGACAGAACTGGCAATCAGGTATTCAATGTCAAAATTTCTGAAATGGAGCCATATTCTGAAGGCCTAGCCGCAGTTCAATTAGGATCCAACAAGAGCGAACGATGGGGATTTTTGGACAAAACCGGAAGAATTGCGATACAAGCAAATTTTCAAAATGCACATTCATTCAAAAATGGACTGGCACCTGTTCAATCAAGCGGCAAATGGGGCTATATAAAAAAGACTGGTGAATGGGCGATTAAGCCAATTTACGATAAAGCACATATCTTTTCTGAGGAACGAGCTGCTATTTGCCTGGATGGAAAAATTGGATACATCGACACCAACGGAAAAATCATTATCAAGCCTGCATTCGATGTTGGCATGCCCTTCTCAGAGGGAGTAGCACAAGTAGCAAACTTCGGCACCGAAACCACGCCTGGCGACATTTTTTATTTTGATGTAACCGGCAAAAAACTTTTCCAGGTGGACAAAAGCATTCGTCATACGAGCAACCCAAAAGGATACTATTCCAGCGCCGGCTCCATTGATTTCTATGATCCAGATAGTTTTCAGGTTAGTGGCAAAGACTATGAATACAGAGCAGATAATGCGTTCCATCACCCAAACGAACAAACTCAAAGGTTTCGCTACGATCGTCAACAATTTAGTTGCGATAAGCGTTTTGGTTATCTGAACAAACAGGGCAAAACTGTAATTCCATTTCAATTCGATTCTGCCATGCCCTTTTCCGAGGGCGTAGCTTGCGTTTCAAAAGATAAACTTTTTGGTTTCATAGATGAGAATGGCAATTACATTTTCGAGAAAAGATTCGAAAGCGCTTCTAATTTCCATGACGGGCTAGCGTTCGTTACAGTGACAAAAGGCAACTCAGGCTTTATCAATAAAAACGGAGACATGGTTATTCCGGTCAAATGCGGTCAGGCAGATGATTTTTACGAAGGACTTGCAATGGTCGGAGAGGCGCTGTTTTATCCATAATCAAGGTAAAAATGTCACATATGGGGCGACCGAGCGGCGTTGATTATTCTCATCAAAATACTCACCCGGATAATTTTGTCTCACTTCAACAAAATCAAAAAAGGCACCAACAACATCACCGCTAGCTTCTCTTTCAAGCGCTCTGTTAAAATGGAAAAATTTGTATTTGGGTTCTAGCTTTATCGCCAAATCCATATCAGCTAAAGCTTCTTTATGCCTTCCGAATCGAGACAAACAATAACCGCGATTAAGGTAGTTAGCAGCAATCGCAGGCTCATTCTTTATAGAGAGATTAAGATCTTCCAGCGCGTCTACATAGTTGCCTTGGTCTAACCTTAGGGATGCTCGCGATCGATAAAGCGACCACCTATTTGGCAAAAGAGTAATCGTTTCTGTCAAAATTCGCTCACCCAACTCTGGCTTGAGTTGCATAACTGCTATTTTAGCTCGCAAAACTGCGGCATTTTTAAAAGTAGGTTCTATTAAAAGTGCTTTCGAAAGATCATCTACTGCCGCCTCGTATTGATTTGTGAAATTTTCATACGCTGCTTTTTTAAACAGGCTCACGGACTGGCTTGAATATTTCGAATGCTCCGAGATTTTTAAATTTGCAAGAAACTTTCGCACATTATTTTCAGGATATTCATGCTCGTATCTGAGAATTTTAGGTGGTCTCGCGGACAAATCAACGTCGAAAATTATTGTGTCTTGCGAATAACCTTCGTCCCCTTGAACCATGGCAAAAGAAACAGTAGAACTAACTTTCCAAATATTCTTGCCCTTACGCACAGCATCAGTGGAAATGGGACTGGCAAAAATTTCAGAACTATCCGCTCTTAAATGATGAGGCCAAAATTCAGCCTCAAACTGCTCTCTAATATTTGAATTGGCAAACTCAACCGTTCCATTCACCAACCGATTCTTGAAACCACGAGAATAGTCAATTTCGTCATACAACCATTTATGAAAACGATTCGCCACCTTAAGTTCAATCTCTGTACGTCGCTCCCACTTAACAGCGGAAGCTTTAGACTGAAATGCAGCATGACCATAAAAATATCCTGCAGGCGCAAGAGCCAACAGAGTCACCAATGTTAAAGTTGCAGGTCGGACTAGTGGGCCCGGAAGTTGAAGCATATCTTCATCATAAGCCGCGCGCTCCATTTGGTCCACTTAAAAGCTAATGTCCGGGTAAATGTCCGCATTGAAGCACTCTCTGAAGCTCAGATTGCAGTCATTTTCCGGCTTTTAAGCGACCAAAAATGTCCGCCCAAACGTCCGCTTTATTAACCTGCCAAAACCCCGCACCCACTTCAGCAATCCTTGCTATGGATTGATCAAATATGGTTTGCGAGGAGGAAGAACATGGGCATTGCGATTGGACCGCATATAATGCAGCAACGTATGTTGAAGGACCTTTCACCTGGTCGAATTGGAAACAATTTGATGGAAGCAAATTAGCGGTGCAAATTGCCTTCTACGATCAAAAGCCTCAGAAATTGAAAGAAAACGCACCGCCGCACAGAACGAGTTGAGCGCTTCTTGCATTTTCAGGGCTTTGCGTTCATTTCAAGATATTTCGAAAAATCATTTTCCGCCTGCTTGTAGAGTTTAAGTTCTCGCCTAGCTATTCCTCGATTGTAGTAGAGAAATGCGTACTGAGGATTCAACTTAATTGCCTGGTCCAAGTCCTTCAACGCCTTCAAATAGAGGCGTTTGTCTAAGTAAATTCTAGCTCTGTTGTTCCAGCCATGTACATCTTTTTTGTCAGAACCGATTGCTTCAGAGAAATCTTGCAGAGCTTTATCTAATAGTTTGAGGTGCCTATAAGCTCGGCCTCGATTATTTAAAGCTACTGACCATCTCGGTTTTAGCTCTAGGGCTTGGTTATATGATTTAATAGCTTCTTCATATTTGCCAAGTTTGTGAAGAAAAAAACCTCTGTCATTAAGCGCAACACAATTGCTAGGATCTTGAATCAGTAGCTCTTCACATTTTCTCAATTCATTTAGAACGGTTTCTTCTTCCTGCCCGCTTGCTCCTAAGGGGGACATGGATAAAACGACAGAAATCAAAATGAAGTATAAATGCTTTGGTATCATGGGTGTGATGTAGGATGAATCAATGATTGTTGAATACTTGTGCGTAATGTTAGTCGCTATTTTTGCCGGAATAGTAGCAGCTATCTCAGGATTTGGCATAGGCAGTCTAGTTACTCCACTATTTGCCTTACGCATAGATTTACCACTTGCAGTTGCGGCTGTATCCATACCTCATTTGATTGGAACGGCCTATCGCTTTATTCTAATCAAGAATGACTTAAACAGAAAAGTCTTGATAGAGTTCGGCATTTGGAGCGCGATTGGCGGCCTAGTTGGCGGACTATTAGCTATTGCAATTCACAACAAAGAGCTAATTATAGTATTTGCCTTGCTTCTGACATTCACAGGATCGGTTGGCGCGCTTGGCTATTCAGAGAAGATGCGTTTTCCAAAGAACCTTAGCTGGATAGCTGGACTAACTTCTGGAGCTTTTGGAGGAATGGCAGGAAACCAAGGCGGAATAAGATCGGCAGCACTTCTAGGATTCAATCTCTCAAAAACAGAATTCGTGGCAACAACCACCGCAATAGGTTTGATAGTTGATTTTGCACGGATGCCTGTTTACTTTTATTTTCAGTGGTCCAACTTACTTCAACTTTGGTTGCCTATTATTCTTGCCACAATTGGTGTGCTTGCAGGGACATGGCTTGGACGATTAGTCTTACACAAAATTCCAGAGTCCATCTTCAAAAGAATCGTCTCGGTGCTAATTCTTCTGATTGGAATCAGTATGTTCTTCAAGCAGAACTAATCAAAAAATCTTGCGCCCTGAGGGACTCGAACCCCCGACCTCATGGTTCGAAGCCACGCATTCTATCCAGCTGAACTAAGGACGCATTACATGATCCTAGCGATCAAAGAAGCTTTGGTCAAATGATTCTTCAAAAACCCCAACCCTGCTAAAATACCCAGATGAAAAAACTAGCCTTATTAATCGCGCTCTTTTCAAGCCTTGCAACAGCCGGAACACTACCTAGCATTGCCGAGGAGCAGACTGTTGCGCCAGCAAAATCAACGCCTACAGTTATTGATGCAAAGACACTTGAAGACTCGGTCAAAACTGCTCTGGCTGACATGAAAACCTTCAAAGACGAAAAGACTGGCTATACTCTCGATTATCCTGCATCATGGCAATTAAAAGAGTACGAAGCTCCGATGTGCTTTAAAGTCTTTGCATTCGAAGGTGGAGTCAATGTCAATAGCGCCGTTGAAGAAGTACCAACCAACGCCACCGCACAAGACTATGCCGATGCAGTAAAAGATTTCATTTCAAAAAAGCCTGAGTACCATTTCAAAAGTATTTCGGAAACAAAAGTAAAGGTGGCCGGAGTCGATGCTGTTCAGCGCGTTCAGGAGATGGGCGATGCCGAATTTTTGGGAAGACAGCTTGCCTTGTATTTTGTGAAGAACAACAAGGCATACACTTTTAATGGCACTGCTGAGGCGAAAGAGTTTCCATACTTCGAGCCAGTGTTTCAGAAAATGGTTGATTCAATAAAACTACCTGACTAAATTTCGAGGCGGTTTACCCGACATCATATCGGCAATTGATTCCACTGCCATATCGAGCGTAGCCAAATCTGATTCATGCGTGCGCCAGGCAACATGTGGTGTCACTATAAATTGAGTGAAGAACAATTTTCGTAAATCTTCAATGGCTGATTTACTCTGCTCATCGGGATTCTCGTAAAATCCATCAAAAGCGCAGTACGCATTTTTATCTTTCTTCAAGTGTGCAAGCAAAGCATTTGGATCACAATTTTCTGCTGCGCACGTATTTATAATTGTGATACCAGGTTTCATTCTTTCAAACTGTTCTCTATTGAGCATTGAGCCTGCGTGGCGGGGCACGTGCAAGCTAATTATGTCCGACTCTGATACCAAAGTGTCCATCGAGACAAATTTAGCACCAGGCGGTTCCAGCTCTGGTTTAGCACCACTTTGAGTGTTGTATAAAATTTTGGCATTAAACCCATTAATAGCCATTTTAGCCAAGTGCTGACCGATACGACCAAAACCAATTAATCCGATTGTTTTGCCGTAAAGTGTACGAGATGTTTCATAAGCGTAACCTGAATTTTGCTCTGGTATCATGGTGGCAACAGCGCATTGTGTCATTCTACGCTTTGCATCGAGCATCAGACCAAAAGTAAACTCAGCTACCGATATTGCGTTGGCACCAGGCGTGTTGCAAACTTTGATTTGTTTTTTCGCGCACACTTTAAGATCTATAAAATGTCCGGCATCAACACCAAGAAATGCAATTAGTTTTAAATTGCGAGCAGCTTCAATAATTTCTGCTTTGCCTTCTTCATAGCCACCACTTACATAAATGTCTGCCTGTTCAATTGCTTCCTTAAATTTTGGCGGATCAACCAGGTCGTTCACGCCGTAATGAGAGATTTCAAGCCCAAGCATTTCCAATTTTTGCTTAATCGAATCAGGCAAAGAGCCGGTTATCAAAAGTTTCTTCATATAGACCTTTTACAAACACTACGCCCTAGATCCGTTCCCCGAAATCTTGCTAAAATAACCTGATCTATCGAATCAATCTAGGAGACCATCATGATAACTCTTGCAGACGCACGTCGCATTATCGAAGCAGCCGAAAAAAAGGCAACTGAAATCGGACAACCAATGAATATTGCCATAGCCGATTGTGGTGGCAATCTGGTGGCACACGTTCGCATGGACAACGCTTGGATGGGCAGTATTGATATATCAATTAAAAAAGCATGGACGTCGCGCGCATTCGATATCTCCACCAAAGATCTAGCTGAGCACAGTCAATCTGGCGGTCAATTTTTTGGAATTAATGCATCCAACGATGGTCGCGTGATGATTTTTGCCGGTGGCATTCCACTTAAAAAAGATGGCAAAGTAGTTGGAGCAATTGGCGTAAGTGGCGGTTCTGGCGAACAAGACCATAAAGTCGCCGAAGCCGGTGTTGCCGCATATTAGGTTAGTCCGCCTAATTTTATAGGGCATTAAGGTAGCTGAATAGTTGCCCTTCAAGTGTAGCCATGAAAGAACCACGTCGCCCAGCTCATATTCCCAAAGAAGCAAAATGGCATTCACCCGATGAAGTCTGGCGCTTAGGGAAATTTAGTACCAAGCCAAAATTTAAAAATGTTGGAGTGGGCGAGTGGAAATATTGGGCCAAAGAAGGGCATCTATGCTGCATCGCCAATTTTAACGACGAAGGCGCCCAGGATGGAATTACTGAACGATTCCATCCTGATGGCACTTCTGCTAGTCGCGGCGAATGGAGCAAAGGCAGCCGCAATGGACATTTTGTTTATACTCGCACTCATGGCGATACAAACGAGGATTTTCTTGCTTCGTATAATACCTGGCGTTATGAATTCGATAGTGAAAATAACTGGAGCGAATTCAATGAGCACTGGTATCTTGAAGACGGTACAGAGTGTACTTCAGATGGGCGTCCGCTCGCCACTGCGTTTGACTTGGACGAGATAATTTTATCTTGTTCGCCTGACGATTTTCTAAGTGAAAACGCCACAAAAGTTAGCACCGCATTTGGTGACTCAGACAACAAAGTCGAATTCAAAGAAGACCTTTACAATCTAGCAGAAATCTGGGGATTGTCAGGCAAAGACAATATTGCAGATATTGATAGATTTGCAGCTTATGCCATTGAAGGCGATAATTTCACTAAACATAGGTCCAGACGTGTATTTGAAAAAAATATTTGGCGAACAATAATAGACCATCCCTGGCAAAACAAGCACGAAGAACTTGGTGCTCTATTTATGTGCGCAGTGAAGCTTGGAAATTTTGGCGATAGCGATGCTGTCTATGCCACCATAATGCATCCACGTCGCACTGAGCCTATAAAAAACGCTGTCTATTACTGGAGCCACGACACTTATGTCATTGACGAAGTTATCGCCAAAGACTTAGACTCTTTTGCATACCGAATTGCGGTGGCAAGCGCATGTGCGGCCGAAAGACTATCGAGACCGGCGGCAAAAACTGCCTGGAGCAAATTAAAAGACAAAGCAAGTATCGGATACTTTGCAGCATCAGGACTCGATGACGATCACGAATTAACAGACAATTTGGATCCAATAAATGAATTGCGCGGTCCTTTCTGGCGTTCAGATTGGATTTGTTATTTACTTGATGCAGACAGCGATCGTGATATGGATTATGTCAAAGATGCATTTTATCAAAATTGGAATCCTGCTTATGACGATTCCCAAGTCGATGAGCGCCTGAAAACTGGCATGAATTTGCCCTCGGTGGCAATGTATTTGCTTTGGCGATTTTTCTTTTTTGCTCAAGAAGACCGACTGAAAAAAGCCAAAGACGCATTTTGCAATCATTCGGCCAAAGTGGTGCGTGACTTGGTCGAACTGCTCAATGATATCGATGAAGATCGTGCTGATTTCAAAAATATAAAAGACATATTTGCAGTTCGTCGCAAATTTCTTGAATTGGACTTGTGCCCTGAGCGTGGCTCACAGCGTGCAAGTGAAGCGTCTATACAAGCCGTTAGGGAAAAAGAACGTCTTGAACAAATAGCAAAAGAAGCTTCGGCAATTGCAAGTAAAGGCGTAGAAGCCATAATTGAATTTGCCTGGAATAAGGTCAAAGATCCTGGTGCAATGAGCGAAATAGAAAAACATGCACGCAAAATTAGCGGCTATGATTTCATATATTTACAAAGCATATCTATATAGATAAA
>CAZSHS010000063.1:0-14234 GCA_964606665.1 uncultured Candidatus Obscuribacterales bacterium | reverse complement strand
CAAGAAGTGGTGCGACTGTTACGGCTGATTATATCCAGAACTTGAACCGGACCAATGTTCGAACCGACATGCAAACCATGGCGATGAACTTGTTCAACTGGATCAAGACGAACAACCATGGTGCCACCACAGATAATATCCTGGGCGGACGCACCATTAACGATATCACTTTGGGACAGCGCATTACTGTGCATCCCAAGCAGCGTCCTGGCTCTACGCCGACTACTTGGACGTCTGTTCCCAACAACTACAAGACTCTCATCCACCTTGTTTATGACGCTCCCAATATCGATATCACGCTGTTTTCGGCGGATATTCATTCAAAGCGTCTTTCTCTAAGCTTCAATGGCAGCATGCAGTGCGAACTGCGCCTTGATGGAACCCTTCTTGGCACTAGCTCTGCACAGGGCGTTGGAACTTGGAACTCTGTTCTGTTCGATATCCAGCACCCCTACGGTAGTACATGGGCTGACAGCTATGTCTGGCAGCGAGTATGGGCCGGCAAACAGCACGTCATTGCTCATGGCTGGGGTAATGCTGGTCCTGCAATGGCAAACTTTCATCACACTAAGTTGGTTGATGGTTCTGCCGCCGGCGTCGATGATGCCAGCGAGCCCGGCTGGGGTGAGGCATTTACAGTCACATTCCACACCTGGAACTATCAGAAGTCTAAGACAGCCGATCTTCTTGGTCGCCTGACTGGTTGCACCACTGTTTTGCACCACCAGGTTGGTATTATCGGGTATTACGATACGCCCTACACCGACATGGGCGCGGTGAGTTGGTCAGCTTCCGCGCTCGACAACAACTATGATCGCACAAAGTGGAACGACGGTCCCCTAGCCATGTTTGGTGTGACGCTTGAAGCTTCAGTGCTTGAGCAAATTCCAGAAGTCGGCGGCGTGAGCGCGATTCCTATCGTCGATATTGCAATTGCTGCTGGTCAGAAAATCTATGATGCCAAAACGTCAAACTGGCTCTCGACAGTTAAACCAGCCCTCGTCAATTATCCGGCTGGCGACCTCAACGATCTGGAAGCCTGGTGGATCAACAACGGATACCGGCTTGGTATACCGGAAAACGGCTCTATCACAAAAAACTCTTGGACTGGCTATGGCTATTGGGCCAATCCGGGTCAAGGATCTTATGGACTGATTACTGGTGGTCTGAAAGGATCATCTGGTGATGAAGACCAGGATATTAACTGCTTTGGACCACAGAGCTGTCCTTCTACAGTGGATAAGACCAAGAAAAAACCGACACCTACGCCGTTGTTAAAAACTGGAATTCAGCAAACTCATTACTTGACTCCTCCCAAATCTGGACCTAAGCCAACTACGGGCTTAAATGGTAATCCCACGGGACCATCTCAGAATCCGGGGCCAAGTACTCCGGGAGGAGGAAGTAGTGGTGGCGGTGGCAGTACTGGAGGCGCTGTTTCTAACTTCAGCGGAACAGAACACTTCAATACCACAGATTTGTCTGTTGGGTCACAATCCTTTCCCTATGGTTTGGAATTTAGTCGAAGCTATTCATCAGCACTGAGGTCAAACAATGGTCCTCTGGGTTATGGATGGAAGCATAACTGGCAGACCGATTTGAAAGTCACCAGCGATATGACCGCTTCCATGGCTGAAATATCGCCTCTGCATGCAAGTGCAGTGCTCACGGGACTTTTCGTAATGGTCGAGCTTTTCAAAGACTTGGCTCAGCCCTTCGATAAGTATTTGACCTCGTCTACGATTGGTCAATGGCTGAACGAAAAGATTGTGAATAACGCGATTCGAATCTACCTTGGAGGTTCATCTGTTCAATTCTTTAAACTTCCCGATGGCACGTTCTTTCCTGAAGTTGCTGATACCTCTGCGCTTATCCTCAATGGAGGGGGAACTTACACTTACAAAACGCCTTATGGAATTTCTTACAACTTCAATCTGGCTGAAGATTTAGCCACAATTGTTTATCCCTCAGGAGTGACAATCACTCTTAGCTACACCTCCGGCAATCTCACCAACGTCACAAACGGGCTTGGACGAAATCTCAATTTTGTCTATACGGGTTCGGATCTGACTTCGGTGAATGACGGCAATGGACGTTCGGTGAGCTTCACACTCGACGCAAGCCGCAACCTGACTCAATTCACAAACGCGAACTCAAAATCTACAACCTATCAGTATGACGCCCCAGGAAGGTTGACGAAAGTCTTTTTACCAGCCAACCCTTTGACGGCGGTTTATACAAACATTTATGACTCTCAGAGTCGAGTTAAAGAGCAGCAAAATGCTCTTGGTCAGAGCTTGTTCTTCTATTTGGCTGGTTCTCGCTCAGAAGTTGTGGATGCTTTGGGTAACAAAGTGACTTATTTCTTCAATCGCATGGGACTCAATATTAAGACGGTGAATCAGGTCGGCAAGACCTGGACATCGACATTTGATGGATTGGGCAGGACCACAAAATCGGTCGCGCCCGAGGCCAATAGCGTTGAATATACTTTCAATAATAAGTCCCAAGTGACAGCAGTCACAGTCAAACCAAAGACCGGTTCGCCACTTGCGAATCTGGTCACAAACATGACTTATGATGCTACTTGGAACTATCTGAAGACTGTTCAAGATCCGCGTGGAAACACGACGACCTTAAACTATGATGCAGTCAAAGGGCTGCTTTTGAACATCCAGAAACCGGTCATTGGAGGCTCTACGCCTCAGGTTACGCTAACCTACAATTCGCGAGGTCAGCCGATTACGCGAACAGATGAAACCGGAATTGTCACTCAGTTTAACTATGATGTTTCAACGGAAAAATTGACTTCGATTGTGCACGACCAGGGCGTTGGAAGGCTCAACATCACGACCAGCTTTCTTTACAACGCTTGGGGAGATGCGACGACAGTAACCGATCCGAGAGGAAACTCGACGACATTTGTCTTCGATAACCTACGCCGGATGACTCAGCGCACTGAAACAGCGCCATTTGGCTATGTAACCAATTTTGCTTATACCGATAACAGTATGATTTCGTCAATGCAGCGCCAGACAGGTGATGTATTGAATCCGTGGCAGACAGTCAGCTACACGTATTCGCTTACGGATAGGCTCAAAACTGTCACCGATCCTTCAAGCAACGTCACAACCCTTGATTATGACGGTCTCGACCGTCTTTGGAAGACGACTAATGCACTCACTCAAGTTTATGAAATCTCGTATGATGCGATGAGCCGGATTTCGACTATTAAGGACCCAACCAACACAATCAGCGAGACGCGCACTTACACAAATAATGGGCGTGTCGCAAGTGTCATGGATGCTCGAAGCAACACGACATCATTTACTTTTGATGGGCACGATCGCCCCGATCGCACTACGTTCCCCGGTGGGACATACGAGCAGAATTCGTCTTATGACAACAACGGAAACGTTCTGACATTCAGGACTCGTGATGCCAAAAACATCACGATGGTCTACGATGTTTTGAACCGCCGCACAAGCAAAACTCCAGGCACTAACCCTACGGTGACTTATACTTACGATCTTGCCGGCCGTTTGTTGACTGCCAGTAAGCCCGTGGTTGCAAACGATCCGAGTTCGGGTACGTTCACCAACTTCTACGATACCGCAGGTCGCTTCTTCAAAGAGCAGTATCCTGACGGCAAGAACTTCACGCACCAGCTTGACGCAAACGGCAACGTTACGCGCACAACCTGGCCTGATGCCTGGTATATAGAGCGTGTTTATGACCAATTGAACCGCATGACTGATATCAAGCTCAATGGTGCAGGAACAAGTGCGATTCAGTTCCAGTGGGATCAGCTCTCGCGCCGCAAGAAAATTATCTATGAAAACGGCTGCGTCGCCGATCTTGGTTTTGAAGCAGACAACGACATGAACAGCCTTGCGCACACATTCGTGGGCTCCAATGTCACGTTTACCTATACGTTTGATGCGATTCATCAGATGCTCACCCAAGCTATTAGTGATGGCACTAACTTCCAGTGGCACCCGTCTGCTGGTGGCACCGTCACTTATGGAACTGCGAGCAACTTGAACCTCTACCCGACCGTTGGTGGAATCGCACACTCTTACAACAATAACGGCTGTCTCACTGGTGATGGAACCTGGACCTTCGGCTACAACGTCGAATCTATGTTGACCACAGCCACGAAAACTGGCACGAGTTTGGCTTTCAAATATGACCCGAACATGCGTCAGGTTGAAAAAGCCGTCGGTGCTACAAAGACTCGTTTCTATTATGGTGGTTGGCAACGGCTTGGCGATTATTCTTCGGCCGGTGCACTCCAACAGCGCTATGTATATGGTCTTGGTATAGATGAAGTGCTCATCCAGGTCACCAGCGCTGGTGTCAAAACTTATTATCATGGCGACCACGAAGGTTCGATCATAGCAATTACAAGCAATGCTGGAGCGGTAATTAATCGCTACAAGTATTCTCCATTTGGTGAAAGCCCGAGCATGACCGGTACTACCCATGGTTATACTGGTCAGCGATTTGATTCTGAAAGTGGTTTGTATTACTACAAGAACCGCTACTATTCGCCAAAGCTTGGAAGATTCCTTCAGCCTGATCCTATTGGATTCGCCGCTGGACTGAACCTCTACACTTATGTGGATAACAGTCCCCTGAACTACACCGATCCGCTTGGGCTTAAACCTGCTCCGGGTGGTGGCACTGGTGGACAGCCGGTTGGTGGCGGGGGCGGATTGCCCAGAAATCCGCTGGAGCCTGGACCCAATGGAGAGCCTCCTATAGAAGGTGCTTTGCCCGATCCGTTAGTTGATGGAATTATTGTTACTCTCCTAACACCATTTGTGTTGCCGTTTGTCAGTAATCCGATTGTGCGAGCCAACATCTGGGGTGAGGGCGAAGCCGCAGGCTTTACCGATTTTGCTACCCAAGGAGTAAAGGCACCTTTCGGACCAATAAGACCTTCAACTGCAACAATTCCTTCCTCTACTGCTACTCAAATTGCGATCAATAACTCTCCTATTGTCAGTCAGACTGTTAAGGAAGTCATTCGAATTGCTCGTCCAGGAGCAAACTTGAGAGTAATGAACCCGGATGTGCAGCAAATTCAAAATATGTTGAATGGACTTATGCAAGCGGGAGTAAAGTTTAGGGTGAACTTTAGCGGTACCACAACCGCCACTAATGCTGCAGGCTCTCATATAACTAACCTTCTAGATATAACTATCTTCTAAAATCAAAAATTTTTATATCTGGCATGACCGGTTCACAAGAGCCGGTCATGCTATCTTTGAAAGTGTCTCTTGGAGAAAAATTAGTGACTCAAACGTTAACAGACAGTATTAGGCAGTATCGGAACAATCTTTCTGAAGATGTTTATAAGTTGTGGGAGACAGGATTTCCAAAACGTGAAAACTGTCAACTAAATACGATTGTCTTCATTTTCGCTCCTTTTAGCTGGCAGGGAATCAAAATGCTTGAACACTTGTCTCAAGTCGTTGACAATTTTGTCGCCAAAGGGGGACAAATGAAAGTTCATATTTTGAATGGAGCAACACTTATGTACGAAGATTACTCAATTCTGCAGAAGGAGTATTCCCCTTTGCCGGGTTCGGGTGGAAGAGGAGAATCTTTTCTGCTTAAAAATTCACTAATCAAATACATTCACGGTGGACTTAGTAATCAAGACCCAATCAACGATCTCAACAATTTTGACTCAGAATTTAAGCGTCTTTATGAAGAAGTTTGATTCGTCTGAGCACAATTAGCAAGAATTCTTTGTCTATGATTGGTGAGACAGTTTAAAAATGAAATGTCCTTGATTGGATGTTATGTTTCATCCCAATCAAGTTGTCTATGACCAATACGGCTGAGTCTGCTAATTGCTCTTATGTTTTATCGATTTTGAGCGTCTCTTCGATACTACTTCTGGTGGCTTTTTTCTTTCTGCCAAGCTCCAAACTTACTATACGATATAAATGAGAAATCTTGACTTCCTGTGTGCTTAATGCCATCGACAACCTTCATTTATGTGTAGGTGATTTTGAGCAATAGGGCAAGAAGTTCGTTTGCCTTTTGCCAGCTGTCTTGATTGTAATTGAGGTATTTTGCGTCAGCAAATTTATTAGGTTGCTTATCTTGCCTTATGCAAAATAGCTACAACAAAAGCCTAAGTAACAATAGATCTTTGGTTTTTGAGAAAAGAATACAGAAAGACAAGAATTCCTTTTTGAATGTCTTGCCTCGGAGCTGGCAGCGAACGAGGACAAGCACTCCTTCGCGCACGCCAAAGGCGGGTGCAGTCTGAACGAAGTTCAGCCCGCACCGAGGAGCGTAGCGCTCGTGTAAGGCAGGATAAAGAGTGGTCAGGCAATTGCTTAATTAGCCATATAATCAGTATTTATAGTCTGATTTCAGGTTGAATATTCTTCGTTTTTTCTGACCAGTAGTATATAATAGTATGGAGATGGGAGCAATGGACTGACTGGTATGTCGAAAATAGCCACTGGAAGATATGCCACTGTATACGGAAGATTGGTCAGATCTGATGAGATCCGGCTACAAGATGCTGCCAAAAAGAAAGGAATTAAGCCCTCTGCTTTTGTGCGTGAAGCGATACTTGCTTATCTAGATGCTGGAGATTTAGAGGTTGCCGAAGAGCGGGAGTCATCGTTAGAAAAGCGACTAAAGAAAATGGAAGATCGCTTGGCTGGTTTGATGGCAAGAACGGCGATTGATACAGGCATGATTTTTCAGATTGTTCAGGCAAACATGAATCCAGAGACGAAAGATGAAGACCTGCTTTGGGCTCACAGTCTGGCGGTTAAGAGGCTAAAGAAAAAGCTTCAAGGGCAGGCGGCTGAAGTTAAAGAGTTGGCTAAGGCTGACGAAACAAAGTCTGAGCAGGAAACTTGATTTAAATGATTAAGTCGGTTGCTAAACACAAGTATTTGCGTGGCCGGAATGCTCCAGGCAAAGCTCGCGCTCACGTCAATTATGTTGCTTATCGTTCGGAAACTAGAGAAGAAAAGGTCAGGGGTGGGCGAGAGTTTTTTGATTCTCGGCGTGATGGATTAGATGCCCGAGAAGTGAAGGATCTGGTGTATTCACAGTCGGATGATCGCAATTTTGTGATGCACAAACTCATTCTCTCTCCAGGCGTTCAGAGCGTTGACATGAAAGACTACACGCGCGAAGTCATGGACAAATTAGGTCAGGAGAAAAGACTTGATCTAGAGTGGCGCGCGGTTGTTCACGAGAACACAGAGCATAAGCACGCGCATGTCATATTGATGGGCAAGGACAAAAATGGTCACCAGGTACGCATTCGTCGTGATGACCATCAATTTTTGCGCAAGGCTGGAGATGAATATCTCGACCGGGAGCATAAGCTGGACCGGTTTCTGGATAGAGAAATGAACACCTTGCTTCGGTCAAAAGATTATGACCGGGGTGGCGATGACCGTTTCAAAAGCTTGTTTTTCGGTGGCACCTCGTTAAAAGAGAAAGATAAAAATCGCGATGAAGAGGCTTTCAGGGATCGGCGTGAGTTTGACAAGCTGGATAAAGATCTCAAAAAAGCATTCGGCTTGGATGAGCGAAAAGCAGAGACGGATTTTGGTAAGGGGAGTAAGCAACATCTAAGAGAGTCTCAGGGGCGTCTGTCTGACTTCCACAGCCACGCATTAACCATGAAAGCTCAGTTAGCCTATGAGGCTATCAAAAATCAAAATCCAGAGCTTGCAGAGGTTGCTCGCCAAGATATGGAAGCTGCAAAACGAATGGAGCGGGAATTGGCATATGGCAAAAAAACCGATTTATCCCGATTGTTTGGCTTCGATAAAACTGAGCGGGGACAAGAGCGAGCCGGTTTTGAAACATGGCAAATTGCTGAAACTAATAGGCAGGTTGAAGAATCACAAAAGCCCGCTCCTTTAGAGCAGCCAAAACCTCCTGAGAAAGACCGGGGTGATGATACGCTGGATCGTGGAGGCGCAAACAAGTGAGTCCGGTAAAAGCTAGCGTTTCTGCAACTGTAACAGTGCCGCTTGAGCGGGCGGCTGAGCTTTCTGCTGCAACTGCCAATGCTCTTGGTTGGAGAATTAAGTTCGTTGATCAAAGCCTAAAAAGACTTACTGCCTCAGACAATAAGACCGATGTAGTTGGAAGAGACTCTTGGAGATTTGAATTTGATCTGTCTATTCGATGGGAAAAGTCGGGTGCCGGCACCGAATTTTCAGTAGAAGTCGCAGAGAGAAACATGGCTTGGACAGAGCCTCACTGCAAAGAACGATGCCAGGCAATTGTCGATGGACTGCGTGAAGATGCGGTGCATTTAGCTTCTTCAAATAATGAATCTGACTCATATGGATCTGCTAAGTGGGCGTCTTTTGATGATTTGGAAGAAGCTGGTTATGTCGTTTCTCGTGGCGACCATACACGACTGATTATTGGTCCAGCTGAAGATGATGGTGAAGTTATTAGCGTCCCGGGACCAGAAACAGCTATGCACAGCACAGTGTGTGGACCTACTGGATCTGGCAAAAGCTCGACTGTCTATATTCCAAACTTGATTGAGCGAACTGGAGTCAGTGCAATTGTCACAGAAGCAACGGCAGGATCTGAGGAGCCAGATTTATTTAAAAAGACATCTGGATTCAGAAAAACAGCCGGGCACAAAATTTACTATTTCAATCCAGATGATCTGACATCGACTCGAATAAACCCAATTGAGCATTTGAAAACTTACGATGAAGCAAGTCACATAGCGAATCTGATTATTCAAAATACGTCCGGCAAAAATTCCAGTGGCGATAAAATCTGGGAAGATTCTGAGCGTCAATTACTTAAGTCCCTTATTCTTCATGCCATGGGGGAGGGCGGAACACTAGGCGACATCAGAGCTTGGCTGCGAGAAGGTCCCGACAAGCTCGGCATGATTTTAATGAATAGCACCTATGAACTTGCTCAAAAAGAATTCTGGGGATTTCATAAGAACAGTTCTGAAGGGTTTAGATTCGGAGTTATCTCGGGGTTGATGCAGCGAATGAATCTCTGGGTATCGCCAAAAGTTGTAGCTCTAACAGAAAAGACAGACTTAAATATTCATGAGCTACCAAACGAATTATTCACGTTCTACTTTGCTGTACCTGCTCAAAAGACAGAACTTAAGCCACTATCAGCGTTGATTTTCAATTTCATTTTAGATCTAGCTCTCCAGAAGAAATTCAAATATCCCCTGAACCTATTTTTGGATGAGTTCACTAATTATGGCTACATCCCTGGCATTGCAGAGAAGATGACAATTATTCGCCATAGAAATATTCCTGCGATGCTTGGCTTTCAAGACTATGTTCAGCTTAAAAAAGTCTATGGCGACGATGATGCCACACTCCTATTTAATCAGCCAGGGACAAGATTTGTCTTTCGTCCCCGCGATAATATGACAGCTAAAAAGGTTAGCGACGCCCTTGGAATGAAAACAATTAGCGAGCGCAAAGTTATGAGCTCGGGAAGTATTAGTGAGCGCGAATTTGGACGCAAGCTCATGAGTCCAGATGAGGTGATGGCCTTAAAGAAAGGGCATGCAATAGTGTTTACTCCCTCGACTAATCCTATTTTGCTCAAGACTTTCACCTGGCAAAACTATGAGCATGCAACATCATATGACCCGCCGCAGTTTAGAAAAATCGAAGTAGATGAGAAGTTAAAAGTGCGGTGCCAGGAAGCTGCATCGAAGCCTGAGTGGGAAGAACAAAATCAATCCAAATCAAAAAATAAAAATACTTCAAAACCAAAATACGATCGCAATCGGTTCGACGAACGCAAGCCTTTGGAGCCTAAGCAAAAGCCACAAGAAGAGCCAAAGCCTGAAAAAGAGGAGCGAGAGCCAGAGATAGTCACTCCCTCAAGATTTGACATGCCGGAGGACATCTAGTGATTTTTGTTGGGGTAATTACTGGTTTTCTAGCGTTTTGTTTGGTTGGGACTTTGGTTTACCATACTATTCCGTCAAATGCGGGTGCTAGCTGGCTGCCTGCAACAATGGGCTTTATCTGGGGAGCCTGGCCGTTTTTTCATAAAGCAAATGTCCAGTCTCAAAATTTATTGCATCCTCCACCAATGCAATTTCCTGTAAATATGCAACTGGCTTTTTCCAAGGTGCGAGAGCTTTTATCCGTTCTCAGCTATAAATATGGCGACAAATGGAACGTTGTACTAGCTGATACTTCCACGGGCAGAATAGTCTCGGAACTTAGATTTTCTGATGAAGAAGCCAGGATGGAAACGGATTCGCGCGGTCATCCACATTCTCGAAATACCAGAGTTCAGCGATATTTGAAGCTTGAAGTTGATTTGAAACCTGCAGCTTCCACTGAAACAATAGTGAGTATGGATTTTGAATCACGAATTGAAGGATTCAATAAAATGGCTTGTGATGAGATTATTAATGGACTAACACAAGAGATTTCAGTTGCCCTGGGACCTGGAAAAGTAGTAGAACCCTCATTGTCTGAGAAAACTCCAGCGCCGCCCTGGTGGTTAATCGGACTTACTGTTTTCTCGTTGTTCCTGCTTTTGTTTGATGTTCACAAGGCTGTGTGGGGTAGCTAATGCCAACACGTGAAGAACTTCAAGAAGCGTATTCGGCATTTAGACTGCCTGCAGGTACTGATTGGAAGACTATCAAGAAAAGGTACAAGCTTCTTGTAAAAGCCTGGCACCCAGATAAACAGGGTGGACAAGGTAAGGAAGAGGTAGAGCAGGAGCTGAAAGAATACAATCACTTCTACAACGATGTTTTTAAAATACATTTTGAATCAGAGCACCAGGAGGATTCAAGTTGTCTTTGTCAGCCAGCTCAAGAGCAAAAAGAAAAAGAGAAGGATTCATTTATTTATGAGGAAAGCTCATCTGATAGTTCGCCTGAAGTCTCTAGTCCAATCGATCCTGTGCTTGAAGCTAGGTCGCAGAAGCGCCGATGGCATGCATCAATTTGTTGTGCAGTAGTGTTTGTAATTATTCTTGCTTATGGATTTATTGGAAGCAAGATAAAGTCTGTATTGCCTGCGCCTAAATCGCAAAGCGCAAACACCATACCTTTGAACAACCCAACTAATATTTCGGTTCCAACGACATCCAGTCCGCCAGATTGGCGTGCGCCATATCAAAGTATTACTGTTCCAATTACAAAATCTGTCCCGCAGACTATGGAAGTTTCAGGCAATCAGAACACTGATGATATGAGGCGCAGTATCGTTGCGAAAGAAAGTAAAATGCAACTGCTCAAACAAAGTATCGATACACTAAATGCGCAAATTAAAGTTGCTCAGCCAGCATCGGCAGGAATGTTATATAGGGAGCTTGGCAATAAAGAAGCTGAGATGAGAGAGTTGCAGCAGGATGTTTACAGTCTTAAGATGCAGATGAATCAATGACTCGGTAGAGAGTAATGCCTATGAAAAAGCCAGATAGCAAAAATATCTACAGGGCAAAAAGAAATCCTAGAGGTAGATTTCAGGACATTGTTGATGTTGAGAAAATCAAATTTCTGAAGACTAGTGTAAGTTTTGCAAAAGCTTGTCCAGAAGGCAGTTTAGAGTGGCTTTATGCAAAAAATTGCGGATATGGTCCTGAAGATTTTCCATCTAAATCCCAAGTGAGGGCATGGTTTAGATGCGATGAATGTAACTTTGAGTGGCAGACTCAATTAAAAGTAAGAACGTTGGGAAGTGGATGTCCAAATTGCAATTGCGATGAAATGACCGATTTAAGGGAGTTTCCGAAAGCTTTAAGTCAGTTTGATAAAGCAAAAAACAAAGGTATTAATCCATTTATATTGTCTCAAAAAGAAGAAGTTTGGTGGCGGTGCAATGAAGCTAAAGATCATGTCTGGCGAACTAAATTCAGAAAGAAAGACGCTAAACTTCGATGTCCCTTTTGCCGTGGAGTTAAAGGTTCTTCCACTAATAATCTTTCTATGGATAAAGGCTTGGCTAAGCAGTTTCATCCAACAAAAAATGGAAAATTGAGAATGCAAGACATACCTTTGGGAAGCGCGAGAAAGGTTTGGTGGAAATGTACAAAGAGTCCGAGTCATGCTTGGAAAGCCAGTGTAGCTGCTCGATATAGGGAGGGGACTGGTTGTCCGTACTGTACAAATCGGCTTGTAGCATTGACTAATTCGCTGGCTGTTCTTTATCCAGATGTAGCTAAAGAATGGGATTTGAAGAAAAACAAATACGTTAAGCCAAGTGAAATAATTGCGGCAAGTCACAGACTCTGCTGGTGGCGATGTAAGAGTTGCGAATATTCATGGAGGAGCGCTGTAGAGCTTCGTACTTTGCGTGGATACGGTTGTCCAGCTTGTGCTGGACGAGCGGTCACGAAGAAAAATTGTTTGGCGACGCTTTTTCCAGCTATTTCAAAAGAGTGGCATCCTAAAAAAAATGGCGCTGTTAAACCGAGAGATGTATTTGCAGGAACAAATGAGAAATATTGGTTTTTGTGTAAGCAATGTGGTCATAGTTGGAAAACAAACATTTCCTCAAGGACACGCTTGGGATGTGGCTGTCCCAAGTGCAGAAAACCTTGGTCGCGAAAAAAGATTGAGTAGGGCTAGAATCTTATTTATCTATTTTGCTGAGCCGGCTTGAACAAGCTTTGAAAGTCGGCTCAGCATTAGATAAGCTAATCCAAAACCGTCAGTTAAACGTCTTTTCTCAATTCCCGCCTCAATTTGGTTGATCGGTATTCCTGTAGAGATTTGCGCTATCAGCCAACAATCGACTATCCTGTTATAACAGTCTTCCATAAAATCATCGGGATCTTGAACTTGCCCGAGATTTTCGTCGTAAGAAAAAGCGTGTTCGCTTGCTTCGATCGTTTCATCATATTTTTGCGATTTAAGCAGACTCTCAATAAAATCAGGAATGCACTTAAACTGTGCCATGCCATCAAAGTCATATTTTGATTCCAGTTCCTGATTTCCAAATACATCATCAATTCTTGCTTTTACTAAAGCCAAGCACTGATCAGGTGTTTCGTTTATTTTCCCCAGAGCATCAAAGTGTCCCCAGATTAGATAGTTCGATATGGCGTATTCGGAAATAGCTTCTACTAATTGTTCTTTGCTCATTTTTATGAGTCGTTTTTTGAATTCATCGAGTTTAACGTATGTTGTCATCTTTTTAGTACTCCACCTGTATCTTTTCCATCGCGGTCTCTTGGTCAAATTTAGTGGGAAGGCTATACCTCATCGTTGTTTCAAGTTTTTTGTGACCACCGATTTGAGCAACCATAACCATGTCGTTGCCCGCACGAACTAAATTCGTGAGGCATGTGTGTCGTAGAGTGTGAGCTGATACACCGTCTAATTTTGCAGATTTAGCCAGTTTTCTAATTGCATGATCGATGCCGTCTACCGATAGCCGTTGTCCCAAATTTGAAATGAAGAAGGCGGGATCGTAATTGTTTGGATAGATTTTTCGTCTGTGGGCTAGCCAGGCGTGTAGTGCTTCCCGGCACTGGGAATTAAGAGGAATCTCTCGGTAGCCGCCGCCTTTGCCGGCGCGGATTTTGACTACTCCTTTGCGTTCACTTAGTGCAATATCGTCCTCGTTTAGGGCGGCGCATTCGCCTATCCTCATGCCGGAGTATAGAAGGAGAGTAGCGACTGCTTTGTCTCTGATTGATTTGCAGTCTTCGATTGCACGCAGAAAATCTTTTTGTTCTTTGGCTGTAAGTGCTTGTGGTGCCAAGGCTGGCAGGTCTTCTCTTTTAGCTTTGACTTTTCCAAGTCCAAGAAAAATATAGAAGGAGTCTATTGCCGTTAGGTAAGCATTGACTGTTTGAGGGCTGCTCTTCAATTCTTGTTTAAGATAGAGCTTGTAATCACGGGCCACATAGTCACGAGTGTTGATGCTGCTCAGAGCATCTTTGTATTGCCCAATGTTCTCGCCCAGAAATCCAAGAAAATGTTGCATTCTTGTCTGGTATGCTCGCACCGTGTGTGGTGACAAAGGTTGCTTCTCTAGAGATGATATATACAGTCCATATCTGCCATATAGGTCCTTGAGGAGCCGAGTTCTTTCTTCGGTTGATAACGTTGTGCTCAATTCAAAATCGCTTCCTAATATCAGGCAAAATAACCTGGCTATTTTAGCCTCAAAAGAAAGCGTCGGTCATTAAGGCAATTCTAGTATCAGGCATAAATGCTAGAATACTGCCTGATACTGGCACGTATCTGGCAT
>CAZSHS010000062.1:0-14780 GCA_964606665.1 uncultured Candidatus Obscuribacterales bacterium | reverse complement strand
CCAATATCTAAAGATTCAGCCATGACAACGTCGCAAATCGGGGTTAGCGCCCGAGATTATATCATCTAGAAGCAATTATTTCGTCTGCTATCTCGAAAACCGCATTGGTTCTGTCCAAATTGTGGTCTTTTGGAATCGGCTTGTAGTTGGCGTTCAGGTTAAGTTCCAGCTTTTCGACTATGGCAATAATATCATCTGCCTTTTCAACAGGTTGAGCCAGCCCAGTTTCAATTAGTATTCTTGCCGTGTCAACTTCTTGAGGCATGGGCTCGGTAATCATATCTATTGCCATTGGTATGCGACGAGCGATTGCTTCAAAAGTGGTCAGACCACCGCATTTAGTAATGAGTAAATCGCTTGCGTTCATCACATCCGACATTGAGTCAGCGTATAGTAAAACTGCCGTAGGATGTGGCGATGACTTACGCTCCATTTGCATTTGTTCCGCTAGTTTTTTATTCTTTCCGCACAAAACTACAATTTGAATTTTTTTAGTGGATTTTTTCAAAGAGCGATATATATCTACAATTTTGCCTCCGCCAGCCGATCCGCCAGTTAGACAAACAGTTAAACACGTAGGTTGAAGACCAACTTCGCTCAACCAGGCCTGTCTACTCTTGCTCGATGGACGAGTATAAACTGGCTCTACAGGCATGCCTATGACTTTGATTTTGTTCTCGGGTAAGCCTAGATTCATCAATCGTTTTTTTGCTAAGTCATTTGGTGCAATGGTGAGGTCTGCATCCTGACACGCCCAGCCGGTCCAGAATTTGCCGTTTGGATCTGTGACCACCACTATTAGTTTCGTACTGGTCATGCCCATTTCTTTCAAGCAGCGCGCAACGTAATGATTTACCATCGGGTGCACTGAAACAATGATGTCAGGCTTACTTGCGCGTAAAACTTTTTTGATATAACCCGAGCACATCATATACCCGAATTCTGAACTATTGGGTTTTGACCATTCTATAAAATTGTAGTAATACTTGACCCAGTCTTGCTTGTAGCGCAATAAAAAATTATAGAAAAAGACAAAAAAGTCATTCATTTTATTGCTGTTTTCGATGATATCTTCAAGCACTATATTTGGTGCATCAGAATCTGTCTTTTCAACCCAGACTTCCTCCAACGCTGCAACAATTGCTTTCATGGCAGACTTGTGTCCGCCACCTGTATTTGAATAACAAAAAAGAATATTGGTCATTTAAGTTTAGCTAGCTCATTTTTCGCTGATGCGAGCTTTTCTAGGTCCTTCGCATTTTTAGTACCTGTTAGACCGTTTACAGCAAACTCCAGTGCCTCTTTCTTCGTGCCTAACTGCGGACCAACAAAGTCTTTGCCACACGCCTCGAAGCATCGCTGAACCGCCACCACCTTACCCTCGTCATTGTATGTCAATCTGAAGGTGGGTCCAACAAAGGTTTTGCATTCATTCTTGGCGTCGCTCATTATCGCTTTAGAAAAATTGGACGTAAACTTCATTTGACCTTTGTATTTAGAATCCAATTCCTCTTTCGTCATTCCAAACAACTCGTATTCGTCTATTCCCCACGACACATAAGCTGCATTGGAGTCAGGCAATTTTCCATTTACCTCTCGCTTCATAGAGCAAGAAGACGCAGAGAAAAACAACCCAGAGATTACAACTGTTAAAATGAGAATCTTTTGTCCATTCATAAGTGCAATTATAGAGGCAAAATTATTCACTTATCGGGCTTCCTAAAATTTGGATCTCGGCTATATTGAAAGAATGAGACTGAATTTCTTACTTTCACTTTCATTAACTCTGTGCGTCCATGGCGCAGCGATTGCCGATGAAGGCGATTCGCCAAGTGACTCGCCAAGCAATACAACTGCCGAAAAAGCTGTGCAAAAAACAGTCGAGCAAGCCGAAAAGAAACTTGCAAATCAGCAATATGACTTCATGCTTTATTCGCAAATGCAGCAAGTGGCAAATTATATGAGCCAGTATTGCATTCAAAATAAAAGATGGCCAGAGCCTGGAGACCAAACCGAATACGTTGTAAAGCAGCTCAATGAATTGGTGCCTAATAATCCGTACAAGCCAAACCAGTTGCAGGAATCGCAATTTTTCAGCACAGACTCGTCATACCATTACGATGACCCCACCAAAGACGATTACATTCCTGGAGCCGCAACCGGCGCAGGTTCAGGCAATCCAGACAATATCATGCCCGACACACAGCTTGGAACGTCTGCGGATTTACGTGTGAAATTACAGTTCAACCCATCCCTTTCGGCGCAAATGGTCAGGGATTGGCAAACAGAAGCACCACTTGAATGGCAAACGGCACCGGGCTCTATAACTGCAATTAGCAACAGCCAGGACCTATTTGTCATATGGGGCGCCGGCGCGAACGGCAGACCTATAAAAAGCCCAAATGGCACAACCAGGCTTTATATCGGCAATGTCAACATGTACGCTGACGACATGAGCGATTATTAGGCGCGGGTTAAAACTTCGCTCAAAGATGGCAGGCAATAAGCGCACCCAGGCAGTTTTTTGCTTCAAAGCGTTATAATGACAAGAGCGCAATTACACCAATTTTCAAGTAAGTAAAAAACGTGGCGAAACGCCGGTCACAAGCCAGAAAACAGAAATCTCCATTGGGCTCATTTCTCAAGGGAACCTTTTGGGTTGTAATCATTGGCATTGCTTTGGGCGGCGGATATTTAGGCGCATCGCTCTGGACTCAGATGCAAGATTTGCCCGACATTACAGTACTTGAGCGCTACGAGCCAATTGAAGCTATTCAGATTTATGACCGCTTCGATCACTTGGTTGCGACGGTGGAAGGTGACGAAGATAGAAGCGTCATTCCGCTCAATCAAGTCTCGACTCAAATGCAGCAGGCAATGTTAGCTGCTGAAGACCACCACTTTTTCGAGCACAAAGGCATAAACTTTTTAAGTATCATGCGCGCTATGCGCAACAACTTGCAAGCTGGACAGGTTGTGGAAGGCGGCTCGACTATCACTCAGCAACTAGTAAAAAACTTGTTTTTTACACAGTCTGGACGAACTTATGAACGCAAATTAAAAGAAGCATATTTGGCATTCAGACTTGAAAGTCAGTATTCGAAAGAAAAAATTCTTGAGATGTATCTCAACCAGATTTACTTTGGCAACAACGCTTATGGTATCGAGCGCGCAGCCAAGCGTTACTTCGACAAACGTGCGGCTGAGTTGACTTTACCTGAAGCTGCTTTCATTGCAGGCTTGGTTAAGGCACCGTCCGAACTTGGAGTGGTGGCAAATCGCAAACGTGCTTTTGATCGACAAAACGAAATTTTAAATAAGATGGTCGAATATGGCTATATCACCGAGAATCAGGCAGAGGACGCGAAGAAGACGAAATTGTCTTTCAAAAAGGGTCGCAATCCGCTGCAAAAATATCCATACTATATAAGTTATGTGCTTGAGCTAATGCGTGACCGCTTCAGTCAAGCTGGGCTTCGCAGGCAGGGTCTGCGTGTCTACACGAACCTCGACCCAGGCGCTCAAGAGTTAGCAGAGAAAATTTTAGAAGAACGAATCAAGAAAGCTCCCAAAGGTGTTGAACAAGCAGCACTGGTATCTGTCCTGGTGCAAGATGGATCGGTTATTTCGCTTGTCGGTGGTGTCGGAAATTTCTGGACTCACCAGTTTAACAGAGCGACACACCCTCACACCGCCGGGTCTTCTTTTAAGCCATTTGTTTATTTGACTGCATTTAGACGCGGTATTTTGAATCCAGATTCAATTATTGAAGATACACCGCTTATAGTGAAGCAACGCTGGGGTCTGCCCGATTATAAACCGCAAAACTTCGATCACAAATTCATGGGTAAAATTACCGCCCGCAAGGCTTTGATGATGTCTCGCAATGTACCATCAGTAAAAATTGCTCAGCAAATAGGCTCCATGGATAGTATCATCGAAACAGCACGACTGGCTGGTATCACCACTAAGCTTGATCCAAACTTGTCTCTGGCACTTGGCAGTTCGGCTGTATCACCACTCGATCTAGCTGGTGCCTATGCCACTTTCGCCCGAGCCGGTGTGCAGATTTCTCCTCAAGTATTGCGCAAAATTGAAAACAGTCGCGGACAAATTATTGAAGTATTCGAATCTAAAGTCGATAGAGTCTTTGACGTGGAGCCTGTAGCAAGACTAGTAAGTATTTTGCAAGACGTAGTGAACAAAGGTACTGGAACGGCAGCAAGAATGGCTGACAGACCAGTGGCAGGCAAAACTGGTACTGCCGATGAAGGACGCGACACCTGGTTTTGCGGTTTCACACCAGATTTGGTGACTGTGCTCTGGGCCGGCAACGACGAGAACAAACCTATCTCGGGCAAGAATGTTACCGGCGGAGTGATCATGGCACCAGCCTGGAAGCAATACACAGAAGAATATTACAAATTAAGACCGCACGTGGCTGGAGCGTTCATCAATCCTACACCAAGCAATGGCGAACAACTTGCAACTACCGCATCACCAAGCGGCGAACAAGCATCTAGTAATGCCAACGCTTCAACACCTCCGACTGCACCTGAACTTGCACCAAATCCCGCAACCGATAAAGTGGCGAAAGATCCAATTGTCGATGACGGCTTGAATACTACCTCTACCATTCCTACTGCACCAGCACCAGACAAAACTCACTCAGTGGATCCTCTTATGTATCCAACAGGTGGTGGCGGTAACACAGACGATTCATCTTCTTCTCACAACCAGGAGTTACTAGACCACTAATGTCAGAAAGCATCGGATCCAAGCTCATTGGTCTTTTAGGGTTTTTCCTCATACTTGGTACCGCTTATCTGATGTCAAACAATCGCAAAGCGATTAATTGGCGATTAATACTTTCAGGATTGGCTCTGCAACTAGTCTTAGCTATTTTTGTTTTAAAAGTTCCTTTTGGTCAGCAACTATTTAAGTCGCTTGGTGATGGTATCACTAGCTTGCTTGAATGCTCTGACGCCGGTGCTAAATTTGTATTTGGTCCGCTTGCAACGCACGAAACACTCGTTCGAGTCTTTGGCGAAGGGTCTGCTTTTCTGTTTGCTTTTCGTGTGATACCAACAATTATTTTTGTATCGAGTTTAGTTACTATTTCTTATTATCTTGGAATTATGCAACGCGTGGTACAACTGGTGGCACGCTTTGTAGCCTTTGTAATGGGCGCCAGTGGATCCGAGGCACTATCGAATGCTGCTAGTGTTTTTGTAGGCCAGGTAGAAGCTCAATTATTGATTAAGCCCTATGTTCCATCTATGACGATGTCTGAGCTTTTAGCATCGATGGCAGGCTCAATGGCATGCGTCTCGGGCGGTGTCATGGCAGTTTATATCGGCATTGGTATCAAAGCATCGTATCTGTTAACGGCAAGTATCATGGCAGCTCCAGGAGCGCTAGTAATAGCAAAACTAGTTTGGCCTGAAACTCAAGAATCTCAAACAAAAGGTTCAGTAAAAATTGAAGTCAAACGTGAAAACGCAAATATAATCGATGCCGCCGCCCATGGTGCAGCAGACGGGCTTAGAATCGGCTTAAACGTTTGTGCCATGCTCATTGCTTTCATTGCTCTCATTGCTCTGGGCGATATGATCATTGGCGCTATTGGACTTGGTTTGAGCAATATTGGAGTGAACGGTGACTCTATTGGTCTGCCGCTTTCAAACTTAAAATTGAATCATATCTTTGGACTGATAGCAGCTCCGATTGCATTTCTCCTGGGCGTACCGTGGAGCGATGCTCATGTTGTCGGCAGACTAATGGCAGAGAAATTAGTTATAAATGAATTTGTGGCATACATGGACATGTCTCAAATTTTGGCTGGAAAAATGGCTGAGACAATGGGTCCTAAAGCTGAAACAATTTGTACTTTTGCATTATGTGGCTTTGCTAATTTTAGTTCGGTAGCCATGCAAATTGGTGGCATCGGAGAAATAGCACCATCTAGAAGAGAAGATTTAGCAACGCTTGGTATCAAAGCATTGATTTGCGGAACTATGGCGAGCTACTTATCGGCAACACTTGCAGGACTTCTGATTTGAAAATAACTGAGATAATTATTTGGGCTTTAGTAGCCATTTTTGGAGCTTTTTCTCTAGCGACACTTGCTGTATTTCATGGCGAACATGTCAATTCAATTTGGATGGTTATTGCCGCTTTATGTTTCTTTTCTGTTGCCTACAGATTTTATGGCAGATTTATTGCTGACAAAGTTTTCGCATTGAACGATGCCAATCAAACACCAGCAGTAAAAATAAATGATGGCAAAGATTATGTTCCGACCCATGGACTAGTTTTGTTTGGTCACCACTTTGCCGCCATTGCTGGTGCAGGACCGCTTGTAGGACCCATACTGGCTGCTCAGTTTGGCTATTTGCCGGGCACTATCTGGCTTATTGTCGGCGTTATGATTGCAGGCGCGGTGCAAGATTTTGTTATCTTGTGTTGTTCGATGCGACGAGATGGAAAATCGGTCGGACAAATGGCTAAAGAAGAAATTGGACCTGTAGCAGGAATTGTCGCTCTTATTGCTATATTGCTCATCATGATGATTTTGATTGCAGTACTAGCTGTGGTGATAGTCAACGCATTAAAAGACAGTCCGTGGGGAACTTTCACATTACTCATGACTGTGCCGATTGCTCTATTTGTAGGCGTCTATATGAAGCTCTGGCGCCCTGAAAAAATCATGGAAGGCTCTGTCATTGGAGTAGCACTAACGTTGTTTGCAGTAGTTGCTGGTCAATGGGTGGCAGAAAATCCCACTCTGGCTGCAGCGTTCACACTAACTGGTCCGCAACTTGCCATATCTATAATGATTTACGGTTTTGTTGCATCAGTTTTGCCAGTATGGTTATTGCTTGCTCCACGCGACTATTTGTCTGCCTTTTTAAAAATTGGCACAATCGGTTTGCTTATAGTTGGAATAATCTTTTTACATCCAGACATGAAGATGCCACCATTGTCTGCATTTGTTGCCAAAGATGGTCCGATATTTGCCGGGTCTATTTTTCCCTTTTGTTTTATAACTATCGCATGTGGTGCAGTATCCGGCTTTCACAGCTTGATTGCAAGCGGCACCACACCAAAAATGATCGCCAAAGAACGCCAAGCGCTGCCCATCGGTTATGGTGCTATGCTGTGCGAAGCACTTGTAGCTATCATGGCGATGGTCGCAGCCTGCGTGCTCGAACCAGGAACTTATTTTGCCATCAACAGCCCACCGGGAGTAGTTGGCTTAGATCCAAACACCGCTGCTGCATGCATTTCTGGATGGGGCTATGCAGTCTCAACTGGAGAGATGGAAACACTTGCCAAAGAAGTGGGAGAAGCGAGCTTATGGGCGCGAACAGGTGGCGCACCAACGCTTGCTGTGGGCATGGCGCATATTTTTGCAAGCTGTCTTAAGTCATTGCCCGGAATGGAAGCGACTATTGCTTTCTGGTATCACTTTGCCATCATGTTCGAAGCACTATTTATTCTAACCTGTCTGGACGCTGGAACACGCGTGGGCAGATTTATTCTGCAAGACTTCCTGGGACTGCTCTATAAGCCTCTAGGACGTACAAGCTGGTATCCTGCCATTCTTCTGAGTTCTGGAATGGTGGTTGCAGGCTGGGGATATTTTCTTTATCAAGGCGTCATCGACCCACTTGGTGGCATAAACAGTTTATGGCCATTATTTGGAATCTCGAATCAATTACTAGCAGTCATAGCTCTTTGCGTTGGCACCACTATTATCATTAAAATGGGCAAACGTAAATTCGCGTTCATCACACTAGTGCCTCTGGTCTGGTTATTGACTGTAACAGTGAGTGCTGGCTTGCTCAAAATATTTAGCCCTTCGCCAAAGCTTGGATTTCTTGCACATGCAGCTAGCCTGCAAGACAAACTCAACAAAGGTGCTGGTAGTGCTGAAGAACTGGCTAAAATGCCTATCTTAATGTTTAACGATTATCTCGACGCAGTACTTGATGGTACATTCATGGTACTAATAATGATTATCGTAGTTTCAGCCGTAATAGCCTGGTTTAAACCTACAAAACATAATCACCAAGACCAGCCCACCCTGGTTGGTGCCGATGGCGATCCGCCGATGCGTTGTTGCTAAAATAGATAACGATGGAAGAAGAGAAAGACAATGAAGTAGACGAAATGCTTTTGACAGCGGTCCGAAGCGAGATGGAAACTGGCGAACAATTGCTCTGGCATAAAAAGCCTGTGTCTGAAGAAATTGCTTTCAGTCTTTTGCCTTCTCCTCTTTTATGGTTGTGTGGATTTTTCGTCTTTGCCATAGGTGTGATGAACGACGCCACCACCACAGACAGTAGCAAAGTCTGGACCACAATTATTGTCTTGCTTGTGCTTGTGGCAATCTTTGGCGTGCTTGAAATAATTTCTGTGCCCGCCCAGGCAACCAGAACAATTTACGCAATCACAGATAAGCGCGTGATGTCAGTAAAATTGAAAGGACGCTTCTCACTACAAGAAGGACCTACTGCAGGTTATTCAAATCAAAGTCGCAATACATTTAGAGTTGAGACCGATACTTTTACTTATTGGATTTTGTACACTCTGCCAATGCATTTGATTTTTCTGTACATAATTTACGATTGGTTAAACTCACTGGTCACGCACTATGACGCCTACAACCTAGGTGGATTCGTATTGCTTGCAATTGGTTGGCTGCTTCAGTGGTACCAAGATTTACGCTGCCCGTTTCCGCAGTTTCGCGACCAGGGCAATGCACTTTATATAGTTGGTGAATGGCTTGTGTCGATTCAATCAATTAAATTCGACATGCCCTTTAAAATCTGGGTGCACGCAAACAAAGAAAATTTTGGCGACTTGTTTCTTTTATCTAAGAAAGGTTGCCTGCGCATGCGCTGGGTTGCAGGTGTGAAAGAAGCTCAGAGCATGATGAAAGAACGCAAATCTATTAGTTGAACTATTTTTATTTGATCAATTCCAAACATTTTGTCTTGCCTTGCGCCGCATCCTTGCAGTCTGAATTAATCGAAAGTGCTTTATCAAAGTCCACAAGCGCCTTTTGATATTCTTTCAAATCAATGTAAGCAAGTCCTCGCATTGCAAAATAATCGTCACGCTCGCGACTGGACAACTTAATTGCGCTGTCTAAGTCTTTGAGTGCATTTTGTGTATCTTTCTTATCCAGATACATACAGCCCCTGCCATAAAATGCATCAGAACAAGGAGAAGCGTGCTCCGCCGCCTCATCATAGTCTTTGAAGGCACTTTCGAGCCTGTTTTGACGTTTATAAAATTCAGCTCGCGCAAGCAATGCCGAAGCGTAAAAATTGATTCCATAGTTGGAACTAAACTCTTCACTAGCCAATTCGACTGCTTTACTGTGTTCAGTTTCTGCCGCATCTAACTGATTTTTCGCTTCATGTATTGCACCTAGTTGCGAATGAATCAGTGAATTGTCACCGTCTAGAAGAGCTAATTTACAGTCTTGCAATGCTTCATCCCATTTACCAAGACGAATATGCAACCTGCATTGCTCAACAAATAAGTTGCGTGTAAAAAATGACTTCTGTCCATCGATCGGAACTTTGCGATTTTCTTGCCAAATTTCTTTTGCCTTATCTAAATCTTTCTGAGCACCAGAAAAATCTCCTAGATAACGCTTATTGCGCGCCCTATTTATATACAGATAACCTTTTTTCTTATGGCGATCTTCCAACAATGCTTGTGAAATATCATCGATAGCACCTTTATAATCGCCTCGACTTTCGTAATAAGTACCGTCAGACGGACTAAAAAAATTAGTCACTGCAGAAATTGAAACCACAAACAAAAGCGAAAGACCTATTTTGGCCAGATTGTTTAGTAAGGGCGACATCAGATCAATTTTTCAAAGTATCGGGACGACAGGATTCGAACCTGCGACCTATTGCTCCCAAAGCAACCGCGCTACCAAGCTGCGCTACGTCCCGCTCGCTTTAGCATAACACGAGCCCGATTAAGGTACAAATGTTGGCTCTTCAGAAGCATGGTTTTTTGGCCTCTTATCAACGTAACTAGTCTTGCGATCTGATTGCGTTTTTGCCGGTGGGGCCTTGGCTTTGGTTACTTTTTCTTTCTCTTTTTCAACCATTACCAATTTGTTAGCTTCAGCTTTGGATTTTGCAATCTTAGACTCTTTAGATTCTTTAGGTTCTTTGCTTTCCTTAGCAACTTTGACTTCTTTCTTGGCTGTTTTCTCTGGCTTAGACTTGCTCACTTTGGGCTCATCAGACACTCTAACACTTACACCAGTGACGCCTTTGCTTGCTCGAATCATTCCAGACCAGACATAGCCTTGCTGACCATTTGCAATAACTCGGTACCAACTGCCATCTTTGCCTAAAATCTTGACGTTGTCGCCACGACGAACAATACCAATACTGCGTCCATTTTTGGGCGATGTGCGCATACTGACATTGTGCACAGCCACGCCGCTCTCACGCGATGCTACAGGCGTCTCAGCCACTTCTTCGCGCTCTTTCCTGCGCTCGATTTTCTCTTCTTTTTTAGATTCTTTCTTCGGCTTTTCAACTAAAACTGGAGCCGTTACAGGAGCTGTAACAGGAGTTTGGACTGCAACTGGCTCAGGCTGAGTCACAGCGACCGTTTGCTCCTGGGTGGTGTTTGGTTCGCTTTTAGTTTCAGGTAGCGCAACTGCAACCTCAGAGTCGGCTTTGCGAATGCTTGAAGCCACGTATCCACCGCGTCCTGGTGTCAATGTAACAGCAAATTTGTTTCCGTTAATACTGGTTAAAAGATAAGAATGACCGCCTTCGGATCTGCGTCTGCCTTTTCTGTTTGACTCAACTGTACCCACAGAGAAGGTTGGAGGCAGTGTTATTGCATGATAGTCACGAGCAGCAATAAAGTCTTTGACATCACCTGAAAAATAACTCTTATAGGCTTCAAGCGAAGCGGGAGAAATAAGAGCGGCTGCCACCGCATACAGTGCCGAAAATTCCTTACTACCTAAATCTTGTTCTTTGACGTATTTGCCATCTTTCATTCTAAGAATTGTGGTAGTGCTTACATCTTTTGCCGGCAAAGGACCGGTGAATAGTTTTTCTTCCTGACTAGATGCCACCAGATTGCCTTCTACTTTTATATCAGGCAAATTGCCAATAAACTTTGCATTGCCCTGTCCAGATATAGGCGGAACCATTTGGGCTGTCACATCGGAGAATTTGCCTTTTGCATTTTGTTCAAGAACCTTTACAGTAGGCAAGCGTTTCATCTCAATGTTATTGTGTCCAAGCAAAATAAGCTTAGTAGTGCCATCGCCAGATGTGATCACACGACCTTCATCATAAACACCCAGTCCCCGCAGTTCGTCTACACGCAACTCTTTTTTTAGATCTTGGCTAATTAGAAAATCTGTTGACTGCAACACGCAATCCACTTCGACCACTTTCATGCCTCTGGGCAGATCGAATACAAAAACTTCAAAAACAGCATTGGGTAATTGGCTCTGGAGCTTAGTCAAAAGCTCACCTGAGGGCAAACTTCCGCAAGTAAGTAGCTGTTCCCTGAGCGTTTTTTCTAATTGGACCTTAAGCGATTGTGCCTCTTCAGGGCTCTTAGGACCAGCCGAGATGTGCTGAGCAATGGCTTTGAGCGGAACCGTGCTATGCCCAAAACTTGAAAACAAACTGGACGCAATAGCTGAGACACCCACAATAAGACCAATTCCGGCAGCAGCAATCGAGATCTTGAGACTCATAGGTAAAGTCTTTTTCTCGAATTTTTGCCCACAAAAGGCACACGAGCCGGCTGCTACAGAATTTCTCTGATTGCATTCGCCGCAGCGCATACCGGGGATACCTCATGATCTTGGGACAGGGACTTGGACTCGAAATCTATTTTTATTTCGTCAAAAACATGGATTCTACTACATACTTGACATATCCAGAAGTCGAAAATGCCTATTGTTGGTAAATAAATAGCTAAAAGATGTGCAATATATATAATTTCGCATTGTACTTACTTTATATATGATTGTTCATCTTTGCCTTAGTGGCAGAAAAACGAGACTTGTCAAGATGACTGAAAAATACTCACAAACAAAGGCCCGCACGGATATTATAGAAATTGCTCGACTTTGTTACGAGCGCCGATATATTTGTGGGATGGAAGGCAACTTCAGCATTCGACTTGAAGAGAATCTCATCCTTACAACTCCTGCAGGAGTTTGCAAAGGTAAATTGAACGAAGAAGACTTAGTTTTAGTCGACATGACTGGCGCACCCAAAGTCGAAAGAAACAAACGTCCATCAACCGAACTTAAGATGCATCTAACTGTTTATCAACAAAGACCAGATGTAAAAGCTTGCGTCCATGCCCATCCAACTTATGCTGTTGGATTTAGCGTTGCAGGAGTGGATTTGAATCAACATATTTTGCCAGAGGTGGTCGTGACGCTCGGCAAAATTCCTGTGGCACCATATGCAACACCAAGCACAGATGAAGTATCGGATAGTATTGCCTCTATCGTAAAAGAACACGATTCGCTTATACTAGATCACCACGGCGCTCTCACCTATGGTTTTGACTTGTGGGAGGCCTATTACAAACTCGAAACTATCGAACATCACGCTCAAACTCTTTATATTGCGCACACTCTTGGTGGCGCTAAAACTCTCGACCAACCAGAAATTGAAAAACTAATGAAAACCTGCGCCACATACGGCATCCCGCAGCCAAAACTATGAGCGAAGAATTACATCCACCAGAGGTTATTACCTCTTTTTATCTGATTCGTCATGGACATACCGAACCCGTGGAACACGGACGCTTATATAACGATCCAGCAGTTGAGTTAACTGAAAGGGGGATTAAGCAAGCTCATCTAATTGCAGACTGGTTGTCCAAACAAGACGCCGAATGCCTTCTTTCTAGTTGCGCCATAAGAGTGGTATCAACAGCAAAAATCGTAAGCGAAAGGCTAAAACTTAAAACTGAAGTGATACCAGATTTAAATGAATGGGACGTTGGTGATTGGGAAGGCTCAAGTTATCTTGAAGTAAAAAAAACGAAGCCAGATGAGTATTTTCACTGGGTTTCAGACCCGATTGAAAACGCACCACCAAAAGGCGAGTCCATTCGAGATTTATATATCAGATCGGTATCTGTGCTCGACAAAATGATTGCAGCACATCCTGGCAAAAAAATTGCACTCATAAGTCACGCTGGTGTCATTCGCGCAATAATTGCACATGCTCTGGGAATGCCATTAAATAACTTTTGGCGCATTAATATTCCTGCCGGCTCTGTTTCTCGAGTTGACTTTAGTCCAAACTATGCAACCGTACATTTTTTAGCGCACATTCCGTAATTTCAAGATTGCGGCTGTATCATCTTTATACAAAATTTCCCAATCAGAATGAGTAGATAAAGTCTTTACCAGTGGAGTGTTTGCAGGCAAAAAAATGCAATCAATCCGGTATTCTTTTAATAAATTTTGCCAGGAATTTCTAGCTAAAACCATGTCCCAATAATCAGACATGTGTTTGGTATCATAAAGAAAATAGCGCGGATCTACGAAAATCTTAGGCGCGGACGTTAATTGCCATATCATCACAGCCCCATAGTGTGCATCATTCAAAAGTCGCCCAGATAAAGGGTTAGATGCAAGATACTTTAGTGCTCCTACAGGTACACTAAAAGCCGCGCTTCCCTGAGGGATGCCTGGTGGCATTATATAAACCGAGGTTAAATAAGCACCTAAGCTTGCAAGAAAAATCATTGCGCTTGCCCAAATTGGACTAAGCGAATTAAAAGCCGTTGAAAGCCTTGCGTTAAACTTCGAAAAGAACGTTTCGCCTTCGTTCAAATTACCTCGAATCACACCTCCACTAGCAAGACTCACCGCTAAAATAAGCACAGAAATTGGCACTAAACGCCGCGATTGAAAAGCAAGCCCTATAAAAGTTGGAATTAAAAGCCTGAAGAATAGGTCATCAACACTTGTGATACCAGCTCTAAAAGTTCTAATCAATGCAACTAAAGTCAAAATAGACAAAAGAAGAAACGGATAATAAACTGGCGACTGAAAAGCTTCAGCTCCTAACGGAAACAACTCGTTAATGGTCTTGTTGATAGGGTCAAGAATAATTCGAATTGTATGACTCCAAATTGTAAATCCGTAAGGATTTAGCCAAGTAGCAAAAAAAGAAACTAAAGTCGCTATCAATATCGTGTAAAAATTTTTCGCTTGCTTCGCTCCTAAAAAAAGCATTGCGAAAATTTGTATGGACAAAAGAAAAATCAAAAGCATAAACAACAGAACAAAAAGCACATGAATATTTGCCCAGAGACAAGCAATAATCACGCAAACAATGACAAAAGTTCTATCGACCTTATGCTTATCACTGGCATTGTTTTCTTCGCTCTTAATTCGACTGAGTTGATCGAGAATAATGGCCAAAAATAGAAATGAAAATAACTCTGGTCTTACACTTATATGTGAAAGCGAAGCGAAAAGAACCAACATGCTGACAAAGAGGGCAAAACATCCTCGATTTCCAGCTCTTGCAAAAGCGCGCATCGGCACAACAAAGAATGAAAATATTAAAATCCCGGCACTTAAGACGAGTAGACCAGTGCCACCAGCGACTTTGACAATGCCATAACAAATCACTTCGTACAGCCACTGATAAACAACGTATGGCTTGGCCGAAGTCAGGTGCGCCTGCGTATACGAGAAGGGGTCTTGACTAGGCACCACACCGTTT
>CAZSHS010000061.1:11460-14840 GCA_964606665.1 uncultured Candidatus Obscuribacterales bacterium | reverse complement strand
CGCGCCTACATATGCTCGTCTACCTGCAATTTACTTGAGGTGTGACAGTGTCTGAACGAACGAAGTAATGGTTTTCGAGCAACAAATCCAATCGATCTTGACAAGCTCCATAAATAGAGTTATAATTTACCTAACTCTACTTATGAAGTAAAAGACAATGGCCTCTCTCACACCCAACAAAACAGCATCAGCCGGTCTCAGAGCCTTCTTCAAAATTGCCGAAGCATGGAAGCTTAGTGGCGCGCAGCAAATGAGCTTGCTAGGACTAGATAACGAGTCCACTTTATATAAATGGAAGAAAGATCCTGACTCAGCCAAACCAAGCAAGGATTTACTTGAGCGAATTTCTTACATTCTAGGAATCTACAAAGATCTACAGATTCTTTTGCCAGATAATGCATCGGCTGATGCTTGGGTATCAAATGCAAGCACAGCAAAACTATTTGATGGCAAAGCACCACTTGATCGAATGTGCAAAGGCAGCATAGTCGACTTATTTTTAGTCAGGCAATATTTGGCACGAGAACGGGGCATCTAGTGGAAATCCCGACTGCTCAGATATCCTGGATGCCTTCATTTCGAATAATTTCTGATCGCTTTCCATCGGTGAATTTTTTCGAGCGCATCGCAGCTCCCGCAGACTGGGAAGCTCTACTTGAAATTGAAAGTCTTACCGATCCCTCGGCCGCAAACTCAGTAGGCAACTTATCTGTTGTACCAATAGAAGATCGCATATCCGGACCAGGAGCCGGAAGAGTAATGCCATCTTTTACATTTCTGGATCAAACCCCTCCCGGGTCTAGATTCAGCAACAGTCAATTCGGCGCATACTACGCATCAAATGACTTAGAAACTGCAATCGCAGAAACTGTCCATCAGCGTGAACAATTCATGCGAAATCACAACATAACAACGGCACAAGAACTTGATCAACTCGTTATTCTCGCCGACATAGTCGGAGAATTTCACGACATCCGGAACTTAAGAGCCGCACTTCCGAAAGTTTATAACAATACGGAATATGCCGCTTCCCAAGCACTTGCTACTCGTCTAAGAAGCGATAACAGTAATGGGATCGTCTATCAAAGCATTAGACATATAACCGGTGAATGCACTGCGGTCTTTCGTCCTCCGGTCATATCAAACGCCATAGAAGAAAGACACCTAACTTACGCCTGGGACGGTATCAGAATCACTGGATATTTTGAAAAGAAAAGCTTTCAAGAGTTGCCAGCGGCAAGCAAATAAATATCTGTAGAAGTTTAGGCGGTGGTCAGCCCGCATCAGATGGTGACATGCGTATTATTGGTGGATTTTTCGCAATCGCGGGCGCAGCGATGGCGAAGTTCTTTGTTATCGACAAATTTCAAGAGGCGCAGCGTCATGTAGCCAGTCTAGAGTACGACATGAAAGCAATTGCAGTGTGCGCCGCTGCCTTAAGCATCGGTATTCCGCTTTTGATTTTAGGCAAGAAAGCGGATAAGCTCACAGCAGTAATAATCGGCTTTGCCTGTGTAGCAGCGTTTGCGGCACCCTTTTGTTTTCGCGCTGCTATTGCCCCATTGGGTTATTAATAATTTGACCAGTAGTAAAAAGACTTCTGAATGCGCTTTTATAAACAAATGCGACACAGGATGCTACTTAGTTTGAGATTTCAATCGCAAATAGCGTTTCTTCATTAATTGTTCTTTGATTTCGATTAGCTTCAATTTATTGAGGGTTGCGCTATAAATTCGCCATTGGTTTTCTGTAAGATCTTGATAGGAAAGTCCCATGCTAATCGCGCACTTCTCGCCTTGCGGTGAAATAGTCTGTCCAACGAGATGAAAAAGAGTAGCACTATCAGCGGTGCTCTCAATTATTTTTTGAAAAAAATAGATTCTCAAATCTATTGATACCGTTGATTTGCCTTGATACGCAGGCTCCGCCACCAACGAGGATAAGAGCAAGTGGTGATAACTAGACCAGTTTTGATGCGCTTTTATTTTTGTAGTGCGCTCGTCGAAATCACATTTGAGGCAGCGCTCAAATTCGTCTCCATCTATTGGTATCACAAGCAAGTAAGCGATTAAATTATCATTGTCATAGGCGAGAAAGTATCCATCAGGATTGACGGCATACCAATTTTCAAGCACGGTCAAAGGAAGCGCTACATCCGGTCCGTAGATTCGATGACCTAGTGCGCTCATCTGTTTGCATGGTGAATGAATTTGATGTCCTGAGGTTATTCTGAATTCGCTTTTACTTTCCATTATTCAATCAATCTTTCACTCAACTTGTCTTGACTCTATTTCTTCCTGATTTCTTTGCTTCATATAAACCTTGGACCGGCTACCCCGTCCTGCAGATATTTGTCTGAGTCTTGAGCGCTCATGGTTGCCGTCCATTTGAGAAACCTGTGAGATTATACGTGATCGAACTAGCAGAGCCCGTTAAATAGCTAGGAAATTTTCCACTTAAGTGTTCATTTTGTGTTCATGGCTGAATCAGATAATAACGCTCTGCCTAAGGTTTTATACCTATGCAATTACGACACACCAAAAGCCAGTTTATGCATAGTTTCTTTGCCATAACAATACTTATGGCATGCTTCTTTGTTTCTTCTATTACCTGCCCACCAAACGCAGATGCAAACGATAGAACAAAGGGAACCAAAGTGGATACCTCAATTATCACCAAAATGAAACGGATTGGTAATCGAGAATTCGCGGTCGGAGAAATTGTAATTGATGCAAAACCTATTCAAGTCTGGAATGTTCTCACCGATTACGAGAATTCACCAGAAGTGTTCAAAAATTTGAAGTCATGTTCTGTAGTTGGAATTCGGGGAAATCGCAGGTTGGTCAGACAGGTTGTGGAAACTGTCGGCTTCATGAAATTCGATTACGTTGTATCTATGCTCGAAAAGAAACCAACTAACCTGAGCTGGTATAGAGACTCGGGCTCATTGAAGGAACTGACTGGAGAATGGAACCTGAAACCACTAGCAGGTGGCAGTAAAACCAGCGTGACTTATCAGGTGTTCATTGACGGTGGTGTCTTTTTTCCATCCTGGTTGCTAACCAACAAAGCTAAAAGTCACTTGCCTGTTGTATTGACCGCGCTGAAGCAAAAAGTTTACGAACACACAGCGAGCTACTCTGTATCAGAGTAAGCAAACAGAATCATCATACGATTAATATCGCCACTTAGTAGTGGTTTGCACCATCTGGACCGGGCGTCGAATTTGCCAAAGAAATTGTCTAATTCGGATTTTTGAGCATCACTATTTGTTCGCCTTTTAAAAGGCGCGTAGATATTACGCCCACCGTAGTTTCTTCTTTGGCGCAGCCTTTGCTAAGAAGTACACGAGTGTTGTCGTTTTGCCAGGCTTTAAGCAA
>CAZSHS010000061.1:3378-11450 GCA_964606665.1 uncultured Candidatus Obscuribacterales bacterium | reverse complement strand
GCTCTAGGGCGAGCGATTTGCATCAACAAGATTGCGCCGTATAGTCTCGAACCACTTGCTTTGGCTTTAATCAACTGGTCGAGGAACGAGAAGGTTGATTAGAATCACCTTGCTGAAAGTGTTCAAGTATATTGGTATCAGAATTCATGCTTTGCTCGCCATCGCCTCTTACACTATCATCAAATGTGGTGGCAGTTAAAAGAGCTGTCAATGATGAGGGTAAGTTAGATTCGCCATTAACAGATCATCCACCTCACCTCCAGGTATCGCTATTCGCTTAACTCGGCAATTTCTTTGTCCGCAGGAAGATATCCATTGGCTTTTGCCTTTTCGAGATCCTTTTTGGCTTCATCCAGGCGATTTAGTTTTTTTAGAATTGCAGCTCGCTCACTTAATGCGCGACTTGCTTCGCCCTTCTCTAGATACTTAGAGTAGGATTCTAAAGCTTGATCTAGTTTTCCTTCAGCTTTTAGAATTCTACCTTCTTGTCTGTAAAATTCCTTGCAATTTGGGAACTGCTTTTTAAGCTCAGTAAGTTCTTTTCTTGCTTCGTCGAGTTGGTTTAGTACCAAGTAGGCTATGGCACCATTTATGAAAGTATTATAGTCGTTGGAATCTTCTCTTTTGGTTTTTGGATAAAGCTCTATCGCCGTTTTTGCATGAGGTTCTGCTTCATCAATGTGTCCTGTTATTTTCTCCAGCCACGCATAATCACAGTACGAATTCATCGGGGCCTTTCTTGTAGCGATAGCTCTTTTGAAAAATTCAGCAGCTTCTGAGTCTCTGCCTAGTTCGAAAAAGTAGAAGCCACAATTTCCTAAATACAATGGATCTTCAGGTTTTTTGGCGACTGCTTTTTTACCCAAATTTGCAGCATCTAAAAAATAACCAAGTTTGTAGGCAAGGATGGCAGTATCGTAAAGTGCCACATGGTCGAGCTCGGCATTTTTTAATTTTTCGAAATCTTTCTTAGCTTCAGTTATTTTGTTAAGCTCCAAATTAATATTTCCGCGAATGGCATACAACATCTTGTACTTTCCGGCCGTATCCAAATTGATAGCTTCATTCAAATTTTCGAGAGCTTTTGAATAGTTTTTCATCTTGGCATAAGATTTTGTACGTGCCATGCATAATGGCAATTTACCACCAGGAATGCCAAAGCGCGGATTTGGATTAGTTTTCAAAAGGTTCTGTGCTTTATCTAAAAGTTCGATCGCTTTTTGATGATTATTCAGTGTGCTTTGAGCCTCGCCAGCCATTTGATAGAAGGCAGGTTCGTTAGGAAAATGCTGAATCATAAACTCTTGAATTTTCAGAACACTCTTTGCGTCGCCTGCTTTCATGTAAGCACTAGTTTTAGCCAGATATGAGCTTACAGTTGCATTATCCAAGGGCGCTACAGGAGATGGCTTGGCAGCTAAGGCGTTGGGTGCAATGCAAGATTGAACAAGCAAAGACAGACTTATCGCAGTAAGTACTTTACGACTCATGTGATATCAATCCTCCCGGGCATAACAGATACATTCCATGTTGAGGACGGCACGAATCATGTCAACAGCTAATAATGTGAATTTAATGGGCTTGAGTCGCCGATGTCTTTTTCTTCAATCGTCGCGCGATTCCATCAAGGTCAAAATGTTGTGGTCCGGATCGCGAAAGGTTGCGATGGTGCCACCCCACGCTTGGGTACTTGGTTCGTTTGTGAATTCTACGCCGCGAGCTTGCATTTCGGCGAACGTATTTGCGATGTCGTCGACCAACAACGTAACACCCGAAAAACGCCCAACTAATTTCGCACCGCATTCAGTGCGCTCTGGTGCACACAACTCTATTGCCAGACTGATGTCCTCGCCAGCGTGAAACTGCGCCCAAGAAATATTATCGGTAAAATCGCATTCCATCCCAATTGACCTCGTGTAAAACTCAAACGACCGCTCGAAGTCAGACACAAAGATTCTAACGAAGCCTATTCTTATTACCACTAGCTCCTCCTATTTGCATCTGTTTTAGCGTTTACCGACGGTCCAAAAATTACTGACTGGTTTCCTGCCAACGATGTCTAAAATGTCTTATGCCTTGATCGCTTGGATAGAGTATTTCGTGCTCTGCATTAACACTTACGCTTGGTATTTGGGATAGTACCACTCGTTTGTCCTGGTTCAGAATGTATTTACTCTGCCACGCACCTATGGTATCGAATATGGTGCTTATGCCGAATAAAGTTACGAAAGATTGATATCCACGAAGATACAACCTAGTCTCATTTTCATTTACTGGAACAAAGGCCATCATTTGCGCAAACTTGCCCGGAACTATAGTTAGCATCCATATGTTGGGAAATCGAAATTCGATAAATCCGCTGCCGTTCTTTTCGGCTCCAGGATAAAACCTAATTGAATTGTCTTCCAACTCAAATTTTACTGGTTTAGTGACATCTGTATTTCCGCCTATTGTGTTGCGGTGAACATAAGGAAGGTGGGCGTAATCAAGCTGGTTTTCAATGCATCTGGTAACGTGTGTTGGCCAAATAGTTGCTTGTTGACTGAAAGACCATTTGCCTTGATCTAAGGCTTCGAACCAGGGCAAGTCTTTTGTTTTGGGTTCGCCTCCATACCAAAACCATATGAATCCATGTTTTTCCACTAGCTCAAAAGTCTGCACTGTTAAATTGGGAGCAGCTTTCTTGATCTCGGGTACCAGAGTGCATCGACCTTCATGGTCAAATGAAAACCCGTGAAAAGGACACTCGATACAACCTTGCTTAAGTTGACCAATACTCAGTTTGGCTGAGCGGTGTGGACACTGATCAAGCATGGCTACAGCCTTGCCACTATTATCGCGCCAGAGCACCAAGTTTTTCTGAAAACGCTCTATGCCGAGAGGCTTGTTTGGCTTCAATTCGCTTGAAGCAGCTATTACATACCAACCACTCGGTAATAACACTAATCTATTCCATATCAGATGCCGTTTTCATATCGAATTATGGACTCTAAACCCTTTTGGGGTCAATGAGATTGGGTGTTGCGTTTGCAAAACGAATTCACTTGACATCCAAGAGATTAAGAGCTATTTTGAACAGGTATTTACTATGTTATTTCTTTATCGCGCGTTTTAAACCAACGCGTATAACTTTGATCATTCTTGATCGATTCTATTTTTTCCCTTACTAAATATAATCGCCATGAATGATTCCTCGCTTGATACCACACCCAAAAGTCCTCCCTCTAGCGATTCTAAAGGGTTGGATTTTTCTCCGGTAGTATCGGATAACTCTAACCAAACTCGAACATGGTCGGACGTCTCACGCGACGCTTATGATGCAATGAAACGAGGTTATCCTCTTGCTGCTGCCGCCGAACTTGTAGTTAAAGGTGGTCAACTAGTCTTCGATTCAATATTTGGTCCTAAAAGCCCGACCCTGCCCTCTGCGGAGACCCTAAAAACAGTGATGAACAATTATCCCGGTCTGGATCAAAACATGAGGCCTGGAGCAATCTCAGCGCTTATAGAAAACGAGACACTAAATATCAGAAACGATTGGAAAGACAAGCCAGAGGAATGGGGTGTTAGCTTGCTTAGTAATCTAAGACGCACTCTTGGCGTAGGGAATGCAACGGACTATTTCTGCACCAATAGCGGTACTAACACTCTTGAAAAAGTCGGAGATCCCATTATTAATAGAATCAAGCCAGGATTGGGAGTGCGCAACATTTCCATTGGTCCAGGTCAAATGCAAATACAAAATATTTGTGCATTAAGAACTCAGGATACTTATGGTGGCAATAGACATACTCTGGAAGCTTCTCTCACCGTCGATGGTGCAGCCGATCTCGTTGGTGGTTACTTGAGAAGAGAAGTTGATCGTTTCAGCCAAAAGGATTTTAAAGGACCAAATGGTGAAGCACTAACTTATCATCAATTTCAAGCACAAAATCCGAATTTGCGTGAAGATGTGCGCGATCGTTTCAGGCGAATGCAAGAACTTTGGACTCAGGGTGTAAACACTCCTGGCGAGGAAGGAATGAAACTCAGGGAGCTAGCGCTCATTTGGTCTTACAATCCTGGCGTTGGGCGCTCTGGAGCGCAAAAAATACAAGATAAATACGTGCGAGTTTAGTGCTATTAATTCGTGCCTTCGAAATATACCGGGCTTGGGAAAATCAAGACTGATTCGTTTATTGTAAATGCAAGCTTTTCTTCTATTGGTGAATCTTTGGTGCTCGATCCATTCTTAATGTAACGCTTTGGAACATTAGGAATCTTGCCTTCCTTTAGCTCGCTCAGCATCTGTCCTTCGATTAAGACAAGATTGTCGAAAGGGTCCATACCTATTGGTATAAATTCTTTGCCGAAAACCTTGACAGGAAAATGCTTTGAAAGGGACGAGTTCATAAACGACCTGCCTGATACCATCGCATCTGCTTCTTCATCAAGTCCTGCCAGACGAAATATTTTGGCGAAAGCTAAACGCGACAGCTCAGTTTTTACATGGGCACCATCTAGATCTTCGATGTCTTCTTGCTTTACTTTTTCAATGAGTGAAATACTGTCTTGCTCAAAATTGTCGTGTAATAAACATGTGGCAACGATGATTCTTTGAGCAGGAATATGAGTATTGAGCAAACGCGCGGCGGCTCTTTTCCTTTGCAAATTCATAGACGAGCAGCGCGAACTGATGCTGCCTTTTGATTCTAATAAAATGGTCTGTCCGAGTTGATCCAAACAAGCAAGATCTGGATATTCAATACTTGTTTTATCGATGCCGACCATTTGCCACAGCTTATAATCAGCCACGTGCACTACGTCGAAATATTCGCGAGCCAAAAATGCCGTCACACCAAGAGCCAGTTCCTCTGCCATCAATGCGCGTAAACGAATACTTCGAAGCGAGGGATCACTATTTAAAATAAGTTTGTTTCTGTGCTCAAGTTGAAGCGGCTTGAAGTACTGACTGTAACGCAATGCCGAGTAGCCGGCGCGAAAGTCATTGAATGGAGAAGCTGCCGGTGTCATCACAATCGACGCCTCGACAAGCAATCTAAGCAGATTAGTCGATTGAATGAGATGCTTTTCTACTTCAGTGTTTTTGATTGAATCTACTGAATCCGATATCTCAACTCTCCATTGATATTGGCTGCTCAAAAATCTCAAATCAGGATTGGGAGCTAGTTTTGGATTGGGCAAAGATTTAAATGGGTGCCAAATCGGCTCTAACACGCTTAAGAACCAGCGACTATATAAATGTAGGTCGTGTGAAGTGATGGCGTGCATATTTTATAACTGGTTCATATTTTAATTTTAGCCAGGTTGCGCTTGGATGGCACCAGACTTGATGGCGTCGAGTAACCTGTTGTAGTCCCTCTCATTTTGAGCACAGTAAATTTCAGCAAAGTTAGCCACCGCTTCTGGTAGCACCTTTGCTTTGCCAATATATCCGCTAAGAACAGCAGGATCGGCTGAGCGTGCATGTGCGCGAGCCAGCGCCCACCCGCACTTCTGAGCGTAAATAAGCATTTCCTGCGGTGAGAATGTCTCAACTGGAATCTTTACTTTGACATCACGCAGTTGTCTTACATAGTAGTGTTTATTTTGCAACAGTCCAATGAAGTGTCCAAGGAAAACGTCACTGGCAGACTGAATTAAACGCTGACCAAAAACAACGCGTTCTCCATGAGACTGAAACGGTGGATAACCAGAATACGGCTCTAGAACAGATTGTCTTGCTTCCTTAACCTGCAAGAATAGCGGATCATTTTCGGCTGCAAAAAACAAAACAATCAAACACATCGTTCCCACACTGCCAACGCCGACTACCTTAATCGCCGTGTCGACATATTCATAATGATCGAATAACACCCGACGATCCATCGGCAGAGAAAGACGGTAATCTTCAATGCCTGCCATAATGGCGTTTTGAAACTCGGGGGTGTGATACCTTTCGTCGCGATATATCAAAGGAGGCTGCTCCTTAATTCCTGGCTTACCATTGACGAAATGACCGAGTTTGACGAATTCTGTCAGCCCATCTCGCGCCTTCGCTTTCTTTAGATCTTTTCGACGCTGCTCTTGGAACTTGCGATCACGGCTGCGATCGATCAACTCTTCATAACACAAGAAGTCGTACCAAGCCGATAAAGATGGCATCTGGGCAAGCGCCAACATTCGCTCGCGGTAGCATTCGACCATTTTTATAGCAGCGGACCGACAATCTGATTTTTTGTGCCCATTGTGTTTACTGGCAATCACAAAACTCGCTGCCAATCTTTTAAGATCCCACTCCCAGGGAGCTGGAAAGGTTTCATCAAAATCGTTTATGTCGAAAATTATGTTCCGCTCCGGCGTGGCGAACGCGCCAAAGTTGCACAGGTGGCTATCTCCGCAACTTTGCACTGCATAACCGGTATCGGGAGTCTGAACCAAATCAGCCGCCATAATAATAGCCGATCCTCTGAAAAAGGCGAAAGGCGACGTCGCCATACGTCCGTACCTAATTGGCAAAAGAGATTCAATTCGCCCTTGGCTTGATTCGATCAAAAGCTCAATGGGATCCCTGCGCTTTTTCCAATCCACTTGGTATTCTGAGTGATCTGCTCGAGGGCATTTTTCTCGCATCGCCCTTCCGACTTCAAATCGATCCTTGCGTGTGCGCAGATGAGCGCATTTCTCAAGATAGTCGGCATGGAGAGGAGAACTATGCAACTGTTTAGAACCAATTATTTTCTGAGGTTTCTTTTTCATCCAGTACTCATCGCTTTACAAATAAATGGTTTCTACCCGACTCACTACTTTACATAACAAGATTGCAAACAAGAAACATTGAACGTGGTAAATAGAAGCTAACTTAGTTAGTTTAAGAGGGCCAAAATGCATGATAAAAACAAGAGCTGTATTTGTGCTTCCATTGTTTTTCATGGCATGTTGCCTGTCTTCACCAGCCGCCGAAAATATGGCGGTTTTACAAGAATCAAAACCACTCGTGACTAGAGCTGGTGCCTGGCACACCTGGAACGATCACATTCATCTCAAAGCCGGTCAAGAGAAACTGCCTTTGAGTCTTACCTTCACTAACGGCACCGACAAAAGACCAAAGTTTACTGACCTAGTGGTAGAGCTAAACCGAAAACCGATTGCTACGTTTAAAAATTTTAGCGGTGGAGACAAATTTACGCTCGATTTGACGGGCCAATTGTCGACGGGAAATACACCACTCACGGTGAAAGGCTTCGGACCATCCGGGGCGCGATTGAATTGGAAAGTATTTATTGTAAGACCTGAGATATCCGAAGTGAAGCCGGAGCTTATGAGTGTGGTCGATACGGTCACAATATTGGGTAAAAACTTCTCTGATCGCCTTGAGCGAGTTAAGGTGTACATAGGCCAAAAACAGATCAAGCCGATAACCAGTACTGAAGGAAAAATAGAGTTCAAGCCTCTGTCTCATCAGGACGGCGGTAATGCGAATCTCACTGTGGCAGTGTCGGATGTAAAAAGTGCCCCATTCAAAGTCACCATGCGTTCGCATCCCCATATCACCTGGATCAATCTGCTAGCATCACCTCCTGAACACCCCGTCACCATAAGCGGAAGTGGCTTTTCGCCAGTTATCGCCGAGAACGTAGTCACCTTCGGTAAAATCAAGGCTCATGTGGTATCAGCCACCGAATCTAGTATCACTTGTATAATTCCCAACATGCATTTTCCAAAATGGCATGTGCCGATAGTAGTAACTACAAACGGCATAGCCTCGAAAGAAAAAGCCTACATTCACTTAGACATTAGGTTAGTAGAAAACGAAGGCATTCCTATGAGATAGGGGTTTCTATGAAATGAAACGTTCAGAAATCGATTCTGCAATAGAGCGAGCAATTACTAACGCCAAGAATTATGGCGTTGCACTGCCTACTTGGGCCGACTGGCACCCAAAGCAATTTGAAACGAATGCCGACGGTATCCGCCATCAAAAGCTTGGTTGGAAAGTTGTCGACTTCGGCATGGGAGATTTCGAGCACTGCGGTCTTGTAATTCTTGTTCTATGCTCTTCGCTTGTCGATGAGCATGGAGAGCCTCTGAGC
>CAZSHS010000061.1:0-3368 GCA_964606665.1 uncultured Candidatus Obscuribacterales bacterium | reverse complement strand
CTCATATCGGTAATTATGACTATCCTGTAACCAGCTTCTCGCGCAAATATCTCTTCGTTCAGGCAGGTCAAACCGAACCGCACCACTTCCACCGCCAGAAGGCGCGCAAGGAAGTGTCTGTGATTGCCGGCGCTGCGGTGCGATTTGAATTGGCTTGGGCAGAAAACGACACTACTTTGTCTAGCCGGAATGTAGATGTTGCAGTCGATGGTATCTGGTATCACTTAGCTGCCAACGAATCGGTGATGGTTAATCCAGGTAGCACTATCACTTTGCCGAGCAATCTATCGCACATCATTTCGGTGGCAGAAGGCGGGCCTGACACAATCCTGCTGGACACTTCGAGCGCCAACCACGCCCCACGCGCCAACCCTCTTCCCTTCATGCCACCATCTTCACCGCCCGCGATCAATGATACCGTGGCGCGCTACCAGCTTCTCGACGAGCACATCGTACCTGGCGACTGACTTAAACTGCAGAATTAATTTTGATTCCTCTCAAAACGAATATTGCGGCCCTTAATACGTTATCATAACTGTCAGAAAAGTTAAAAAGGAAAATCTTGCCTACAAAACTAATAAAGATAATGCTTGCGACTGTAGCTGCATTTTCGTCGATTAACGGGCAATGCGTTTGGTCTAAACCCATAGCACCATCATCGCCGCCAAGAAGAATCATGACATTTGGCAAGTTGCACAGATTGTCGAACGAACCAATAATCTCTGCACGTCCTGGAAAATTTGATTCAGCTGGAGCATTTAATCCCACTGCCGTTAAGCTTGACGACGGGCAATATGTCATGCTCTATCGCGGACAAGATCACGCTGGCGTCTCAAGAATTGGTTATGCCCAAAGCACAGACGGTATTCATTTTACTCAGGAAGACAAACCGGTGCTTGAACCGCAGTTTCCCGACGAAAAAAATGGAGTAGAAGATCCTCGCGCAAGCCGCAGTTTGCAAAATCCAAAAGAGTGGTTAATGACTGCCACCGCCTATAATACTGAGGCTCAATTAGCCTTATATAAATCTGGCGACCTGCGAAAATGGGAGCGCGTCGGCATAATTATGCCCGCTAATAAAGGCTCGTGGAATGTCCACTGGACAAAGTCGGGAGCTATAGTACCTGCAAAAATCAACGGTAAATACTGGATGTATTACATGGGTGATGCTGCTGGTGGTGCCGATCAAACAGGATTAGCATTTTCAGATGACGGCGTTAACTGGAAGGATGCCACAGACAAACCTGTTCTGACTCGCCGTCCTAATATGTTTGACTCGCATACGGTCGAGCCGGGACCAGCCCCAATTATCACCGAAGATGGCATTCTCCTTCTTTATAATGGTGCGGATGACGCGGTTTGTTATCGCACTGGCTGGGCGTTATTCGACAAAAATGATCCAACTAAATTAATTGCTAGATCCGATACACCAATCTTTGAGCCTGAAACCGCATGGGAAAAGAAAAACGCCACAGACGGTGTAAAGCAGGTTCCCAACGTGGTCTTTGTAGAAGGAATGGTCAAAGACGGTAATCGTTATCTTATTTATTATGGTGCCGCCGACAGTTATGTCGGTGTAGCGGAAACGAAACTTGTGCCGTTTCAACTATGAAACGGCTCGCTAACTCTCTTATTCATAGCTAACTTTTCTTTAGCAAATCCTTAAAGAAAAGATAGCCGGTTATCTTTTCTTAGCCAAGAGGCTAAAGAAAGGATAAATAGCTTTGGAACTTCATCCTGTCTCTTCCATCGCGACTCCTTTTCTATTAGCACAAGACCCAAGACGTCCTTTCTACGAACAAGACTATTGACTGACACTTTTCAGCCCTAGTGCGACTCATGACTCTACCCACGGTGGCACTACGTAACGAACCCATCGTAAGAATTTGGCGCCGATTCTTGAAGTACTGCTTAACTTAATTAGCAAAGCGTGACAGAATTAAGGCCAGTTCAAATTTTGGGGGTGATGAAATGCGCGCGGTAAAGAATCTCAAGTTCTTTTTATCACTGTTTTTACTTACGTTTAGTTTGCTTCCCGGTCCTTCTTGTCTTGGAGCCGATAAACCGTCTGCTGCAATTACGCAAAAGGCAATGGACCTTTCAAACTTCATGTCGCACTATTACCTGAAGCCGACTCCTTCGCTTGTGGGCAAGGCTATGCGAGATTTTTCGGACTTAGACGCTTCATTGAAGCCTAATGCCAGTGCACCATTTGCAGCCTTCTTAGGCATTCTTATGAGCAAGCATCCTGACAAGGTTCCAGGTTGGATAAAAGAAATGACTTTCAAAGATCAAACTGACAAAGGGGTAATTTGTTATGCACTTTGGATTGCAAATAATGATGTTTGCCGCGAACAACTGAAAGTGGTGGCACGAGGAATGGAAGGAAAACGCAAAGAAGCCATTCTCGCTCTAGTCGACAAGAAGCCGGATAATTTGAAAACGATGCCTATAAGGACACCGGCGGATCTGGACAAGCTCTGGTCTGCTTTTGTGGCATCAGGCGATCGTATTTATGTTGAGCGCGTTATGTCGGTATTGCCTGAAATCAACGGCAGCGGAGAGCGCATTATTATGGGCGGTGCAGCGCAATGGTCCCTTTCAGCCAATGTGAAGCAACATGCTCTAGTCAAACAAATTTGCATAGACGAACTGAAAAAACATCCTGAATACAAACCATTCTTGAAAGATCTGAAATTGAATTGATCAGCGTCCAAGCAGCAGCGTCTCTGCCGACTGCTAAAGCAGCCGTGTTTGACTTGAACATTTATCCTTGTTTCTTCAAATTGACAAAACGAATTTCTAATCGCTTATTGAGAGCTGCTGCAATTCGAAATAGCATCGCCAGTGAATGACCATTATAATCAGCATCTTCAAGACGGCAGATTACGGACGCAGTTGTTCCAACTAATTTTGCTAACTGTCTTTGAGTTAGACCAGCTTCTTCGCGAAGATCATAAATTTTTCTAGCAACCTCGGCGTTAGCCCGCTCTTCTTCAAGAAGTACCATCATGTCAGGTCGCCCCTTGATGTATCTATTGTGCAAGATTTCAACTGCGTCGGTTATATATTTAGTTTTCTTTGTCATTGCACCGGAAGCCTCCCGGTAGAAAATCACCTTTGTTTGCGGCATGGATGCCTCTCTTCTATTGTTCGCATAATTGCGAACGAGTGTCAAGTAAACTTTGGAATTTCATTGTGTCAATCGATTCGCTCCCTGCCTACTTGACGCTTGCGTAAGAGCCGGTAAGTTAATATGAAAATATTTTGGAGATGAAAAATTGAATTTCAGGATCTATGCAATCGAAAAGATGATCTGGCAACTAAAAGTGAAACCCTCCAGTTGAGTGTTTAAGGCGAAATAAGGT
>CAZSHS010000060.1:0-16499 GCA_964606665.1 uncultured Candidatus Obscuribacterales bacterium | reverse complement strand
GCCACGAAGTGGGACATGCTATTGATAAATTCTTGGGTGATTTATCCAACAAAACTGAGTTTAGAACGGCTTATGAGCAAGATTTGCATCGTCTGGACGATTTTGTAAAGCCGCGCTTGCATTATTACATACAGACCGAAGGCAATGGACCGGCTGAGACTTTCGCCGAACTTGCTGCCGCCAAATATGGTGGCAAATCGCAGTCGGGAAAGAGAAAAAACAGGTCGGCAACAATTGCCAATCTGGTTTATGACAATTTTCCCACTGCTAATAAAGTGCTAGAAAGCAAGCTGGCCAGTTTCCAATAGCCATAAATTTGCTAAAATTTGTAGGTCATGGACCTGCCAAGCACAGCAATAATAGACAAAGTAATTAACAACCGCTACGAGGTCCTCGAGCAGGTCGGTCACGGCATTTTTGGCGCTGTATTCAAAGCCTGGCACAGACAGATGGAAAAAGAGATTGCGGTCAAAGTGCTGTTCCAGCAGCTAGACCAGGAAGATCGCGGATTTCAGCGTTTCCATCGCGAAGCCCAAGCTATAAGTGCTTTGATGCATCCAAATATAGTCAAAGTTTATGACTTTGGAGTTTCTACCCAAGGTCGCCCTTACATGGTCATGGACTATGTAGAAGGGCATAATTTGCGAGATATTTTAAAAACCAAAAATTGGTTGGCGCAAGATAGAGCTATTTTTATTTTCGCTCAAATCGTTGATGCCCTGGGACATATGCACGATTCAGGATTTTTACATCGCGACATAAAGCCAGATAACATCATTGTTCACGACACCACTTACCAAAAAGATTTTGCCACTCTTGTAGACTTCGGCATCGCCAAACGGCTCAACGAGCCACGCGAGAAACGCCTTACTGTAGACGGAACCGTTGTGGGAACGCCCGCCTATATGAGTCCCGAGCAAATAATGGGCAATGAAATAGACAACCGAAGCGACATTTACTCATTTGGTGTTTTGATGTATGTCACACTGACTGGCGTTTTACCCGTGCAGGGAAAGAATCCGGTCGACACAATGACCAAACATGTCACCGAGATGCCCCTTGATATGGAGTTAGCCAATCCGGCGGTTAAAATTTCACCAGAACTAAAAGCAGTGGTGAAAAAGTCCATGGCAAAATCTCCCGAAGACAGGCAACAAAGCATGGCTGAGTTGCATAAAGAACTGAAAGATTGCTTGAAGAAATAGAATATAAATGATCAGAAACACCATCATTGTAGTGACACTGATACTGGTAGCACTTCTGCCCTTCGTCACTAAAAGCCATGATGTCAACCTGGTTTATGGAATTAGAACAAATTTCGACCTGAACTATTCGACAAGCAAAGACAAGTTTCATACCCTTGATTTATATATCCCAAAGAAAAGAAGCGGCAAAAAACCGGCCCTGATTGTCTGGATTCATGGCGGCGGCTGGCGCGAAGGCAACAAGTCCGACACTCCGGCAATTGATATTGCACGCGAAGGCTTTGCTGTTGCATCTATCAATTACCGATTGGTGCCAGACTCTGTCTTTCCCGCTCAAATAGACGATTGTATTCAAGCTATTGAGTGGCTTTCGGGACAGGGCGATAAATACGGTTTCGACAATACTCGCATTGGCGTGTGGGGGCTTTCTGCTGGCGGTCACCTGGCAGCCCTTGTAGGCACCTCTACTGGCTTGACACAGGCAGTTTGCGACTGGTGCGGACCGACCGATATGTTTACTTTTCGCCAGCAATGCAAACCTAATGCCCTTTTCCGCGATAGCTCGGCGGCAGATATGGTGGACGATCTATTAGGCGGTACACCGGAGGAAAAGCACGACCTGGCAGTCGCTGCTAGCCCTATCAGTTTTGCCAGCCCAAACGACCCGCCATTTCTAATAATGCATTCAGAAGGCGACCCAATCGTGCCGTTTGAGCAGAGCAAAGAGCTTTTTGAAGCACTCAAAAAAGCCAAAGCCGACGTACAGCTAATTAAAATCCCGGGTCAAGACCACGTTTTCATGGATGAAACGAATTTTGGCAAAGCAATAGATTTCTTTCAAACCAAGCTGAATAAGAATGTAAAATAACTGGGTGCCCCTCCCAGAGAATATATGCAGTGTGCGGCATTATCGCAATATCCGGCAGTGATTCGGCAGCGTACGAAGTATTCTTCGGACTGATGAACTTGCAGCACCGCGGCCAAGATGGCGCCGGTATACTCACTTTAGAAACTAAAAGTGGCGACTTTCACATTCACAAAGCTAGTGGACTGGTGGAAAATGTCTTTTCTGAGCGGTCTTTCAAAAATCTAAAGGGTAAAGCGGCGGTTGGTCATACAAGATATGCCACCATCGGCGGAAGCGATCCAAACATGCTGCAACCATTTTTAGATTATGACAAAGGCATTGGTCTTGCTCATAACGGAAATATTGTCAATTTCTACAACTTGCAAGAAAACTGGCTTTCGCAAAAAAATGCCCGCAACAAACAATGCGTCTCTGACTCAGAGTTAATTTTGCGTTTACTTTGCGACAATACAGATGGAAAGTTGGACGAAGTCAAATTCTTTGATGCACTGGGACCTATTATGGAAAATCTAGTCGGCGGTTATGCCGTGGCTGGTATCACTAAAGCCGGTGCCATATTTGGCTTTAGAGATCCGCATGGAATCAGACCTTTGGTATTTGGACAAAAAGAATTGAATGGCGAAACGGTTTATGCACTTTCTAGCGAAAGTGTAGCACTGGGCTTTTTAGACTTTACCAATATTGAAGAAGTTAAACCTGGAGAGGCTGTTTACATAAGTCCAGATCGAAAAGTATTCAAAAAAATTGTACAAAGTGATTCTATTTCTCCCTGCATGTTCGAATGGGTTTATTTCGCTCGGGTCGAATCAGAGTTTTCAGGTCAATCTGTTTATAGAGCCCGTTTTAGACTGGGACTACTTTTAGCCGAACAGTTAAAACGAGCAGGCATCACAGCCGATATCGTGGTGCCAGTTCCTGAAACCAGTCGCGCATCGGCTATTGCCCTGGCTGAAGGACTGCAAATTCCATTTCGCGAACTTCTAATTAAAAACCGATATGTCAACCGTACTTTTATTCTAGACGACCAGCAATCAAGACAAGAGGCTATTCGACGAAAGCTCTACCCCATTGCCGAAGAGTTCAAAGGCAAAAGCGTCTTAGTTGTAGACGATAGCATTGTGCGCGGCAACACAGCTCAGCAAATCATGCGCTTAATCAAAAATTCTGGTGCCAAAGAAATTACACTAGTTTCAACTTGTCCTCCAATTTCAAGTCCTTGCTACTACGGAATTGATTTTCCCAGCACCCAAGAATTGGTGGCATTTGGGCGCACCGAAGCAGACATAGCAACCGAACTTGGAGCAGATAGAGTTATTTATCAGAGTATCGAAGGCTTGCAAAAAGCGCTAGAATCCAAGAACCTTTGCATGGGTTGTCTGACCGGGACTTATCCAACAACAGTAGAAGACGGTCGCGTATTTGGGGATGCACGAGCGAAAGACCGCATAACCAGAGGAGAGACCAATTAGCCGATGAATAAATTGCAAGATCCAGTACAAGCAAATTTAATCTATGAAGGCTCGGTCAAAAAAATCTGGAAGCCACAAAAAGAAAACGACAAGTTATGGTTTCAATTTACCGATGCCTACTCCGTTTTCGATTGGGGCAAAATGCCAGATGACATAGAGAACAAAGGCAAAAGTTTGACTTTAATGGGCGAGCACTTTTTCAAATATTTTGCAAAACCAGAAATCTGGCAAAAATTGGAAAAAGAAGATCTGGCACTCGACCAGGCTTGGCTCAAAGATCGCTTTGCTCATGCCTGTTTCAAGAATCTAGTCAAAAACGGCATGCCTAATCATTTTGTCAAAATAGTCGATGGCTATCTAGAAGTAGTGCAAGGCATCGTGCCCAAAGCGACTGCTCATAGTGTTTCAGGCATAAATGGTAGTTCTGTCTATGCTTACGAAAATCTGCCTTCTGCTCAAAAAGAGGGTTCGGGTCAAAGATATCTAATTCCCTTAGAAGTAGTCTTTCGCTTTGGTTTGCCTCAAGGCAGCTCACTGATAGATAGACTGAAAACAAATTCGCAATACGCCAAATCTCTAGGTCTTCCTCAAGATTCAAAACTTGAAGCGGATAGTAAGTTTCCTTATCCTGTGCTTGAGTTTTATACAAAACTTGAACCCTCTGATAGATTACTCAGTCTGCAAGAAGCTGTTCTGCTTTCGGGATTAACCGCCGACCAGTTCGACATGTTGAGCGAACAGACACTTATGCTTGCGGTGGCTCTTTGTCAGTTTTTTAAAGAAAAAGAAATTGAACTCTGGGATGGCAAATTTGAATTCCTGGTCGAATATTCAAAGTCTGGAACCCAGATTTTATTAGCAGATAGTATTGGTCCTGACGAGCTGAGACTGATTTATAAAAACTGTCATTTGTCTAAAGAAATTTTGCGTCAAATCTATAAAGATTCGACCTGGGCACAAGAACTTTCAAGCGCAAAAAAATCTGGCAGCAAAGACTGGAAAAAAATTGTCAGTAAAGGTCCTGAGCCACTGTCGTCTGACACAAAAAAAATAGTAGACCAGTTATATCCAGTTATCACTAATTGCATTGTTGGCAAAGAAGTGTTCGGCGGATGCCCCAACTTAAATGAATATGTGAAAACACTAGAGAGAGTGCTTGACACATGAAAATTCTAGTGGTCGGAAATGGTGGTCGCGAACACGCACTGTGCTGGAAACTGGCTCAGAGTCAAAATGTAAGTAAAATCTTTTGTGCGCCGGGAAATGGTGGCACCGCTCAAGAGCTGAAAACAAAAAATCTAAATATTGGCGTCAATGACTTTGATGCACTAAGTGAATTTGCAAAAAACAACGAAATTGATTTAATTGTGATTGGACCTGACAATCCGCTTGCCGACGGCATCACAGACTACTTAGAAAAATCTGGTCATAAAGTATTTGGTCCCACCAAAGAACAAGCCAAGTTAGAATGGAGCAAAGTTCACGCCAAAGAAACAATGCGCCGACTATCCATTCCAACTGCCGATTTTGAAGTGTTCGAAAATAAAGAAAGCGCACTAAACTATGCACGCAAAAACGATTCTGCTCGCGTTGTAAAAGTAGATGGATTAGCGCTTGGCAAAGGTGTCATGGTTTGCGACACTATAGACGAAGTGGAGCAAGCACTTGCATCTATCTTTGATCAAAAGGCTTTTGGCGATGCTGGACAAAAAATTATCATCGAACAAAAACTAACTGGCGAAGAATTGTCTATTTTATGTTTATGTGATGGCAAAACACTAAAAGCTATGCCCGCTTGCCAGGATCACAAACGTCGTTTCGATGGGGACAAAGGTCCCAACACAGGTGGTATGGGCGCATACACTCCAGTGCCTATTTATGACAAATATAAAAAACAAATTGAAGAGCAAGTTCTTTTGCCTATTAGTCGCGCCTTGAGCGAAGGCAAGTTGTCTTTTAAAGGTGTTCTTTTTATCGGTATTTTAATTGCCGACGATATTCCTTATGTACTTGAATTCAACGCTCGCTTTGGCGATCCAGAAACTCAAGCAGTGTTGCCGAGATTGAAATCATGTCTTTTCAAAGCACTGGATGCTTGTAGTCAAGGCACTCTCGATAAAGTCAATCTAGAATGGGACCAGGGCGCAAGCATTTGTGTTGTAGCAGTAGGAAAAGCTTATCCACAGTCGTCGTCCAAAGGCGAAAAAATTACAATTAGCGAAATACCAAACAAAAACAAAGTTCAATTATTTCATGCCGGAACTACTTTCAAAGACAATACAATCACCACCAATGGTGGCAGAGTAATGGGCATGACTGGGCTTGGCAAAGATCTGAGCGAAGCTTCAAGTAACGCTTATAAAGCACTTGAGTCAGTTTCCTTCAACGACATGGATTATCGCAAAGACATTGGTGCAAAAGCTATGAGGAGTCTAGCTCAATGATTAAGATTGCTGTCTTTATATCGGGTCGGGGCTCAAATCTAAATGCAATTATTCAAGCTATTGCAGACAAACGTCTTTCTGCCCAAATCGAAACTGTGGTTTCAAACGACAAAGACGCAACTGGGTTAATAATCGCCGAGCAGCATGGATTAAATACTTTTGCTATCTCCCAAAAGGGCATGACGCGTGCTCAACACGAAGAAAAGATTCTGGAGCATTTAAGCAAATTCAAGCTCGATTACATTGTCCTTGCTGGCTACATGCGCATCTTGAGTCCTGATTTTCTCAAACATTTCAAATCTGAACATGGTTATTACAAAGTGATTAATATCCATCCTTCACTGTTGCCTGCCTTTCCGGGCGTTGATTCTTACAAGCAAGCTTTCGATTATGGAGTCAAAGTTGGCGGTGTTACTGTCCATTTAATTGATGAAAACATGGATCGCGGAATCATTCTTGCTCAAGAGCCTTTTCCGCGTTTTGCCGATGACACGCTTGAAACGTTTACTCAGCGCGGCTTATCTGTTGAACATTCGCTTTATCCTGCTGTTTTACAGCAAGTAGCTAAACACGGAATTGAATCTAAACCCAAGCAAAAGATAAGTAGTTAAAAAATGAACACACTGAAAAACAGTTTAAATCCCGATAGCAGCGAAGAATCAGTTGATCTGTTGCGCTTTGCTGTTATCGACAAAAAGCTCAATTCCAATTCAGATAGTTTTCAATTATGTTGGGTGCGTTTTTCACCTGAGCGTATAGACGAAAAGGATCTGCTTAATTGCTTGAGCGAAGTTTTAGTTGATGACTGTTATCAAAAGAGCGACTTCTTTATGGGCAGCATGGATTTTGCCTGGAACAATCAGTGGCTTGCTCAAGGCTTTAAATGGTGGGCAGAAAAACAATTTTTACCTGGTGTCACAGACAATTTAGCCCACACTATTAAAGAAGCGCTCGTGCTTGTTGGCGGAGAAGAATTCAAATCTGTCGAAATAGCTTCGGGCAAAGGCTTTTTGTTCAACAAGTCATTTGCAAGCAAAGACGAAATCATCGAATATTCAAAGTATAAACTCTTTCACCCGCTAGTCGAAAAAATGGTAGTACATGACTTAAATAAGTTAGATACGCCTGGCGAACTTCTTGGTTATCCAAAAGTTAAATTCAAACTTGAAGCAACCGAGCTTGTCACTGTTGATTTAAATCTGGACGATGCCAAACTAGAAGAAATAAGCAAGAAAAGATTACTTGCCCTGTCACTTGCAGAAATGCAAGAAATCAAAAAATATTATGCTAGCGATAAAATCAAAAAATTGAGAGCATCAAAAAATATGCCTCAAATGCCGACCGATGTCGAGCTTGAAGTATTTGCTCAAACCTGGTCAGAGCACTGTAAGCACAAGATTTTTGCAGCCGACATCGAATTTGAAGGCAAGAAAATAAGCAGTCTTTACAAGACTTATATAAAAGGAGCAACCAATAAAATTCGCAAAAAGCGACCAGACTTGTTGTCTGTCTTCGACGACAATTCAGGCGTGGTCAAATGGGACGAAGAGTATGCAGTCTGCTTTAAAGTCGAAACACATAATTCACCTTCGGCCCTTGAGCCTTATGGTGGTGCACTAACCGGTATCCTAGGCGTCAACCGAGATATTCTTGGCACCGGACTGTCAGCCAAGCCAATATTTAACACTGACATTTTTTGTTTTGCTTATCCACACGATAAGTCTTTGCCACAAAGACCTAAGTTATTGCCACCACTTGTGATTGCTCGCGGTGTGCGACTTGGTGTACAAGACGGTGGCAACAAAAGTGGTATTCCCACTGTCAATGGTGCTGTTTATTTTCATTCTTCTTACAGAGCCAAGCCGCTTGTATTTTGCGGAACCGGTGGATTGTTGCGTATCGAAAAAGACGGTCGCTTGCAATATGCAAAACACACCAAAGCAGGTGACCGTATTGTTGTAGTTGGTGGCAAAGTGGGCAAAGACGGGATCCACGGAGCCACCTTCTCGTCTGAAACGATGCACGAAGGCTCTCCAGTTTCTGCAGTCCAGATTGGTGATCCATTTTTACAAAAACGAGTAATTGATTTTATTCTTGCAGCCAACGAAAAAAATCTTATGACCGGCATCACCGATAATGGTGCAGGCGGCTTATCTTCTTCTGTAGGAGAAATGGCAGGCATCACTCATGGTGCCACAATGGATTTGGACAAAGTCCCACTTAAATATCCAGGCCTTAGCGACTGGGAAATTGTGGTCTCTGAATCTCAAGAGCGTATGAGCGTTTCTGTAGATCCAAAAGAGCTCGACGCTTTCCTTGCCCTTGCCAAAGACTACAATGTCGAAGCAAGCGACATTGGTCATTTCAACACAGACGGATATTTCCATATCACTCGCGGCGATAAGACAGTGGCGTTGCTTGAACTTAGCTTCCTGCACGATGGCGTGCCCAAATTGTCAATGCAAGCCGAGATTCCAACTTATAAAAGTTCTGAACCAAGCTACAAATTACCCGAATCCGTACAAGACTACAACGATGCATTGCTCAAACTTTTGGCGCACCCCAACATATCTAGTCGCGAATCAATCATTCGCCAGTATGACCACGAAGTGCAGGGAGCAAGCGTAATCAAGCCACTTATGGGTCCGGGTTTGAAAGCACCGTGCGATGCGGCAGTAATAAAACCAGTTCTATCACAACAAGCAGGTCTGATTGTTTCTAACGGACTATGCCCTCAGTGGAGCAAATACGACGCTTACCTCATGGCTACAATGGCTGTAGATGAGGCTGTTCGCAATGCTTGCTGTGTTGGTGCCGATCCTAAAACTCTAAGCTTGCTCGATAATTTCTGCTGGGCAGACCCCATTCCATCTGCTAAAAATAGCGAAGGGGCAAAGCGTCTTGGTCAATTAGTGCGCGCCTGCCAGGGTCTTTACGATGCTTGTGTGGCTTTTGGTGCGCCATTAATCTCGGGCAAAGACAGCATGAAAAATGACTTTGACGACGGTGTGGTAAAGCTGGCTATCGAGCCGACTTTACTTGTTTCGGCCATGGGCAAAATGGAAAATTCGGACAATGCCATATCTATGGATTTCAAACAAATTGGCGACTTGATTTATTTCATAAGTGCAGGTGTTGCCTCTATCTCAGGCAGTCATTACAGCGAAGTAACAGGCACGCAAGACAACAAGCTTCCCAAAGTCGATCTAAAAGCAGCACCAAAACTGTATGCAAAACTGCACAAAGCAATTGAGTCACAACTTTTAAACTCGGCGCATGATTGCTCAGAAGGCGGTACTGCAGTATGTCTGGCCGAGTGTGTTATTGGCTCGGGACTAGGTGCCAAAATTGATATTGAAGGCAACGAATTTGCACTTTTCAGCGAAGGACCTTCGCGCATAATCGTGTCTGTAAGCCCGGAAAAACAGGAAAGCTTTGAAGCACTGTGGAAAAAAACCGCTGGAGTTGAAGTAATTAAACTGGGTGAGGTTGTTGATTCAAAGCGGCTGCTCATAGGCAGCTCTATCGATTTGTCGCTAGAAGACATGCAACAAGCCTGGCAGAATGGCGTTTGCGATATTTTCGAGGTAAATTAAAAAATGGTCTCTCCCAGAGCGATAGTTTTAGCAGGCGACGGTGTCAATTGTGAAAATGAGACTGTCCATGCCCTTCGCCTTGGCGGATTTGAAGCCGAAGCAGTACATGTGTCACGCTTGCTCAATACGGGCGATTTTTTGTCCAATTCAGATTTGTTGGTCTTGCCTGGCGGCTTTTCTTTTGGAGATGAAATTCAAAGCGGCAAAGTGCTCGCACTAAAGGTAATGTCTCGTCTCAAGGAAGAAATTGAAGAATTCATCGAGCGCGGCAAACTAATTATTGGAATTTGCAATGGCTTTCAAGCACTGGTCAATATGCGATTGTTGCCTGGCAGTTTACAAAAAGATCGAAAAACAGTAAGTCTTGTGCACAACGAGCAAGAACGTTTTCTTGATACCTGGGTTGATTTAGATATTCCACCCTCACAAGAAGGGCATTTCTTTGCTGGTCTTGAAAAAATTCAGCTTCCCATCCGTCATGGTGAAGGCAGAATTGTCACTTCACTACCCAATCAAGATGCTTTGATTGCGTATTGTCCAATGTTTTATACACAAGATGTTAATGGCAGTCTGGCTCGCATAGCAGCTCTGCAAAACGAAGAAGGCACCGTGCTTGGTATGATGCCACACCCTGAAGCTTTTATACGCTGGACTCAGCATCCAAACTGGCCCTTAATGAAAACTCGGGGCGAGGATTTTTCTTGCGATCCGCCTGGATTGATAATCTTTAGAAACGCCTGTCAAATAGCCCGTCACAGTTGAGAGTTGAAAATTAAAATGGACACCAAGCCTAAAACATATCAAGACTCTGGAGTAGACATAGAAAAAGCCGATCGCTTTGTAGGCAGGCTTAAAAATTTGGCCCTAAGACAAGGTCACAAACAACTCTGGTCCGGCGCAGGCGGCTATGCTTCGATCTATCCAGTAGACGAAAATAAAGGCATCGCGCTCACCACAGATGGTGTCGGGACCAAATTATTACTTGCTATAGAGCAGAAAAAATATGACACCATTGGTATCGATTTAGTGGCTATGTGCGCTAACGACTTGATTTGTGTCGGTGCCCGTCCTCAGGCTTTTCTAGACTACTATGCCATTGGCAAAATAGACGACGATGTCTGTGATGAAATCATAAAAGGAATCGTTGAAGGCTGCGATCAAGCCGGCATGTTGCTTGTCGGTGGAGAAACCGCAGAAATGCCCGACTTATATAGTCATGAACATTTTGATTTAGCCGGATTTGCTATGGGTGTGGTGCAAAAGAACCAGCTCATTTCGGGCGATAAAATGAAAGCAAAAGATCTAGTAATTGGTGTTAAATCCTCCGGAATACATTCAAATGGTTTTTCTCTTGCGCGCAAACTGATAAAAGACGGTCCCATGCGCTCACAATTACTTACACCTACATTAATTTATTGCAAACCGGTAGTTGAATTACTAGATAAATTCGATAGTCAATTGAGCGGCATAGCCCATATCACTGGCGGTGGCTGGACTAATTTGTTTAGGCTCAATAAAAAGATTTCTTTTCAAATTGAAAATAAACTTTCGATGCCTCAAATAATTGACTCGCTTGCTGCTCAGGTTGACATAACCGAGATGTACAAAACATTCAATATGGGCATCGGTTTGTTTGTTACTGCTCAAGCAGCTATTGCAGACGATATCGTGAAAGTGTTCAAAAATTCTGGGTTCGATGCAGCCATCATGGGCGAAGTAAGCGAATCGGTAAGCGAGTCTGAATCAAAAATTGAAGTAACGGGTAATCACAAAGTTCTCTTAAGGAGGCACGATTAGTATGGCGGCGGTGTTAGTAAGCGTTCTGGACAAAACAGGGCTCGAAAAATTCATCAAAGAACTGGTCAAGTTAAAACCAGATTACAAAGTAATTGGCACCACCAGTACCGCCAAGCATCTAAGCGAAGTGGGCATTGATTGTATCTCAATCGACAAAGTAACCGGCTTTCCTGAAATTTTGGGTGGTCGGGTAAAAACATTGCATCCCAATGTCTTTGGCGGAATATTGTCGCGCGACACAGATGACGATCGAGCCACTCTAAAGGAACACGGCATCGAAGAAATCGACATGGTCATAGTAAATCTATACGCTTTCGAACAGAAACTAAAAGAAAACCTGCCCGAAGACAAAATGATCGAACATATCGACATTGGTGGCGTTAGCTTAATTCGCGCTGCTGGCAAAAACTTTTCCAGAGTCAATATAGTTTGCGACCCATCGCAATATGACGATGTGCTGACACAATTTAAAGACAATGGTCAGACCACTTACGATTTTCGTAAAAAACTTGCTGCCAAAGCCTTTCAACATACAGCCAATTATGACCGCATCATTTCTGACTATTTCGCTAAAATTTGCGCAGACACTAACTCCAATGGCACTGGTGAACACTTCCCCAAGCAAGTGACATTGAATTTGCAACAAAATCAGTCACTCAGATATGGCGAAAATCCACACCAGGCGGCTGCCTGGTACGACGCGGGTTCCAAGGGTTCGCCTTTCCATCAATTACAAGGCAAAGAGCTTTCTTCAAATAACATTTTAGATGTTTATAGTCTGGTAACCATTTTGCGCGAATTTTCATCGCACAAAAAAATCATGTCTTGCATCATCAAACACAACAATCCTTGCGGTGTTGCCCTTGGCAAAACAGCAATGGACGCTTTTGAAAAAGCATACAATGCAGACCCACTCTCCGCTTTTGGTGGCGTATACGGATTCACGACAGAAGTAGACGGTCCTCTGGCTACAAAAATCATCGAAGGATTTGTCGAAATTGTTCTTGCTCCATCATTTACCAAAGAAGCTCTGGAAGCCTTTTCCAAGAAGAAAAATATTCGCGTTTTAGAGGTAAAAAAAGAATTTCTCGAACCACTTCCATACGACAGCGTCAAAGCTCGCGACTTGCAAGACTTCGGTTGGATCCTTGAAAAGTCACAAGAAGCGCCAAAACAACTGAGCGAATTTGAATGTGTGACAGAAGACAAAAATCTAACTGACGCTCAAAAAGAAGACATCGAATTTGCTTGGAAAATCGTAAGACATCTTACATCCAATGCAATATTTGTAGTTAAAGATGGCGTCTCAATTGGTTTTGGCATCGGTCAAACAAGCCGTGTAGCTAGCGTCAAAATTGCACTTGCACAAGCTGGCGACCACGCCAAAGGTGCTGTAATGGCAAGTGACGCCTTCTTTCCTGCCACAGACAATATAGACGAAGCATCTAAAGCGGGAATCACAGTAATAGTTCAACCCGGTGGAAGCATCAAAGATGCCGACGTCATCGCTGCCTGCAAGAGCAACAAAATAAGTATGCTCTTTACCGGTCAGCGCTGCTTCAAACACTAAAAGGAGAATGCGGTGAAAAATAACGAAACTCATCCGCTTGTCGCAATCATCATGGGCAGCTCGTCCGACTGGGACACCATGAAGAATGCAGAAGAGATTTTGAATGATTTCAAGATCCCCTGCGAATGCAAAGTAGTGAGCGCTCATCGCACACCAGATCTCATGTATGAATACGCTAAAAGCGCCAAATCACGCGGTATAAAAATAATTATCGCTGGTGCTGGCGGCGCTGCTCATCTTCCTGGCATGGTGTCTGCATTGACACCATTGCCGGTGCTGGGTGTGCCTGTCGAATCGAAAACGCTAAAAGGAATAGACAGTTTACTTTCTATAGTTCAGATGCCCAAAGGAGTGCCAACTGCTACATTTGCTATTGGAGCTGCCGGTGCCGCTAATGCAGCCTTATTTGCCGTGCGATTTTTAGCGCTCGACAATGAAGAGTTAGCAAACAAACTGGACGAATTTATTAAAGAAAAAGCAAAAGACGCACAAAACAGCAAGTTGAAGAGTTAATGCAATCACACACCACAGTTGGAATTCTAGGCGGAGGTCAATTGGGACTTCTGCTTGCACGCAGCATCATTAATCTGGGAGGCAAAGTACTCTTTTACGAGCCCGATTCAGCCGCACCAGCTTGTCTGCATTTTAGATCTATCAACGAACAATACAACGACGTCAAAGCAATGACCGAATTTATTAATTCAGTCGATGTCATAACTTATGAATTCGAAAATGTGGACGCCACCACACTGCGCTTGCTCAAGCCCAAAACGCCTGTGTATCCAAGCCTTGATGTTTTGACCATCACCCAAGATCGAATAGCCGAAAAAACTTTCTTACAAAATAATGGTTTGCCGCACGCCAAATTTCAATCATTCAAAAATCTAGACGAACTAAAAAACAAACATGATTCGCTTACTTATCCGTGCATCTTAAAAACCGCCCGCGGTGGCTATGACGGACACGGTCAATTTTTCGTCGAAGATAAAACCACTCTAGAATCACTTCTCAAAGCACTGGAGCAAAAATATTCAAAAGAAACAAGCTTCATTGCCGAACAAGTAGTGGATATCGCCATCGAATTGAGTTGCATCACCGCCGTTACGTGCGAAGGTGATTCAGTTGCTTTTCCTGTGATGGAAAATCGTCATCGCGAGCACGTTCTAGACACCACTCTTGTACCGGCGCGCATCTCTCAAGAAATCGAAACGCGCGTTCGCAAAATCGCCTTAGACGCAGCATCAATGCTCAAAGTGACAGGTCTTCTCACCACCGAATTCTTCTTGTCTAATGACGACGAAATTTTCATCAACGAATTTGCCCCGCGTCCGCACAATTCCGGACACGTCACAATGAAAGCTTGCACCATAAGCCAATTCGATGCACTGGCTCGAGTTTTGCTCAAACAGCCCTTGAGCGAAATTGCACCAGCAAGCTCGGATAGCTATTGCATGATGAATCTACTTGGCGATGTTTGGCTTGCCCAGAACAAAAACAATGAACGTGCACACTTAAATCTTGCCCCGCTCCTTGAGCATGACTCGGTCATGGACGTTGTCCTCTACGGCAAAGAAGTGGCGCGTGCCCGTCGCAAAATGGGGCATTTCATCACCCGATCGCCAAAACCGGCTAAAGCGCTTGAACTTGCTCTAGATTTTAGAGAAGCACTAAAAAAGGTCAGAAACTGATACGGAAAAACATATGGATTCAGGCGCCTATCTCATTGATTTAATCTCTAATCGCAAAATCCCGATTACAACGCCTAGATGTCGAGTAGGTCGAGATGATTCAAATGAAATTGTCATCACTGGCGACAATTCCATTTCAAGGTTTCATTTCATAATCTCAAAACTTGAAGACAGCTACACGGTAGAGGATTCTAAAAGTCAGTACGGGACCTTTTTAAATGGCAAAAAGATCGAGGGGCCCGAATCCATCAAAGATGGAGACGTGATGAAAATAGGTGTATCTTTGCTCTGGATAGAAATCCACGCTTGATACCAAAGACGGTGACTTTGCCAAATTACTTAATATGGCGGCATCATAGTGGGGCATTCTTTGCATTTAGCGCTTAGCTCTGCCTGCATTTTGACATAATGATCGCCCAGGTTTTCTGCCGGAATTAGTGCGCGCTGCTGCTCGTAAGCGCTTGCCGCACCGCCGCCCCACGCATCGTAAGGAAACTCGGTTGGCGCTACTTTGCGATACCAGACTTCCACTCCGGTGGGCTTAGCGACCAAAACGACATTTAATGGCTCGCCGTCGTCGTATGCCTTTTGAAAATGCGACACGGTCGACTTCTGCATTTTAATGGCGACGCCGCCAGGAAATACTTTCACTTCCCGGTCCGGCAACATGAATATAACCTCCGGAATGGCTTTGTGCACGGCAACCAGAGTGGATTCGCCTTGTTTGCACCAGGCCAGGGTCTTGAGCATTTCGTTGAAAGCTAATGCGAGTTCGGTGGTCATTTCTTTCCTCTTTCTTAGGTTATGCGAAAGTTTATATGGTCGCGTCTGGACTTTCCTTAAATCGACCCCTTTTTTTGGTCCGATAAGATACTTGAAAAAGGCGTTTTAGATACAAAATGGTTTATATTCGCCTTTCCAGGGAACAGATTAGATGTTCGGATTCAGCTAGTGAGCAGACGCCTCTTTGGGCATGTACCTGCTCAGTTCCACGACCTAATCTCTAGATTAAAAGACAAAATGGACAATAAGGACACCGACGCCAAATCACAAGCTACATCGGCTCCCACAGCCTTTCTCGTAGATTTGGTATCCAATCGAAAAATCCCCATTACTACCCCGCGTTGTCGAGTGGGTAGGGACGACTTAAATGACATCGTCATCACGGGCGACCAGTCTATTTCACGCTTTCATTTCATCATTAATAAGGAAGAAAGTCAGTATTCTGTGCAAGACGCTAAGAGTCGGCACGGCACTTTTTTGAATGGCAACCAGATAGGTGGTCCCGAACCTATAAATGATGGCGATGTGCTGAAAATAGGTGTCTCTTTGTTCTGGTTTGTAATCGAGACTCCAGCGGCTCTGGATGGAGATGCACCCAGCAAAGGCGAGCCCGAGAAAGCCACTATTGTTTTGAACCCATCTGAGACTGGCGTACCTGTCAATGGCGCCACCCAAGACATTAACCAGTTAGAGATTATCGACAAACTGACATCTTTGACCGAGGCGGCTGAAGCCAAATCGGACGAAAAAGAAGATGCCGATGCGAAGGCCGAAGAGGCTGCTAAAGAAGAAGCTGCCAAGAAAGAAGCTGCTGAGAAAGAAGCCGCCGAGAAAGAAGCCGCCGAGAAAGAAGCTGCCGAAAAAGAAGCTGCCGAGAAAGAAGCTGCCGAAAAAGAAGCTGCCGAGAAAGCTGAAGCTGCCCAGAAAGAAGCTGCCGAGAAAGCTGAAGCTGCCCAGAAAGAAGCTGCCGAGAAAGAAGCCGCCGAGAAAGAAGCCGCCGAGAAAGAAGCTGCCGAGAAAGAAGCCGCCGAGAAAGAAGCTGCAGCGAAAGAAGCCGCCGACAAAGATGAAGCAGCTGA
>CAZSHS010000059.1:16108-16674 GCA_964606665.1 uncultured Candidatus Obscuribacterales bacterium | reverse complement strand
CGAGCGGCCCGATTTAGCGATCACGTTGAACTTCACCAGCCGATCCATGCCGGCTATGCCGATAGCAGATAGCAAACCACCAATAGTTGTGGGGATAAGACATACAAGCAAAGCTACAAGTACGGTGATGCTTATGACTTGACCCTGAGCGTTTATTTCAACACTGTATTTAGAAAAAGCAAATAGCGTAGTGGTCACTACTAAAAATATTAAAGTGAAAGCCGCTAGTAAAATATTGAGAGCGATTTCGTTAGGTGTTTTTTGTCTCTTTGCTCCTTCGACCAGCGCTATCATTTGTTCAATGAAAGTTTCACCTGGATTGACTGTGATTTTGACAATGAGCCAGTCTGAAAGTACTTTGGTACCGCCGGTAACCGAACTTCGATCGCCTCCACTTTCTCTGATTACAGGTGCACTTTCTCCAGTAATTGCACTTTCATCTACCGATGCAGCACCATCTATAACGTCACCATCCATAGGTATCTGCTCATTTGCTACTACATAAACAATATCACCTTTTTTTAGCGAGTTTGATAATACCTCTGTGTAGTCATCAATATTCGAAA
>CAZSHS010000059.1:0-16098 GCA_964606665.1 uncultured Candidatus Obscuribacterales bacterium | reverse complement strand
TTCATCAACAGAAGCTATACCATCTACAACATCGCCGTCGCAAGGAATAATTTCTTGTGCTTGAACAATGACTAAGTCACCAATGCGCAGACTGCTTGCCGATACACTTGTGACTTTTGCTTTGGGATCGATACTTTCAATTTTGTTTGCTTTTAAATCTTTTCTAGTTTCGCGCAAAGATTTGGCTTGCGCTTTGCCTCTGCCTTCAGCCATCGCCTCAGAGAAGTTAGCGCTTAAAAGTGTGAACCAAAGCCAGAGACTAATGGACAAAACAAAATTCGAATTTGCTTCTTTTTCGCCACCTAAGGAAACAAAATAAATCAAGGTGGTCAAAATGCTTCCGACTTCCACCACAAACATAACAGGATTGCGTATTTGAACCCGCGGATCCAGTTTGATGAAAGCATCAATAGCAGCCTGTTTTATTATTTCAGGCTGGAATAAATTGCCACTTTTCTGATCCGATTTCATTTGGCTCCGTAAATCATTTGTAGATGTTCAACAATTGGCCCAAGGGCTAGAGCCGGAATAAAAGTGAGCGAACCCACTATAAGAACTATGCAGACAAGAAAACTGGTAAACAGAATTCCGGTCGTCGGTATGGTTCCGCTTGATACTGGAATCTGTTTTTTCTTGGCAAGTGATCCGGCTATGGCCAGAACAGGCAAGGCAAGCCAATATCTAGCAATAAACATAGCCGTTCCCAAGGCATAATTATAAAAAGGTGTATTGGCGTTTAATCCCGCAAAAGCACTACCGTTATTATTTCCAGCCGATGAAAAGGCGTACAAAATCTCGCTAAATCCATGTACACCGGAGTTGAATACCGAACTTCGACCCGCATCACATGACACCGCAAGAGCGGTTCCAATAAGCACTACAAATGGTGGCACAAGTAATATCATGGAGGACATTTTCATTTCGAAAGCCTCCACTTTTTTGCCAAGATATTCAGGTGTTCGTCCCACCATGAGTCCAGCTACAAACACCGTTACTAAGGCAAAAACGAGCATTCCATAAAGACCCGAGCCGACTCCGCCGTATATTACTTCACCCAATTGCATGAGCACCATCGGCGCAAGACCTCCAAGCGGGGTCAAAGAGTCATGCATACAATTAACCGATCCGTTTGAAGCGGCGGTAGTACAAACAGACCAGAGAACGGAATTGACGATGCCAAATCGAGTTTCTTTGCCTTCCATATTCGAAGCAAGTGAAAGAGTCGGATTTTGACTGAATTCAGCCCATAATGCCAAAGTCAGGAAGACGAAGAAAATACTGCTCATGGCAATGAGCATTGTTAGTCCTTCTTTGAGATTCTTGACCATAAATCCAAAAGTGAAACAAAGTCCAACTGGTATCAGCAGAATAGCTAACAATTCACATAAATTCGAAATTGGACTTGGGTTTTCATATGGGTGACAAGAATTGACATTGAAAAATCCACCGCCGTTTGTGCCTAGTTGTTTGATTGATACTTGCGAGGCTACAGGACCCATGGCTAGTTTCTGCGGAACCTCTTGAGCACTGTGTACTTCTAAAGGTTTATATTCGATGTATGGGGAAAAATTTTGTATAGTGCCTTGCGAAATTAGTAAAAGCGAGAGTATTACAGACAGTGGCATCAAAATATGAATGATTGAGCGCACAAGGTCTGACCAGAAATTGCCAATTCCGTCTGATTGATGTCTTATTATTCCTCGTATCAAGGCTACAAGTACTGCCATCCCTACTGCTGCTGAAACAAAATTTTGAACCGTCAGACCAAGCATCTGACTTAGATACGATAGAGTTACTTCTCCAGAGTAACCTTGCCAATTGGTGTTGCTTATGAAGCTGACAGTAGTATTGAAGGCGCTGTCGCCAGACACTGCTTGCAAGTGTTCTGGATTTAAAGGCAGAATATTTTGCATGCGTTGTAGAGCATACAGAAAAACAAAGCTGACGAAAGAAAAACCCATCAGTGAGCGACTATATTCAACCCAAGTCATATCTTCATGCGGGTTCAGTCCGGCACATTTATAGGTCAAATTTTCCAGCATACGCAGAGGCGGAAATCCAGAACCGGCCTCTGTCTGGTAGATATAGGCCATGTATTTTCCTAGAAAATAGCCCAGAGTAAGCAGCAAAACAAAATAAAGCGCCAATTGAGCAAAGTCGAAGCCGTTCATGCGAATAACTCCGGTTTGAAAAGAGCTACTACTAAATAAATTCCAAGTGCAATCGCAAGTATAAATGCAAGCCAGAAAACGAGGGTCATAACTACCCCTCCGCTAATTTTTTGAACAATTCAATTAATCCGTAACCGGACAAGAAAAGTATGATGGTAAGCAAAATTGAAATAAGGTCCATATCCTTAAATTCAACTATCTTGACTGCAAGAGCTATGTAAATAAAACTGGTTTGTAGATCAAGATTTGATCAAAATTGAGCCATATTTGTTTTTGACATAGTTTTCCACAATGGCTATAAAATCCTGTGCCAGGGTGGGACCATCCAGAGTGGTGTGGTGAGCGCCATCAATGTATACAGGAGCGCGTGGCTCTTCGCCAGTCCCTGGAAGCGATATTCCGATGTCAGAATGTTTGGATTCGCCTGGCCCATTTACGATGCAGCCCATCACAGCCACTTTTAGATTTTCAGCACCGGGATAGGCTTTTGCCCATTCAAGTCTTTTTATTGATAAATGGTCTTCAATATTTTTCGCTAGTTCTTGAAAAACTGTACTTGTAGTTCTGCCGCAACCAGGACAAGCTGTTACTTGAGCAGTGAATGATCTTAGTTTGAGCGACTGTAAAACTTGCTGACAAACTTTTACTTCTTCAGTTCTGCTTGCACCAGGAGCAGGTGTGATACTTACCCGAATAGTTTCGCCAATACCCTTTGTGAGCAGCACTGATAATGCCGCCGCCGATGATACTATACCTTTGACGCCCATTCCCGCTTCGGTCAAGCCCAGATGAAGAGGAAATTCACTCAATTGCGCTAGTCGAGTGTAGATGTCTATTAAGTCTGGTACTTCTGAAACTTTTGCTGAGATTATTATTTTGTCTTTGTTTAAACCATATTTGATTGCAGCTTGAGCAGACACCATAGCGCTTTCAACTATGGTGTCCATAAGCACAGAATGCGCGTCTTTGGGATCTTTTGAGATTGCATTTTTATCCATGTTTGATGCAAGCAGCTCTTGATCAAGTGAGCCCCAATTGACACCAATTCGCACAGGCTTATTGTGCTTGATAGCTACGTCTATCATGCATTTGAAATTTTCATCGTGGCGCTCGCCTTTGCCAACATTGCCTGGATTGATTCTATATTTAGCTAGAAGCCTTGCGCAGTCTGGCACTTCGGTCAAAAGTAAATGTCCGTTGTAGTGAAAATCTCCGACCAAAGGAACGTTTATTTCTGATTTTTCAAGTTCGCGCACAATGCTTGGAACCGCTTGGGCAGCCGCTTTTGTATTGACAGTAATTCTTACGATTTCGGAGCCAGCTTCATACAATTCTTTTACTTGTTGGACAGTTGAGGCAACATCTTGTGTATCAGTATTTGTCATTGATTGAATGACTACAGGATGTCCCACGCCGACTGGTACTGAGCCGACCATTACTGTTTGGGTTTTGCGTAAACAAAAATTAGAATTAGATTCTTGCATGATTTCGAGGATAACTCACACCAGGGCCTCCGTCCACAGGTCGTGATGATTTTCGCGAATACTGTAACCTTCACCCCCATTGTCGGGATTGGTTCCCACTATCACATGATCAAGGACCTGAATGCCCATCATTTTACCAACAGAAATGAGCCTGCTTGTTATTTCCAGATCTTCAAAACTAGGTCTCAGTTCTCCGCCTGAGGGATGGTTGTGACAAAGCAGAATAGAGTGACTGTTTGCAAGCACCGCCGCTTTGAAAACTTCACGCGGGTGGACAAGGCTTGAGTTTACCGTTCCATGAGAGACTTCATGCACACCGATAATGTGATTTTTGGCACTCAAGTGAATGGTCAGAAAATATTCTTCGGCTGCCATTTGAAGCGGCTTGAGAAAACGATATGCGTCGTCTGGACCTTTGATCATGATTTTTTTTGTCAGACCATCAGGTTTGCATTTTTCATAGAATAGACAAAGCCGTAAGCGTGGCAGCTCGAAATTGAGATCCTTGACAAGCTGATTTGATTTAGTAGCCATTTTGAATTCCTCCTGCGACCCTTTGTCTTTTAAGACGACAGGAGAGCAGGAAGAGTTCAAAAAAGACTTGCCAGTTTCGATTTAGTTGTGCCCAACTAAACTTTTTGCGTTTTCCAAACACCTGATTTAAACGACCAGATGGCGAGAATCCCAATTACCACGGCTGAAGCCGCTACACTGAGCCAGCATCCCAGTGGTCCATCTGTAGGACCATAGAAGAAGGTTTTAGTGAGGTAATAGGCAAGTGGCAGTCTGATTATTAGCAAGCATATAATCGACATCCACATTGGACGCACAGTGTAACCAGCACCTTGCATCGCGCCAAAGAGCACAAGCCACAGGGCAACGAATGGTTGACACATACCGACAATTTGCAAATAGTCTTTGACATATTTGAGAACCACCGGGTCGCTGCTCATATGTTTGGCGATTTCGCCTCCCATACAAAACAGAACTACTGCCATAAGTGATGTGTAACCTACTCCTACCCAGGCGACCTGCCAGCCTGCACGCTCAGCTCGTTGCGGTTGTTTCGCTCCGAGGTTTTGACCCACGATGGTGGCAACCGCCATGGATAGAGCGTGGAGTGGAAGTGAGCTAACGATTTCTTCCAGTCTGAAGCCTACAGCCCATGAGGCCTGACAAGCAGTGGGATTTTTGGTTTGAGCAAAAATCAAGAAGAAAGCGCAGCAGCTTCCGATCCAGACGAGGTCATTGATGCAAGCGGGGATGCCTATTTTCAAAAGACGCCACATAAAGTCTCTGGAGAGGCCTTCTTTGATCATCAATTTGAAATTGACGCATTCAGCAAGCTCGGTTCGCTTCAAAAGCGCCACGTTGATTATTACGCCAAATAAAGCGGCAACAACCCATGACCAGCCTAGCCCGGATATCCCTATATGAAACGGATGAATACACAAAGCAAAATCTAGTGACACCACAATTAGTGCCATAAAGATCCAGTTGAGCATCGGTACTCGTGCATTACCCTTGGCGCGCCAGATGGAGTGAGCCACCCAGACGGCAGTAAATGGTATCTGTGACAGTAGGTCTACTGAAATAAATTCCCAACCAAGCTTTTGTACTTCAGGCGATGCGCCAAGAAAGATTAAGAGTGGTTTAGCAGCAAGAAGTCCTGCTGCAGCAGATACTCCGCCGAAGACAAAACCAAAAGTCATTGCCTGACGTCCAGCTTTGAGCGTGTTTTCGATGTCTTTTGCACCCCAATAACGGCTCACCAGAGCATTTGTGCCAACTGACAATGCCACAGTAATGAGCATCATCAAAAACCATATTTGTCCGCACAATCCAATAGCAGCTTGAACGTCAGAGCCCATTTTTCCGGCTACGTACACGTCGCAGAAACTGGCCAGGGCGATAACAGACATCTGACCCATTAAAGGCCATGCCAGGTGCCATATAGCTGCCCAGGTGGAGCCCTCTGTGATGACGGCATCGCTCTTCTGTATTTCAGGTTGGAGCTCTTGCTCAGTCATTTTTTTGTCCAGTATGTTTTCTTTTAAATCTTGACAGGTATCCATAAGCGTAATCTCTTTTAGTGTGCTTTACACACAGTGTGAACATGACATAATCTGAATCTGGCCATATGGCAGATTTCCGTCTGTTTCTTGTCAAAAGATCAGATAATTGGAAATGCCAAAATCTGATTCAGGCAAAAACTTTTGAAGCCGAAAGATATAAACACAAAAAATAAAGGTAGCGTTTCTTCTTCATACCGGAACCCGACGGACGAGGAATTCTGGTCGGCTATACGGAAAATATTGTCATATGAAGAGCCCTCGCATAAATGGTCGCAGTTAAGCCGATTGGCTCGCAGGCATGTGGACAAAAAAATGTTCGAACAATTGCCACTTGCGACTCAGAATAAAATCTTCGCACAAATATTTGGAGTTGAAAACCCCTTATTTGAAACTGTTGACAAAAATTGGCTAATTTATGATCAGACCATAAGCGCTCTAATTGGGTTTGAAGACCTAAAACGCTTTGAGCGACTAGCTTTTGATATGTGGTATCAAAACAAAGATTTGCATGAAGCAAAAATTTGCAATTTGGATTTTTTACGCCAGTTATTTGGTCAAAAAATTGATCGATTCCAACCTTCTGAAATTGCCTGGCTTGATTTTTGGGTTAGCAATTCTTTTGCTTGGCATAAACTTTTTGACCCTCAGTTTGCCAAAATTGATCAATCTATTGGACCAGCTCTAAGCCGAATTTTGGTTGCTTTTCGCGATCAAATCGATGTTAGTCCAAAACCTCAACCGATATCGGTTTGGGTTTCATTAAGGAAAGATTTGCAGACACTTTTTTCCAGCGGTTTTTTGTGCGAAAAAATCTTACTGGTCGAAGGACAAACAGAGGTAATTCTATTACCTGCTCTAGCTAAACTACTGCATATAGATTTAGTAGAGATCTCTGCTTATATAGATGCTTGCGGCGGCGCACAGCAAGTGACCAAACAATATTTGAATTTGCGTGACACTGTTTCATTGCCAATCTTATGTCTGCTCGACGGTGACGCAGTTGAGCAGTCAGAATTAATAAGTGATAGTTTGCGCGATTGTGATCGGCTGCTTACGCTTCGCAAGGGCGAGATCGAAGATTTGTTTTCAGAAGAAACAATTTTTCGCTGCTTGCAATTATATGTAAGCGAAATGGGATATCTAGATTCGATTCAATTTGAGGACCTACGAATTTATCAGGAATCGGGATCTGAAGACAAAGTTCAGCGTCGCGTAGAAATACTTGATCGTTTGTGTCGCTCTAGAGGACTTGGCGATTTCGATAAAGTTGCCTTTGCCAAAATATTGTCCGAAAAAATAAGTAAGTCGGAAATTCCAGAAGAAGCCAAAATAATACTCTGTCAACTGAAAGATTTAGACCTGGATAAAAGAGGTCTTCGCTTCAATGACTGAAACAGGTGGAATAAGTAAGCGCACCAAATTAGGTACCATACTTTCTACTGTTTTATGGCTTATAGGTTTCATTCTTCTATTTGTTTTAAAACCAAACGATCCGCTTGTGTTCTTGTCTGATACCCTCCTTTTGATTGGATTCTGGCCACTACTATTTGCTTGGAAAGCCGGCTGGACATGGTTAGTTTTTGGCTTACTGAATATATTCATTGGCTTTTTTTTGGAGCTTGCAAAATTTTTGCCGGTCGACATGATGTCGCCTGCTATGCAAGTCACATATGAAAAAGCCAAAGAGCATATTATTTCAATGCATCCAGCTATTGTTTGGATGTTGATTGGTGCCGTTTCAGCCTTATTTGGATTGTTTCGCATTTGCAAAACAATCTGGCGTCTTTTCAAAGAACGTAAGATTAAGCCCTAACGGTCTACGATGCGGTTTTTACCAATTTGTACAGCGACCGAACCATCTTCGGGGATAAGCACGCGGCTCAGATATTTTTTCTCGCGCTCAAGCATTTTGGGAGCGGTTCCAGTCAATTGAGTTAAATGCTGGAATGCTTGCATTTTTTGGTCTGGAAATTCACATTTTTTGTGAATGAAAAACCATTGCTTCACAAGATAGTTATAGAGTTTTGGATCGCGGTCATGCTTTTTCTGTCTGAACAGTTTTTTCTCAAGCGCTGTGGCGTAGAGAATGCGTCCGTCCATGTCTAAGGGAGACATTTCGACCGAGCGCTGCAAAACTTGAATGGCGCGGTCGGTGTTTCCTAATCTAATTGCTTGCTCGCCTTCGATACGCAGCGCGTTTGAAGAAACCATACCTAGCTCAAGCATCTGGTCAGACATAATTACTCCATTGGTTTTTCCGATGGAATCTGTATCTTTGATGAACTCCGAGTCGTTTGCCAGAGCTGGCAAAGCAATTGCAAGAAGTATTGCTGCCGGTACTAAATTTTTTGAGAGTTGCATGTAACTGTATCTCCTTTACGCTGCCACAGCAGATTGTCTTAGATTGGAAATTGCTTCGGAAACCGATTTGGAACCATATATGGTGTTGCCTGCCACAAGCACGTTTGCTCCGGCTCGTACTACTCTTGGAGCGGTATCAAAATTGATTCCTCCATCAACAGATAGATAAAGGTCTTTCTTTCCGCTTTGCTCGAACATCTCTTTTACTTGCGAAATTTTTGGAATAACGCTTTCGATAAACTTCTGTCCGCCAAACCCAGGGTTCACAGACATGATGAGCACTAAATCCACATGGTCGATTACGTATTTGAGCACTTCTGGCTCGGTGTGCGGATTCAAGGCTACGCCAGCTTTTTTGCCCAACTCTTTGATGTAACTCAAAGTCCTGTGCAAATGAGTGCAAGCTTCTGCATGCACTGTAATGAAATCGGCGCCTGCTTTGGCGAAATCTTCCAGATATTTATCTGGATCTTCAATCATCAAATGAACATCTAAAGGGAGTGTAGTGGTCTTTCTGATGCTCTTGACTACGGGGGCTCCGATAGTCAAATTGGGCACGAAATGACCGTCCATCACATCGACGTGAATCCAGTCTGCACCGCCCTTTTGAGCGATGGCTATTTCTTCGCCCAAACGGGTGAAGTCAGCGGATAAAATGGATGGAGCAATTAACATGATCAGTATTGTATATCATGACTTCTCGCTTTCGACCTTAGTAAAAGTCCAGAATGAAGCCAGTGCAAACACTTATTTGTACTTAATTATTTGCCCCTTGAAAACGAGAGGGCAGTTGCCTGGCATTTTATAGTTCTAAAATATGTTTGGTATAGACGCCCCAGGAGCAGAAAATGGCAACTTCAGGACTTTTTTTGAGTGAAGAAAAAGAACAGTTTCAAAAACTAGCCAAAGATTTTTCGCAAGGTGAGATTGAAAGTAAGTCAGAACACTTTGACTTTAAACCCGAATTTCCCGCAAGTCTTGTACATAAAGCCTGGGAGCTTGGCCTGGTTAACAGCATGATTGGTGATGATTGCGACGGACTTGGTCTAGATACACTGGATGCATGCGTAATACTGGAAGAGTTAGCTGCTGGTTGCAGCGGCATTGCTGGTGCGATAGAATCAAGCGCCATAGCCATTTTGCCCCTGGTTAAATACGCAAGCCCTGAGCAAAAAGCGAAATTTCTTAAACCATTAGTGGAATCACCTTTGGTGGCAGGATACGCAGCTTCTTTTATGCAACTTGAAAAAATCCAACTTTCGTTTAAGAGAGATGGTAACAGTTATATTTTAACCGGCATGCAACCGGAGATTTTTAATGGCGGTCATTCAGCCTGGTATTTAGTTTGTGCCAAGGATGCTGCAAGCAGCGATAAGACGCTTTTCTTTGTAGTACCAGCAGATATTTCTGGTTTGCAGTTTGAAGACAAATTGCAATTAATGGGACGCAAAGCTTTATGCGTGCGAAACGCCAATTTTAATGACGTTCGTTTGACTGAATCAAATGTGATTAATGCCCCGTCTAGATCTGGCATAGAATCAGCCGCTAACCTGTTTTTAGCTATCGGTGCTACTGGTGTCGCACGTAGTGCCTTGCATCTTGCTGTAGAGTATTCAAAACAAAGACAAACATTCGGCAGACCGATAGCTCAGCATCAGGCGGTCAATTTTATGCTTGCAGATATGGCTAAAGAAATTGAAACAGCTAGATTGCTTACCTGGCAGGCCGCTTCTTTATTAGATAAAGACGGTGACTCACCCTTGATTAAGTCAAAGGCGCTTACAGCTCGCGCCTTTGCTCAAGACATGGTGATGAAAGTCACAACTGATGCAGTGCAAGTTCTAGGTGGTTATGGTTACACCAGAGAGTATAAAGTGGAAAAATTGATGCGTGATGCCAAGGTGTATCAAGTAAGCGGACAAAGCTCATCATGCGCCAAAGTTGAGCTTGCTAAGCTTTACGTGAATGCATAGCTTGCATGTATAGCAAGGGACAATTCATCGCCATCAAGTCTCCTCCCTATTACGAGAAGGAATACATATATCAGATTTCGGCTGCAGGCGAAAAACAAATCAAAGCTGAACTTTATAAATCGCCTAAAGTGAGAAAGTCTTGGAGTGTCAAAGAGTTTTCGTTACTTATTAAAATGGACGTAATTCGGCTTTTGGACGAAAAAGAGTCGCAAAAGCTTTAATTTTCTTTTGTCGTTTTTGCTTTCTTGGTTTTGGCACCAGATTTGGTGCTGCGCTTATTTCGTTTGCTTGAAGTTTTGGCCGGCTGATCTTGTTTGTCTTTACGCTTTCCTGCTTGCGGTTTGTCGTCTTTTACCGGATTGTCTTTGCTTGACGGTGCTGTGAAAACTTTCATGCCACCAATTGTGGTTTGTACGGCGTGCTTAATTTTTTCGACTGGAATTTGCGGTGGCTTGTATTTTCCTGGATACATCAAAGAAAGACTGTATTGGACAGCACAATAAAAGAGAGCAACTGCTACCAATACAAAAGTACCGTTCACTATAAACCAACGAGCACCTTTGGTTACTTCGTGATTTTTGCGCGATTTTCTAAAGCGTGAAACAGTAATAATTTCGTCCAGACGTCGTGTTATGTCTGCGGCTCTAAAGCCACCGCGCAATCCAGACATCTGTCCTCGCGGACGATCAGCGCCCTGTCTCCCGCAACCAACGCAGAAGTTGAGACCTAGGTTGAGCTTAGCTCCACAGTATGGACAGGTTCCTGACATGGGACTGCCTAACTGGCACCATCTTCAGTGGCACAGTATCGGCTGAACATTTGGGTCAGAGACTCCTTGTCGTGGGACAAACTTTCTTGTTTTGTATTCAAGTTGATGATGCGGTCTTTCAACTCGTCAATCTGAGCCTGAATTACCTGGATTTCTTCCAGAATCTCGGCTTCAGTGATTGTCAGTGCCTCGGCGAGGCTTTGAAAAGCTCGTTCGAGTTCGCTTTCTACCATGTCTTAAATTCCAGCTCCTTGCAAAAATACTTCCACTGGATCTTCTTTGCTCTCATTTTCAGTATTCCCATCCAGCCAGTCTAATTTATCCTGTTCTTGTTGGTTAATACTATCGGACGCAAGATTTGTTGCGTTATCTCCTTGCAATTGACGCAAAAGAGTTTCCAGTACCTCGATTCGGTTCTTCAAACTTTTGATTGCCTCGGCCTCGATATCAGGTAACTTTTCATTAATCCGCTGCCCGTCTCTATAAATGACTCTTCCCGGCATTCCCACCACAGTGGAATTAGGCGGAACGTCTTTCAAAACAATGGATCCAGAGGCTACTCGAGCGTTGTCTGAAACCGTAATGGCCCCTTGAATTTCTGCTCCACTGCCCACCACTACGCCATTTCCAAGAGTTGGGTGGCGCTTGGTATTTCGGGTCTGTTCACCTTGACGTGCTTCAGCACCAGCTCCTAAGGTCACTCCTTGATACAAAAAGCAGTCGTCACCGATTTCACTGGTTTCACCAATCACAACGCCCATGCCATGATCGATAATAAAACGTTTACCGATTGTGGCACCCGGATGTATCTCAATGCCGGTCATAGTGCGAGCCCATTGCGAAATAAGACGTGCCAGAGTATACCTTTTGGCTTTGTAGAACACGTTTGCAATGCGGTAAATCATCACCGCGTGCAGTCCCGGATAACACAAAATGACCTCCAGCCGGCTTCTTGCGGCTGGGTCGTTTTTCAAGATAGCTTCTACCGTTTCGTTTAAATGCTCGAACCAGGTATTAGTTGGTGATTCGGAGTGAGACATAGGTTTAGTATAAAGCCGGAAAGGGTGAAGGTTAATTTCTTGGGCCAAACATTAATTTTTGAAGGCAATTAGGTTCTGCTAACCTAGTAATCCTAAATTTTAAGAGGATAAGCAAATGGCTTCAAATTCAACTGCTCAATCAAAACAAATGTCTCCCCAGAAGCTTTACGCTGCCATTGCTACAGAGCTTAAAACAGCGCACGAAAATAAGACTTACAAATACGAAGTCCCAATCGAAAGTGATCAATCGGGCACGGTTCAAGCCAAAGGCAAGCGCAAAGTGATGCTTGCATCCAACAATTATCTGGGACTTGCTAATCATCCAAGAGTAAAAGAAGCCGCTGCTGCCGGACTTGAGCGTTGGGGTTACGGCATGGCGTCTGTCAGATTTATTTGTGGAACTCAAAATATTCACTTAGAACTGGAAGAAAAAATTGCTCAGTTTTTGGGGATGGAAGCGGCTATATTGCACTCCTCGTGTTTTGCTGCTAACGAAGCATTTTTTACTGCACTTTTGTCAAATGATTTTGGACAGTCGCAATATCGTGACATCATATATAGTGACAAGCTAAACCATGCCAGTATCATCGACGGTATAAGATTGGTTCGACAAGCGACTAAAACGACTGATCTCAATTCTTATGAGCACAACGACATCAAGGATTTAGAATCAAAACTCGAAGCCAATGATTGCAAAGATTATCGAGTAAGTATTGTGGCAACTGACGGCGTATTCAGTATGGAAGGCGAGTATGCAGAGCTTGAAAAATTTGTTGATCTGTCTAAAAAACATAACTCATTGCTCTTTGTTGATGACTCACACTCGACTGGAGTTTTAGGTAAAACAGGCAGAGGAACTCCCGAACACTGCGGTGTGCACGGTAAAATAGATGTTCTTACAGGCACACTAGGTAAGGCATTGGGTGGTGCTGCTGGTGGTTACATTGCTGGCAAGAAAGATTTGATCGATTTTCTGCGCCAAAAATCAAGACCTTACACATTCTCCAATACAGTGCCTGCACCTATTGTTTGTGCGTCTCTTGAAGTGCTCAAAATTTTAGAAGAAGACAATAGTCTAGTAACTAAACTGCACGATAATACTGCTTATTTTAGAAAAGAAATTAAAAACGCAGGCTTCACTATCATCGAGGGAATTCACCCGATAGTTCCTGTGATGTTAGGCGAAGCATCCACAGCTCAAGACATGAGTAATGCGCTTATGGACGAAGGCGTGTATGTAAAAGGACTCTGGTTTCCAGTGGTGCCTAAAGGCGAAGCGCGTTTGCGCTGTCAGATTTCAGCCGCGCACAGCAAAGCTGATCTTGACCTTGCTATCGAATGCTTTGTTAAAGTGGGCAAAAAGCTCAAGGTTATCTAAACTATCTAACTATTTGTGCTTCCCAATTGCCGCCGCCATCCGTTTTGCCTTGCATATACGGACCGTCGTAGTCTGAATCTGTGACCCAGTTTACATCGGCTTTGAACGTCATTTTGCGCTCTGGTTTATTTACTTTTTTAGATCTGACTGCTGGATATTTACGAATCAACGTGACTTTGGGAAATGCGTACCAGCCTTCGTCTATGGTGAAATTTTCTTTGGTACTGTGGTCGATACCATGTCCTTTTAATTTATTATTTTCTTGCATCAGCCACATGGTCGAATTTATGGTTTTAAACTGATACTCGTATCCGGTGTTCCATTTGCCGGACAAATCAGGCGCGTGGTCCGGCTTGTGACTTGCATGACTAGCTCCAGATGAAGCACTGCCATTGGAACCAGACGAAGCGGGAGGGGCGTCTGATTTTTCTTTTTCTGCTTCCCATTCACCTTCAAAAGATTGTCCATTGACTGAAGCCAAATAGCGACCGTTGACATACGCGTTGGAAGTTTTGTCTAAGTTGCCGCCATACTCTACAGGTAAGGAGCTTGGATTGTCCTTGTATCTCTTGATAAAGCCAATTAAGTCGCCGTTTTGAATTGTGCCCTTTTCTATTACAAATGCCTTGTTGCTGTGGTCGTCTGTGCCTTCGCCAGAAAACGTTTCGCCCGTTTGGGTCAAATGCACATGGGAGCTTTTGACGTCTCCATTGACTGAGTAGGCCATTTTCCAGTGCCCTGATAAGGGAGCGTCATTGTTTTGAGATGAAACAGAATGCGGTTTCATTTCATTGACCGGCGCAACACCAGGAATGCTTGGGGGTGTTTTGTTTTTGGAGCCCATAATACCGCCCAAATCGACATTTTGACAGGCGCTGAGGCTAGTCAAGGACAAAATGGAAACTAATGCTGTTAGTCGGCTTTTCATTACTGGAGATTGTATTCCCGTAACCTTCACTGTAACACTCCTTTCAGTTTTTCTCGGACGCCGGCCCGCTGAAAAGCTTAAATCGAACAGCCTGACGTTGTTTTGGCAGATTAAATGCGGTTGACAAGTGCGTTTTGTGACCCCACAATATAGGTATATATATGTAATCCCCGCAACTTACTACGTGGAACCCCATGTCAGCAGAAGAAGTAAAACCGGAAAAGGCCGCAGCAACTCCAGAAGCTCCAGCAGAAGGCGCAGTTGAAAATAATCCTGCACGCGTTGAAGCTGCCGCTACTGAAAAAATCAGAACTGAAGTAACTGAGTCGCAAAGACAGCAGCAACAGACTTTGGACGCTTGTATCGCTAAGGAAGGTCCGGTTCTTGCTCCTGGTACCACTATGCTCGAGGCGCTCACATCAGGTGAAGTAGACAAGAAATTGGGCGGTGATTGCGCGGGTACTGAGCAAGTAGCTGAATTGCGTAAGAAACTGGGTCCTGCCGCTGAAGGCCAGCAGGTCAAATTAGAAACCAGACCTGACGGAACAAAAGTCGAGACTAGATTTGAAAACGATAAGCCTGTATTGCGGGTTGAAACTAACCCTGATGGATCAACTGTCGAATCGCGATTTAAAGATGGCAAGTTAGTTTCACTCAAATCCACAAAAGGCGATGTCACTTCGCTTAAAAGTTTCGACGAAAGTGGCAATCTTACAACCACTCTTATAGAGTCAGGTACAGGCGCTGACAAAGTTCAAACTTGGTCTTTTGCAGGCGGCGATAACTTAGTAATCAGAGCCGACGGAAGATTCAACGGAACTATTAATGGTCGCGCTGTAGAGGGTAAGGGACAGGCTGCTATTGAAGGATATTTTAAAGAAGCTCTAACAGATGAAACCTATGTGCCAGACGTTACCAGAGATTCGTTTGGAGCTGACACCCATGGATCCTCAATGATCGTAAGTGGTGACACTCGTACTGGTGCTATTGTGAGTAAATCTGGTGACCTCAATATTCTTGCTCCCAATGCCTCAGGAGAGATCCAGCGCAATATAGTTACATTTTCCGGCGACACCATGACACTTCACGGACCAAATGGTGCCCTGACCGAAATTAAAGCTCAGTCGAGTGAAAATGGAAAATATACTTTCACCCATAACGGAATCACTTACACCGTTCAAAATGACAGTCTCCAGCAGATGAAGTCTATGAAAGGCAATGTCGAACAAATTGCCACCAGAGGTCCTAAAGGCTGGAGTAACGAAGCAGTTGAGCGTCCAGTCGATGAAAGTGGCAATCTTGGTCCAGAAAATAGAGTTAGATCTTCTATCAATGAGCAAGGTGAATTGCAAACTCAAGTGATGGATGGTGATAGACCAGTTCAAACGACAATCATCACACCTGAGTCACGTATTACCTATAAAGGTGACGGTACCGATCGTTCTCCAGAAAATATCCTCATGCGTGCCACCGCTAACTCGCTTGAGACTCCAGATATTGTTCGAAATGGCAATATGGTTTATGACCGCACTGGTAGCTTCAGCGACAAAGATCATTTTGGACCCGGCGTATACTATGATGTGGTTTCAGGCAAAAACCTCACCAATACTCAACTTTTGCAATTTGCATCATTTGCAGCAGCTATGTCTGCTCAGGTGAGTTCTTTTCAGAATTACTTCGAAGGTGTTGCACTTGGTGCTAACGGCGAGTTGCCTTCAGTAGACGGAAAAATTGCTCAAATTCAAGCCTTCATGGGTTATGTCAATTGCAACGTGAACGGTTCAAGATATGTTGGAATGCTAGTGATGGCAAATCAGGCACTAGAATCTGGCAACGCAGCTCGCGGTCGAGCTGGTGTAGTGGTACCAGATCAGACCTCCCAAGAAGCTGGATTTCAAGACCCAGGCTTGGTCGCAAGA
>CAZSHS010000058.1:14831-16982 GCA_964606665.1 uncultured Candidatus Obscuribacterales bacterium | reverse complement strand
GCTTCAAACTTAAATTCATTAAGTATTCAGACTCCAGGCTCATCGCAGAGAGCTTTTCGAACGAAACATATTCAAAAACCTTAATAAGTACCACCTGTTTAGTTTTCCACCCCATTTTAGACGCCAATTTTAACATCATACCGGCATCGCACCCCAGAGCTATGCTAGGAATTTTAATACGTTCCTATCTGGCAGATTAGCCGACTGGGAGCTGCGGTTGATTGCCGCCGTTTCTATTTTAAGAAGATGGCAAGTTTGAGGGTCAATATTATGTTCGATAGACAAAAGCTGATCGACGCCACGTCGAGCGCAGATACCGCTATGGATAAAGGCGACCTTGATAGAGCGGAAACGCTTTATACAAAGGCGATTATCATAGCCGAGAAATTATATGGAAAAAATTGTGTGTCAGTAGCATCGCTACTGATGAGCCTTGTGCGTCTTTATACAAAGAAGGGCGACAATGGACATGCAAACTATCTGAAGACAAAGATTCAAGAGATTCTGACGACGCCTGTGGAAATCAGCGGGCAGTTCAGGAAGTTTCAAGGACAGTAAACATCAAAGCTCCCTACGGTTTATTCGGGTGAGTAAATTTGAGAAAATGTCTTTGGACGGAAGAAGCGTAATGCCTTCTTCCAGCAAAAAGACAGCTTCTTCTCTACTTCCTTGTCTAAGTAAATCGGCGACTAATGCCAATCGCGAAGAAACCGAACTGGGATTAGCTTGCAGATTTTCTGTTTCATTGTTTATATTTATTCTTTCATCACCAAGATAAGCTTGGCTCCTAAGTCCCTTTTTAAGTTCCACACACTTTGAATTGTCGTTTGCCGATACCGAAAACGTGAATACGATGTCTAGTTTTGGAATTTTCCCGTCGACTGCAGGTTTAAACGGTTCAGCATAAAGCGCATCCACAGCTGCTTTGTCAAAGCAGGCAGAGCCTGAGGCTTTCTCTATAGCCGAAGATTCGACTTCACCTTTTGAATTAAGCCTGAATCGCAAAACCATTTTCCTGTCACCTTCATTTTTTGGTGGGAACCAGCACTTTGTCAGCTGAATCTTAAGCGCATGCATAAATTCATCTTCACCACACTGAAAACCAATTGCAGGCTGCTTATAAGGCGGATAAGTCGTGCTTTTATTTTGCGAGCTAGAAGTTTTAGCTTCGGTCAAAATGGCATAGGAAATAAAAAAGAGCAAAGCAAGAAATTTCATTGCACTCTTTACCCGATTAATACGTTCAACAGAGTCGTTCATTTTCCAATTAAAACATGACAATCAAGTGCAACGCAAAAATGCGCAAATGAAAATACGGTGTTTGGCGATTAGTTCTTTTTGAGTTGCTCAGTTTTGATTTTGCTGCTGGCTTCATCAATACGACTCTGAAGTTTGGCATTGTCTTCGATACTTACTTTGCCTTCGTTTTTCAACTTCATTTTTGCCTTTTTGCGCGCAACATTAGCTAAATTTTTACGCAGCTTTCGGGACTGTTTCACAGTTAACGCCCCGGATTTTTGACCCGCGTTAACGTCTTGCATTAGCTTGGTTTGACGTTGCTCAACCGTCCACGTTTTTGCATAAACAGGCAAAATGGTAAGAGTTACCATTGCGGCGAATATTATTGTGAGTGAGAATAAAATCCAGTACATTTATCTTCCTTCCGATAGACGAGCATTTACGCTTCTTTGTTTTGATGTCAATTGATTCTTAATCCAGACAATAATCATTTCTTCTAATTGATCTGACATTTGATTCTCTTCTAGAAGCAAGTGTTCTCCATCTCCCACCACCATAAGTAATTTGTCTGGAGTGTTGAGTTCGTTAAACAGATCGATGGTGCCCTCTGGTTTAATCAGTTTGTCTTTGAAGCCGGCAAGCATCAAACTAGGCGTTTTGTCGATCAGTGCTGCGGCATCTTCATTGCCCTTCATAAAATCAGTAAACTGCTTCAATTCTTTTGGAGTCAATTTCATTCGATTGCTCGATTCATTTGCCCAAGCCTTTCTTAGTTTTACATCTGAAGTCGAGCGATTAACCACTTCAGTCGTCATATCCATAGGCTTATTTTTGTTACTGAGATAACGTGTCCCAACTACAATTTCAGAGCTAAATTTAGCGTAACGATCACTTGAAGGAACTGAGCATATC
>CAZSHS010000058.1:0-14821 GCA_964606665.1 uncultured Candidatus Obscuribacterales bacterium | reverse complement strand
GCCATAGACTAACTGTGGGTTGCGAGAAGTGGCTTGTAGAGCGATTCCTCCACCCATTGATTCACCCACAAGAAAAATAGGCGTTTGGCCATAAGCTTTGTGCAGTGACTTCAATGCAGCTTCAACATCTAACAGACAAGCTTCAAAATCCACATTTTTATCCTGCGTTTTTGTCCATTGTCCAAAACCTCTAACATCAACTGCGTACACAGCGATTCCGTGACCAGCCATCGCTCGTCCAAACTCGGTGAAAGACTCGCTACTGAAGCCAAGTCCATGTACACACAAAAGAACTTCTTTGGGCTTGTCTACTGGAATCCACGCCCGATGCGGTATTTTGACATTCTTACTCCAAATAGGCACACTCTTTTTAGATACTTTCACAACCATTTTCTTTTTGGTGATTGTTTTATCTAGCGCTACTGTTTGTAGGGTGGAAAGCGCAAATACACTTGCCAGTGCAAGCATATTTATTGTCATGTTCATATATTCGTTACCTTCTTTCTTGATCTGTATGACCAGTTATTACTGGCTTTGATTGCGTTTGAATTCTCTGCATATGTATGAAACTGTAATCACAACGAGGATTGCACACAATATTCCGGGCAGCAGAGAAACGCCGTAAAATTCTGGTCCAAAACGAATTAAATAATAGCTACCAGCGCATGCTCCAATGGGACCAAGGATAGTGGTTGTGATGGCACCACCAGGAGTGCCTCCGGGTGAAGTCTTCTCCACGAGCCAGGCGCACATACCCGCCACTGTAAAAAAGAAAACATACGATAAGATAACCATGAAATTCCTTGACCTATATTGATGCGTTTAAAACGGCAATGACAATAACCGCACTCGCTTATCGAGCTGCGGAAACCAGCATCAATAGACCTATAAGTACCGGCACACGTCGCGTTGCCAGACTAGGTAATTAACGACAAAATAATTTTGAGACGAAAACTTTGGTGTAGTCACCCTATCTGTTTTCATTATAGCATGCTTGCACAATTCGACTTTTAGAATAAGTTGCGATTTTGACCCAGTTTTCACAAAGCCCCTAAATAATAACGATGGCGACCGTCGGGTTTAATGGAGTGAGAAAATGTATAGCTCGGGCTCGAGAGTGTTGGTACTTGCCTCACTAGCAATAACAACAATACTTTTATCGCCTTACGCATTGCAATCAGAAGAACTCGATTTATCTATTCAACAAACAAATTCTGCTCTGCCCATAAGTGAGCTGCACACGGGCAAGAAAGTCTTCATAGTAAGCCATATTATCATTAAGGCGTCCCCTGCAAGAGTTTGGGATGTCTTAACCGATTATGATGGCGCTTCTGGTATTTTTTCCAATCTTACAAGGTCGAAAAGAGCATATAAATCGCTCAACAAAAATGGTTTTACCAAATAACCGTCTGCACCAGCATCAAGACCGCATTGCAATTCGCTTGACGAGTGTTTGCTTGCAAGTAACAATATAGGAATGTTTCCACCACTAGCTCTATAATCTCGAACTACGCTAATTCCATCCAAACCGCTGAGAGCAATCTCGAGAATAATGACGTCATATTGATTGTGCCGGAGACACTCGAGAATGCGAAGTCCGTTGTTTTCGATCTCCACAGTAAAATGTTCAGCGACAAAACCTTCTCTGAGAGCGATTGCAAGGTCCTCTTGCGATTCCCCTAGTAAAACCTTAGACATTTTAAGTTGAGCCTCGTCCGTCTCATCTTCTAGCCAGCCAGATGAGGAGATTAACGGCAATTCTTATGCAACTACGGTAATGCAGGCGGAAATATCGCCTTATCTATTTTCATTATATAGCTCAAGAGAGAATAATGCAGCACTATATTAGACATGAGTCAAATCGGACACTAATTGACACTCAATCTCTTTTTGATTATGGAAAGAGCTTTGTTTGTCGCATCTTCTCCGGCTTTAATCGCCCTTTTCGCATCGTCTGGCTTACCTTTAACCACTGGAATGCCGCTCACATCCGGATTGATGATAATGTCAGCAAATGGCATTTGACGCGCATCTGAGACACCTAGCATTACATCTCCCAGGCGGCTAACAATGGCGCTCAATTTTCTGAATCTCTTTGCTGGCAGCTCTTTCAATGGTTCGTCAACAAGTACTGCAATAACGACATCAGCCCCGGTATCACGCGCTGCAGAGGCGGGCATGTTAGCCCTGACGCCACCATCGACATAAACTCTGTCACCAATCGCCACCGGTTGGAGCACGCTTGGGATAGTAGAACTGGCTCTAATAGCGGTAGAAAGCCTGCCATCACTTATTCTGTACGCTTTGCCATCGATGAGATTGGTGGCTACAGCAGAGAACGGAATTGGCGTATCTTCAACGTTTTCAACGCCTTCGGGTAATTTCTCTTCTAAGAACTTGCCAAATTTTTTGCCTGAAAAAATTCCGGCATAATGCTTTCTAAAAGGATGAAACACTTTTTCTAGTGGGTTCAAAATCATCGTAGGCAATATAAATCCTGGAATATAGGCTCTCTTCAATGAGTTATCCAGAACCATTTTCTCAATTTCTTCAAGGGGAACCCCCGCCGCGTACAAACCACCGACTATAGAGCCCATGCTGTTTCCGACGATATAGTCTATTTGGATATTATTTTCCTTCAAAACGCGAAGAACACCTATGTGAGCAGCTCCCCGAGCACCGCCACCGCCAAGTGCAAGAGCAACTGTCGGACGTTTATTAGAACTTGATTGATGCACGCTTGCATCTACAGAAGGATCGTCTTTGCCGACAAACGTGGACTCTACAGATGTTTTTTTCTTTTCAGCGGGGCTAAAAATGACTTTACCATCGCCAACTGGGGTCTTTGATTTATCGGGCAAATCCGCGCTCTCTTCTATCTGGCGCTGTGCTTCCTTTTCGACTACCTTGGTCGGCATGTCTTCTATGGCGTGCGTGTCTTTCGAGCGCTCATAGCGTTTGTTGGTTTCAGCAAGGCAGGGCAGGTTGGCACTGAGATTAAGGAAACAAGCGCACACCCCCAAAGAGAGCAATTTAACATTTAAAACCATAATCGAATTTCCCAGGAACAAAGAACCAATTTGCATCTAGCTTTGCGCACAAATATAGGTTCATTTAGCACTGAAAAGAAATTTTAGTGTCTAACAACATCTCTGAAGCAATTTCCCGATTTCGTCTGGACAATGTCATGACAAATGATATACTCAAAAGAGTGAAACGAGTCTCGGTATGCAAAAAAACAATCCCAAAACTGAAAAATTTGATATTCGACTTAGCCTTGAAGAACAAGAGTTAATAAGGCTTGCCGCCTCCATGCAAAGTACTAGTCCAACGTCGTTTATTCGTCAACAAGCGGTTGTGGCGGCTCAAACTGTAATTCACGAAAACAACCGCTTTGTAGTTAGTGATGAGCAGTGGCAAATTATGGAGCGGGTACTCAATCGTAAAGCCAAAACACTCCCCAACCTTCGCAAAAGGCTCTCCGGCTCCGACGATTGGGACAAGTAAGTTGATTTACAAACCCGAATCATTGACCAAGGATCACATCTTAGATGGATTCGATTGTAACAAAGAAGCGCTTTCTACATGGCTTAAGAAGCACGCATTACAGAGTCAAAATTCAAATCAAACTAAGACAATGGTTGTCACAGAAGGCGACAGTAAGAATGTCATTGGATATTACACCTTTAACGTAGTTTCTATCGAACACTCTGATAGCACGCCCGAGCGCGTAAAAAAAGGGTTAGCAAAACATTCGATTCCTGTTTTTCTTATAGCAAGATTAGCTGTAGCCTCTAGTCATCAAGGCAAAGGGCTTGGAGCACGCCTGTTGCGACATGCGCTTATTTCAGTTGCCTATTTTTCAGAAGAAATTCCCATTCGAGCTGTGGTAGTCGATGCTCTCGACGAAGATGCAAAACATTTCTATGAAAAATTTGATTTTGAAGCTTTCCCCCCAGACACAATGAGAATGTGGCTTTTGGTTAAAGATCTACTCAAGACGCTGAGAGAAACATCTGATGGATGAACACTACATCAATCCAAAGCTTGCACAGATTTATGATCTCGATAGTCCCTGGTCGCAGGACCGAGATTTTTATTTGTCTCTAGCTGGCGAATCACCAAAACGAATTCTTGATTTAGGCTGTGGAACAGGCTTGTTGTGCGATGCTTACGCGGCTAAAGGTCACAATGTTACGGGCGCGGATCCAACTGAGGCGATGCTTAGTATCGCTCGTCAAAAGAAACACGCAGCAGAGATTACTTGGGTTCAGTCGAAAGCTCAAGATTTCAAATCGGAACATTTATTTGATTTGATCATTATGACTGGACACGCTTTTCAAGTTTTGCTCGAAGATAGAGATGTGGAAAGCGTTTTCAGAACAATGAAGAAACATTCGAAGCATGAAGGCTTGATCGTATTTGAATCGCGCAATCCCAACATCGATTGGAAATCGAGATGGGATTACGATTTAGAATTAAACACGCCTTATGGTTTTGTGCAAGAGTCTCGACGATTTATCGACCTTGTTAATGACAAAATGACATTCAGTCTAAATTATAAATTTGCCAACGAAATGCTGACATCACAAAGCGTACTTAGATTCTGGACCAAAGAACAAATTGAAATGCATTTATCCAAAGCCGGTTTGATAGTCGATACCATGTATGGTGACTGGGATCAAACACCATTCTCAGCAAAACATTCTGAAGAGATGATATTCAAAGTTGGATCTGATTAGTGGAATTTTTCAGTGAGCGTGCAAAATCAAATTAAGCGTTTGCCCTTAAAGCGAGCTCTAGAATCATTTACGCAGTAACCTTTTTCGAATCGCAGGAAGAGCCTTTCTGGTTGCGGTCTCTCCAGCAAGAATAGCCTTTTTCGCGTCCTCACGGGTTCCCTTAATTACCCCGATTCCGCTAACATCAGGATTGATAACGATATCTGCAAAAGGTAATTGTCGAGCATCAGCTACAGCGAGCATAACATCTGTCATTCGTCCCAAAATTCCAGAAAGGCTTCTAAACTCTTTAGCGGGCAATATTACTAATGGATTGTCTACTAAAACAGCAATAACAATATCGGCACCGGTATCACGCGCACCAGATGCTGGCATGTTAGCCCTCACAGCCCCGTCTACATAGACCTTATCGCCGATAGCTACGGGTTGCAAAATACTTGGAATTGTAGAACTGGCTCGCATAGCGGTTGATAACTTGCCGTCGCTTATTCTGTATGCTTTGCCATCCAATAGATTTGTGGCAACGGCTGAAAAGGGAATTGGAGTGTCCTCGATATTTTCAACGCCTTCAGGTAATTGTTTTTCCAAAAATTTTCCAAATTTTTTGCCCGACCAAAGCCCAGCATAGTGTTTTCGAAAAGGATGCAGCAGTCTTTCAGTGGGATTTAGTAGTATCGTTGGTGGTATCATGCCCGGCATATAGGCTTTACGCATCGAACCATCAAGCATGATTGTTTCGATTTTATCTAATGGAACTCCAGCAGCATAAAGTCCGCCTACTATGGCTCCCATGCTATTGCCCACAATGTAATCTATTTTGATGCCCGCTTCGCTCAATACTCGCAAAACACCAATGTGAGCAGCACCTCTTGCGCCACCACCGCCTAAAGCCAAAGCTACAGAGGGTCGCTTTCCTTTTTTGGTTTTCTCAAGTTTGGCATTAACCCCTGGGTCATCTTTACCTATAAAGGTTGATTCACCCGACGCAGCTGCCTTTTCCTTAGTGGTAGACATAACACTGCCCGAGTCTGGTGTAACAGTGGCTTCCTCAGGTACTTCCAGGCTCTCCTCAATTTGTCGCTGTGCTTCTTTTTCCACTGCTTTGGTAGGTGATACGTCATCAATTGCATGAGTATCTTTAGATCTTTGCGGCGCAGACTCGCTGTCTTCAGCTAAGCAGTCAACTATACAAAGTGAGCTGAGAATCAGCACACAGAAGAACGTATTTAAAAATTTGGAATTTAAGAACATTGATACACCATCTGTCAGTTATAGGTCTTGGAAACACCAATCTGGCTAGCAATGCCGTACTTACTGCGACAATTATTTAATATGAAGATTTTTGCTGTGGCCATGAAAAGTCCTGAGGCAAGCTCTGCCTCTAACTTAACTCATAGCACGAGAAGATCTTTAGAAAGCGATAAGCGAGAGCGAGTGTTGGATGTACATCAAAGAATTGCGATGCTCTTCATCCCGCGGACAAAAGCGCAAGGCAAAATTCAAGTCTACAAGAGCTTCCTTGTACTTTTTCATTCTCATCAATAGAGTGCCGCGCTGCATATATGCACTAAAGCGAGATGGATAGAGCTTGATTGCAGTTGCATAATCAGTCATAGCCATTGAGTTTTCGCCTAAACCTTCGCGAGCCAATGCTCTGTTGACGTAAGAATCGTAGACTAAAGGATTTAGTTGAATGGCCTTGCTGTAACTGCGAATAGATTCTTTATAGTTGAAATATGTGGAATGATCGTAGCCCTGATTCATGTGCGCAAATGCATTGCCAGGGTTCATTTGCACGGCAGCATTGGTATCAAATACAGAGCCAGCAAAATCTTTCAAATTTGATTTTGCGATAGCTCGATTTACTAAGGCAAATGAATTATGCGGATCCAACTGTAGGCATTGATTGAATCGCTCAAGAGCTAACGAGCTTTCACCTTCCATTAAATAGGTCGTACCATCAAAGTAATAGAGATACGAACATTCAGGGTTCAACTCAATTGCTCGATTGAATTCTTCATGAGAGCGTGTCTTATTAAAGTGCGACCATGCATCTGAATATCGAACATATTTCATTGTTTTTCTGTTGCGTGATACCACTTCATCTGGCCCACTACTAGATAGTAATGATGCGAAATGATTGAGTTTATTGCACTCACCAAGCGTTAGAATTTCTACGTCTTGCATCTGAAAGAATTCGCTTTCTTTCTTGAACGAGAATTGAAAAACTACTTTCATCTCTGGCATATTTGGGCGTGAGAGATCAAGCATGGTTCCGTCAATTTGAACCAATGTTTGATTTCCGAAGTCAGCATAGTCGTTGGGATAGTTGAAATACGCGTCGATTAGCAACTTATCTTGCTTTATGCCAAGAAGCTTCTGCAATTTAAGAGACTTGTCTCCACCCTTACCTCTTTTCAGATCGTAAAAAGCCTGCTGGACCCAACGATATGAACTGCTAACAGGCTCCGAAAAGCTTGGAGCCGCCTCAAAATTACTACAATAAAAAAGCACTGCCTCATTGGAAATGGGCTTGCCTGTAGCGAATCCCAGAGCCATAGCGGCTATTGCAAGCGTGAAATATGCTCGCACAGGTTTGATAGGAGACAGGGGGAATTTGAACATACTTCGATTCTCTTACATTTAATCGAAATACATAATTAATTGTGCAGGCTCAGCTTCGCCCTTTTTCCACCAAGGCAGAAAAGAACGCCTTTGCAAGCTCTAGCAGGGCGTGAGAATTAATTTCTTTGTCGAGCGACTCGGCCCCTTCGCTATATCTCAGGTGAGCTTTTTCGGTGGAATTGGGATGAAACTTAATTCGCACAATAGGCGGATAGATTCTGCTGTCGAAAGTACCGATACTCATTTCCAGAAGCATATTTGACGGAATAATATAGACTTGAATCTCATGACTGTAGCCACGCATCAGCAAAGCCCATCGCAAGAAAGTCAAATGCCCTGCATAAACACGCTCACCTGGCGGCTTATCGCACTCCTGCAAAACATCATTGCAGTCTACGTGATGAAAGGCAGGAGTCTCCCAGTCTACATGTTTGGAAATATCCGAGGTCATCTCATTGAACTGGTCGCCAAACGAGACCATATGCTCGAATAACTTATCCATCCAGTCGGAACAGTCTTTGTCGTTTTGCGAGTGCTGAGCCATCCAGGCTTTCTGCTCAGCTTCATGCTGAGACAATGCCGATTGAGCTAATTGCTTTATCCAATAAGCATCACAGCATTTTTTGTCTTCCATACTCTAATCCTGCCCAGGTTTAAGGTTACTTACCTCAGAAAACTTCAAATTAAGCGATTAATTCGCACGAAACAACAATTCCAAAACAAAACCATTCTTATTATACTATTATATGATATACCTGTATAAAAGAAGCCCTAGAATGGCGATTAAAAGCTTCAAGACTTTAAAACACGATCTAAAAGACTAATACACCACAAGTGGCAACTACCAATGGAGAATAATTTCTCGATAAGATTCAGACGGTGCTCATGATTTAGAAATAACAGATTATCGCTGGGAAAATTATGATAAGAAAGAAAATGCTTCGCCAGCCAACCAGTCCAGGCCAGATTTTGAAAGAAGAATTTTTGGATCCATTAGGGATTAGTCAGACTGCTTTTGCTCAGCACACCGGCTGGACTCAGCCCAAAGTAAGTGACATAGTGAATGGCAGACTAGGAATTTCATCAGAAACAGCTATGGTTTTAGCTGATGCCTTCAATACGACCCCACAATTTTGGCTTAATCTTCAAAACGAAGTGGATTTGTGGAAAGCAAGTCGTACTCACAAAAAAGTCCGTGCATTGGTAAAAATCCAATGAGATAACTGTATTGCTTACGGGTTTACGTAAAACGAAGTGCTGGTGACAACATCGTTCTCATCGAAATATATGTTTAGATGACTTCCGTACTCGAAACTACTCCACTCTAGAAAATAGAACCACCAATTTGAATTAGCATTTCCACCTTCTGGCACACCTATTTTTTCGAGAACATCTGCCTTCTTCAATCTAATCAACGTTTTTCCTTTTACCAAGGCTATAGCCAAATCTTCATTTCTTGAAAAATACTTCCATAAGTTCAAGGCTCTCTCGCCACAGAAAATGTCCCAAGAACTGGACTTTCTAGACATAATATATGAGTGAGTCGGGGGATCGTTGGTCAGACCCACTAGTTTGGTTGAAGAACGAAACATGTTAAAACAAAAAAATATGGCGAGAACACCTAAAAGATTTATCCAAATCCTGGATCGTTTTATTTTAGCCATTACCTGAATCCAGAATTACGAATCCACTGCCACTACTATGTGATCGCTTGCAAGCCCAATCTTGTGGACTTTTGCATCGATGCCGTAAGCGCGAACCTGATAGATTCCCACACTGGGAAACATAGAACAATCGAGCCTCACTGTATCTATTATCTTAGCATCGATTGTTTTCATAACAAGTGCACTCGGCGAAGAGTCCTGCGTATTCTAGCTTTCGAAATATCTGTTTGGTTGCGCTATTTCAAGCACCACTTTGGTGGCGCCTGGCATTTTCTCTGCGTTTACAGAAAGCTCTTTACTTGGATCTTCTTTGCTCATATGCAAAACGCCGAGAATTTTCTGCCAGAACCACGTTCGATTTGGTGCAAGCATAACTTTATCCTTTTCGACTTATTCAGGCATTTTCAGTGTCCAGTTTCAATGTAAGAATGAATTACCAATTTGGTACTATGATCGAATTCTACACAAAGATTACAGACGCTTTCGCCTCCGGTCAGCGGCAACTCATACTCAATCCTAAAATAGTTAGGCGAGGAAGAAGGATTTCCCAGCTTTTCCAAAACTTGAGTATCGGTCAAACCTATTAACGATTCACCTTTTACTAAATCTATAGCTAAATCTTTCTGACTTAACCAGGGATATTTCCAAGATTCCAACGCCCTTTCACCCCAAAATTTTTCCCAAGCGTTTGGTCTGCCTGTTTTCTTATAAATGTTTGAGTGATTTCCGATCGACTCATCAAGACCCACATAAATTGTTGCTTCGTGAAATAGGAAGCAGCAAAAAAAGATAGCAAGAACACCTAGAACCTTGATTGTGATTCTATAGCGTTTTTCTGCAGCCGGGTTTCTAGCCATTTCATGAGTCCACTGCCACTACGATGTGATCGCTTGCAAGCCCAATCTTGTTGCCCTTGGCGTCAATTCCATATGCGCGCACTTGATAGATGCCTACGCTTGGAAAAAGACTACGCTCTAACTTTATGGTATCACTCAATTTAGCATCAATAGTTTTCATCACAAGAGAGCTTGGCGAAGAAGCGGCTGTATTCTGGCTTTCAAAATATCTATTTGGTTGTGCAATTTCGACAATTACTTTAGAAGCACCTGGCATGGATTGCGCATCGACTAAAAGATCTTTGGCTGGGTCGGTTTTGCTTATATGCAAATAGCCTTTACTGCCCATGAATCCTGAATTCTCGAAATTCAAGGCGGGCATCATTTTTTCTTTAGCCATGAAAGATACTTTGTTTATCATCAAATGTGATTTGCGCGGAAACTGAATTGATATCTCGCGGCAAGTGCCACCAAGTGTCCATTGCGGCATGTTAGTCAAAGTGAAATAAAGAGTTTGCGTTCCCGATACAAGCGATGCGCAGGAGCTTACAGAATCATCGAAGCTTGATGCCAAATTATTTCTGAATAGAAGACAAGCCGGACCTTTTGGTGTCTCGCTTGCAAAGTTTGTCACCTCCATCGAAAGTATGTCTGTCTTGAAACATGGGATGGCGACTGACATAAAGAGCTTAGGACTTTTTCTTGTTGCCGATTCAAATTCGAGCGAGCCGTCTGTGTTCCATTTACTTTGAGCGTGCTCGACTGGATTTGCTTCCATTATGTCGCGCAAATCGTCGTGTTCAAAAGTCCGTTCATATGGCGTTTCATCTTGGGGAATCACAACTTTGCTTAGTTTGCGACTGTCTTGATTCCATCGATAAATGCTCACTTCGTTTTTGGCATTAAACAAAGAATGCTTGAGAAAACCAAATGGTATTATGGGCTCGTAATTTTCTAACGCAAGACAGTTGTGAATATCGCGGCAGAGTTGGGGAGATTTGGTCATACCATCGAGCGCATTGCGGCAAGCATATGCGCCATTTATGTTGTCTGGAAGAGACAAAATCAGAACCTGGGGATCATTTTTGATTGGTCCCGAATAAAGGGCGTTTAGCTCTTTGCGAATACTGTTGACTGTTTCGCCAGCATCGACCCAGGCTGAGTTATTGAAACAAAGGCAGACTAGACTGAATATTGAAAATGCGCCGGCTATACGCCTTTTAGAGCGCCCTAAAACAGGTGCACTGATACATGCGACGGCAAGTAGGATACTGAAGGCGGCTGAGGGCAAATAAGCTAGCCTGCTGCTTTGCAAATCGTCGCCAATAGTAAAAAGCTTGAAGACCGGTGCAAATGCAATTAGCAGGAAAGAAAAGCAAAAGAGAAGTAACTTACGCCAGCGCGCTGAGCTTATTGTCGTGTAAATTGCCGAACCCAACATAGGCAGCATAAAAACCACCCAGATGACTTTCATCCATTTGGAATTTTCCACTATCGTTTTGTTGAGCGGAACCAGAAACATGTACGCACCTTGCCACCATTGTCTGAATTGAGCTTTCCAGTCTGTGGGAAGAAAAGAATTGTCGTAGCCGCCAACCACTGTTCCAAGCGCAAACGAGCGCAGAGCAAGAAACGCTACCAGAATGCCCCAGAGCAATAGAACGGGCTTGAGGCGAGTTTTCCATTCTGATTTTGGAGTGGCGAAAAGTTCAAAAGCGGTGATTACAATTGGCAGTGTAAATGCCATTTCTTTAGAGAAGAAGGCAAGAATCATACACACGCACATTGTGACCAGTGTACCGATTTCTTTTAGTTTGCGATATTCAAGATAAGCCCAGAAACTTAGCATATAGAACGCTGTGGCTACTACGTCTACACGACCAGTTATCCAGGAGACAGCTTCGGGATGAAGCGGATAGACACCAAATATAGTGGCAGAGAAAGCAGGTATCCAGTTGCGAAGACTTTCTGGGTCCATGCCCTTTTTAAGATCTTTCTCCGCTTCCTTTTTAGACGGGGGAACCAGCTCTTCAACCAGACCTTGAGCAACAAAATAGACGCCGATAGTGGCGACTACATGAAAAACGAGATTGGTTATATGAAAACCGATAGCGTTTGTTTTCCATAAAAAATAGTCCCATGAGAGAAAAACAGAAATCAAAGGACGATAAAAAGCGGTTGTGGTCAATTGCAGCCACGAGGTATGGAAATTGCGCAAAATAAGCTCTGGCTCGACCATTGCACGCTTGAGCCAAATTAGATGGACGAAGTCATCGCCCACAAAAAAATTGAACAAGATAGGACTGTAGGAAGCCGCTGTAATGAGGCAGATCAAACCTAGAACAAGTCCGCCTGCTCTGTTCAAGACTCCAGCGCCACCTCGTAGGCGGGGCGGTCTTCTAAATGGCAGCGAATTTCATCGCGCTTTTTGATTTCTTTAGCCGGTGCGCCAACTAAAACCATGCCGGGCTTAGTATTGTGTGTCACCACCGAAGCCCCTGCAATGACGCAGTTCTTCGCCACGCGCACGCGGGGAAGAATCAAAACCTTGGCACCAACTATGACACCACTTTCAAGATAAGGACCTTCGCGTCCTTTTTGACATGGTGGGTGCATGCTGTCTACGGTGCAGGACATCGGATAGAAATGTACGTTGTCTTCGCAAGTAGTGAAAGTGGCGATGAATACATTGTTGTGAAATCTGCAATTGTCGCCAATTTTGATTTCGCCATCAGATTGTGAATTAGTACCAAAACTACAATTGACACCAAAGTGGCTATTTTCGCGAATAACGGCACGATGTCCAGTTTGAAATCCTTCGCCATAACTTGTATTGGCATACAAAATAGTGCCTGAGCGGATAGTGCTTCGGGCGCCAATTTTGGTCACAGGATTATTGTAGTTTGCAGGATCTTTTAGATAAGCATACAAGCGCTCACCGATGATGCATTGCGCTCCGACATAACTGTCGTTTCCGATTTCTACGTTCTCGTAGATTATTGCTTGAGCTTCTATTTTTACATTGTCACCAATTTTGGCTCCATCGTAAATTATTGCGCCAGGTCCAATCGTGACAGAGCGACCGATGGAAGCGCTTTCACTGACTATGGAAGATTGTGCAATGCTCATTTAACTTTGGGTGACAACTGGTGTAGCCACTCTGGAAACCATTGTGACTTCCGCCATTACTTCTTGCACCGCGCGTGCCACTGTCATGGCTTGACTATCAGTCAACTCAGGATACATTGGCAGTGAAAGAACCTCTGCGGCAGCTTTTTCTGCAAGCGGGAAGTCACCCAGTTTGTAGCCCAGATCAAAAGCTTTTTGAGTGTGGAGAGGAACGGGGTAATAACACATCGAACCAATACCGCGTTTTTTCAGATTATCAATTAAGTGCTGACGACCATGGGCCACACGGATGGTGTACTGATGCCATACATGTGTAATGCCTGAATCAGTCGCTGGAATGTAAGGTGTTTGGACATTGGGGCAATCTTTCAAGCATTCATTGTAGAGATTGGCAATCTGATTGCGACGCTCGTTCCATTTTTTGAGGAAACTTACTTTGGACATCAAGACTGCCGCTTGAATTTCATCAAGACGACTGTTGACGCCAAGTTCGTCATGATAATAACGCTCGACTGAGCCGTGAGCGCGAATGGTTTTGACTCGTTTGGCTAAGCTTTCGTCGTTTGCCACTACCATACCGGCATCACCGGCAGCACCAAGGTTTTTGGTGGGGTAGAAGCTGATACAAGCCAGGTCGCCGTAGCTACCGGTAGCTTTTCCGTCAACTGTGGCGCCAATACCTTGTGCGTTGTCTTCGACCACGCGCAAGTTGTGCTTCTTAGCTATTTCCATAATGGCCGGCATGTTGCAGGGCATTCCATATAGGTGCACCGGCAGTATCACTTTGGTTTTGGGTGTGATTGCCGCTTCTATTTTGGATACATCTATATTGAATGTTACCGGGTCGATGTCGACGAAAACAGGTTTGCCACCACGAAGAAGAATTGCTTCGACGGTAGCTGCAAAAGTAAATGGTGTGGTGATGACTTCGTCACCGGCGGTGATATCTAGTGCCATCATGGCCAGAACCAGGGCGTCTGTACCGTTTGCTACGCCGATGCCGTATTTGGCCTGACAGATGGCAGCAACTTCATTTTCGAGCCGTGTTCCGTACTCACCTAAAATGTAGTGTCCACTTCTAAGTACATTTAGAACGTTTTGCTCCAGAACGGATTGGACCTCTTTGTATTGGTCCACCAAATTGAGCACTGGAATATTTGTCACCATAAGTGCTTTGGGCTTCCTTTTTACCGGGATAACGAATGCAGGCAGTGTACCTGACATGCTCCCACGTCTAAAAGGGAAGAATTATAAGGTTTCTCAAGAGCATATCTTATCGATATTTAAGAATCGCCGAATGATCATGCGATTGATAGCTCCCGCTCCATTAACAAAAAATCAGAAAAGGGGACGCATTAAGCATCCCCTTTACTTTTGTCCGATTACTTTTTCAGATTAGCGTTTGCCTGGTGTGGCTACGGTTCTTGAAAGAGCGTTGGTGACGAAGAGGTTGAGGCTGACGCCTTCTCTTTCGGCACGAGCCACAAGGGCTTGGTGGAGGGAGCGAGGCAGGCGAACGGTAAATTTGCCGCTATAGCTCATGTACTCGTCGCTTCCAGCTTTGGCGCGGGCTGCTGTGCGCACAGTTTTCACTGGCTTTTTAGCTTTTGCCATGCTGTGTGAGGGTTTCTTAGCTGCGGGTGCCTTAGCCTTGGCGGCTTTTTTGGCGGAACCGGCTTTGGATCCCTTTTTCTTTGCTGCTACCATGTTGTTCTCCTTGTTCAGGCGTGAGCAGGCTGAGGAATCGGGGTGGTGACCGCACGGCCAGCCACAACGGTCATCACGGTGTTCCACAGCATCAGGCACATGCCGCCCAGATAGAGCA
>CAZSHS010000057.1:0-17519 GCA_964606665.1 uncultured Candidatus Obscuribacterales bacterium | reverse complement strand
TTACCTCTGCCTGGTACAGGTCCATTTGCTGCCTGATACCACTCTCCATTTTTGGTCCAGGTTTTGGAATCAAGTAAGTCAATCGGTTTGAAAGATTGCCAAATACCCTGTGGAAATCTGAATGCAAAGCATAAGCGAGGTTTTTTATTAGCGCAAAGTCCAATTGTGGCACAGGTTTGCTTGATGATTCGTCTGGTTGCTTTAGTGTTATCGCTTTGTTCGATTACTGCTTCAATAAAAATAGATGACGGTACTACATCTGGTGTGACATAAACGAATTCGTCGGGCTTGAAAATTTCAGTTTTATCATAATGTTTGTGGAAAAAAAGTTGTCGCTCACCGCTTGCAGTTTTAAGTTCGATTGGAAAATTGGTTTTGTAAAATCCCGACTGACAAAAGGAGCTTTGTTGCTCGCTTTGGGCTGTTTTGATGTTTGATACGCATTGATCTTTTTCCTTACCTGAGCCAAAAGATATTTTTAAACTATACAAGCGACTTTGAGCAGGCAATCTCAATTTGAATTGGTCGATTGCATATTTTGTGATGCCACCATTTTCACTGATTGCATGTTGCATATTTTGCGCAAGGGCTTTTTCAAGCTCATCTAATTCGTCTAGGTCGAGCAAAACAAGTTTGTCTATTGCCGATGCTTGATTGGTCGATTGAGCAAAGATATACGCATTTTTAATCGCTGCTTTCAGTTCGTCCAAATCTGTCAAAGTCAAATCGCCAAATGTTTGACTGTGTATTTTTTGAACGGATAATTTATGTGATACCAGTTTTGCCGTTTGGTCGAGTGGATCTTCTTTTATTTGAGTCTGGCTTACTTTGCTCAAGACCTGCATATAAAAAACGACCAGCACTCCTAAGGCAAGCGTAGATATAGCCACGTAAAGGGTCGACTTATCTGGTTTTTGGTCATTCAAGTTAGAAGAATCGGACATTCTCTTATGATAAGCTAACCAGGCTCGATCTAAAACAATGAAGAAATCAATTTCTATATTTCTAGTATTTGCTTTGCAATTAAGCTCATTCAGTTTGGCTTGTGCGGCTCCAGTTGCAGATTTGAGCAAAGAAATAGAAAACATTCAGGCACTTGAGCGCAAGGCCCAATTTAACAAAGCCCGCCAGGAGCTAGACTTGCTCGTTGCAAAGAATAACTCGAATGCCTCTCTTTTGATTCTGTCTGCTTTTCTTTATCTCAAAATGGGGCAAAAAATGCTTGCTTTAATTGAGTTTGAAAAGGCGCGCAAACTAAACGCAAAAGACCAGGTTATTTTGGTAGAACTGGCGCGCTTACATCTAGAGAATTTCAGTAGCGATGCAGCACTTAGTATGGCTAGACAAGCCTTTGCTCTAGACCCTTGCAATATAAAAGTGCAAGAGATTTTGATACTTGCTCTAATGGCAAACACTTATTATGGCGAGGCTAATTCTCGCATGAAAGAGTTGCTCCAAAAGAATGAAAATGAACCCGAAGTGTTGCATCTTGCTTATCTGGTTAATAAGAGTAATGACAAGATGGAGCTAGCTTGCTTTTATCTAAAGCGCGCAATCAGACTCAAGCCAACTGAGCGCCAGTGGCTGCTGGAATTAGCTGATACTTATCAGTTGACTTACAAACCTAAAGAAGCCTGCAAAGTGATAGAGGACTATCTTGCTCTGGAACCCGATTCGGTTGAAGGTTTGAAAAAACTTGCATACGTACTTGAGCATTCGTTGCACGATTACGCACAAGCCCAGACAATTTATTCAAAAATTTTGATTTTGGATCCGCTCAATGTCGCAGCTCAAGCTGGAATCAATCGACTAGAAGTAAAGCAAAACGACTCTTCAGCCAAGTTAAAGCGCAGCCTGCAAAGCTTCTGGGCTCAATTGCTTTTGTGGTTTGCCGCCTCGCCTAAGCAGGAACAGCTTTACTGAGCACTCTTTTAGGTCCGTGAATTGGATCTTCAATAATGATTGTATTGTCGCGTTTTGGTCCTACACTCACGATAGCAATTGGAGCATCCAATTCTTGCTCGATGAATTCCAGATATTTCTGGGCTGCATCAGGCAATTCGCTGAATTTGCGGCAATTTACTGTAGATTGTTTCCAGCCCTTAAGTGTTTTGTAGACGGGCTCCATTTGGGCGAACATTGCGCCGATACTTGGAAGGTCTTTGTAGACTTTGCCGGTTTCCTTATTTCTGTATTCGACACATACTTGGATTTCGTCAAAGCTGTCGAGTACGTCCATTTTTGTGATGGCAAGACAATCAAGACCATTAATGCGAACGGCATAACGTCCAAGAACGGCATCGAACCAGCCACAACGACGCGGACGCCCAGTGGTCACTCCTACTTCCGCTCCAATTTCGCGAATGCGATCGCCTTCTTCCCCAAACAATTCAGTGGGGAAATATCCTTCACCAACACGTGTCATATATGCTTTGGATACGCCAATTACGCGGTCTACGATTGTAGGACCAATTCCAGCACCCACGCAAGCACCGCCTGCGGAAGGACTTGAGCTGGTCACATATGGATAAGTACCATGATCAAGATCGAGCAAAGTGCCTTGAGCACCTTCAAACAAGATGTTTTTGCGATCGCCTACAGCTTCGAAAATTAGAGCTGATGTATCACAAACGTACTTTTTGATTTTCTTTCCATACTCTAGATATTCTTCTAGTATCTGTTTGACGTCTAATTGGGGCAGGTTGTACATGCGTTCGAACAAAACGTTCTTGCGAGGAACCATCCATTCCAATTTTTCTTGAAGTACTGTTGGGTTGAGTAAATCTTCAACCCGAATGCCGGTTCTGGCACATTTGTCAGCGTAAGTGGGACCGATGCCACGCTTGGTGGTTCCGATTTTCTTGTCGCCACGGCTTTCTTCTTCGGCTGCGTCTATCATCAAGTGATAAGGCATTGTCACGTGTGCGGCTGTGGACATTTTTAAGTTGGAATCATCGAGTCCACGGTCCATTAGAGCTTGCATTTCAGTCAAGAACGCTTTGGGGTCTATAACCATGCCGGGTCCCAGAATGCACTGTTTGCCTTTGTAGACGATGCCAGATGGAATCAAATGAAACTTGTAAGTCTCATTACCTACTACGACGGTGTGTCCGGCATTGGCGCCGCCCTGATATCTGACCACAACATCTGCGTTCATAGCCAGAAGGTCGGTCACTTTTGCCTTTCCTTCATCGCCGAATTGTGCGCCCACAACAACTACGTTTGCCAAGGTTATAAATCCTATGTTTGCTCAAAACCAAGTTAGTGTAGGCGTCTCGCCAAGAGCTGTCAATTGAATGAAGCTTATTTAGAAGAATATCTAAGTTAACTTTACTTAGAAAAAGGCGATTCTTCCTTTAGTATCCTTGCAAAGACAGGCACAAAATTATTATAGATTGACCTTGATGTGGTATCGCCCGTGAAGTCACATTTTTCTCCTCATATTAGTCAAAAACAACCCCTGGCTGTTTCGCTTATTTCGAGTGCGCTAGATAGTGGAAAGCTTGCAAACGCCTATCTATTAACTGGTTCCAATCATAGCGACAAGATTGAACTGGCTCTTGAGCTTGCTTGCATTCTTAATTGTCTTAATACTGCAAGTGGTGCAAGTGAGCACAGTGGGGCATTTTGTTTCTTGCGTCACGGTCCTGAAAGCGCCAATTATTGCCAGAATTGCCGACTTATAAGTCAGGAGCGGCATCCTCAAGCTTATCTTCAATTACTGCCGTTGGATCCCAATAATCCAAATTCCAAAATACCGGTTGAAAAGGCTCGGGAACTGGCTTTTGAATTGTCTAAGACCTCTCCCTTTTTTAGAGTAGTATGGCTTGCCAACGCTGCTCAAGATGTTTTCCATCGCCCTGCTGCTAACTCATTGCTCAAAACTATTGAAGAGCCAAAGAATCGCTGCATTTTTTTGCTTGCCGCTCGCAGCAAAGAGCTTGTGTTACCCACTATTACAAGTCGAAGTCAGGAAGTGCCACTAGTTCAAAAGCAAGCATCAATGCTCATGGTGAAGCCGGATAGCAAACAGGTCGAAAGCGATATTGCCTATGCCAAATGGTCCAAACTTGCCTTTTTTCAATGGGCTAAAAAACGTAACATGCATACACATATGGTGACTCGCGAGGAAGCACTAGAGGTGTCTAACTTGCTCTACACAGCCATGACCAAACCAGACTTAGACGACGAGCTAGATGACAATTTAGATCCTCTTGACCGCCTAGTCATGCTCGAGCTATCAATTATCGGATCCAATGCCATCGATGATCCAGCTTTGAGCCGTTATCTCACTGGTTTACTAAGGCTTTGTCAATCTCTGCGAACACGCCTGCAACGACACGTTAGTCAGAAAGCCTCGCTTGATAACTTTTTTATAGAGTGGCTCAATCTTAGAACTCAAGTGTCTGGAATTCTTCCTTAAGGGGAAATGAATGGTTAATAACTGATATATTTTCTGGACAAAGAGGAGTTTCTTTTGTGACTGAAGGTCAAGTACCAAACCCTGATTTCAAAAAACCTGATTCCAAAGCTCAAGTGAGCATGGAAGAGGGCAACAAAGTGAATGTGGTCAAAGAATTGCTTTGTCCGCAACTCCTTGCGGCTTTAGTCGCCGGGGGACTGTTTGCTTATACCGTGGTGAAGCCGATTTCGGTACCGGTTAAATCAAGGGGAGCAGCACCTCAATCCAGTACAAAAGAAGCGCCAAAAGTGGTGGTCAAAGAAGACCCCACCCTCAATACAGACAAATTGCTAAAAGAAGTATCAGCCATGGAACCTTTGAAGAGTTTTGAGGCTGGAAAAATAACTGCAGCTTCAGCGGAGGCCTGGTCAGTGGCAGATCGCAAGGCTGACCGCCAGAATGTGCGAAAGTTGATGGCGGCAGGCAATGTGCTGACCAGTCTTGGAAATATTCGAGATTCTTGGAAAGGATTTGCATTGCTTGAGCGTTCGCAAGCTCTTGCTCCTCAAAACAAATGGGTTAGGCTGAATTATGCTCGCCAGTTGTTCAAGCGGGGAATGATTAAAGAATCAATTCAGCAATACGAAGACTTGCTCAAATTGACCGAAGAGACCGATCCTAATTGGGTTGAACCTCGCCTGGAACTGGCGGATGTTTATTTGGCTGAAGAGCAAACCAAGCTCGCCATCAAGCTTTATGAAGACTGTCTGAAATTAAAAAGTGAAGATCCTCGCATCATAAAGCGTATTGGTATTGCAAAAGCCGTAAGTGGCGATCAGAAAAAAGGCTATGACGAATTCATTAAGGGTTGCAACTTAGAGCAAGACAAAATGGATTACTCGCCTGATATCAAAGCCGATATCGATAAAAATGGCGGATTGATTGAGTCAGCTATCACTGATATGCGCAAAAAGGTGGCGGCCAAGCCCACTGATATTCCACTGAGAATCAGATTGGGCAAACTGCTTATCTGTGTAAACAGGCTGAAAGAAGCCAAAGAACATTTAGAAGAAGCAGCTAAAAAACGTGAGTCTGTACCTGAGATTCACGAAGTACTTTCTGAAATTCTCTATCGAATGGGAAATGCCGAGGAAGCTTTTGCTGAGTTTGAAACTGCAGCCCGATTGCAGCCATTAAACAAACCTGCCTATCAAGAGCCCTATACTCCAACAGAGGATGAACAAATTGAAGAAGAGAAGCTCAATGCTGCAGATGAGCCTAAAGCGGAAAACGCGGAAGAGCCTAAGAAGTAGTTAGTTCGAGCTTGAACCTGAGCGTTTATCCAGCCATGCAATAGTGGCTTGCATTGCATCCTGAGCGACATTAGTGTCTTCGAACACATAGTGGTCACCGTTAGGCAAATCTAGATATTGCTTGTCTTTGGTGGCGAGTTTGTCATAGATTTTTCTTGCACCTTCAGGTCTCGACTCGCCATCCTTTTGCCCCTGGACTATTAATACGGGCGTGCTTGCTATTTGACGTGCAAATTTTTTAGTTTTGTACATATAAAATTGGCAAGCCATAAGCTCGCGTGGCTCTAAATCTAATCTGATTTTCGGATCTTGCTTAAGCGATTCTTGCAATTCTTTTTTCGGGGTTCCTAGCTCGACTAGCTGTCCGCCTTTGCTAAAGCGTTTGTTACCAGCAATGAAACGAGTGCCTACAGAAGTGTAATTATTGAGCGTGCCAAAATGTTCGCCGCCTGGAGCGGACGAAATAATTCCGGCAATCAGATCTTTGAATTTGGCTGCCGCTTCAAGTACAAGCGCACCACCCATAGCTTCGCCAAGCAAGAATACTTTTGTATCGGGCTCGCGTTTTTTTAATTCTTCGGCTGCTGCTTTGATGTCAGATAGCGTGTTTTTGAGATCCATCCGGCCTTCTTTGCCATATTTAGCGTCGTTCCAACCGCCAAATCCGCGCAAGTCCATTGAATAGACCGTATAACCTTCTTTGCTCAAACTTTTGCCGAGATCTTCAAAAACGCCGTTGTACATGCCAAGTTCGTGCAAACAAATCAAATTGCCTTTGGGCTTTTCAGCTCGCCATACCATAAATGGTGGCATGCTCTCAAGCAACTTAACAGGTTCTCCAGAAAGTTGACGTGCGACGCTTGGAGGGCGGTTTTCTTCTTTCTTGTTTTTGGCGTCCATGCTCGCGCTTGATGAAAGCACAATAGAAAAAGCCATGAGAACCGACAATTTTTTGAAAGCGAATTTCAACAGTATGACCTCTTACTTAAGAACGGGACTTTTTAAATTTGGAATTTAGATTCTAGCAAACTAGGGTTTTTTCGGGTTAGTACATTTGATGGCAAGAGGTACATCTGATCCCTGCCAGGATTTTGTCACCGCAATTGGTGTTTGGATTTCGGAGCGATCTTTGAGCACTTCTTGTTCCACTTTTTGACGCATATAAGAAAATGCTTCAAGCACCGTGGTCTTTTCACCTTTTTGACGAAGACCTTCAATCAAACGACGAGTAAAGACTCCGTTTGGATAATTAGTAGATTCCCACGAAACTTGATCCGCTTCGCTTGATGCAAGCACAATCTGTCCTTTGCCCACCATATTTCCCATTGATTTGCCACTTAACTCGGGACTTCTTATTAGACCTTTCATGCCGTTTGGCATAGTTGAAATTTGTGACATGGCAATGCGAGGTGGAGTATCAGATTTGGTGGCAATGTTGTCTAGATCTGCGCCTCTTCTAACCGCACCGCCATGACAAACGTCCATCACTACGACCACTCTGTCTGACTTGATTAAGTCGCTTATACCAGTGGTGAAGGATTGCATTGAAATGCCTGTAAAAATGACATTTTCTAGATTGGTTTCATAAGCCACAATAAAATTGGTGTCGCCAATTTCTTTGCGAGAAGAAGTTCCATGACTTGATAGATAAATAACCACCAGATCGTCTTTGTTAGCTACTTTTGCTAGCCATTTTTCACCAAGATTGCTTACGATATTTTCGCGTGTGGCGTTTTTGTCCAAAAGCAATTTCACATGATCTGGGGCAAAATGAGCTTCGTTAACTAAGTAATTATAAAAATCAGTGGCGTCTTTTGCTGCGTATTGCAAATTTATCGAACTGTCTTTGAAATTACTTACACCTACAACCAATGCCCATTTGTCAGATACTGGACGCAGTGGAAGTTTTTGTGAGGTGATATTTTCTTTGTAGATACCGCGACTTTCTTCAGGATTGCCAAGGCTAGTATCAGCAACAAATCCAGGTAGCGCTGCTTTAATGTTTTTTGAGCTGGCAATAAGTGTTTTTGCTTCGTCAGTTTTGTTCTGCGCAGCTAACGATTTGCCAAGATACTCCATATCCCAAGCCACTTTAGCGCTTTTTTCGCCTTCCAGCTTTTGGTCTATTTCTAAAAGCGAGCGAAAATTTTCTTCAGCTTGAGGATAATTTTTAGATAAATACAGAACTTCAGCAAGTTCTGATAGAGAATTGATTGTGTCTTGATGCTCAGCTCCAAGAGCGCTTCTTTGAATTTCGAGTGCTTTCTCTAAATTTTCGATTGCTCCTGGATAGTTTTTTTTGTCTATCATTATTCTGGCGAGGTTAGCTAAATTCCGCGCATAAACAGGATGATTTTCGCCAAGTGTTTCAAGGCGAATAGCCAATCCACGCTCGATTAAGCTTTGTGCTTCATCTAGCTTATTTTGATTAGATGCCAACCATGCAAGATTATTCAAGCAAGCAGCAACATCAGGATGGCCTTGTCCTAATTTTAATTGAGCCAGTTCTAGTGCCGCTTTATATGGTACTTCGGCTTGAGCATATTTGCCCTGACGCAAATAAAGCATTCCAAGCGTATTTAAATCAAAAGCGGTATGAACATTTCCTTGATCTTTTTTGTCTATTGCAATTGCTCGATTCAAGAGTGATTCGGCGCGGTCGTAAGCATTTGAATCAATTAGTGCTTGCGCCAACTTTCTTAAACAAACAGCAAGTACTGGGCTTTCTCTTCCATAAATCTTTTCTTGCATAGACTGGCATTTTTCAAGGATTTTTATGGCGTCGGGTAATTTGCCTTCCTCTTCTTTCAAGTTGACTAGCAGATACATGGCTTCAGTTTTTAACTTGGTATCATCTTGTTCTAGGGCTTGCGTACAGAGTTTTTCTGCATTTGAAAAATCGCCCTGTTCGAATTTGCAGCGTGCTAGTCCCAAAATTATATGAGCTTTGTCGCGTGGTTGTGTTTTTTCATTGCACAGTGAAAGTGCTTTTTGTAAGCAGCTTTCAGCTTGATCAAATCCAGCTTGACGAATATAAATATGACCCAGAGCATCAAGACACTCTATTTGCGATTTGTTTTTCAAATCTGTTTGTTCAAGCTTTTCGGCCAGTGTCAAAGCTGATTTGGCCGATGCAACAGCTTTGTCTAAATTGGCTTGCTCAAGATAGAGGTTTGAAATATTCAAACCAAGAGTAATTTTGGCTTCGTCTTTATTGAATGTCTTAGGCAGATTTTTGCTTTCAAGGGCACTCAATGCTTCGTTGTACTTTAAAAGAGCCTCGTCAAAATCTTCTTTCTCTTTCAAATTAGACGCCAAACTAGAAAGATCGGCTAACAACTGAGTGGTATTTTTGTTCTCTTTGTCCATTGCGCAAAGCTTCTCTTGAAGCAAGACTGCGTCGCTTATTCGTCCTTGCGCTTCAAGGGCGCTAACAAGCTTGCGCAAGATAAGTTCAACATCGGCACTTTGAGCTGATTCAGCTTCTTTAAGAGCCAAGCGCAACTTTTTTTCAGCCTCTTTGAACTGTCCAAGACCTAGCGCTTTATCACCAGCTTCAAGTAATGCTTTAGATATAGACTCCTGGGCCAATACTGAAGTCGTGACTGTAGAAATTTGAAGGCTCAATGCCATCAGTATGGAAAATGCCAGTTTGCAGAGTTTTTTCGTCACAAGTGAGTCCATAAAAAAGCGGTAGCAATCAAAATACAATTGTATCCTTAGTTTCTACCGCTCTTGGATTTACTTTAGGCGGATTTTTGCTTACTGCCTTGTACTTTATCCAGCGCATGCTGATATCTATTAGCGTGGAATTTTTCCACCATAGCAAGCGCCTTGAATCTTTTAGCGGCTTGCATAAAGATGTCGGCATGCTGTTTGGATTCGGCACCCTGTTCTTTGAACTCGGCAACAGCCTCATGATTCCCCTCTTCAAGTGCCACTTTCTGAAATTCAGGATACATCTGATTAGTTTCATATAGTTCACCCTCGATTGCCAGCTCAAGCAATTTTTCAATAGTCAAAGTGCCGGATGGATAAACAAGCTCCAGATGGGAGAAAGCATGTCCCGTCTCTTGATGAGCAGTTTCTTCAAACAAGGCAGCGATTTCTTCATTACCAAGTTTGCGTGCCACTTTGGCGAAATACAAATACTTACGATTAGCCATGGACTCGCCAGCAAAAGCTGCCATCAAGTTTTCTTTGGTTTTGGTGTCATTTAACTGTTTGTTTTCACTGTTATTTCCGTTATCCATTTCATTTCTCCTTTTATAATTAATCTAATAGTAGAATTAGTCTAAGCTCGTGACAAAAAAATACTCAGTCCTGGCGTCTTCCAAAGAACACCACTTTGTAACCGTCGACTTTGAATCGTTCGTCCAGGGTTGCTCTTACTGGAGTAATAACTTCGGCTGGAATGTCGAAAACTGCGCCTGTTTGGGTGTCTACGAAATGGTGATGGTCAGAGACATTGGCGTCATATCGACTTCTTCCTGGTTCTGTCACAACTTCCTGTATTACACCGGCTTCGACCAGCGTTTTCAGGGTGTTGTAGACAGTCGCTCTGGAAAGAGAGACAGGAAGAGCATTTTTTACCTCGTCCAAGATCTCATCTGCAGTTGGATGCGAATGAGTCGAAAGCAAATACTGAGTAATTACGACTCTTTGGGGGGTCGGTTTGACACCCTTTTTCAGCAATAATTCTTCGGCATTAATATCGTGCATTTAAATCGTCCTCTGTAATTAGACTAAGTCTAAACTTGTAATCTGTCAACCCTCTTCAGTTGATTTCTTCCGCAGGACTGTCTTTTTATCTTGCAAAAGAAAACCCTCTGAACTTCAGAGGGTTGAATCTAAGCTTTTTCTGTAATCATTTCAGTGCATTATGGCTCGCATCATCAATGCCTGAGTCATAGGTAGCGTCATCATATACGGATTGGCGAGCGGTCCAAACGCTGCCTTCATTAAGAAATAGGTGCCTATCGCAGTACCCGTCGGTACTGCAACCCCCATGCCCCCTTTCATTACCGATCCAACGGCGCTACCTACAGAGCTCATGGCTCCCCTAAACTTTTTGTTTCCATTTCCAGTGCCATTGCCGCCATTGTGATAAGACTGACGGTTAGCTGCTTCTAGAGTCTCGTTAAACATTGCTTGTTGCTCAGGACTGATAGGAGCGCATTGTGCAGTTTGAGGCTGCATTTGGTTTTGCATCTGTTGCATTACTTCTGGCGGAACTTGTGTTTGCCATTCACTTACACCTGGAGTGGCATTATTTTGCATTTGTTGAGGCATTTGTGAATTAGTTGTGGCGCTCATTTCAAAAGCTTGAGCTGGTTGCATTTGTTGCAAATTCTGCTCATAGATAGGCTGACTTTGCCACTGTGGATTGACATTAGCGGAGCAAAATTGACTTGCGTACTGTGCGCTGCGCATTGCCATTTCGTCTGCTGCATCGTGTGAGTAATCGTTAGAATAATTGCCGTCAAATTCTTGTGCCATGGCTTTTGGTGCTGCAATAAATGCTGCAACAATTAAGCTAGCCAGTAGTACTTTTGTTTTCATCGGTTGATTCCATTGCAAACACTTCATAATTGCAGTTTAGATATTCAACCAGTCTGTATCAATGGGAGAAGTACGCTTCAAGCTTGATTGCGTGCGGGAATCACCACGATGTATCAGATGGATATATCGAAGCACTCGTAATAAAGGACGTCGCGTGCTTTCTTGCTTGGCTCGTCATTATTCGTTTTCAGGCGAACTCTGTATCTGCCCTTCTTCTTATATGTATGCGAAATGGATTTAGTGGTCGCATGTAATTGCGTGGCTGAACTTGCGGTTCTGGGCGGCGCTTCTCTTTGTTCGATGGTACCATCGCCCCAGTCTATACAACATTCGAAGTTGGGTGGAACTTTTACAGTTAGCCAAAGTTTTATAGTGTTTGGGTTTCCTTTGGATCGTTTTTCGAGTCGTACATATTTAGGTGGCAATTGGAGATTAGCCGCAAAAGGGTCTGTATTTTTTCTGGCGGCGCTGCTTCCACTCCCTTCTACAACTACCGTAGTAGCGCCCTGGTAACTACTCCTCATAGAATCATTGTCTGTAGGCTTGAAAATAGTTGCGCCTACATAATATGTACCTGGTTTATGGTATGTATGTGTAACTGATTGCGGTTTGTTTGGATCCAGCATTGTATGCCCGTCTCCCCAGGTGAAAGAATAGCTTTTATCGAACAGTGCTTGGGTATTTCTTCCCTGTCTCATTCTTGAAACCAGTTCTTGCGGACCATTCAAAGTGACAGTTAATGGCGGTTTACCTCTGAGAGGGTTTACGTCAAGCGTCTCATTTTTAATTGAAGTAGATTTTTGTTTCCAATTAGTTGGCGGCAACTGAGCATTGGATTGTTGTTGGCAACAAAGCATTAATGCCATCGCAAGACCTGGATAAATAGTGCTATTTTTCATCGAGGTCATTTTAACACGCACAAATAAAAAGGAATTCGGTGATTGGTCCGAATTCCTTTTTTGATCATGGCAAAATCAGCTCTGAAGCTATTTGAAATCTATTAGGGGAAGGTAGTAATCGTCATTTGAGATTGTCTTGTTGGACTTGATTAGGTTTTTCAAGAATCTCTCTATTTGCCTATGGCATGCTTACGATCTACCTTCACTCCCAATAGTCTGAACTCTTTCTTAGCGATTCAACTGATACCATTATCTTAGAACGCTTGGTTCTTTGGGACATTGACGACACCCTATATTTCTATCTAGCCAAACCTATACAAAATCTCTGATAGAGAGCTTTTATCCCTTACAAGTGGTATCACTTTTAGTGCCAATCACCCATTGAAGGGATGAGCATTGTATGAAAAACGGGACAGTATCAGCTATACAGCATTTTATAGGGTTTACCCATACTTAAATATAGGATTCCCTAGTCTTGGGCTGTCAAGCTCCTTGGGATAATAGTTTATACGTCTCAGATTAGGCCTTTGTGGACATTTAAAAGTGGGGGAACAAAGGCAGTTCCAAAAAAATATTGATAGGGCACCCAGATGACTTTAGAACGTGCCTTTAGCGATGAAGCTGAAGGTAAAAATGCTTCAAATAATGAATTCGAGCAATTCGATCTGTCATTCGCCTATTCATTTAAATGGGATAGACCTGAGCATCAAATAAGGGAGGCGCTGAAAGTGTTACTGTGCAATAAAGAGGGGGAAGAAATTCCCGAAATGGAAAAAGAAGCAGCCTTTGCAAAACAAGAAAAGCGCGAGATGGCAAAAGCTCATGTCGCACTTGAGGCGGCAAGAATTCGTTGGTTGTTGGCAATAAATCCCAATACTCCGCCTCCAGTGCTAGATCATTTGAGTCGCGAAGCACCTCCCTCGCTTTTAGAGCGTATTGCAGAGCATCCGCGCTCTCATTCGACCACGCTTTCAAGATTAGCTAATCATGAAAATTCCCAGGTGAGAGCTGCTGTAGCAGAAAATATAAATGCTTCGCTTAAAACTATTTGGAAACTAGTGAGAGATCCAAGTCCTGATGTTCGCATGCGATTGGCTGAAAGTTATACAGTCCCGCTTGCTACCCTTCGTGTACTGGCAGAGGATGAAAATCCATATGTGGCGCAACGTGCACAAAACACAATGTTGCGCTTGATGAAAGAACTCACTGAGTTGCGTACAGCTTAAGGGCCATTAGACCGTTGTCCAGGTTGTGTGCTAACACTGCGGTCCACACGCTTTTTGTGTAATATCGCAGCCAGCACATAACCAGGGCAAAAAAGAATTGATTGACCCAGGCAATCAGGCTTGGGTCAATTTGTATTTGAAAACTGGTGTCAAATATCATCAAATGTCCCAGAGCAAATAGTGCCGATGTGATGATAGCTCCCCACCCAAACTGCACTTTCATGAATTTCCAATTTGTGCCAAGAGCCTTATCGAGAAAATAAAGCATTAAACCTCGATACAATATTTCTTCTTCTAGACCAGGCATGGTCAGTTGAAAAAAAACTGTTTCGCGATCTACTTTCATTGGGTCTACTTGGTTCAAAAATAAATCGAGACCTGCAAATAACGCTCCTATAAGCAAGGCTAGACCAAAACCTGATGGCTTTTCGGGAACGGTCAATCCACATTCTGTTGCTTTTTTCGATCGCCAGATTATGAACATACAAACTAAAAAAACGAGAGCTTTCTGAAACCAGTTGTAATGCAGGTTTGCCATGACACTTGGATAAGGAATGGCAGAAAAAAGAATTCCTGCTTGCATCAAGTCGAGAGCAAAAACTGTAATTGACGCAAGAATGATTGCTTTGGATTTTTTGCAGATTCCATAAATCAAAAGCGGACCAAGAGCAATGGCGCAGTGAAGTGCAGTAGAGGCAAGTGCTATTTTCACTGCCGGTAGCGCCATTATCTTTCTTTGACCTGGTTGGGATCGCCTGCAAGTAGTTTATAAGTATTGGTGCTGAAATCAAAGACCATAAACGTACATTCGTTGTCGATATGACCTGCAACAAGCACTTTGTTGTTTTTTAGTGGAAGTATTTTTTCAAAAGCATCGAGTCCGAATATTTTATCTGGACCGACTCTTTTCCATTTTGCATTTCCTTGATCGAATTGGAAAAATCCTTGCGAATCGGTTGCCACCATAAGTTGATTTTGTTCGCTCAAGTATAGTTTCTGAAATTGCGTAACAGGAAAATCCCAGTTGAAAGCGACTTTCGCTTCGTTTTTATCGGGGTCGGGTCTTGTAATAGATGTTATTACTTTTAGCTGATTGCTTTTGGGATCTACTGTGCAAATTTTTCCTGGATCTCCGTTTGGTAATTTGTTTATAGTCCACAAAGTACCATTTTGATCAAATTGAAGGTCAACAACCGACTTATCGAGCAATGTTTCGAATTTGCCATTATCGAGGTCTATGCAAATTAGTTTGCCTCCGTAATGCTCGCGGTCTTCGCCTACATAGAGTTTGTTTTGGCGCATAGCAAAACATGAATATTCGCAACCGGTAGCATTTTGATTCTCAAATTCAAAGGCTGGTTTGTCGTGAATCTCTTTTATTTTCCATGTGTACATCCATTTGGGATTGATTAACACTACGCGTTCATTGTCACAAACCAGAACTGAATACAAAATTTCAGTATTGTATTTGGCTGAGTGAGGTAGAGGTATCAGTTTTTGTTTGCCGCCTTCGAAAATATCGAAAAAGTAAGGCAATTCAGATTCCAGCGCTAGAGCAAATAGGTGTTTTCCGTCAGGAGTTGTACACAAAGTCTGAATGCTATCAGTGACAGCATCGAACGTTTTGCACGAGAGTGTGTCTGGGTTTATTTGATAATAGATATTTGTAAGGGCAAGAGCTTCGTTATTTAGTTTGTACAAAGCTTTGCAACGAAAGTTCGGAGAAAATGAGGCATTGACTTTACCTTCGAATCGAGGCGTAGTGGTGAAAAGAAAATAGTATGCCGAGGCACTCGCTAAGAGGATGGTTAATACAAGAAAGAATTTGACAAGACTTCCTTTTCTTGACTGCACTTAAAAATCGCCCTCTCTGACCTGTTTTGGATTTTTCTTTATCGGGATTACAAGCTCTTGAGTTGAAAAAGAATCGTTAGAAATTGGCTCGCCTTTTGCTGCACTCATTTTTTGCACACTTTCTAACTTTGATAATTTAGCGGACCCTTTTATAGCTTTAGAGTCTGCATCATAATAATCGAACCACGGCAATCCTGCATAAGTATAATCTTTAGCAGATGGAGGCAGGTGCGGCGGCAATTTTCCTGTGATTTCTGCCCAGGTGGTCGAATTTGTAATATGTACAAAGCAGCGACTGCCATTTTCGAGATCCCAGTCGTCAATTTTAAAATCATCGTTATAGATTTCTTGTTTCATTTTGCCGCCAGGTGCAAGTCCCATTTCTTCTACCTGAGCTGTCTCGTATCCTCCTCCAGATGGTGGCGCCATGCACATCGCCGGCATTGCGCCCCAGGACCCAGTGCTCAAGCTGCGATCGCTCATCAAGTTGATTTCGCTTTTAGGAAATAAGCTGTCATAACGACTGCCTTTCATTGGATATACTGTGATTTGCAAACCACCGTGTTCGGCTTCGCCAGTAATTTGTTCTTCTGCTGTGTAACCTTCTCCAAGTGGCATAGCAACGAATTGTCTGATTTCGCCTTTCTTGATGCAGTAGCCGTCGAGCCACGGTTGTTTTGGCGAAACAACATAGTCTTGCGGATTCTTCTTAAGACCGCTTTTGTACTCTTCTCCAGTTACGGCATTGATTTTTCCGGTACAGATTTTTATCGCGAACGGATAAGCGCTAGGTCTTCCAAGCTCAAAATGTCCGTTGAAATGAATCCACATAGCTTCTGATTGATACATGGGCAAAATGATGCCACCATGTTTAATCCAGGACCTTGGAACGTTTTTTTCAAAATCGTCCACGTGCACAAGAGGAAAGGTTCCAAGACCTGGTGGCAGAGGATAAGTACGATCGTCATCTGGAATGCGCAGTGTGCGCTGAAAGGAAATATTTAGTTTTGCACAAGGGTGCACGTTGTGGAACGAAAATACGAGGTCGTTACCATTTATCTCAATCATAAAAATTCTCCTTCCCTTGTAAATTGTCGTTATATCTTTGCTTGATGCAGACTAGGCCTACTTATTTCGTTTGAACGAATTTTTCATAGCATTTAATTCGTACTCGTAAATGTCGAGCCAAGGCAGTCCGCTTTGTCTGTATCGCTCTGCCGAAAACGGTTCTTGTGGAGGATTTTGACCGGTAATTTCAGTCCAGCTTTGCGCATCTGTAATATGAACAAAACATTTGCTTCCATTTTCTAGGTCCCAGTTCTGCGCTCCAAATTCATCGCGATAAATCTCTTGTTTGATCTTTCCTCCAGGCGCGATACCCATCGGTTGAGCTGAGCCTCCACCCCATAGATTTGAATAATTATTTTGAACAATTTTGTCTGATTTTGGATAAAGCTCCTCAAAGCGGCCGGCTTTCATTGGAAATACTGAAATGTGCAATCCTTCAAGATCTTCAGTTTCGATACTTTGTTTGTTGTCTGTATTTGCAAACTGCAATTTCTTTGCAACAAACTGTCTGACTCGACCCTTGTCTATGCAAAATCCATCTAGCCATGACTGTTTTGGGAAAACTAGATAATTCTGCGGGGGCGACTGCAGACCTTTGTGATCCTCGAGTCCAGTCAGTGCATTTATTTTTCCTGCGCACACTTTTATTGCAAAGGGATAAGAGCTAATTCTTCTGGGATCAACACTGCTTGAAAAACTCAGGTATAACGCTTCTGATTGATACATTGGAAGCATGATGCCGCCCTGTTCTACCCATCGAGACGGGACTCTATCTTTGTATCCATCGATGTCTACAAGGGGAAAGCGATTGAACGAAGGGGGTGCGGCGTTCAGTTTTACATCGTCTGGTAGGCGCATGGTTCGTCTAAATGAAATATTTAAGCGCGCTTCTGAATGCACATTGTAAAAGGTAAAAACAAGGTCGTCGTAACTCAGTTCAATCATAAGTAAACATCCTCTTCATTTACCAATCACCATCGCGCACTTCGCGCACCAGGCGTAATACCGCCTTGTCGGGCATGTCTTTTAGTTCGCGAATCAAACTCGCAAACAACTTTGGTCTTTTCTGAATGATTTTACTCAAATCGTCAGATACTTTACCTGCAAGTGCAAGCAAAACATCTTTGTCTTCTTCTAGAACTAGAGCAAGCGCTTCGATTGTGGCTTGACCGGGGGGAGGTTGCAGTCCGCGCTC
>CAZSHS010000056.1:0-18166 GCA_964606665.1 uncultured Candidatus Obscuribacterales bacterium | reverse complement strand
TTCTTCGTTTTCCAATGTCGGAAGTAGTTCGAGCACTTTCAAACGCAATTCATTCACTACATCGGCTGGCTCATACCAATCAACAACACATTTGCCGTCGCCTGGAGTCATCGATACTGAGCCGTTCTTGCCAGTCAACATGTAATTGCGAATTTGTTCCCACTTTTTGGTTTCGAGTGAAAGAAGAAATCCGTCTTCTAATACTTGCAGACTATTAGCTTCCTGCTCTGGTATCACTGCCATAAAACATCCACTCATGATTGCATCTGGACCGCCTTGAGCACCCGGTTTAGAGATAGCTGTTGGACCTTGAGTCATGTCTTGTTGCCAGGTCAATATTGCGTCTGAGTCGTAGCAAATCTCGCTCGATATCGCAAATGGTGCTTCCATCGGCAATTGCTTCAATGTTTCTTTGAGCAATTCTTTTTGATCTTTGCGACATTCTAAACGAATAGTGTCTGCTGTTAGAGTCAATCTAAATCCACGCACATGGAAGAATGGAACTTTGGCAACGATGCTTTTGAGCATTTCGAGCTTCTGTTCTTCGTTTACGACAGAGTCGCGGTCGCGCACAATCCAGGGAGGCGAAGGAAAGTGATTATATTTAAATCCTTGCAGCGCGATTACTCTAGATAAACCAAATTGTTTTGCAACTTCGGTTTCTTCTTTGGTCAACAAATTTGTAATTAAATACAAGTCTTCTTTTCCAAGACCAGTTAAACCAAATGGATGTTGAAATGCAACGGCTGCAAATTGTGCTTCGATAAATCCTGTATCGCCTATTTCTAAGATTTCGCCTTCGTTTGTGAGAATGCCATTTTGAGCACGATTCCACATGGTGGCAACTAGATTTAAAACCATAGTCGGATAAGCGTTGTCGGCTTCGTCGTTTTTCTTTTCCAGAATAAAGACTAATTCTTTTTGTCCAAGCGATTGCAGACCCTCTGAGATGAAAGTCCAACAATCAAAAGATAATTCGCCTTGTTGTACTTCGTTTAAGCTAACGGTGACAAAGAGTTGCTCTGGAATTAACTCAAAGCGAATTGGTGGATTTGGTTGCTCTGGAGTAACTTCATTTTCGGAGCCTGGATTTTGGTTTACTTGCGAAGTCAATTTCGAATTCCTATTTATAGATTAGTAAAAGGCGATAAGTCAGATTTTCATCGTAAACTTATCGCCCATTATGATCGATTGGTCTTAGCTCTCTAGGTTCACTGCTTAGTGAACGGCAGCCAGGGCTGTTTTGTTGCTGACGCCTTTGTTGGCATCGCCGTTAGCGGAGCGGATACCGAGCGCGTCTTGAGCAATGATTATGCGCTGAATTTCGCGGGTGCCTTCGTATATATTCAATACTTTGGCATCGCGGAAATAACGCTCGACTGGATACTCATCTGAGTAGCCGTAGCCACCAAAGATTTGCACGGCGTTGTGTCCGGCGCGGTTGGCAGCTTCGCCGCAGAAGAGCTTAGCAAGCGATGTTTCAAGAGTGTTGCGCACGTCTTTGTTTTTCAAGTGAGCGGCTCTGAGATACAAGAGACGTCCAGCTTCAGCGTCGCAGACCATGTCAGCGATCATGGCTTGCACTTGTTGGTGCTTGCCGATAGGCTCGCCGAATGTTTTGCGTTGCATTGCGTATTGAGTACAAGCATCGATACAGCCTTGTACCAGACCTACGGCACCGGCTGCTACTGAGAAGCGACCGTTATCGAGGGCTGACATTGCAATTTTGAATCCTTGACCGACTTCACCCAGTATATTTTCTTTAGGCACGCGGACTTCATCCAAGAAAAGTTCGGATGTGTCGGAAGAACGAAGACCCAATTTGCCTTTGATGGCGCGGGCGGTGAAGCCTTTTGACTTGGTGTCGACGATGAAGCAAGTGATACCTTTGTGACCAAGCTTGGGATCGATAGTTGCGAATACCAGAGCGTGGGTTGCGATAGATCCGCATGAGATCCAGGTCTTTTGACCGCTAAGCAAATAGTCATCGCCGTCTTTGACAGCTTTGGTTTGTTGGTTAGCAGCATCGGAGCCAGCTTCTGGCTCGGTCAGACCGTAGCAACCGATAAATTCGCCTGTGCAAAGTTTGGGAAGCAAATGTTTTTTCTGCTCTTCGGTGCCCCAGCGCAAGATGGTCAGAGCCACAAGCGATGTTTGAACTGAGAAGAGAGTTCTTGTCGAGGAGCAAACGCGGTTGACTTCTTCAGTCATCAAGCCGTAAGCGACATAATCTAGACCAAGACCGCCGTATTTTTCTGGAACGGGGCAACCAAGGAAACCTTCTTTGAAGATTTTTTTGGTGATTTCCCAGTCGAATTTGCATTCGCGGTCGTTCATTTGTGCTTTGGGAGCGATTTCGCGCTCAGCAAACTCTCTCATGTGTTTGCGAATTGCGATTTGCTCTGGTGTGAAATCGAAGTCCATTTTATTTTCTCCAGTTTACGTTTTTTACTCTGAACAAAAGGTTGGGATCAAAAGACTAAATTTAGCCGCCGTAGTTATCAATCTGGGCTCTTTGCAAAGTGCCAGAGTAATCTACATATACGGATTTCCATTCGGTGAATTGCTCAATGCCTGTGATGCCGGCTTCGCGATGACCGTTGCCGGTCTGCTTGATACCGCCAAAGGGAAGTTGAATTTCAGCGCCGATTGTGGGGGCGTTGATATACACGATTCCCGATTCAAACTCTTCGATGGCAGAAAAGGCGCGGTTGACGTCTCTTGTGTACATCGAAAGGGATAAACCATATTCGGTGCCGTTTGCCACTTCGATGGCTTCCTGGAAGCTGTCCACCGGAATGACTGCAACGACTGGTCCGAATATTTCTTCTTGAGCAATGCGCATTTTGGCGTTGCATTCACCAAAGATGGTGGGCTGGTGGAAACAGCCTTTTGCAAAGTCGCCTTCGGTCATGATTTCGCCGCCAAGCAATAGTTTAGCTTTCTCGTCTTTGCCTACTTTGACATAGCCATTGATCATTTCAAGCTGTTTTTTGCTTACAACAGGACCGACATCAACTGTGGTATCAAGACCGTCGCCGATTTTAAGAGCTTTGGCGCGGGCAAGGAAACCATCGATGAAATTTTGATATTGTTTTTTATGGACAATTACTCTACTTGTAGCTGTGCAACGCTGGCCGCTTGTACCAAAGCCGCCCCAGAGTGCGCCGTCGATAGCAAGATCGACATCGCCGTCGTCCATTAAGCAGATGGCGTTTTTGCCACCAAGCTCGCAAGATATTTTCTTCATCAACTCGCCACAGCGACCGGCAACTTTGCGTCCGGTAACCGATGAGCCAGTGATAGAAATAGCTCTCACGCGTGGGTCTTCTACAATTGGCATGCCCACTTCTGGACCGCCACCTGTAACGAAGTTAACTACACCTTTGGGCAAACCCGCTTCTTGCAAAATTTGCACAAACTGCATTGCAACAAATGGTGTTTCAGGCGCTGGTTTGAAAACGATTGTGTTTCCTGAAACCAAGGCAGGAAGCATTTTCCAACTTGGAATTGCTACTGGAAAATTCCAGGGAGTGATGACTCCGACTACACCCATTGGTTGGCGGACTGACATAGCGAATTTGTTGCGCAATTCGGATGGAACGGTCTGACCCCACATGCGGCGACCTTCTCCGGCTGCGTACTTAGCCATGTCGATTGCTTCTTGAACATCGCCTTTGGCTTCTTTGAAAACTTTGCCCATCTCGATAGTCATGTTGCGGGCAATTTCTTCTTTGCGCTCTTCTAACAGATGTGCTGCTTTGAAGAGAATTTCAGCGCGCTCAGGAGCTGGTGTTTTTTTCCATTCTGGAAATGCTTTCTCAGCGGCATCGACTGCTTTTTTGACGTCTGCTGCGTTTGAGTCGGCGAATTGTCCGACCACAATTTCGTTATTGGCAGGACTTAGTGATTTAAATGTCTTGCCCGATTCGGACTTGACCCATTCTCCGCCGATGAAGTTGTGATGAACATCTTGGCTGGTTTTAGCTTTTTCGAGTGTCTTTGTCATTTCTTTTTCTACCTAAATATTTGTGAGTTTAGCTCAACGCCTTTTCCAAAATGGTCATGGCTTCTTCTTCTTCTGCGGGCGAAATATTCAGTGGTGGAATCAAGCGAATAACTTGACCTTGTTGACCGCAGGTCAAAACGATCATTTTTTGCTCCAAGCAACGTTGAGCAACTTTCTCTGCCCAATCTTTGCAAGGCTTGCCTTGCTCGTTTTTGAATTCGATACCAATGAGCATGCCCAATCCACGCACTTCGGCGATGTGTTTTTTGCCTTCAGCGAATTTTTTCAAGCGCTTGAGCATTCGAGCACCGGTTTCGGCAGCGCGCTCTACGAGCTTTTCTTCTTGGATAACTTGAATATTAGCTAAAGCTGCTGCACAGGATACTGGATTGCCACCATAAGTGGTGCCGTGTCTTGCTGCTGGCCATTTGCTTGTTAGCTCTTTTCTAGAGATAAAGGCTGCAAGTGGCATACCAGCAGCAATGCCTTTTGCCATGGTCATGATATCTGGCTCGACATTGTCGTGTTCAACAGCGAACATTTTGCCTGAGCGACCAAATCCGGTTTGGACTTCGTCTGCAATTAGCAAAATTCCGTGTTCTTGAGCTAGTTTTTTCAAGCGGCTCAAGAAGCCTTTAGGAGCTGCAACGTATCCACCTTCGCCCAAGACTGGCTCGATGAGGAAAGCGGCAATTTGTTTTGGATTAACGAATTGGTGAAAGAGCATGTCGATGTATTCGAAAGTTTCTTCCATCGCTTCTTCAGCCGATTTGCCCATTTGATATTCGTATGGAAACGGTACAGTGTGAATTGAGGGAGCAAGCGGCTCGCCCATATCTCTGTAATAAAGTTTGGAAGTTGTAAGCGATGCGCACAAATAAGTGCGACCGTGGAAACTACCGCGGAAATTGATGATGGCAGGACGTCCGGTGACGTAGCGAGCCATTTTGATTGCGCCTTCGACAGCTTCTGCACCACTATTGGTCAAGAATACTGAATCCAAAGATTTAGGTGTGATTTCAACTAGCTTTTCGGCAAGGTCAATATAATTGGGGTGGTAGGCTGTAACTGAGACGTGGAGTAGTTTTTCAGCTTGCTTTTGAATTGCTTCAACAACTTTGGGATGGCAGTGACCGATGTTGGTGACAGCGATGCCGCAACCGAAATCAAGAAACTTCTCGCCTTCCATGTTGTAGAGGTAGGTGCCTTGCCCGCGCTCTATAACGGTCGGAGAATAACGTGCCAGAACCTGGTTGACGTATTTTTCGTCTCTTTCCAAATACTCTTTTGATTTGTTCATTGTTTTTACTGCCATGTCAGTTACACCTGCTTTTTATTGTGGGCGCACCCGAAACTAAGTGGCACCTTTTGCATAAGCTGCATTTAAGCCAACTGGCGCGCAAAAGTGCCCTTTTAAGGGTTTTAAAATGATACCAACGAAAACAATGTGAACTATATTTCTTCACTATTCTTGCCGGTTTTTAGAGTGCTTTGAAACCGGCTGTCAAGCACTGGGTGCTGGCTTTGTAGAAGACTATTTTGAGCGACGCGATTTGCTCTTTGGTGAAGGTTTCGATTTGGTCTGTGTTTTCACTTTAGGCATTGATTTCGTTTTTGCCGAAGCTTTGACCGCAACTTTAACAGGCGCTTTAACTTGCGCCTTCTTCTTGGAAACTTCAATTTTTCCATTCTTGCCGTGATGACCATTGTTTCCGTTTGAATTTTTTGAATTTTTTGAATTTTTGGAAATTTTGCCCATCGAAGCAAGGGCAATGCCAAAAATTTCGTCCATATGCGCAGCGGCAATGAGATTGAGCTTATCTTTAACGTATTTTGGAATTTCGTCTAAATCTTTGGAGTTTCCTGCAGGAAAAATGACTGTCTTAATGCCCGCTCGAAGTGCGGCAAGCAATTTTTCTTTCAGTCCGCCAATTGGCAGTACGCGCCCGCGCAATGTTATTTCGCCGGTCATTGCAATTCCGGCAGAAACAGGTCGTTTTGAAATGGCAGAAATCAAAGCTATACACAAAGCAGTACCAGCACTAGGTCCGTCTTTTGGAATCGCACCTTCTGGAATGTGAATGTGTACATCCATTTTTTCTTGAAAGGAAGGATCAACACCCAAGTTTGCTGCATGCGACTTGATATAACTAAAAGCGGCATGAGCAGACTCTTTCATGATGTCGCCCAGTTGACCAGTTAGTTGCAAATTGCCTTTTCCTGGCATCGTGTTTACTTCGACTATGAGAGTTTCACCACCAGTTTCGGTCCAGGCAAGACCGTTTACGATGCCGATGTCTGCTATGTCACTGTCTTTTTCGCGCACTATTTTTGGAGCGCCAAGATATTTGGTCACCATATTTGGTGCAACTACTACTGATTTTTCTCGTCCTGCAACTATTTGAGTGGCCACTTTGCGACAAATAGTGGCCAAAGCCCGCTCAAGGTTTCTCACTCCAGCTTCGCGTGTGTATTCTTGAATAATTTTAGATACTGCGTCGCTTTGAATTTTTAATTGCTTGGAGGTCAAACCGTGCTTTTCAAGCGTCTTTGGAATGATGTGCAAATTAGTGATAGAGACCTTTTCTTCTTCTGTATAACCAGAAACTTGAATAATCTCAAGTCTATCTAGAAGCGGTCGCGGCACATAATCTAAAGCGTTTGCTGTGCCAATGAATACTATCTCGCGCAAACTAAATGGCGCATCTAAATAGTGATCGGCAAAACTTTCATTCTGGTCTGGGTCTAACACTTCAAGCATCGCAGCAGTGGGATCGCCCATGTATGAGCGAGTCATTTTTTCTATTTCGTCGAGTAAAATAACCGGGTTCTTGGTACCAGATTGTTTTATGGCTTGAATAATACGTCCAGGCATTGCCCCAATATAGGTCCGTCTGTGACCGCGAATCTCTGCTTCGTCACTGACACCACCTAAAGATATGCGAGCAAACTTACGGTTCATTGCTTTGGCAATAGACTTAGCCAAACTGGTTTTACCAACACCTGGCGGTCCGACTAAACACAAAATAGTCCCTTGCGGCTGTTTAGATAATTTGCGCACGGCAAGATACTCTAATATGCGCTCTTTTACTTTCTCAAGTCCATAGTGGTCTTCGTCCAAGGTTTTTTGTGCGACTTTTAAATCGATTATTTCTTTAGATCGCTTAGCCCAGGGCAATGAAACAAGCGTATCTAGATAAGTGCGAATAACGGCAGCCTCAGCCGATTGCGGCATCATTTTTTCCAGACGCTGTAATTCTTTAGTGGCTTTTTCTAAAGCAACGCCTTTGATTTTGCATTTGATAATTTTTTGTCTGTATTCTGCAATCTCGCCAGTAGCCTCACCATCTTGGTTGAGCTCGTCTTGAATAATCTTCATTTTCTCGCGCAAGAAATATTCGCGCTGAGTTTTTTCTAGATTGAATCTGACTTTGTCGTGAATTTTTTGCTCGAGTTCTGCAAGCTCTAACTCGCGAGACAAGAGCTGTCCTATGTATTCGAGTCGCTCTGTTGATTCAGAAATTTCAAGACAACGTTGACGCTCGCCAATTTCAAGTCCCAGATAAGTGGCGATAATATCGGCAAGACGCCCTGGCTGTCCGATTCCAGACACGGCAAGTAATGATTCCGGATTTATTTTCTTAGTTGATTTTACGTATTGTTCGAACTTTTCGACAGATAGTCTAATCAAAGTTTTTGTAGCTAAATCGTCTCGAAGAGTCTCAGGACGCTCTTCAACTTGCACTGAGAACATTTGCTCTTCGTCGCGAAAATCAGAAATTTCTACCCGACACGATCCTTCGACCAGTACTTTCACTGTGCCATCGGGCAACTTGAGCATTTGCATCACTTCGGCAAGCGTGCCAATTTTGTACATATCGTCGTAGGCAGGGTCTTCGCACTCAGCATCTTTTTGCGCCACTAAGACTACAAGTCGGTCTTCGCGCATCAAAGCATTTTCAAGTGCAACTATAGATCGCGCCCTACTGACAAAGAGAGGCGTTACCATTTGAGGAAAAACGACTACATCCCGTAAAGGAATAAGCGGAAAAAATTCTCTGGATAGGCTCACTGCTCTGTACTTTGACTCACTAAATGTGAATCTAAGACGCCTTCTCGCCTTTTATTTTCGGTTTCGGCATCTCTAATAGCTCTGCTGTAGAGCGCTTGTCTACGAGATCTTTGGTTATCTTGCAAACTGTGATGTCGTCACGCGAGGGAACTTCATACATAATTTCTAGCATGACTTCCTCAACAATAGATCGCAGAGCGCGTGCCCCGGTCTTACGTTTTAACGCTTCTTGAGCAATCGCCTGGATGGCGTCATCTTCGAAGTCCAATTCTACGTTGTCTAAGTGAAGCAATTGCTTGTACTGCTTGAGCAAAGCATTCTTTGGCTCGACCAAAATACGCATAAGAGCTTCTTGATCAAGTTGCTCAAGTACTGCAATAACTGGAATACGTCCTACAAATTCAGGAATGAGACCAAATCTGATTAAGTCATCAGGCGAAGTGTCTACAAGAATCTTACTAGCTTTTGTCTCGCGCTCCATTCCACTTAGTGGACGCTCTGTACCAAAGCCGATGTTGCGGCTAGGGCTTACGCGATTTTCAACGATTTTATCCAGTCCAACAAATGCCCCACCGCAAATAAACAAGATGTTGCCTGTGTTTATTTGAATAAATTCCTGGTGCGGGTGCTTTCTTCCACCTTGGGGTGGCACATTGGCTACAGTGCCTTCAATCATTTTCAAAAGCGCCTGCTGTACGCCTTCACCCGATACATCACGAGTAATTGACGTGTTTTCAGACTTGCGTGAAATTTTGTCTATTTCGTCTATATATATGATTCCGCGCTCAGCACGTTTAATGTCGTAGTCTGCAGCTTGATACAAGCGAAGCAGAATATTTTCAACGTCTTCGCCAACATAACCAGCTTCAGTCAACGTCGTGGCATCAGCCATCACGAACGGCACATCAAGCATGCGCGCCAGCGTATGCGCCAGAAGAGTTTTGCCACTACCAGTTGGTCCTATTAAAAGGATGTTTGCTTTTTGAATCTCTACTTGATCTGGTTGTTCTGAATTATGCGTGATGCGCTTATAGTGGTTGTACACGGCAACGCTGAGTACTTTCTTGGCTTGAGCTTGCCCCACAATGTGCATGTCTAAATGCTCTTTGATTTTGTGTGGCTTGGGAATACTTATTGGCTTTGCCTCAGGCGTTTCGGGCTGAGCTGCAGCAGGGGTGCCAGTGGCAGGCGTTCCACCAGCTTCGAAAAGCTCTTCATCCAGAATTTCATTGCAAAGGTCCACGCACTCGTCGCAGATATATACACCTGGACCAGCGATCAGCTTTTTGACCTGATCTTGGCTTTTGCCACAAAACGAACACTTCAGACGATTGTCAGTTTGTTTAGCCATGTTTCTCTCAAACTAGTTAAATGACCGGGTATTCCAATGGAATAGATATATCGTACAACTAAATGCGCCAGATTAGCACTTAAGTTTTTGCCAAAGCTAGACTTATGGGACTGTTCTTAACGCATTATTCTGGATATAGCCTTCACTCATACTCGCACTAGCCCCAAAAAAGGTAGTGCGAGTATCGATATGATTAAAACTACAGACTTAAACGGCGGCTAAATTTGGAGCATCTTTTAACTGCTCAATAACCTGGTCTACCAAGCCATATTCTTTGGCTTCTTCAGCAGTCATGATATTGTCGCGGTCTGTGTCTTTTTCGATTGTTTTGACCGATTTGCCAGTGTGTTTAGCCATCAGTTCGTTCAACAAGCGCTTGATTCTGAGAATCTCGCGAGCTTGAATTTCGATATCTGTAGCTTGACCTTGAGCGCCACCAAGTGGTTGGTGAATCAAGATTCTGGAGTGAGGCAATGCAATACGCTTGCCTTTGGCACCTGCTGACAAAAGAAACGCGCCCATACTGGCTGCTTGTCCAATACATATGGTGCATACTTCTGAGCGAATGTGCATCATAGTGTCATAAATGGCAAGACCGGCTGTAACCGAGCCACCAGGCGAGTTGATATACAGTTTGATGTCTTTATCTGGGTCGTCTGATTCGCAAAGCAAGAGCTGAGCTACAACCAAGTTTGCGACTGTATCATCGATTGGTGTACCCAAGAAGATAATACGATCGCGCAATAGACGCGAGAAGATATCGAACGCACGCTCTCCACGTGATGTCGTTTCGATAACGGTTGGAGGATAAATTGCTTCAATTTGAGGTGAACTCAAATATGGTGTGTAACTTGAACTCCAGACATCGAGTGGGCTGATTTTCGATCTGGGTGTTTGCATTTACTGCCTCCTGAAAACCTGATGTTTTCTTACTTCTGACACGGATGATTCTATCAAACTTTCAATTTTTTTTAGGGGCCTAGGACTTTGCCACGGCTTCTTTTTTGGAAGCTTTCTCTTTTGGCTTTTCAGCAGCGGCCTCTACATGCTCAAGACCCTGAGTGTTTTCTGGTGTCTCTTCAACGTAGGTAACGTCTGCTTTGCTTACAAGGAAATCAACCACTTTGCCAGTGAGAACTTCTTCCATCAATTGACGCATGAAATATTCATTGGCAGCCATTTCTTTGAATTTATCTTGGGGAATGTAGTTGCGTTGTGCAAACTCAAGGAAATTAGATGCAATTTCGTCCTGGGTTACATCTATTTTTTCAGCTCGCACCACGGCGCCTAAAACGAGACTGTGCAAGACTCTTTGCGAAGCTTCGGTGTGTTTGGTTTTATCAAGAGCTTTGAGTTCTTCAGTCTTCTCATACTCATCCCAAGCTTGTCCGTTTTGCTCTACAAAAGAGCGAATTTGTTGCATCAAGAGTTTGTATTCACGCTCGACCATTGTTTCAGGAATCTCTACCTGAGCCGATTTGACGATAGCGTCTACAACCGCTTTTTGAACACGCGATTGATTTTCAGTTTCGACTTCTTCTTCCATTTGCTTGGTGATGTCGGCTTTGAGTTGTTCAAGATTCTCATGACCAACCGCTTTAGCTAATTCATCGTCGATTGATGGAATTACTTTGGCGCGAATTTCTTTGAGGCTCACTTTGAAAGTGGCATCTTTGCTAGCTAATTTAGGATTTCTGTAATCATCAGGGAAAGTGACATCCACTTCGAATTCATCGCCGGCTTTGTGTCCGACCATCTTTTCACAGAATCCAGGAATAAAGTTGCCTTCTTTTACTTCCAGGGTAAGACCTTCAGCTTTACCGCCTTCAGTCAATTTGCCATCAACCATACATTCGAAATCGAGCAAAATGTGATCGTTCATTTCGACTTGTGGCTTGTCTACAGGCTGAAGAGTAGATTTTTGGGTAGCTAATTTATCCAGCGCTGTTTCCATTGCATCGTCTGGCACTTTGGCTTGAGGCACTTCTACTTTGATGGTGGAATAATCGCCCAATTTTACTTCAGGTCTGATTTCGAATTTGGCTTTCAGTTTTAGTGGTTCGCCGATTTCGAATTTGCATTCTTCGATTTCGGGATTTGTGATGATATCCAATTCTTTGTCAGCAACAGCTTGTTGCAAAAGTTCTGGGACTAATCTGTCTAATGCTTCTTTTTTGATAACTTCTTTGCCGAAGCGCTTTTCAACAACGTTCTTAGGCGCTTTGCCTTTTCGAAAACCAGGAATTTCTACATGCTGACTAAGTTCGCGGCATGTGGTGTCGTAGGCTCTGGAAGCTCTTTCCGCTTCAACTTCGAGCTCGACGTGGACTATGTTTTTGCCTTCCTGTTCGACAGAGACTTTCATTTTATTTCCTCAACCAAAACCAAATAATATTCGTAAGTTCGTTCGTAAGTGAGCGCCTGTACAGAAACGCACACAGATTCAAACGGCGATTGTAACACGCAAGCTAAGCGTGCTCTAGCTTCTTTGGTTTTTTACAACAATCTCTTATTAGAAATTGGGTCCTTCGATTGGTGTGGTGGTAACGACCGCTACACCAAGTATTAGAGCCAAATTGATAGTTATGAATATGCCAAGGAAAGTTGATCCGGTCATAAGTTGCCAGGCAAGCAGGGCTTGGCGCGGTGTGAATGTAGTCAAAATACCAAAGCGATTACCTAAATATAAGATTATCGAAGCGCCAATGAGCGCATCGCAAGCAAGCAACAGTGGCATGCGGTGCGGTGCTGCAGGTTCCCAGAGCATGGCTCCAAGCGTAATTATTGAAGTTATAAGTAAAGCGATGCTCGTGGCGCGGTCACTATCGCGCACCTTAATAGCTTCGTCTTGAGCAATGCCATTTACGTAGTTGAGTGATTCTGCAGTCGACTGCCAGAGCGAACGGCGTTTGAATCCAGGTTCTGCAGGTGTTGCAGGCGCGGCTTCTGTGCCCGTGCCAGCCTCTGCTTGAGCCTCGCCTTCAGCGCCCGGGACAACCGGCAAAATGGCTAGATCGCTTGCAGGATCGGCACCTTTGTCTTGAGATTCCTTAGTTTCCGATTCTTTCGAGCTATCGTCGCCCATTACATTTCTCCCAGGATCAGACCCCATTAATATACCTATATAAAAACCTAAATACCGCCTAAATACAAGATTTGGGCGGCAACTCGATACTTGACATTCGTATAAATGGAGCGGGAGAAGGGGCTCGAACCCTCGACATTCTCCTTGGCAAGGAGACATTCTACCACTGAATTACTCCCGCAATTCAGGCGTTGACCATAGACATTATATGACTTAGATCAAACTTTAGGTCAAAGTTGTTTTTTATTTTGAAGAATTAGAAATAGAAAGACCAGGTCTTGCCATCAATCTCTTTTCAACGTCTGCCAGAACTCGCACTACATGATAGGCGTTATTGGCGTCGGAGCGCGGTCTTTGACCAGTCTGGATGCAGTTGAGAAAATGTTCGCACTCAAGATGCAAAGGTTCTGAATTTGGATATTCAGGATATTCAACAACCATGCGACCACTGCTTGACAGCGAGTGCAATTGCAATTTATCCGCGGCTTCGGTGTCATTGAGTACTGCTGTTTTTCGCGTACCGTTAACGGTAAGGCGTACAATTTTTTGTGGATCGATCCAGCTATTGCGCACCTGACCTGGAATTACCTTGCGCCCCTTGTTACTTTTAACTGGAAAGGCAACGTCAAGGTAGGCAACATCAACTGTATCGTCGTCTTGAGTATCCCAACCGCCAACGCGAGTAACTTCGGGCGCGTCGCAATCAAGCAAATAGCTCATCATAGAAAGATCATGCGGAGCCAAGTCCCACAAAACACTGTCGCGTCTTGTCTGGTTAAAATTCATACGATCAGAGCGCACAAAACGCAATTCGCCAAGCTCGCCAGATGCAATTAAGTCTTTGAGCGTGTTTACAGCAGGATGGTACAAAAGCAAATGTCCAACCATCAAAACTAAATTTCGTTTTGTAGCAAGCTCGTCCAGTTCTTCTGCGTGCTTGACGTCAAGAGCAAGCGGCTTCTCTACATATACATGTTTGCCCTGGAGTAAAGATTTTTTCGCTACATCAAAATGCGTATCGGAAGGAGTGGCAATAACTACTCCTGTGATTGATTTGTCATCAAGCACTTTTTGAAAGTCGGTAGTGACGCTGATACCTTTGTACTCTTTCGCCAAGCGGTCGAGTCGCTCAGTATCAGCATCACAAATTACTTGCAAGGCACCTAAATGTGCGTAATTGCGGACCAGGTTCTTACCCCAGTTTCCACAACCTACAACCGCCACTTTGGGCAAATCCAAATAATTTCTCCTTTACTTAACTATTTTTTCTTGTTCACTGCTTCGCTGAATTCTTTGCCTACGCGGAATCCAGGAACTCTTTTAGCGGGTATGTGCAAAACTTCGTTTGTCTTAGGATTGCGACCCTGTCTTGCTTTTCTTTGACGGGCTTCAAATGTGCCAAAGCCTACAAGGGTAACTTTTTCACCGGATGCTACAGATTTGATAATTGTATCCATCATGTTATTGATAATTGTTTCAGCATCTTTTTTAGTAGTAGAGGCATTCTTTGCGACTATGTCGACTAATTCTGCTTTGTTCAAGGTGATTCACTCCAATCTTGATGATAAAGACTCTTAAGGGATTCCTGAGGGATGCCATTTGTGCTTGAAAGAGATTCCGTTTAGATTCCGATGAGAACAGAAGGATACCTGTGATACTAATTTAGAACAAAGCAATGCTAGCATAAACTCATCCGTCTCTGAAGCAATAACCCTATATGTTGACCGAAAAGCAAACAAACTTGAGCCTCGATTTAAGACGCGATGCTTGGTTGGAAATTGATCTAAATGCAGTGCGGCACAACTTGAACCTTGTCAAAAGCTGGACCACAAGTCCAATAATGGGGGTAGTAAAGGGTGATGCTTATGGGCATGGCGCAATTGAAATTTCTCGACTTCTTTTAGAACTAGACATAAATTGGCTTAGTGTTGCAAGCGCGGCAGAAGCACTCGATTTGAGACAAGGTCTCTGTGATACTAATAACAAAAAAGCACACATTTTAATTCTCAGCCCAGCACCTGCATCTTCGATTGCAAAATTAATCGAGCACCAAATAGATCTAACTGTGACGTCCAAAGAGCAAATAGAACAGATTGATTCAATTGCTAAAGGTTTGAACACACGCGCACGCATTCATTTAAAAATGGACTCGGGTATGCACCGCCTTGGCGCTCGCTTAGAGGACCTGTCATCGCTTTTAGATTTAATCAAATCAAAATCACTTGATTTAATTAGTATTTATTCGCACTTAGCAAAATCTTCCGACCTTGCCACTACTAAGTTTCAGCACGAAAATTTTGTCTCATGCCTAAATTATGTAAAAGACAAAATCCCATCTGGTGTGTTTGCGCATCTGGCCAATAGCGAGGCTACTCGCAAGTTTGCATTCTCACACCTAGATATGGTGCGAATCGGATTGTATTTATACGGTCTTGAAGCACGCTCTTGGTCGAGTGATTTAAAACCAGCAATGGCTCTCAAAGCGCGAATCACTCACTTGACTGAAATTAGAGCAATGGAAGGAGCCGGTTATGACTGGACTTTTGTAGCATCAAAAGACGGACTCTTAGCCAGTATTCCAGTAGGTTATGCCGATGGAGTACCGCGTCGCTTGTCCAATAAGATGATCGGATACCTGCATGGAAAGCCAATTAAACAAGCAGGTACAATTTCGATGGATCAGATGTTATTCGATGTAACAGACCTTGTTGGGGTTAAAACAGGTGATATCATCACATTGCTCGACTCGAATATAGAAGAATTGACTCTTGCTCACTGGGCAGATCTGGATCAAACTATTACATACGAATTGGCATGTGCTCTGGCTTTGCGTTTGCCCCGCATTTATAACAATAAATAGGTAATTATGGAAATCGGTCTTTTATTTGGCACATTCAATCCCATTCACAAAGGACATTGGCTCATTGCAAGTTGTGCACAAGAGCAGTTTGCGCTGGACAAAATTTTATTCATTACAAGTCCAAATCCACCCCACAAAGACGACGAGTTATTAGACCCTAAAGCCAGATACGAGATGGTAAAAGCTGCACTCTTGGGTTCGTCCTATTTTGAAGCATCGAATATAGAGCTTTTGCGAGACGGTCCTTCATACACAATAGACACTGTGGAAGAACTGGAGAAAACTTATCCAGCCGATACACGCTTCAATTTAATTCTGGGCGAAGACAATTTATTGCAGCTTGACACCTGGCATCGCGCTTTTGATTTCGCAAAAAAATGCAGAATACTGGTTGCCCCTCGCGCCGCTCAAGCACCACATTCAGTGCACACACCACAAGAACATTTAGTGGAGTTAAGTAGCGAAGCCAAAGAAATGCAAGCCAAGTTGCCTGGTCTTGATGTGCAAGCAATTAATTTTGCTGGCATTCATTTATCCAGTACTCAAGTTAGAGAAAATATCAAACTAGGCTTACCAGTTGAAGCCTTTTTGCCTGAGGCGGTTGCCCGTATCGTCACACAGCGAGGCTATTACAAATGAAAAATAGCAAAATTCTTTTAGACGAAACTATTGCCTGGGTGCAAGAGCGAGTAACAGCAAAGCGCTTTAATCATATTAGGGGCGTGGCACTGGCAGGCGATTATCTTGCAAGCAGATTGCCTTTAGACTTAGACAAAGACAAGATTGCCCTTGCCTGTTGGCTGCACGATTCGTGCAAAGAATTGAAAGCAAGCGAACTTGTTAGCGAAGCTAAGCGATTGGGAATGGCACCAACTGCCTTTGAGCAAGAAAACGGACATTTACTCCACGGTCCAGTTGCAGCAATGACTGTCAAAGAAAAATGGAATATAACTGACCAGGATATTTTAGATGGAATTGCCGAGCATACGCTTGGGAAGGTGCCAATGAGCATATTTTCGCAAGCAGTGTATCTTGCTGACGCGCTTGAAGAGTCACGGCCGGCTGACTTTGTCATGCCTATCTGGAACGAACTTGGACTTGAGCCTTATTTTGAAACAGCAAATAAATCGCCTCTGGATATTACTTTTGAGCAAGCCGAATTGAATTTAGCCAAAGCCATGCTTAAAGCAAGTGATGCAAGTATCGATCATTTGATTAAAGTGCAAAAACCAATTCATCCCCGCGCCGTTGATGTGCGCAACTACTTTTTAGATAAAGTAAAAAAAGGGACCATTTAGATTTTTTTGCAAACAGACAAGCGTGCCTTACTAAAAATCGCGTACCGATAACGGTACGTGATTTAAAAGAAGACCACGAAAAGTCGTAAGATTCAAAAATGCCCGAAAAATAAGGCTTTTCAAACTTAACAGTCTATTTCTCGTCTGACTTTTCTGACTTCGAGTTTTCAATTGCTTCGGAAGTTTCAGTTGATTTAACGTCCTCAATTGATTCAACTTTTTCCACCGGCGCTTTCATTTTCAATTCTTTTTCGCGCTTTTTGATTTCAGCATGCAGATTTTTGATTTTAGTAAAACGTCCAAATTGCCAGACTACAAATCCAAATAAAAAATAGAACAGACCGCATGGTTGGTCGATTTTTATAGGCACCACACCGTGAGGAATATCAAAAGCAAATGGCATTGCCACCATTTGACCATATAAGTACAAAACAACGCCGATTATAACGGACATCAGTGCAAGGGGTCTTGTGATATCTAGATTCATATAAATACCTTACCAGAGCCCGACATTTAGAAGAGTCATAACAATCAAAAGAAAGATTGTCGAAAGAAGTACCATTCGGTTATCTCGGGCGAAAACGCTTGAGATGTGGAATGTAAGCAGATTCAAATCTTTGTTATCTGGTTGTTGTGATTTTGATTTGCCCGAAAATAGAAGTGCAATTACTATTGAGCCAATAAAAACAAAAAAGGATCGCGACAAATTGCTTGCAAAAACCGACCTGAAGCCAAAGTAGGACAATTGCCCTTTGAATGACTCGATTATAGAACCAAGTCCACCTGGTATTAAATTTGGTGCAATACTCGACAATATTGAGCAGAAGTAATGCAACATTGCTACCACTACTCCGCCCAGGATACCAGCTTTAGCCCCGCGCGCTGTGCAGCCAGAAAAAAGCATGCCACAAATAGTGACAGCACATAGTGGCACTCCAATAAAAGTGAAAACTGCCTGGACATAATTGGCAGCATCGGGAAACTGAATAAGCAACAATGCAAGAGCGGCAAAAATAGCCGCTCCAGCTACTACAAGTTTTTGAGCGCGCGTTATTTTTGCACAACTCGATACATTTTGAATATCACTAAATACGGCAGTGGAAAAGACCATCAATCCAGCTTGAAGTGAGCACAAAACACAAGCCATATATGCTGCTACACAAACACCAAACATGCCTGGCGTGTACCAGTTGCCCATAAGCATTGGTAAAATCAGAAGACCCGATTCAGCATCATTTATATTGAATAACTTCAAACTTGGCACGGCAGCCACCGCCACAAGTGAGGGGAAAACAATAATAAACGGGGAAAACATACGCAGCCAGCCGGCTGTGATTGCCGCTTTCTTTGCTTCTTGAGCATCGTCTAAAGACTGGACTCTTTGTATTACAGAATAGTCGAGGGCAAATATTCCAAGCGACAGGGAAAGTGCAAGACCTGTAAATATATAATCCCATTTTACGCCCATAGAATTAAGTCCAAGCAAGGGTT
>CAZSHS010000055.1:0-18257 GCA_964606665.1 uncultured Candidatus Obscuribacterales bacterium | reverse complement strand
CGCCTTGGATTTGTGTTTGAAATCACAAGATGAATCACTTGTGCGCTTAATACAATGTGAAATAGAGGGCGCCAGCGTCTGAGTAGATATCCCGAAGACCTCTTTTACCGGGGCTAAGCGATGTCAAAGAAAAATCTCTTAATGATGAATTTAATGATTTTTTCATGATCCTTCCGTATGATTATTGACCGAAGGGTTGGCTCAATTTTCATCTATATTTTGCTGCTCTTGGGAATCACGGGGGGCCTGCTTTTATGTCCACTTATCCAAATCCGGCATTTAGCACGCCTACCTTGAAGCTGATCCCAGGCGGTTGTGCATCAATAACAACCTTTGAGCCGCTTGTTGAAAAGACTTTTTCGCCAGCTAATCATCCTGTTGCCATAGTGGGCTCAGGTAATTCAGGGCTAGCATTATCGAGCTATTTGGCTCAGCAAGGCTATCCGGTACATTTGCTTGCACGCTCTTTTGATAAAGTCTCAAGCCTAGCCGAAAACATGTCGGTCAAAAGCATCGGCAAAGTAGAAGGCGAATTCGATTTAGCCTCAGTCAGTACCTCGCCTGCAGAGTCTGTGGCAAAGTCGCGAACTATTTTTATAGCGACGGTGACTACAGTTTATCCCGACATCGCGCGTATGCTCGCTCCTCACTTGAAAGACGATCAGGAAATTGTTTTATTTTCAAGCAAGTTTGCAGGCTCAGTCGAATTTGCAAATGTGCTTGCGCAATGCGATGTTGACTGCCAAAAGCGCAATATAAGCGTAATTGAAACAGATGCGCTTTTTGCCTGCCGCATACAAGAAGATGGCTCAGTCTGGATTCGTGGATTTAAAGATTGGACTTTGTTTTCAGCACCGACCCTTAGTCAGACTATTTCTGGTCGCAAGATTATTCAGCGTTTCTTTCCCCGCCTTGAACAAGCAGATAACATCATTCAGCGCGGACTTACCGATTTTGGCGCAGTGGCACATACTATTACGATGCTCGCCAACATGAATAAAGTAGATCGCGGTGAGCCTTTTCTTTTTTATCATGAAGGATTTACTGAGCGGACTATCAAGTTAATGGAAAAGCTCGAATCAGAATTTCGCGCAGTGGCAGAAGCTTATGGCACCACTCTTATTCCGATGCCAGAGCTGTTAAATAGATATTACGGCTGTGACACTTCGTCTTTGTACAATGCACTGCGGACGGTGCCTAATTACAGACACAGCCAAGCCCCGATGGAATTGCATCATCGCTATATTATTGAAGACGTCTCCTGCTCTCACGTTCCCATCCAAGGACTGGCTCAAAAAGCCGGTTTATCTACTCCCGTTTTAGATTCCGTTATTTGCTTTGCCGAAACTTTGCTCGATATCGATTTTGAGGGCGGCGGACGCAATTTGTCTAAACTGGGTTGGGCAGATTTGACCCGTGACGAAATTGTGGTGCAAATCCATTCTTAAATTTGGCACTGTTTAAACATCTGCGAAGTCGCTAATATATAGATATGACAGAAAGACGTTTAGCGGCTAACGAATTGGCAAGACTCTTTGGAATCTTGTCCAATCCCTTGCGCATTCAAATAATAGAGGAGCTGAGCGACCGCGAATTGACTGTCAATGACTTGCAGAACTCACTTGGAGTTCCTCATGCGTCAGTCTCTCAGCATCTTGGGGTTTTGCGAGTAAACAGAGTGGTGATTGAGCGGCGTCAAGGGCGCCACGTTCATTATCACCTGCGTCAGCCCGAGCTTGCGGCAACGGTCCTGAAATGTTTGATGTTCGTCAGTCCCGACAAATTGGAGTCTGAGCGCATACTTCATGCTATTGAGGCTGCAAATACCCAGTGGACGCACGAAGAGAAGCCTAAGCGCAAGAAAAAAGCCTGATCCTTATATAGATAATTGACAGATACTTTTAAAACGTAAACCGATATCGGTTTACGTTTTTGATTGGGAGTTTTCGTCAAGATTCATCTGTAAGGGTTGTCCCGACCGGGTTTATTTAATCATTAAATGGGGTGGAATCTTATCATAGAATTGTGCAATTTTTGTGACGGTGTAGTATGGTTATATTGTAATGTTGCAATATGTCGATCCTTTCCTTTCATAAACCTTTCACGGGAGGCGAAGATGGCGATTAGTAAAAAGCAGCTACCACTCGAGCTTACAGCCGGAATTCTGCTGTTTTTCGTTGCTTTACCACTAAATATTGGTGTCGCCATAGCTTCTGGCGTATCGCCCGAGCAGGGCATAATTTCAGGTTTAATCGGAGCTGTCGTAGCCGGTTCTCTCTCCGGCTGTGGTCTGCTCGTTTCTGGACCAGACGCTGGCATTGGCGTGCTCTTACTGGAGATGTTAACCAAACACGGAATAGCTTCTATTGGCGCACTAGTCACAATTGCCGGTTTAATTCAATTAGCAATTGGACTGTCCAAAACATCTCACTGGTTTCGCATGGTTTCGCCCGCTGTGGTGAACGGCATGCTTGCCGGGATGGGACTTTTAATCATTTGTACTCAGTTTCATATTATGCTCGACGATTCGCCTAAAGACACTGGACTTGCCAATTTAATTGCCATTCCATACGCAATTAAAAACGGTTTGCTCGTTTCTGAAATGAATGCGCACCACATCGCAGCACTTCTTGGTGCCGTCACAATTACAATTGCTTGCTTGTGGAAGCGCATTCCACACAAAGCATTTCGCTTTGCACCACCTGCACTCATTGCCATACTGGCGGCCTCACTTGCCACTGTTTTTCTAAATCTGCCTGTCCAAAAAGTGAGTTTGCCAGATACTTTAAACGTCACGTTTCTAAGCGGCAACATCAATAATTTTGCCAAGCCGTTTTTGGATCCGCAAATTTGGATGTCTGCCTCCATTCTTGCACTTGTTTTGAGCGCACAAACTACCATCACCTTAAATGCTATCGAAAGTTTGAGCACAATCAAAAGAGGTTACAAGTTAGATAGAGAATTTATTGCCCAAGGCACAGGGAATCTGCTTTGCGGAATGGTTGGCGCACTACCTGTGGTAGGAGTACTTTTGCGCAGTGTGACCAATTTGCAGAGTGGTGCCCAAACTAAAATACCGAATATTCTACATGGCGTGTTGATGCTGGTGGCCATATTAGCATTTCCCAAACTGCTCGAATACATGCCCACAGCGGCTCTAGCTGCCGTACTTGTCTATATTGGTTTCAATATGACTCAGCAGATTTGGCAACGCACCAAGCCTTTTATGAAAGAAGAAAAAATCATCATGCTGCTTACAGTACTAGCAATTATGGTGACCAATTTATTCACTGGAATCATCATAGGTCTTTGTATGGCTGCTGCTAAAGAGTTGTATCAACTGACTCATTTGTCTATAAAAATACACCAAGTAAATGAAGGCGTCGCCATCCTACAACTAGCCGGAGCGGCGACCTTCCTTCATCTGCCAAGACTTGTATCCGCGCTTGAAGAATGGGAAGAAAGCCAAGAATTGCATGTTCGCCTAGACAGAGTTACATACATCGATCACGGATGTTTGCAAACACTTGTGGAATGGGAGGCAAAACACAAAGGAAAGTTTTTTATCGATTGGGAAAATGCACAGACGTTGCCTGGACAAAATATTTTCAATACTGGCGAATGGGCTACGCCGTCTAAATCTATGGAGTACTCGAAATGACAAATCAATACTCGTTTAACGACTTTCCTAGAAGAAAAAGAGGCATGCGCCTTTTGCTGCCAATCAAGGGTGAATCTCAATTCGAAAATTTAATAGAGTATTGGTATTCACTTCAATCCGGCTCAGTGCGCGAGGCGAAACTTTTACACGTAGTAATTGATGAAGTACTTAAAAACACTCCTTACAGCAGTGTTGAAGCACTTACTAATTTACACAAACGCGACGTCAAAATTAAGGGCGCCGACTCTGCTTTGATGAAGTTAAGCCGCGACTTGAAACAAATTCTGCCCGATGTGCGCATCTCATATGAAATTCGCACAGGCGTTAGCATCAGCGAAGAAATTATAAATTATGCAAACGAATGGGATGCTGACACCATTTTGCTTCTGGCGGACAAACCCGATTTTATGAGATCACTATTCCAACAAGAAGTGCTTAAGCAAGTCTTGAGTGGTGCAAAACAAAGCGTGCACATCATTAAGCCTGGAGCACAAAAACAACCAGCATCTCTCAATAAGCTAATTTCATAGGCTTAGAGGAAACGGCATCATGGATATACTTTCTCTTTTTAAATTCAATAATGAAACTGACATCCAAACCAAAGTGGTTTTAGTCTCATGCAACGAGACTTTTCTTTCGCCCAAAGCAATTATTGAAGAGACCTGGGGAAAATGCAAAGAAGTGCTTTTGCCAGGCGCCTTACTTGGTGCAAATGAAGATTCTGAACGTGCACTCTTTCAATCTTTACTCGAGACCTGCCCTGAAACACGACACTTTGTCGTGAGCATGCACAGTCTTTGTACATTTTTTGCCAATACTGAACCAGACTCGGTTTTGCACGAATTGGAAAATCAAGCAAGAAACGAATTTCCAGAATTGGATTTTGTATCAAGACGTGTTCTTTTGCAACAACGCTGGATGCAAATTGTCATTCCAAGACTGAAAAGATACGCTCAACTTTTTGGTTGCGAAAATATTTTTGTGCATGGTTGGTTGTATGAGCCTGAGACTAAGTGGATTTCGGCTCTCGAAGAAGAAACCGGTGAGTTCGTCCCGCTAAATGTGTATTCTGGCGTGCAGTTTTTGACCTAGCCCATTCCACATCCAATACATGCCTTTTTCTTTTTTGTATCCTTATCACGCTCAGCCCAACCGACTTTGAGCGCCGCATCTATTTTTTGCTGAATCGAATTGGCTTCTGCAATTTTGCCATTGTTTTTGTAAAAGTCGAAAATCTCTCGCATGTACTGGACTTTGTTCAAATCGGTAGATGGAATCTTATCCAAAACCAATTGCATTCGCTTGTAAATATAAGAAGTCCGTGTGTATGCATCCGGCGGCAAACCGCGACCAATGAAATGAGCGTTTCTTAGCATGTCGTTGGATGACCTTTGCCTCAGCATATTAAGACAATTATGCAATTGATCATTTGTGACAGAACCACTTTTAATGGCATCATCGACATTTTTGTCCAGTTCTCGCCCCACTCTGGCTGAGTTATTTAAGTCTTTAGAGCTGATATAAAATTCTTCAAGAGTAACCAAATGTTTGAGACGTTCATCAGAAAGTAGAGGCAATGTCTCTAAAAGTTGATGCGCGTCACTGGCCAGTTTTTTAGCCGACGCATCTGATGGATTTTTTTGACTGACTTCTTTAGCTTTGATAATTAAACGAAATGCCTTTACATCGGCAGTATCGGGAGCACACATTGCAGGAGACTGCGCCGAGCCAAGACCGACACCAAGTATTGAAGCTAACAAAATTCGTTTATTTATATTCATTGGTCCCTCCCCGCCCTACACATTTTTTGCTTAGCGATTAAACTTCTTTTTGACCATGGCCAGAGCATGCGATGGTTCATGCAGTTTGCACATAAGACAAATAGCTAGATAGACGATGCCACCACACGCGGCTGACAGAGCAAGTATTAATGCCATCGAGATAAGCGGGTTTGCAGACTTAAGAATGCTCAAGCCACTTAAAAATTGACTGGTGTAATAAGCAGTGAGTCCGCAAAGAATCGAACCAATAACCATAATCAAAGTCGGCACCACAAGCCCACCTAAGTTGAGCGAACCGATTTTTTTTGTAAGAAAATAACAGTACAAAACAAAATTGAAAATAGTCACAATCGTGGTTGAAAGCACTATTCCTGCAAGTCCCATTGGACCGACGAGCAAAAAGTCTAAAATCGCCTTCAAGAATAGAGCAGCAATTGATATTTTGTACGGCGTGTCAAAATCACCATGCGCATAAAAAGCACGTAAGATTATGTCTCGACCTAGATAGAAAAATGCGCTTGGCACCAAAAATGATAGAGCTAAAACTACCATGGTGCGCGACTCTTCATTGAAATTGCCACGCTCAAAAAGTATTTTGACTATCAAGTCTGGTAAGGCAAGTAAAATAGCAGACATGGGCAAAACGACAAACCAAAGTATTCTCCATGCTTTGTGTAGGTCTTTTTTTACTTCTTCTGGTTGGTTGGCTTTGACGTGCAAGACAAATCTTGGAAGAATCGGCACCACCATAGCTGTGGATAAAATACCAATCGGCAGTTGAAACAATCTATTGGCATTTTGAATAGCTGCCCAACTACCTTCAGCCAAGCTTGAAACGAAAAATGCGTCTATATAAAGATTGAGCTGCCCACTGAGAGTTCCAATACTTGCTTTGCCCAAATTCTGAAAGAACTTTTTCACTTCTGGTGCTAATTTGAATTCTAGTTTGAATTCTGGATTGGCTCTACTGATACCAAACCACTGCACAGCAAATTGCATAAATGCTCCCACCGTGGTGCCAAGCGCCAGGTACATACCGGTTGTGGAGGGAAAGAAAAACAGAAATGCAATAATCGCAACAGATGCAAAAGCCGGTCCAATCGAAGGACCAATATGCTCATTATATGTATTTGAGATACCGCATCCAATACCAACTAACCCGGCTAGAACAACAAGTGGAATCATGATGCGAAACTGCATCAATACTTCGTCCCAGAGCTTTTGACGCTCGACTTCTGGCAGTCCAGTTCCTGGCACTATGATCGATACTATAAATGGTGCAAGAAAATAAATAACAAGTGAAATCAATCCAAGAACAGCAAAAGTTGTAAGCAAAATTTGCCCGGTAAGAACAGACACTTTCTTTTTGTCATCTAACGAACCTATGGCTGTGACTGTATTTTGGTGAAATGGTCCGCCAAGCCCGCCAAACAAAACAAAAATATTGCCGGTGAACATATAAGCAAAATAGTATGCGTCTGTAATGCGCGAAGTACCAAAAGTTTGCATGACCACAATGTCGCGCCATAATCCAAATGCTTTTGAGATTATATTGAGAAAAGCGACTTTACCGACTGTTTTGCCTAGTCGCTCTTTTTGAGGCGGAATTGGCGGTGGCTCAGACGGTGGCGTCGTTTGTGATTCAGATTGTGGCAAAACCAAAGTGGCAGGATCGGCTTCTTGCTCTAAAAGCTCAGCATTCTCTTGATTCTTGAGCTCGTCGCCTTCGTAATTAGGATTGGGACCTACAGAATCTGCCAATTGGATTTGAGGCCTTCGCCTAGAGTGGTTTTGAGTTAGGTAGTTCGGCTGCGTATTTAATGGATGGAGGAATCACTGGCGGTACCACTTTGCCTTCAGGGTCAACCAGTTTTCCATTCACTTTCTTCAATTCATAAGATGGTGTTATAGCCATTAGTCGTGCCGCTTCTGTCATGATGCCATTGAAAACTGGACCAGCAACAGTATTTCCCCAGCGTCCGTCTGTTTGAGGAGCGTCAACCACGACCAGACAAATCAACTGCGGATCATCTGCAGGAAGAAAACCTATAAACGAAGCAATGGTTTCTCCAGCGACATAGCCTCTTCCACCTTCACGCACTTTCTGTGCGGTTCCGGTTTTGCCTGCTACTCTATATCCGGGAACTTTACCCGCGATTTGCGAACCTTGTTGGATGTTTTGTGCAAGCAAGCTGGAAACATGCTTAGCCACTTCTGGACTAATTACACGACGACGCTCTGGATCTGCCCACTTTTCGGTGACACCAGTGCGAGGATCATATGTTCGTCTAATTAAATGTGGCTGAACCCATTCGCCTTTGTTTGCAACAGTGTTGATACCAGCAATTAATTGAAGTGGTGTGACAGCGATTGCACCCTGACCAAAACCGGTGGTGGCTTGGTCAATCTGTTTCCATTTCTGCCAGCGCAAGAGCAATCCGCGCGATTCGCCCTGTAATTCTATTCCGGTTTTTCCACCCATACCAAAGCCTTTCAATTTGTTGTAAAACTGTTCAGGCGACATGCGCATGGCGACTGTAGCAGCGCCGATGTTACTGGAGTGGATGAATAGATGCAACAAGTCGATGGTGCCATTGCCACCGTGACTGTTGTGGATTGTGGCTCTACCGATGGTGAGCGCTCCACCGTCGTGAATAGTGAAGTTTGGACTGATTGCTTTGGTATCAAGACCGGCAGAAACAGTGAGAACTTTGAAAGTCGAACCTGGCTGATAGACGTCGACCATGCCCCAGTTTTTGGTAATTGAAAAAGGATACTTGGCGTAGTTATTAGGATCGTAAGATGGATAATTTGCCCAGGCCAGAATGTCGCCGTTACTTGGATCCATAATGATGGCGGTTGCACGCTTACAATGTGAGTGCGCGCCCATTGCAGCTAATTCTTTCTCAGCTAAATGCTGCAATGTGTTATCGATTGTAAGTTCTACATGGCGTCCAAGTGGTGGCGTAATGTCCCAGCTTGGTCCTTTATGCGGAAGCAAAATAGTCTTACCCCGACCATCTAACTGTGGTTTGGGAATAGAACCAGTGTCGTTGAGCATGTCTTGCTGCGACTGCTCCACTCCCCCTTGTCCCTTAGTGTCATTGTTAACGTATCCCAAAAGATGGGCGGCAAGCTGTCCTTCTGGGTAGTGACGAAATGGACGCGGAACGATATCGAGACCCGTCCAATTTAGTTTGTGCAGTTCATCAGCCACTTCGCGCTCTAAGTGTTTACCGATAGTGACTACAGGAAAGTTTTTGTTGAGTTTGGCTAAGATATCGGTTTCGTTTGTTTTGGTCAAACGAGCGATGGTGTTAGCTGCCTCTTCTTTTGAAACTTTGAGCAGACGCGGGTGAATATAAATGTTGTATCTAGTGGTATCAATCGCCAGTGGCAGACCATGTCTATCTGTGATGGCACCGCGATGTATTAGTAGATTCGTTTTTTGACGTTGCTCTTTAGCCCGCTCTTTAATGGTTGGACCCATATAGATTTGCAAATAATAGAGACGCACAGCAATGGCTGCAACACCAATCATAAGTAAAACTTGCCACACTCTCAAGCGCCAAAGCGGAGTGCGAGGTTTCTGGCGACGGGTTCTTGTCGTCCTTCTTTCGGTGAGATCTAAAGGTGCCGACACTCACGATCTCCTGACAAGCAATAACCCAAATAAAACTGACGTACTCTTTCTGTATTCTTTGATCTTTGTTTCGTGTTGGCTATTTAGTAGCCGGTCATGATGGGAAGGTGGTGGCGTTGTGCCGAGAAGGTTTTCACCGTGGGTGGTGTTATGGCCTTAATCACTTGCACTTGATCTGGAACTCTAAGTCCCGATCTTCCTACCAGAGCTTCGGAACAGCTATTCAAGCCGTTCTGCAATTCGCCGTATGAAATTGTTTTGAGTAGCTGAGCAGACAATTCAGAGTTCTGTTCGCTTAAACGGCGGGCTAAGTCTTGTTGAGCGCCGACATCGTGTGATACCACTACATCGAAACCATAAGCAAAAATCGCGATTCCGCATAGTCCGACAAGGACGGTTTGCATTGCACGATTGGCTTTGACTAGTAAAGGACTTTGACGTTTTTTCTTTTCTTGTTCAGGCGATTCAATTGCCACCAAGTGGGGGCGTTTGACTTGCTCGACTTGAGGAACAATAACTGGTGCTATCGCAGCATTGTTATTAGATGTTGGAAAAGATACAAAGGGATTGGTGGCGGCAACAGCATTATCAGTCTCTGCATCACCCGACACAACGTTGTACGAAAGGGCGACTACCTGACTGCGATGACTGTTTTTTCTTTCTTGGACACCTATATATGGACTACTGGGGACGTTGTTGCGCTTTCTGGACACCATATATATTCCTGCAATTCTAGGGATGGTCTAATTGATTTGAATCGTCTAGTTTTTCTGCGGCTCTGAGTTTAGCACTCCTCGCACGACTATTAAAATCGATTTCTTGCGAACTGGCAACAATTGGTTTTTTTGTGAGAATTTGCAAAGCTGCTCGAGTATTGCAAGTGCATACAGGATGGCGTGGTGGACAGATACATTGTAAGGATTTGGTTCTAAAAAATTGCTTAACCATTCGATCCTCTAAAGAGTGGAAAGTGATGATTACAAGCCGCGCGCCGGGTTCAAGACAAGATGTTGCCTCTTCTAAAAATTTTTCCAGACTTAGAAGCTCTTCATTTACGGCCATGCGTATAGCTTGAAAGGTTCGCGTCGCTGGATTTTTGTTGTATTTGCTATTTTTGCCCTGAAATCGTCCTAAAGATTTCGTTACTATCGAAGCAAGCTGCGCAGTCGAATCAATCGGTCTATTTCTCAAAATTGCTTTGGCAATCGCCCTGGCATGCCGGTCTTCGCCATAATTGAAGATGATGTCGGCTATTTCTTTTTCGGAGAATTCGTTAACGATCGTATGAGCAGACAAAGATGATGTGGTGTCCATTCGCATATCAAGCGGACCATCTTGCTGGAAGCTAAAGCCTCGCTCGGCATTATCAATTTGCATTGATGACACACCTAAGTCAGCGAGTATGCCACCAGATATGGTACCGATACCATTTTCTTCAAGTATGCTTTTAATATCACTGAAATTACTATGGTACAGCCGAATATTAGAAGGTAAATCGCCAAGTCCTTGCAGATTTTTCAAACGATCTACTACATGCACGTCGCGATCTAAACCGATAACGGTTGAGCTATCTCCAGCACCCTTGGCAATTGCGGTCAAATGTCCGCCGGCGCCGGCTGTGGCGTCTAGGTAAGTCTTGCCGGGTTCAACCTTGAGATACTCAAGGCTTTCCTCAAGCAATACTGGTAAGTGCATTATTTCTGGCTATTTCTTCGCTTAGTGATGAACTCGAAGTCCCAGCACAAATAATATATGAGTTGCATGGTTACAAGGCCAGTCACCGCCATTATGAGAACCGGATTAAGCCAGTCGGGACGATGCGCCAAAAGGCTAGAGGATGAAAAGAAGTGTGCGCCGACCACAGAAAGCATGAAGAGGAGCACAATAGAGGTTAGCTGACGAGCAGTGGCTGTGGTCCCAGCCCAGTGCCATTTGAGCCCGTCCCACCAAAAAGTGGGAGCAATTTTCCAGCCCATTCGGTTAGCCGGAAAGAGCTTACGTCCGCCACGCAATGGGACAAAAAAGCGGTCGCAGGAAAGACAATTCAAAGTCTCTGTATGACCATAAGGCTCAAGCAAGCCATGCTCACAACGCGGACACGGATAAGTTTGGTCCACGGATATGATGTGTGGCTGTTTGAATAACAGGTGATTTTGGTGAGGGGACTGGAACATGGAAAATCCTCGCCAGGACGCAGGCATTACAAGCGCCAGGGAGACCTCAGAGGCTCCAGGCTGGGCTGCAAAACCAAAGTGCAATATGTTTCTTCAATAGGTTAATACCCCGATGTATAGACATAACCAACAGTCCAGAATGAAAATTTAAGAAATTTAATAAGAAATGTCCGTTTAGGCTTGCCAAGCCTGCCAAGCTAGTCAAGGTATAATCTGAATCCGTTATGCCTAAACCGATATCGGTTGAAGTTTTTTTTGGGGTCCGATGCTAGCAAAGCTGCCATTTAGCAAGTTTCAGGGAGCAGGAAACGATTTTGTCGTTATTGACGCTCATGATTTAGCCAGTACAGAAGATGGTGAAGCACTACTTTCCTCTTGGCAACTACATGCGCCACGATTAGCTCAACAACTTTGCCATAGACATAAAGGAATCGGCGCCGACGGCTTGATTTTGGTCTTGCCCAATTCTGATACAAAGACCTTCTATAAGGAATGTCGAGAGCGTTTGATTGGCGACTACCCTGATTACAGCAACTGCGATATATCCTGGATATACATCAATTCAGACGGCAGCCCTGCTCAAACCTGCGGCAACGGCTTGCGTTGCCTGGCGCGCTATGCCTATGACCACAAAATAATTGCCAAAGAACAGTTTAAAGTTGCCACTGCCTGCGGTCCCGTTCAAATCTGGATAGATTCAAAAAATTGTGCGGACAAAATCAAAGTGGACATGGGCAGTCCAGAGCTGAGACCCAAGCAAATACCGCTAAGAATCAAGTCGGCATCAGATTCTGAGCCAGTCATAAAAGAAATGATAAACAGCATCGAATTGACTTGCGTCAATATGGGAAATCCTCATTGTGTTAATTTCGATTCGTCCATTTGGAACGAAGGCGATTCTAAAAAGAAATTCTTGAATATGGCTTTGGAGCTACAAAAAAGCCCAGCCTTTCCAGAATCGGTTAATGTAGAATTCGTTCGCACCATTAATGAAAATAGCTTTGAGTGTTATGTAGTCGAACGCGGATGTGGACCCACACTTGCCTGTGCCAGTGGTGCAGCAGCCTTAGTGGTGGCAGGCGTGCTTGAGCAAAGAATGAAAAAAGATCATCTGATTAACGTAATCATGCCTGGTGGCACACTCTTTGTTGAATGGGCAAGCAAAACAAACAGCGTCCAAATAACAGGAGATGCTTCTTTTGTTTATTGTGGAGTGATAGAATTTGACCTGGCAGGCGTGAAAGTCGAGGTTAGCTGTTCGTAATGTTATCTCCTGAAAAACGCCGAGAATGGATAAAATCCCGCCGCGATCAAAGAAAGGCTGCCAGACAGATTCATGGGCGTCGTCAGTCTGTTCGCATGGTGCTTTTACTTGCAGTAATAACCACTTGCATCGCCAGTTTTATATATTTGCCATGGTGCATGAACGATATCGACACCGATATTAAAGTGCGCGGAAATATTTACGTCTCCACAGATCAAATTAAATCACTCCTTGCAGAGAGCCTGCATAAGCCGATTTTTCAAGTTGACCCAAGTAAGCTGGAAAAGAAAATCGCAAGCCTGGAAGGAGTCAAACATGTTTTTGTTAAACGTGCAGCATTTCCAAAACCGCAACTCTCTGTAGAAGTGCTTGAAGAATTTCCCTGGGCGACTCTAAGCAGTGGCCCTGAGGGCGTGAACGAAGCAGTTATTGCTGAGTCAGGCCGAGTGATACCACTTTCAAAATTTCCTAACTTCCCACAACCCAAATTAAAAATCTACGGACCAAGCAATATAAAAATGATGCCGGCTGCTGTTAAGCAGTGGGCAACTTGGATTTCGTACATCGAAAAACAAGTGAGCCAATCAGTTACTGCCATCGATTTACGCAAACCATTCGATGTCGCCGTAGAAACAGACCATCTCGATTTAAAACTAGGCACCCTCGACAATACTGTTACAGAACGGCTCGGCAGGCTGATTTCTATTATCGACGTATTGAATACATACAAAGGCAAATTGCAACACGTTGACCTTGCACTCGATAACAATATTCCACTCAAAATGCACTCTGCTGCTCAACTAAAAGCAATGGAAGAGGCAGCTAAACGCCTTGCAGAGCGCGAGAAAAAACTAGCCGGCAAAGTAGCTGAAGAAGAAGGCGAAGACGAAGCAGTCGAAGAAATTTAGACTTTTACTTGGGCTTTAGCTTCAATCCAAAGGTCGTACAATTCGTCCTTACTTAGCTCCTTAAGCGGCTTTGTGCTAATTTTCTCCATGCAGGCAAAACGCTTCTTGAACTTTTCAATGGTCTTAATTAGAGCTTCTTCTGGGTTTAGTTTATGCCAGCGCGCTACATTCACAACGCAAAAAAGTACATCACCTAGCTCCAGTTCAAGGTCTGTTTTATCTAGAATTTGACCAGCTTTGGACTTCTCTTTGAGCACTTCAATTTCGTGACGCAATTCGTCCACTTCACTTAAAAGCTTGTCCCAAAGGTCTTCTTCTTTCTTCCACTCAAAGCCTTCGCTCACAGCCTTTTCAGATATTTTCAAAGCATGCATCAAGGCTGGTTGCGCTTTAGAAACCGAATCGAGTACAGATGCGTCTTTGTTTTTTTCTTTTGCTTTTGCAGATTTGCGCTGCTCCCACAAATTAACCACTTCGCTTGCATCAGCCACTTTGACGTCGCCAAATACATGGGGATGACGCTCTATCATTTTGGCGTTAATCCCTGCTGCTACATCCTCGAAATCGAAGTCCCCAGCTTCGCGAGCAATCTGGGCATGCAAAACTATCTGCAATAACAAGTCGCCAAGCTCTTCGCGTAACTTTTGTTTCTCATTCGAATGAATGACTTCTAGCACTTCATAAGTTTCTTCCAATAAAAAACGCGCTAGACTCTCATGAGTCTGTTCGCGATCCCATGGGCAACCATCAGGTTCTCGCAAGCGAGATATTGTTGTGACAAATTCTTTGATCGACATTTTTCCAGGCTTACAGGAGGATTACAAGTGATTATAAGTGTGTTATGAGGCTAACACAGGAACCTAAAATGCACATTTAGTTAGCTTTATTGTTAGACTATGAGTGATTTAGACTAATTCTTTAGCAGGAACGGATTGGGGTCTTAGATGAACATTTGCGTCGTAGGTGCTGGATACGTTGGGCTTGTTACAAGTGCGTGTTTGGCACATCTGGGCAACAAAGTGGTGACGGTGGAGTCAAATCCCGCTCGCCTGGATGAACTGGCAAAAGGCAAGGTGCCGTTTTTCGAACCTGGCTTGCAAGAATTCGTCAACGACTGCCTCAAGTCAAAATCTATTCAATTCAGCTCGGACATTTCTCAAGCAGTCAAAAGTGCCCAGGTGATTTTCATAGCAGTAGGCACTCCATCGCAAGCAAATGGTGAGCCCGACCTTTCGCAAGTAATGACCGTTGCTCGCTCCATTGGCGGTGCACTTGATTCAGAACATAGACGCGTAATCGTAAACAAGTCAACCGTTCCAGTAGGCTCAGGTAACTGGGTAGAAATGCTTGTTAATCAAGGCGTTGAGCAAATGCAGGCACAGACCGTTCCTGCACGCAAATCAAAACCAGACGCACCCAGTTTTGCAGTGGTGAGCAATCCAGAATTTTTGCGCGAAGGTAGTGCCATTGCCGATTCGCTCTATCCAGACAGAATTGTACTAGGCTCGCTCGATGATGATGCAGTCAATACAATGCGCGATTTATATAGACCTATACTGGATCAAGATTTCGACTCTCCCGAATACGCGCCAAGACCAAAAGGATTAGAGCATGTGCCTTTTGTAGTAACCGATTTGGCCAGTGCCGAACTTATTAAGTATTCAGCCAACGCATTTCTGGCGATGAAAATCAGCTTTGCCAATGAGATTGCCGGTCTTTGCGAAAAGGTTGGAGCTGACGTCAAGCAAGTTTCGCGTGGTATCGGACTCGATAACAGAATTGGCGCTTCATTCTTGCACGCTGGTGTAGGCTGGGGTGGCAGTTGCTTCCACAAAGACATTATGGCCTTAATTGCCGTGGCCAAAGAATACGACTACCCTACTATGCTCATGAATGCCACCATCGCTGTTAACGACAGACAACGCCTGACAGTGATTCACAAACTGCAAGAAGAGCTCAAAATTATCAAAGGTCGCACTATTGGTCTCATGGGATTGGCATTTAAGCCAAACACCGATGATTTGCGCGACGCACCCAGTTTGACCATCGCTGCTCAACTGATAAAAATGGGTGCACACGTTAAAGCATACGACCCTGTGTCGATAGCAGCCTGCAAGAATCAACATCCAGAGTTGGACATAAAATATTGCGAAAGCTTGAAAGATCTTGCCACTGCCAGTGATGCACTAATTTTAGTGACCGAGTGGGACGAATTCCGCCGCGCAGACTGGAAAGAACTAGCTCGCTCCATGCGCTGGCCATTGATAATAGACGGACGAAACGTACTGCCCGAAGAAGAAATCACACTTTCAGGCATCACCTACAGGGGGATTGGACGTTGAGAATTCTAATTACCGGAGGAGCCGGATTTATTGGTTCGCACTTAGTAGACAGACTGCTTGGCGAAGGGCACCACGTCATTGCCATGGACAATCTGGTCACAGGCAAAATGGAAAATCTAGCCGCTCATAGCGATAATAAGAATTTCGAATTCATCGATCACAACGTCTCCAAATTCATCGACATAAAAGGTGAACTCGATTGGGTATTGCATTTTGCATCTCCCGCATCCCCCGTGGACTATCTCGATTTGCCCATCGAAACACTCAAAGTCAATTCGCTTGGAACCCACAACACACTTGGGTTGGCACTTGCTAAGAAAGCCAAGTATTTTCTTGCCAGTACCTCTGAAGTATATGGCGATCCAGAACAGCACCCTCAGACAGAAGACTATTGGGGTAATGTAAATCCAATTGGACCTCGTGGCGTTTACGATGAATCCAAACGTTTTTCAGAAGCCATCACAATGGCGTACCACCAAAAACACAAATTAGATACACGCATCATTCGCATTTTCAATTGCTACGGCCCGCGCCTTCGCATAAGAGACGGTCGCGTTGTATCCAACTTCATCAGCCAAGCGTTGGAGAACAAACCACTCACCGTATATGGTGACGGTTCGCAAACAAGAAGCTTTCAATATGTGTCGGATCTCGTCGACGGCATTTGCCGCATGATGAACTGCGATCACAATTACCCTATTAACATAGGCAATCCGAACGAAAAAACTGTGCTACAGATTGCCAATGCTATAAAAGAATTGACTAAGAGCCAAAGTGAAATTGTATTCAAACCGCTGCCGATTGATGATCCGCGCAGACGCTTGCCCGACATTTCAAAGGCCACCCAATTGCTTGGATGGAAACCACAAGTCGAACTCGAGCCCGGTTTGAAAGACACGATTGCATGGTTTGCAAAACAACCATCACTCACTGCCGCTAAAAACTAGGCAAGTCGCCCAGGGGGGCAACTGATGAAAAATAGAATAGTTGCTGCAGTAGCGACCTTAGTTCTTGCCAGTGCATTTTCAACTTTGTTTGATAGTGCAGCTAACGCGACCCCCGAAAGTGAAGACACAAAAAACCGAATGGACGCAATCAGTTATGCTGGCTGGGAGCCAGTCAAAACAATTATTTACGGCACATCAATTAATAATGGCGATACCACTGGCAGTGCGGCAAAATACGCTCAAGCCACAAACGATGTAAAAGAAGGCGCACCCACCACAAGCTTCATGCTGCGTGATACCAAAGTGCTAGAAGAATTACATTGTCAGGTGCTCGCCCAGAAAACATTTAAGCGCGGCAACCGCTTTATAACAATAGAAGAATATTTGTTTGACAATCCTATGTATGCAAGCGCGGCATTTGGTCTCTTGCACACAGGTTCTGCCAATGTGGTCAAGCGCGGCGACGGCTCATCCGAAGACGAGAAAAGTATTTCATTCTGGCAAGACCGTCATTTCTTCCGCCTGGCATCTACCGAGCCAGACGACGAAGAAAGCAAAGACGTCATGAACAAAATGAGCAAACAAATGTCAGCCATCGTAGCCATTCATTCCGACTCACCACGCTTTGCACAGTACCTTCCCCAGATCGAGCGCGTAAGGGGCAGCGAACGCCTTGTGGTAGGTCCGCTCACAAGCAAGCACTATTTCGATTTGCCTTTCCTGGAGAAACTCTCAATCGACAAAGCACGTATCGCCGCTTTAGCCGATTACCAAGTGCAATACCCAAACAGAGAAAGGCTGCGGGTTTTAGTGATCAATCATGAAAATCCACTCACAGCACAAGCCGGTTACAAGAGTTTTGTGGATGAGCTTACCGCTTTGCATGAAGCCGACTTCGTCAAGGACGGACCCAATCCCCAAGCCCTTTTCAAAATCAATAAGACCTATTTGTTCCTGGGCTTCAAGGAGCCGAACAAACTAGTACTTATATATGGTGCAAGAAAACGATCTTCTTCGTCGCAACTCGCCTGCCAAATTTAGCTGCATATATATAGATAGCGAAAAGTCGCTTTGCAACCGGCATTGCGATTTTCGCCAGACCTTGCCAGAACAAACTGCTTTTAAAACGCGAACAGATATCGGTTCAGATTTAGGTTTACGTTTAGAAGAAACACTTCGAGGAAGAGCTAGATGGCACCCAGTTCTTCATTCAGCACCTTCTTTGAAAGTTTAAGGAAAGATGTATATAACCGATTGCAACGATATGTACAAAATAAGGCACTATCTGAGTTGGCGAAGTTGACGACTCCGATCGACCTTGATAGAATTTCTAATTGTACCGGTGCAGCACGCACACAAGTTGCGTGAAGCCCCGAGTTCATCATTGAACCCTGATAACTGAATAGCCTATCAAGGCGCCTGTCAAAACTTTTGAGTAGGTTTCAAATTCAATTTGCAAAATCATCATTCATTTGATGATTCTGACAACGGAGAGTTTGATCCTGGCTCAGGACGAACGCTGGCGGTATGCTTAACA
>CAZSHS010000054.1:0-19299 GCA_964606665.1 uncultured Candidatus Obscuribacterales bacterium | reverse complement strand
GCCAACTGCACGTCCGGCTTCGCGCGAAAGTTCTTCCTCGCTAACACCTCTTGCCATAAACTCTTGCAGAACTTCATCAACAAGACGAAGAGATTTAGCTACATTACTCGGATTTACAGTCAACTGAACCGACCACGGTGTACCTCCATATGTGGTATCGGAGAAACTAGTATTGACACCATAGGTCAACCCAGCTTTATCTCGAACCACATTGCCCAATCGCGATGTAATCGTATCTTGTCCAAGCGCAGCGTTAGCAAGACGGGCCGAATAGAAGTCGGCGTTCTTTCTCATTAATGTACATGGGTGTGCAAGGACGATATCGCAACTGCTCTTGTCGGGCAAGTAAGCTGTGAAATACTCGCGCTTACTTGGCAGCACTGCCTGAGGTATCACAACTTCTGATTGTTTTTCACCTTGCCAGCTTCCAAATTTAGCAATTATCTCGCGTTCTACTTCCTCAAAACTGGTATCACCTACAACACTAATAATTGTTGATTGTGGAGAGAGCAGGCGACGTTGAACTTCAACCAGGTCGCTTCGTTTGACTTTCATCAATTCTTCTATTTGTTGCTGGAAGCCAGGCTCAGAAAAAGGATGTCCTTTTGGATAAAGTGCATTTTTCATGCCATACCAAGCAACGCTGCGTGTGTTATTAGCACTTTCAATTAAGCGAGCGCGCCATTCTATTTGGATTTTCTTCAACTCTTCTTCATCTAAAGTGGGATTGCGCATCACATCACTCAAGATATCGAGGTACAAAGCAAAGTCTTCTTTCACCACATGGGTGCCAATTCCCATTCGATAATTGTCGACTGAAAATTCAAGCCCACCTGGGATTCCCATATTCTCCAGTGCCTCGGCAATATCAGCTTTGCTGTATTTGCTCGAGCCGCGAGATAGCAAATCTCCCACAAGCTCTGACTGACTTGATGGTCTGTCGTGAGTAAAATATTTTCCTGCTTTGACATTTACAGCCATACCGACACAACCCGTGCCAAAACTAGGCAAGAATTGAAGAGTGAGACCGTTAGGCAAAACTACTTTCTTCACTCGCTCTTCAAATGAAGCTGTTACAGCAGATTTCTTTAATTTGACAGCAACAGTTTTGGGATTGGGTTCCAGGAATTTAGTCACTTCTTCTTTAGTCAGAGAACCTTTCAAATCTGGCTCGCTTGCTTTGACCACTTCGGGTTCTTTTAGTGGCAACGAGCTGGAAAACTCGTCTTGCTCACCTTGCTCATCTGGGGTTTCCAACTCTTCTTCTACTTGATCAAGCATTTCTGCTTCAAGATTCAATGGCTTGAAGTGACCTACAGTTTTATTTTTATTGAGGAAATATTTGGATGCGACTTCTTGAATCTTTTCTACAGTCAACTCTTCAAATTTTTCATCATAGTTCATGAGCCACTGCCAGTCTGCTTTAGATTCAGCTTCGCCAAGCATGAAAGCTAGACTGCTTGAGTCTGCTTTAGCAAGAATAGTGCCTTTGCGATTGGCACTTTTAGCTCTTGCAAGCTCTTCTTTAGTGACAGGCTCGCTACAGAATTTTTGCATTTCGGCATTGAGAATTTTCTCTGCTTTGAGCAAAGTAGCTCCAGGATTGAGCGTAGCACCAACCAAGAACAAACCAGGATCACGCAATTCATCGTGTCGGGCAAAAACATCACAGGCGATATTATTATCGACTAAGGCTTTGTACAAACGGCTAGAGCGTTCATAAGTACTGCCCAAAATTTGTCTGATAGCAGCAATGGCATAGTTGTCTTCGTGCACAGCTTCGCAAACTTTAAAGCCAAGCCAGACTCGCGGCAAGTCACCAGCGCGGCTCACTTCAAAGCGACGCTCGCCTTCTTGTGGTGGCTCTGTAGTATAAACAGTGGGAATGGGCTCTGGCGAAGTTGGTATTTTGCCAAAATATTTGTCTACCATGGAAATGGCATTGTCTGGTTGGAAATCACCAAGCAAAACAACAGTGGCATTATTTGGCCAGTAGAAAGTGTCGTAGAATTTTTTCAATCTATCAAGTGGTACACCCTCAACGTCTGAGCGCCAGCCAATTGTAGGATGGTGATAAGGATGCTCACGGAAGGAAATGGCATAAAGCTCTTTTTCCAAAACTTCTTCTGGATAGTTTTCTCCACGCTCCAACTCGTTTCGCACCACAGACATCTCTGAATTTCTGTCTGATTGACGCAAAAGCAAATTGCGCATACGGTCAGCTTCTAGCTTGACGCACAATTCCATATATTCGATTGGCACCACTTCAAAATAGCTTGTACGATCAAACCATGTGGTGGCATTCCAGTAAGCGCCAATCTGGGTAAGCAAATCGTCAATGCCATTGCCTTTGTCTGCATTGTGAGCTTTTGTGCCTTTAAAAAGCATATGCTCTAAAAAGTGAGTAGCGCCCGTGAACCCGACACCTTCATTACGACTGCCCACTTTATACAAGACAAGGATAGTCACCACTGGTGCAGTATGATTCTCTACCAGTAAAAGCTTAAGCCCATTTTCATATTTATATTCGACCACTCCTTTGTCTTTTGAGACAAACTTGGCCGTTACAGCCTTCTTCGCTTTTTCCAGTGTACTTCTTGTCATCCTAAGCCTCTTACATTAATTGAATGGGCAAAAGATAAGATACCCTAATGCGAAGAAAACTGCTTATAGGTTACAATTTCTTCTATATTGGCTTGGTCCTGGGTTATTTAATGAAAAGAATCAGCGTAACTCTCACAAGCCTGAGCATGGCGTTTTTTGGTCTTTCCTGCTCAGGAGCTCTGGCGTTTGATGAAGCAAAATGGCAAGGGCACACCCAGGCTGGTGCGGCTGCCTTTCAAGACATGCGCTACGGTGAGGCATTAAAGGAATTTTCTGCTGCTTTAGAAGAATCCAAAAACAAGTGTAACAATGACCTCTTTCAAGCAATAAGTCTTACCAATCTTGGCACTTTGCACCAGACAAGGGGCAACCTTGACAAAGCGCAACCACTTTTCGAGCAAGCAGTGCGTATAAGACAAAAGGCACTCGGACCATTCAATACAGAAGTCGTGGACAGTGTAGCCAAACTAAGCCATTTCTATATCGCACGCAAAGAATTTGCCAAAGCAGAAGCCGTGGGCGAACAAATAATTGGTTTTGGTGAGGCGCGCAACAAAGAATTAGACGCAATGAATTCTGGCTTCAAAAATTTGAGTAGCTTTTATGCCAAACATCCAAACTTGAAAGACGCTTCTACTCTTTTAGAAAAAGCAAAAACTATTACCGAAAGCAAAGTCAAAAGCGAGTATCTTGATCTAGCCGTAATGTTTGATTCGCTTGGAACCGCTTATCGCGGCATTAAAGATGATAAGGCTCAAAGCGAGGCTGAGAAACTTTATAAGATGGCGCTCAACATAAGAGAGCGTTTTTTACACGGCAATCATTTAGGTCTGTCATCAAGTCTTGAGAATCTAGGCAAACTTTATCAAGGTCAAGGTCAGCATGAAAAGGCTATTGTCTGCTTACAGAGAGCTTACGACATTAGTCTTAAAAGTGTCGGCATGTCACATCCACAAACATATTCAAAACTAGATGCACTGGCTATAAGCTTGAGTAATTCAGGCAAATCAGAAGCGGCAGAAAGTTTATACAAGCAAGCACTTGCCTCATTTGAAAAGTCACACGGGCAAAACAGCGGATATGTGGCAGGCGTGCTTGAGTCGCTGGCAAACATGAAAGAAAGTCACGGTCACCATGTAGAGGCTGCGCATTATCTTTCACGCGAATTAAAAATCAAACAACATTTAAATGGTCCGCACCACGCATCGGTTTCTGAAATCACCGAAAAGCGCAATTACTTGCTCAAACAATCGCAAGGCGCAGTTAAAGCAAAGACCAAAGAGATTTAGATTTAGCCTAAATTTTAGACTAAACACTTCCGCCAGGAACACCGACTGGTGCGTCTAACTGGATTTGAATTGAAGTACCTGCCGGAATCAAAACGTCTCTGCCTTTGCGCAAAAGCATATCGGCAACCCCGATACCGCCACCAATTGCAGCACCCGACCAAGCGCCCATTCCAGCGCCATGTCCGCCTCCTGCAATAGCACCAACACCAGTACCAAGTGCCGCACCAAGTCCAGCACCAGCTCCACCGCGAATTAGAGTCTGACCAGCTTTTGCACCCCATCCTTCTCCGCGATAGACATCGTTTTGTCCAGAGCCTTTGTTTGAATATTTGCCTAAATCACCGACCAAATGCGCGGTTATGGGTATAGACTGCCCGGTAGGCAGCCTTATGTTGTTGAAAGAAATACTCAGTAAACCGGAGCGAGACAAACGTCTGCCAGCGATAGAATCGGTCACAGTGCCGGTCACCATAGTCCCTGCTGGAATAAATCCACCATTGCCCAGATTGATATTTTGATTAATCACGCCCTGAACTAAATCGCCTTGACGGGCAATTTGAGTTGAGATAGCAGTCTGCAACGTAACATTCAAAGTGAGCCCAGCTTGCGCCTGGGGCATGTTTGGTGTTTGATACATCGGCGGGTAATAGCCGCTCTGCGCTCCGCCCTGATACTGTCCTTGCCCCTGGGGAGGCGGCATGTAATTACCCGAGTATTGCTCGCGATATATTGGAGCTTGATTCTGATAGGGCTGCTGCTGATACTGTTGCGGCGGCATTTGGTTTTGATACGGTTGCTGTTGATACTGAGGCGGTGGCTGATTTTGATAAGGCTGTTGTTGATATTGAGGCGGTGGCTGGTTTTGATAATTGTTTGGATACGGCATCTGTTGTGGAGGCTGCGATTGAACAGGGGCAATATCCGAAACGGGGGCATATTGCGGCGCTTCAGGTTGAAGCAACGGCGATTTATTGGCTTGAGCCAGAACAGGTGCCGATTGAGCAAGCAATAACGCCAATAAAAAAAATTTTGAAGGTTTGTCTAAAATATTTAGCTTCATGGCTTATCACTTACCCGTTTTTGGGCAAAATATCATTACCTGACTGTTTATATTATCCACATTTTGGCTGAAATCCGGCAAGGGCGCGAATTATGACTGCAGTAGCCCCATTAAAATCAATAGACAACACTTATCTGACCATGCTGTGCGATGCCTTCGTTCACTTAGACTCGGTCATAACCGATGGCGAATTAGGCGCGTTGCTTGTTAGCTCAGGCATTCAGGACCCAAGCCCAAATGCAAGCAGGCACAGACGACTTGGTCTGGCTTTTCAATCACAACAAGACACCGATAAAAACGCAAATAGTATTGCGGTTTTTCTCAGACGCACTGGTTTTCACATAAACAAACGCTACGGCGAAGATGCTTATCGCAAGTATCGCGACGAAATAAATCAAATCCTGACTTTTGCTGGATATGAATTAGACGAGCAATCTGAGATGAAACAAACCAATCCGCTTGCCACCATGTACGCGTCACACGAGGCCGAGTCGCGCGCCAAGAAATTGAAAGAAGCCATTTTGATTCGCAGTCTGCATCCCGATATTCAGATGGTCTGCCGCTCTGAGTACCTGACTGAGAATAACTATTTTCGTGTGGTGCAAGAAGCGCTCAAACTTTTGATGGAAAAAAACAAAGCAAAAAGTCAATTGCACATCGAGGGTCCAAGTGTAGCTGAACATGCATTCGGCTTTAATTGGGGCGAATACCCAGTTTTAACAGTGAACGAATTTAGGACAGAAGTCGATCAAACCGAACAGTTTGGTTACATGTGCATTTTGAAAGCTTTGTTTTTGATGGTCCAGGACGAGAACACAAAAAGTTATCGCTTCCCTTGGCAGATGAGCTTCGACGACGCTTTAGATTTTCTAGGTGTAATTTCTTACTGCCACCGCAAAATGGACGCCTCAAAAAAAGCACGCTAATTTTTGGGATTGAATCTACTAACAGCCCGACAAAACTTGATGACGCAATAGCGGTCTATCTCCAGTCTCGCCGCAGCGCTTTGGTGCCGGTATAACTTTGCCTGGATTCATGATGCCTGAAGGATCGAAAACGTCTCGAACTTTAAGCATAATTTTTAAATCGTCTTCGCTAAAAACAAATGGCATGTCGTGGATTTTCTCGACACCGATGCCATGCTCACCCGACAAAGTCCCGCCCACTTGAACACATACATGCAGAATTTCTTGTCCGGCTTTTATCACTCGCTCGACTTGCTCTTTGTTGTCTCTGTTATAAAGCAAGCATGGATGCAAGTTTCCATCACCAGCATGAGCAACATTTGCTATTTGCAGATTCCATTTTTCGCCAATTTTATCTATTAGCTCGATTGCTTCTGCCAATCTGGAGCGCGGCACTACACCGTCTAGAACGTATCCATGCGGCGTTATGCGACCAAGTGCACCAAAAGCAGATTTGCGCGCTTTCCAAATTTTCATTCTCTCGTAGGCATTCGCAGCCCACTCAAGTGAAGTTGCTTTATGTCGCTTTATTTGCTCTTCGACCATTTTTCGCTCAATTGCAATTCGCTCTTCCATTCCGTCAAGCTCGACTATAAGAAGTGCAGCAGCACTGCGATCCAGTCCCATGTGCAAATAGTCTTCTACGGCATTCAAAGTAATTTGATCGACCAATTCCATGGCTGATGGTATCACTCCAGTTGATACTATTGCCGATACCGCTTTACTGCAATTGGTAACAGTAGGAAAATAAGCAAGCAGCGTTTGAATACTTTGCGAATTTGGAGTTAATTTCAAAGTTGCTTCTGTGACTATAGCCATGGTGCCCTCAGATCCGACAAGCAATCCAAGTAAATCCACATCTGGAGATTGATACCAGTTATTGAATTTGGCAATAGATCCATCTGACATTACAACTGTGGCAGCAAGCACATGATTTGTGGTCATGCCATATTTAAGACAATGTGGTCCGCCTGCATTCTCGGCAATATTGCCACCAATGGTGGAGGCTATTCCACTAGATGGGTCCGGAGCAAAATGTAGGTTGTGTGGCTTGCTTGCCTCTGATACAGAAGCATTTGTGCAACCTGTTTGAACAGTGGCTGTTTGCTCATAAGGATCTATTTGCAATATCTTTGTCATTCTAGTTAACACTAAAGATATGCCACCATGCACAGGCGTTGCACCGCCTGAAAGTCCAGTTCCTGCTCCTCGTGGCGAAACCGGAATTTTGTGTTTGTGCGCCAGTTTCATTACTCTTGAAACTTCTTTTGTAGAAGCAGGCAAAACTACATAATCTGGCAAACTTAAATCAAGTGTTTCGGCATCGCACTCGTAGACGCTCAAATCAACAGGGTCGTGAAGAACATTTTCTTCACCGACAATTTCTCTTAGTTCGTGCAATAGATTCATTCAGGCGACTATCTTCATCGTCTTTGTTTAATAGTTTCCTGATCGTTAATAGTATATTTAAAGCCTTGTACTTTATAGTTCCACAAGAAAGTCCCGCTCTTGTCCACTGTTTGACGAGCAGATCCCTGTGGAAAATCCAGCAAGGGATCACCATTCATAGACTTAACAACGCCATATACCATGGTATTAAATACGATATTAGGACTTTTTTGAATCAATTGAATATTTTGGATCTTTCTATCGCGAGTAACAGTGTATGCAACTTCGCACGCCATCGGCTGACTCTGCTTGAAAGCAGTGGTGGCAAGCCCGTTGAATCTAGAATAAATTGCCCCAGCTACACGCTTGTGCCACTGGTCCCAGGCAAGTTTCATCTGCGGATGCTGTTCTTCCTGCTCGGCAGATAAAGGAAAGCGCTGCGTTCCCACTCCACCTTGATACTGTTGTTGAGGCTGTTGCTGCATCATTGGCTGTTGATACTGCATATTCTGATTGCCTTGCTGAGCGTCTAAATTAAATGGTCTTTGATTGAAAGCATCATCTGGAGCGTCAAAAGTGCCAGGACCACCAGGCGCGTCAGAGCTAAATGGGTCACCCATCTGATTCATATCATTTCGACTTAACGAAGGTGCTGCCTGCGGCTTGACATATTCCTTGGTTTGAACTCCACCCTTGAGCAGACCTGGTCCCTGACCATAAGCCAATGCGTTCGTCCCCAGCCCCAAACTTGCGGTCAGGTAGAAAAGTGCCAATGCTTTTACCGATAGTTTCAAACTACTAGTCTCATTGAGATTTTGAAATCAATACTTCAATAATATCCTAAGGCTCCTGAATTTAATGTACTGTAAAACCTAAAAAAGTAAACTCGCATTTTCCCCATGAATTGGAGACTTGAAGGTTAAATGAGCGATACCGACAAAATCCCACCATTTATCGACTCGGGAATTATTGACAGCCATGCTCATTTGATGCAGGATTACTTCAAAGACAGCCTAGACGAAGTTATAGAGCGCACCTTCGCTCGCAAAGTGGTTCAAATGGTGAACCCTGCTGTGACGGTCAACAACGCCGAAGAACTGCTTGCACTCTGCCAGAAGAACCCCAATATTTATATGGCACTTGGTCAGCATCCGCACGAAGCAAAAGACTGGACCGACAGTGACGCCTCCAAACTAGACCAGCATATGAACCACGATAAGATAGTAGCTGTGGGTGAATGCGGACTGGACTTTTTTTACAATCACTCAGAGCGTGAGGTTCAATTAAATGTCTTTCGCGAACAAATTAAACTGGGCAAAAAACACAACAAACCAGTGGTGGTTCACTGTCGCGATGCTTGGAAAGATTGCCTAGATATCCTAAAAAAGGAAAAAGACAGCCATTTACGCGGCGTTTTTCATTGCTTTACTGGCGGTCCCGAGCTTTTGCCTGAAATAGAAGCACTCGACTTTTACGTCTCATTTTCGGGCATTCTGACCTATAAAACAGCCAAAGATATACAAGAGGCAGCCGAACTGGTCAAAAAAGATCGAATGCTTGTAGAAACCGATTGTCCTTATCTGGCGCCCATTCCCATGCGTGGCAAGCAAAATGAACCAAGCTTTGTATGGTGGACAGCAAAGAAACTAGCTGACTTACGTGGTATGACGTTAGAAGAGACCGCATTAGCTGCAAGTGAGAATACCCGCCGCTTGTTTAATCTACCTGGAGTATAAAAATGAATGTCCTTGGCTTTCTAAAAGATAAGCTCAAAGGAAAACCGAGCGTAGAAGCGCCGACCAAAGACGAAATGGTGAATAATTTGATTCACTATACTTGCAGTCGCGTCTGCTATGGCATCAAAGATCAGGCAGGCATCTGCTGCACCATTGGTGAGCGCGATTGGATCATTGGTCCCATCACAGATGCAGATCGTTTTTTGAAAGACGTCTCAAAGAAACTGGGGCGTGAATTTACTTTTGACGAAATTTTTTATTCTTACGAAGAAGGTCGCAAAATCTTTCCCGATCGTTCCACCTGGCAGGATCCAAATAATTATCCTGCACTGCGGGTGATACTAGACGGCAAAGCATATCCATGTCAATTTTTGAGCGACGATAAAAAATGCACCATGCAAGACATCAAGCCTCAGATTTGCTCTGATTATCTTTGCGATTTTTTAAAAGAGTCGATTGCTAAATTGGAAGAGCGACTTTAAACTTTAGTTCTTACTTTTCTCAACTAAAAAATCATTCGTACAAGATATCGGCCAATTTGTGCTTAAGATTTTAATGGACTTATCGTCGATATTGATCAAGGCAAGCTCAGCGTCATCATTTCGAGCGCCAGGTCTTTTTGACTTAACGGCTAAACACAACTGATTTTCATTGCGCCAGTTGGGTGTAAATTTAACACCAGCGGCATTGTCATGTGAAAGAACTGTTTGGACTTTTTTGTTTTCAACAGTTAAAATGTGCGTGGCACCAGACTTACTGCACAACGCGATTTTGCTTCCGTTCGGACTAACCGAGAATGACTGTACATCTAACTTTTGCAAGTCTCCATTGGTCAGCATTTCAACATCATTTTTACCTTTTCTTTTAATAAACAGCTCCAAATTCATGGGAGCATCAACAGAAGGGAAGTCCACTTTTCTATTGCTAAAAATAATATCGCCACTGGCGTTAACCTGGACAACATCACTTGCATCAAAGCTGACAGCAGCCTCTACACGTCTCGATTTATCGGGTTGTGCTGCGTTAACGTCGGCACTACTGATGGTGGCTGAGCGAAATCCTTTAGTTGGTCCGTCGGCTTCTACGAAATAAATAAACTTGCCGTCTCTACTCCAGCACGGATATTTATTACAGTCTCCAGAAATAATATGTCCGCTGCTGCCATCGGCCGCTGCAACATAAAGTGCGTCAGTACCAATGTTTTCCACGAAACTAACTTTATTGCCTGCAGGTGACACGCCAATATTTTCAATTTCGTTCATTGTTTTTCTAATCAAAACAGGCTCACTGAGCTTGTTCTGGGCGGAGTTGTATTTTTCTAGAACTTGTATATAAGATTGCGCTTTTGGCAAATTATTCCAATCAGGAATTTTTTCTGCCAATTCTTTTTTATGAGTATAGTCGAGATAGGCGACGGCTTCCGCCTTTAAATTTTTTTCGATAGCTTCATCGTTTTCGAGCTTTTTATTCAACTCGTCTTGCGTGCCTTTAAAATTAGATATTTCAGCAAAAAGCTTTTCTGAAGATTCGCGCACTTGCTTCGCTTCATCAGGACTAAGTATTGGCTCAATTTCAGTCCAATCTTTAGCAGGTAAAGAACGCAACACAAGACATTGCTTCGAATCAGGCCACCAGGCGATCTTCGCCACTTGCTCCATGACTGGTGCAGAAAGCGTGCCTTTCTCGTCTGTAATTCTCAAACCATCTGAGCCAATTATCGCCGCGCGTTTGGCATCAGGTGCCCAAACTACTTTTGTCATGTCACAGGCTGCAAGAGAAAGCGTGCAGGCGATGGTCAGGCAAATCTTTTTAAACATTCTTCCTCAATTTTTCTAGATTGGCTCAATCAGCTTTTTCAACTTGGAATATCCGATGATATTTCTATCTCTGGTTACTAGCTTTGCATTCAAAATTAGGGATGTTGCAACAATAATTCGATCTGAAGGGTCTTTGTGGAAGTTTGGCAAGTTTGCCCCAAGACAACATACTTCCGGCGTTAACGGAGTCAAGTTTATTCCTGGAGTCTCGACAATTCTTTGAACATATTCTTCAATTCCGAACTCTGCTTGAATTCGTTTCCTCGATTCGAGTTGTGCGATTTCCCATATGGAAATTGCTGAAACCAAAATTGAATTCTGCATTGCAGCGGTCTCAATTTGTTGTTTTACTTTCGATGAAAGCTCATCCGAATTTTCGAGAAACCACACAAGGACATGTGTATCCAATAGAAGACGGGTCTCTTCAGTCATTTGATTCCCAATCATCCTCATCGACCGGACTAACAATGTCACCAATAAAAGTTAGCTGCCCTTTTAGCGAACCGCAGAGTGGTTTTCGCTCCTGCGTATATGGCACCAATTTTGCTACAGGTTTTCCATATTTGGTGATTACTATTTCTTGCTTTGATTTTTCGACTTCATCCATTAATTGCAAGCATTTAGCTTTAAACTCGCCAGCTGGCATTTCGGATTTGAGATTAGCCATATTATCACCATGGTCATATTACTATAGTCATATTTTACCATAACGCCATTTTGCTTGAGATTATAGTCACAAAGACATTCTCAAATTAAAACAGATTGCGGACCATACGCTTGTATGGTAACGTAGATAGTGAATCGAAACCTATATAAAGGATATACGCCATGACAGCCCAACAGGTACTGGCCTTAAAGCAAAGTCTGGAAGAACGCTTCCCCGGCTTATGGCTTAATGGCGAAAATCTGGGCGGGGCAGAGATTTCAGGATTTGGGCAAACAGGCATAGAAAAAATCGATGCTTGTCTCAGTCCTCGCGCGCTCAATCGCCAGCGTATCACTCATTGGATTGGTCCTGGCTCGTCAGGCAAGACCACTCTTTTGCGCAAAGCCGTGACTAAATGGTGCGAAGCGAATTTCAACATCGTTTATATAGATACGCAAGGCCAACTGATGGCAAACGACTGGGCTTATATCAACGAAAATCACTGCAAGCAAAATAGACTTTGGTTTGTACGACCAGATGCAGGCGAAGTGAAAACACTCAATCATTATGTAGGTGTAGTCGATTTATTTTTGGCGTCTCGCGCTTTCGATATCGTCATTATGGATCTTGGCGCCAATCAAAAATTGTCTCTGCTTTCTTATTCGCGTTTGCAACGCTCACTGCAAAATTCAAAATCGGCTCTGCTTATTGTCGGCTCGCAGGCTGACAATCAAGGAAATATTCAACTCGGCTTTCAATGGGACATCCAAAGTATTCAATTACATGAGCCACAAATAGCTTGTTCAATTACAAAAAATGGTCTTTCAACGCAAACGGAGGTGGCAGTAAGTTTGGATGAATCGAATTGCTTGTTTACGCATCCCCAGATTTGCGATCGCCGTTCACGAGAAGCGTGAACCTGAGCTTTCTGAAATTCCCTGGGTCCTACTAGAAGGAAAAAATACAAATTCAAGTGTCTATCAACAAAAGATTGCCATGTGCTCTTATGCGGCAAGCAAGCAAGAAATCTCGCCGGGCATCAAGCTTTCGCAAGCTTGCTCGCTTCGCGCAAATATATCCTGGAGAAAGCCGGATCATTTCTTATACGAACAAGCTTGCTCTGAAATTATCCAGGCTCTTCTTGCCCATTCCCCTAAGATAAATGTTTTTGGTCCGCCCGACTCAGGCATTTTCTTGCTTGATGCATCCGGTCTAAAGCTGCTTGGGGGCGAAGATAAGTTCTGCGCCTCTATCTTAAAAGCAATACACCGACTGGGCTATAAGCACAAACATCTTGGTATCGCCAACAGTGCTTTTCCTGCCATGGTGGCAACCAGAGTCAAAAATCAGTTCTATCATATTGTGGCGCCTAATAAGACAACTACTTTCTTGGCGCGCCAGCCGGTTCATTATCTGCCGGCATCTAAAGAATTACTTGAAGACTTTGCCACTCTTGGCATAAAGTCTATGCAGCAACTGGCTGCCTTTCCCGCGGAGTCTATACTTAAGCGCTTTGGTCAAGAAGGAATCAAAGCCTGGAAAATGGCTCAAGGCATCGACGACACTCTTTTGTCTTTGCCGCCTTTAGAAAAGACCTTTGCCGCCACTTGCAATCTTAATTATCCGGCATCGAGCTTGAATGAAGTCAGTTTCGTTTTGAGCGGCTTACTCACTAAGCTTACTGATGATTTGAAGAATCATTCTCTATGCGCCGAGCGACTCATAGTGTCTTTTTATAGCGAAGATACGGTTTTCGATGAGCGCGACATCAAGCTTATTCGTCCGTCCAATCATTCTGGATTCTTGCAACAAGTAATAAAATTATCGCTTAATAAAAGACCACTCGAGCGTGAATTTACCAAAATAAAAGTAGACGTAGTACGCTTCTCGCCCGAGGAGTGGAAACAAGAACATGTTTTACCCTACGACGAAAGCGACGACGATAACGAAATAATTTCAAATGATCTTTTGCTATTATTACAAAAAGTCATTTCGCGCCTAGGCGAAAACACTGTTGTAAAGCCAATTTCAAACGACCAGTATTTTCCCGATCAGTCGGGAGTCTGGATGCCAGTTTTACAAAAGCAAGCATCGAGCAATCTACTTGCGCCCGACAAAACCTATTTGAAACAATTCAGCAAAAATGGTGCCGGTCTTGTTATGCGCAAAAATCCTAATGCAGCGCCAGTAATGGTGAAATTAGACGCAAGCACAAACCCAGAAATTGCAAGTGAAATCCCCCGTCCTCAAGCCGTTTATTATCATCAACAATGGCACAAAATTCAGAGCTTAAGCTCGCCCGATTATCTTTCAGGCAAATGGTGGGAAGAAAATATCGGCAAATCTTACTACGTAGCGGCAAGCTCCACGAGCATGTTTCTACTGGTGCACAATCATCGCAACAACAAATGGTTTATAGAATATTTCTTTGATTAAATACAGCGAATTACATTGTCATTCATCCTTCTCATTATTAAACGGCGCCTCTAATCCCGAAGACCTTGTCGTGCGTGCAAAAGAGCTTGGCTTGAGCGCGCTAGCTCTAACCGACCACAACGACATGGGCGGTGCGGTGCGCTTCTACCAGGAAGGTAAAGAGCAAGATTTCCATACCATCATTGGAAACGAAGTAACCTTTTACGACGATTCGCATTTGATACTTCTAGCCAAAGATTTAAGCGGCTACAAAAACATATGCAGTCTTATCAGTCTTGCTCGCGCACAAAACGAGCGGGGCGAACCAAGAATCTCGTACGAGCAATTAGCCGAACGCGCATCTGGAATAATCGCCTTATCTGGCTGTCCCAAAGGAATTATTCCATCTAGCCTTGCATGCGAAGACACGGCTACTGCAAGCAAATACGCCGGACAAATGCGCGAAATATTTGGCGAAGATTTCTTTCTTGAATTATGGTCACATCAATTGAGACAAGAAGAAAAGCTTTGTCGTCAATTACTAGACTTGTCTAAAAACTTATCGATACCATGGGTGGTTACAAACAATGTTCATTATGTTCATCCCGAGCAAAGAATAATTCACGACGTATTAACTTGCGTCCGACATCAAACTACCCTTGCACAAGCAGGCCGGAAGCTGCGCCCAAACGGCAACTGGTATCTCAAGTCACCACAAGAAATGGCGTATCAGTGGCGAGATAATCTAGAGGGAATTCACAACACTCAAGTTATCACCGAGCGCTGCACTTTCAAGTTAGACGACATAAAGCCAATGCTCAAGAAATTTCCCTTCTTCAACGAAGGTAGCGCACACAATAACAAGACCCTCGAAGACCTTGTCTGGTTGGGCGCAAAAGACAGATACACCGAAATTACGCCTCAACACAAAAACCAGATAAGACACGAGCTTGAGATGATAGCAAAACTCGATGTCGCCTCATTTTTTCTTATCATGAAAGACGTCATAGACTATGCCACCGCCCAAGGTATCGCGGTACAAGGACGAGGCTCTGCAGCTAATTCGGTAGTGTGTTACTGCTTGAAAATAACCGCAGTAGATCCCATAAAAATGGACTTACTATTCGAGCGCTTCTTGTCTGAAGAACGCGACGAGCCGCCAGACATAGACTTAGATATTGCCCATCAAGAGCGCGAGCGCGTGTTGCAGTATATTTATAAAAAATACGGTAACACTCATGCCGCCATGGTTTGCAACGTAAATTGCTACAGAGGCAAATCGGCACTGCGCGATGCTGCGCGCGTTCTTGGATTCTCTCAAGAAAAGATAGACACTCTGGCTAAGCGAGCTCATTTTGGCGAAGCAAAAGATGCAGCGCACGCACTTGCAAACGGCGGCTTGCAGGAATCGGGTCTGGATCCAAAAGATAGACGCTCGCGTCTGCTCATCAAAATAATGGAAGGGCTCAATCACTTACCGCGCCACCGCTCTATTCACCCAGGTGGATTTGTTTTGACTCAAGACCCTATTGGTAGTATCGTTCCGGTCGAGCCAGCACAGATGGATAATCGCACTGTTATTCAATGGGAAAAAGATGATACTAATTTGATTGGAATGATCAAAATAGATTTTCTAGGACTGGGCATGCTCACCATGATTCAAAATGCAGTGAAGCTAATCAAAAATCATTATGGCCAAGAAATTGATCTAGGCAAGCTCGATATGCACGATCAAAACATTTATCAAATGCTTGCAAAAGCAGATACAGTCGGACTCTTCCAGGTAGAATCGCGTGCACAGATGAGCATTTTGCCCAAGCTAAAACCAACTTGCTTTTACGATATTGTGGTATCAGTGGCGATTGTTCGCCCCGGACCCATTCAAGGAAACATCGTGCATCCCTATGTGCGCAGAAGAAACGGATTAGAAGAAGTCAAATATGTCCACCCTCTTGTAGAGCCTATTTTAAAACGAACATTGGGCGTGCCACTCTTTCAAGAACAAGGCATGCGACTTGCCATTGTCGCTGCCGGTCTTACTCCCAAAGAAGCTGACTGGTTGCGCATTGTGATGAGTCACAAACGGTCTTTGTCTAAAATGGCGATGCTTTGCGAAAAACTGTCTGCTGGTATGCGCAAAAATGGATTCACAGAAGATGCAATTGAAACAATTACTTTTCAATTGCAGGCATTTGCTCACTATGGCTTCCCCGAAAGTCACGCAGCATCATTTGCTTTGATTACTTATGCCTCGGCATTCTTGAAACGTTACTATCCCGCAGCCTTCTTTTGTGCCATCATGAACGCGCAACCAATGGGGTTCTACAGTCCAGATGTTTTAATGCGTGACGCTAAACGTCATGGTGTCAGAGTGCTTTCACCCGACTTGAGTAAAAGCATTTGGGATTGTACTCTAGACGATGATTTAACTTTGCAAATTGGTTTGCGCTATGTACAAGGACTTGGCTCACGCGCTCAAAGCGCACTTGAATTTGCCTGGGAAACGGGCGGGTCTTTTAAATCAATCGAAGATGTCGTAGCACGAAGCGGGCTACCCCCAAAGGCTTTACGTATACTTGCCGAAGCTGGTACCTTCGATAATTTCCTTCCAGATTCACAAGACATAGACCGCAGGCAGGCACTATGGAGAGTGCTAGCATTGATTAAAGACAAAAACACGAACTCTTTCATAAAACGTCCAGATGACACCATGATACCAATGACGGGCTTCGAGAAAGTGGTGGCAGACTACAAGACTTTGAATTTAACCACCGGAAATCATCCTATGGTCTTCTGTCGCGATTGGGCAAACAGAAAAGGTGTTTTGTCCTGCAAAAAGTTGATGGAGGCTGAACCAGATTCGATAATCACCGTAGCTGGTGCGGTAATTTGTCGCCAGAAACCATCGACCGCCAAAGGCTTTGTGTTCATTACACTCGAGGATGAATCTGGCATGGCAAATATTATAGTCAAACCAAGCGTTTTCAAAAAAAGCCGAGTGGAAATAATGACTGCAAGTTTTCTTGTAGTGACAGGCAAACTACAGCTAGAAAACACCGTCTTAAACGTAATCGCAAACAAACTAACGGTCTTATCACCGGGACTGGTTATGCCCTCACACGATTTTTATTGACCTATTGGTCATAATTGGTCAAGATTGGCCATTATTGGACAAGAAATTGGCTAAATGCGCAGCTAGATTAAATCCACTATACTGAAAAGACTTGGAAAACTGCATATGTATAGCGAAACCTCCGAACAGCTCGAAAATTTGGTGATTTCATACCATTGTCCTGTAAATTGGGACTCGATGGATGGAGACGAGCGCGAGCGGTTTTGCAAACAGTGCTCGAAGACGGTTTTCAACGTTTCGGACTTAAATAAGAAGGAAGCAAACGAATATCTTCAGAAAAAATCCGATGCATCTCACTGCGTCAAATTCTATTTGCGTTCAGATGGAACTATAACTACAGACGAATGTCCAAGAATTCTTCGTCCCGTTAGAAATACCTTTCGCTTTTTAACAGGAGTGGTGGCAGGACTTGCAAGTGTCCTTGTCTATTCAACATCGAACTTTATTCCACTGCTAGCAAAAGATAGCGACGAGTCAGAAAAGAAGTCTGTAACTTCTATTTTCAAAAAGAAAACTGAAATAGACTTGCGTCACAAAATGATAGTTGGGCAAACTTGCCCGAGCGAAGTCAACGAACTATGCAAATTATTATTCAATTTAGTTCCAGCAAGTAACACTGAAAAAAACTTACTAGAAAAAATCCCCAAAGATGCTATACGCACTAAACAGCTAGATTTACCATCAATTCAAGAATTGATGAATTACTACAAAGTTACTAAACAAACTGACCGCTATTTTCTTGCGAAACTTCTCGAGACTTATATTCTGCTGGACAAACCAAATAGTACGCTCACAGAACTAGAACTTGAACAGCTAGAGGAGTTGCAACTGAAAGCCACAGATTTGATCGTAAATGAAGCGGAAAAGCAACTAAAAGAAGGTAATGAAAATGAAGCAAATAGCTTAGCTATCTACAGTCTTCGACTGGCAGAGTGCGGCAATCGCATTCCATACCGAGATTTATATTATCCAATTAAAAACTCCAGATGGCGATTATCTCCTAAATATACTGCAAGTATGAACATAGTGATGAGAAAAGACACTCTCAAAATGCTGCTAATAGTTTTGTCTAAACTAGAACCTGATTCACTACTATCAGATCCCGATGTTGAAAAGGTAGAAAATCCAATTACGGGCGAAATTTCTGCGATCGAAAAGAAACTGCCATCAGAAGAACCAAAAGCCGAATTCTACAAAAAAGAGCTGCAAGAAGTCCCGATTGTTGTAATTGCAACACTAGAGCAAAAACGCTTTAAGGATAAAGCCGTTGATAGCTTCTCGCTTAGACACGACTGCTTTGAAATAATCAAGATATTAAAGGCACCAGAATCAGCGAAGGTAACTTTGGAAAAGTCGAAAATTCTGCGCGGCAAATACTCGCTTCCATTCAATTCAACGCCTACTCCATTTTCTGCGATTAGACGATATTCCAGACAAAATGAAATCATTCTTTTTGTTAAAAGCATTCATTTCAGAGACATTGAGCCGCCTTATCTTCATTGCGAATTTACAAGGGCAATTTATCGCACTGACGAGCTTGAAACTAAATTTGAAAAATGGATTTCAAAGAACTGAAATCTCTACTTAACTAAACAACCTGCCAAAGCCTTAGCGTAAGTCGATGCAGTTTTAGAGTTTTTCAAAAACAAGCTAGGCTCGATCATTTCTACTTCGAGCACCACATCTTTGCCGCTATCGTCTTTGAGCAAGTCGACGCGAATATATGTTGGTTTAAATGGAATATTTTCCAAAACTTTTTTACCAAGTTCGATTTGCTCGTTACTAGGTTCAATATGTGTTGCAGTTTCAACTCTCTCATCAGCAGTGCCTTTGTGACCACCCAGAGGTCGGTGAGTGGTGTGCGAGAGTTCGCCATTAAAATAGATCAGTGCAGTTTCGCCAAATTTGTCTGCGCTTTCTAGATATGGTTGCACCATCACAATACTATCTTCCAGTAAAAAGTTGATGTGCGTTTTCATCTTGTCAGTTTGTCTCAATGACTCGAATTTTTTCATGCCCGAACTTCCGGCTCCCACAGCCGGTTTAACAACAACGTCTTGCCAGTCGAGATTTAGATAAGTCAGTTGATTTTGCTCGTAAATCCAGCGCGTTGGAATTACTGGAATCGAATTTTTTTCGAAGTGCTGCAAATAAGATTTATTCAAATTCCATCTGATTATCTCAGGCGAATTGATGACGTTGCACTGTTTTTCGCGCGCGGCAAGCCATTTGTGAAAGAGTGGAT
>CAZSHS010000053.1:0-20950 GCA_964606665.1 uncultured Candidatus Obscuribacterales bacterium | reverse complement strand
GACCAGTACAAGTCGAGCTTGAAGGATAAGAACGCCCGCCTTGATGAGTTCTTCGATCAGTATGTCGACGAAAGCGGAAGCTGGAACTTCGAGATGCTGAACGCTCACCGAGCCCTTGTAGACAACATTGACGAAATTGTTGGTGCTATCTACAAACAAGGTCTCAGTGACGGTCAGCGCAAGCTCGTAGAAACAGCTGCGAATGTAGATGTAACGTCTCCTCGTATCGCCGAAACTAAGAATGCTGATTCCGTCGCTGCTCAGATCTTCAACTATCTGAATGGTAATGACGGTCTTCGTCTCAAAATCTAAACGCCTAAACTTAAAACAAAATGGCATCTACTACTTCTACGCCGTTGGATTTTTCTCCCAACAGCTTTCGTCGGTTAGACCCGACCAAATACGTATCTCTTGGTGATTTCATCAACGAGGTAAACAAGCCCGACAACCGCGATCTTCTCGTTAAGACCTACGGCAACCAAGGCATCACTGGCTTCCTCCAGATGGTAGGAGCTGTGAAGTCAAATGGTGTTGCTGACGAGGTTCAGTACTGGGAGGAGACCCGCCTGCACCAGCTCCAAGTTGCTACGCCTGCTGCTTCTGCTGTCACTTCGCTATTTTGACCGATTGCCATGCCAACTGTTGCTGCCATCATGGATGGTGCATCATTAATTCCATCTCCGACATAAAGTGTCTTTGCCAGAGATGTTTCTTTAGTTACAATGGCAAGTTTTTCTTCAGGACTTTTTTGAGCATAAACTTCAGTAATGCCTACAAGCTCAGCTAGGTAATGTACTTCAGATTCGCGATCTCCCGATACAATCATTACTCGCTCAAAATCATGCTTGGGTCCTAAGTGTTTAACAAAAGAGCAACTCTCTGCGCGTGGTGCATCACGAAATCGATAAGTTGCGGCATATTTTCCATCTAGCACCACCACGCATTCAAGTCCAGAAGTAATGGCGGGAAGCTTGTCGACATTCTCCACTTGTTGAATTGCGAACTGTTTGCGACTGGTGATTTGCACGTTGCGACCCGATACCACTCCTTTCAATCCTTGTCCTGGGGGTTCACTCACCTGGGTAGACTCAGGCACCACAATTCCCTCTTCCTTTGCCGCTGTTAGAATAGCGCGGGCCAATGGATGTTTCGAATAGCCTTCAAGACTTGCCACCAGTGTCAGCACTTCTTTTTGAGTGAAGCCTGGTGCAATTAGTTGCTCGGTCAGTTTCGGTTCTCCATAGGTCAGGGTACCGGTCTTGTCGAAAATGGCGGTTCGACACTTGGCAATTTGTTCTAGCACTACAGGACTTTTGACGATAATCGCTCGACGAGCGCACAAAGATATAGAGCCAATTATTGCTACAGGAATTGCAATGAGAAGCGGACATGGCGTGGCTATAACCAACACTGAAAGAAAACGAATGGTATCACCGCTTAAAGCCCAGGCAAGGAGTGCCACTGCCAGTGCAAAAGGAGTGTAAATGGCGCCCAGTTTGTCTCCAAGCCGCCTTAGCTTAGGTCGCTTGTCTTCGGATTCTTTCATTACTTCCATAATTTTTGCGTATCGCGAATCGGCAGCACACTTTGTCGTGCGAATAGTCAATGCAGACTCACCGTTGATGGCGCCTGAGATTACTGTTGAGCCGGTTGTTTTGGTTATTTGAAATGGCTCTCCGGTCAGATAGGATTCATCCATGACGCCATGCCCTTCAAGCACGACGCCGTCTACAGGGCATATGTCATGCGGATACACAACAAGAGTGTCACCTACTAGTACTTCATTTAAGCCCACATCAGTGATTTCAGATTCGCGTTTTTTGTGGGCAATTGAGGGCACGCGTTTAGCCAGAGCAGCCAGTACCGAAGAGGCACGGCGAAGAGCGTAACTCTCCAACGCTTCACCCCCAGAAAGCATTAATACAATAATCGAGCCAGCTAAATATTCGCCAAGCAAGATGGAGGTAATGATAGAAATACCACCCAACAAATCGGACCCGAATTCTCGCTTGAGCAGCTTGCTAATTAGATCGATAAGAATGGGCAACCCACCAAAAGCGAGCGCGCATAACAAGGGAATCTGGTAGATTTGAGAATTAGTATGGAAGCTGTAACGTAGCATCAAATATGATGCTATGGCAAGAATTGAAAGCACCGCAATTATTGCTGACTTGTGCTGCCATATCTTGGTGACTTTCATGTGTTGATTCTATTTAACGTTTAGAGAACCTGTTCTTGAGTAACAACTCTATACTACAGTCAACTAAATGATTCTCGAATCAGTCTTTTTGTTGATTTGATCTTTGTTAGCGGCCAGAGAATTCTTTCATTACCTGCCCGTAACGCTTGCCGACAGCACCACATACGATATCGCACAATTCATAGACTGTGCTGTCTCCAATGCTGTAGTAAACAAATAGACCTTGTCGCCGCTTTTGAACTAATCCTTGTTCTGCTAAAACAGATAAATGCTTACTAACGTTTGCTTGGCTCATGTTGCTAAGCTCGCAAATCTCCTGTACTGAACGCTCATTGTCAAAGAGTAATTGCAGTATTTGTAACCTGGATGCGTCTGAGAGCGCACGAAATCGCGCGGCTATAATTTCGAGCGCTGGTCGTGATAGGAGTTGCTTCTTGTTTTTCATGCTACGTAACCCTTGGGTTTACAGATCTAGTTTACAGCCATTCGGTTAATTCTTCAATCATTCTTTTGGTTGATTGGTTATATAACCAATTAGTGATATACTGGGCTTACTATCGAAAGAGGGCTCATCTATGTCAGAACTGACTAATTCCACTATTTGTGAGCAAATAGCGCCTGCTGAACTGGCAGCTTATGCAGAAGAGAAGGTGTTGCTGGATGTTCGCAGCCCAATTGAATTTGAGACCGAGCATATCGAAAACGCTTTAAACATCCCGCTGGACGTGCTTGAAGCTCGTTTTGAAGAAGTGCCGCGAAAAGGTCGACTGGTAGTTATATGTAGATCGGGAAAAAGAGCAGAACGCGGAGCCTATACCCTACTTGGTAGAGGTTTTCAGCCCAAAGTTTTGGAAGGTGGAATGGTGGCTTGGCGCAAAGCTGGACTACCTATTAAAGAAGGCAAGAAGATGCTTGCCATCGAACGCCAGATTCAACTTGTTGTCGGCGTAGGCGTTTTGACAGGTGTGCTTCTGGGTGTTTTCATCAATCCATGGTTTCTGATTATTCCCGGATTTTTCGGAGCTGGACTGACATTTGCCGGACTATCTGGAACTTGTGCATTGGGAATCCTACTGCAAAAAGCGCCCTGGAATAAAATTGGAAATTCTTCTGTTCCGCCGCAAAATCGTAAAAAAGATTGTTGCTCTTAGCTTGATAAGGAAATAGATCATGAGTGTAAAAGGTTCTAAATTTGTAGCAAGAAAAATTGTGATCGTAGGTGGTGTCGCAGGTGGTATGAGTGCGGCTGCCAGGGCGAGACGTCTTTCAGAAAATTCAGAAATTATTGTTTTTGAAAGAAGCGGCCATGTCTCTTATGCAAATTGTGGATTACCATACTTTTTAGGCGGAGAGATCCAATCGCAAGACCAATTGATTGTAGTAACTCCAGATGCCTTGAAAAATAAACTGAATCTTGATATTCGCGTTCATCATGAAGTAATTGAAATTGACACGAAGGCGAAGATTATATCTATCAAAGAGACCACGACTCAAAAAATTTACCAGGAAAATTATGACGAGCTGATTCTCTCTGTAGGAGCTTCTCCAATCAGACCAAATGTACCTGGTATCGATTTGCCCGGGTTGTTTACTCTGCGCAGTATAGAAGACATAGAGACGATTCAGTCTTGGTTTGAAATTGAAAAACCGCGCACGGCCGTAGTTGCTGGTGGCGGCTTTATTGGACTTGAGATGGCTGAGCAATTAGTTCGCAGGGGACTTGAAGTTACACTCATTGACAGTAAAGAGCATGTACTTGCTCCGCTTGATATTGAAATGGCTGAAATTGTACACAACGAGTTGCGTAAGCACGGAGTTAAGCTCATACTCGGCAAGCCAATAAAAGGTTTTCGCGCACCAAGTGAATGGTCGACAAACACAGAAATTGTTCCCAAATCTAGTTGGGTTTTAGCAGGTGATCATGAGCTTATCCCGGCAGATCTTGTGATCTTAGGACTGGGAATTAGACCTGATGTAGAGTTGGCACGCAGAGCCGGACTAACCATAGCAGAGCGTGGTGGCATTCGGGTAAATGAATATCTACAATCCAGCAAACAAAATATTTGGGCAGTTGGAGATGCAATTGAAGTGCGCAATCCAATAAATGATTCATGGACTCTTATTGCGCTTGGTGGGCCTGCTAACCGCCAGGGACGAATGGTGGCAGACAACATTTTTGGCGCGAAAGAAATGTACAGTGGCACTATTGGTACTGCCATCCTGAGAGTGTTTGATTTGGCTGTCGCATCTGTTGGACTAAATGAGGAACAATTGAAATCAAGCAATATTCCTTATGAAGCAATAAATCTGCATCCAAGCCATCATGCTAGTTATTATCCAGGGGCGCAGAGGCTTGACATGAAAGTGCTTTTCCGTAAAGAATCCGGTGTGCTGCTTGGCGCACAGGTAATCGGAAAAGATGGAGTCGATAAGCGCATAGATGTCCTTGCTACTGCTATTAAAGCAGGTATGACAATACGTGATCTGGCTGAACTTGAACTTGCCTATGCACCACCTTTTGGTTCTGCAAAAGATCCAATTAATCTGGCTGGTATGGCTGGTTCAAATGTCCTTGATGGTTTGACAGACCAAGTACAATGGCATCAAGTAGATGCCTTGAGTGCTAGTGGTGCTTTGTTAATCGATGTTCGAACACAAAAGGAGCGTGATCGAGGTTGCATTGAGGGCAGTCTTCACATTCCGCTTCCAGAGCTAAGAAAACGCGTTTCTGAGATTCCAGCGGGAAAAGAAATAGTCACCTATTGTCAAAGCGGTCAGCGCTCCTACAATGCATCTCGTTTTCTTGCACAAAATGGATTCAGTGTTAGAAACTTATCTGGCGGTTATCTTACATGGAGTTCTAAGCAATTTATGAATGAGAATCAAGAAGCGTTCTATCAGAGCAAACCGAAGATATCAGGTGTTTGCAAATGAGTGATTCAAACCAAAATTTAGAAAGTAAAGGAGGGCAAAGCTCTATGGAGACTCTTATCTGGTTTTTGGGGTTCTTTATACTTTACTTCGCACTGCAATTATGGATACTGCCGAAGCTCGGCATATCTACTTGAATGTCTCGAAGCTGCTCGGTCGAGCAGAAAAAAATTACTCCAGCTCAAGAAGAAAAACAAAAATCTGTTAAAAATGGCGATACGAACAAAATTGACTAAAACAATTTGCTTTGTATTTTTGAGTGTTTTTTTAGCGATGGCAAGTTCGTTTCCAGCTCGGGCTGATCAATGTTCAACAATTGGTGCTCGTTGTACAGCCGAACCTTCATGCGTCATTGTCGGCGAAACACATATGCTTGAATGGAAGAGTCCAAATCCAGCCAAAATAATTGTGGTTTGCATCCACGGGTTGGGACTGTGTGCAAGAGCATACAAACCGCTGGCTCGGGAGCTTTCAATTGCAGGCATCGACGGCTTTGGTGTAAATGTGCGTGGTTTTGGCCCAGATAGAGATAAACCTGAGCATGCAAAATTAAATTGCCTGGAGACGGTAGGCGACGTGAGCGAGTTGCTTAAGAATATTCACAAAGAACATCCGGATTTTAAAGTATATCTTGTGGGTGAATCAATGGGTGGAGCACTTGCTATCAGAATTGCCGCAGAGAATCCCAAACTCGTAGATGGAGTAATCTGTTCTGCGCCTGCCTGGAAATTGCTTAAGATTCGTACAACTGCTGTGAAAGGCGTATTTGAGTTGGTTTTGTTTCGGAAGCATCCCGGTCCTGCCGCTCGTGGTGTCATACACCAGGCGACAACAGATCCAAATCTCACAAAGCATTGGCTGAGCGATCCATCACATAAAATGAAACTTTCACTTAAAGAGGCAACTGCTTTTCTTCGTTTTGTCTCAGAGACAGATGAATTTGCAAAACGTCTTGAGCAGCCAATTTTGATAGTACAAGGACTCAATGATCATCTTGTATCTCCCAAATCGGTTTCGAAACTCTTCAGAGATATTCCATCTCAAAACAAAACCTTTCTTATAGATGGAAAAGGTGAACACCTTATTCTTGAGGAAGGAAACTTCTCGCCTGCCATTCTAGAAAGGCTAATTGGCTGGATTAAAACTGAAGAGTATCCACAGTCAAAGCAATCTCGTATCGAAGTGATCAACGATCAAACGCTTTCAGCGAAGGAAATGCGGATTCTGTCCAGATTGAATAGATTAGCGGCTGGTATCGACAAGAATCCTTAGGTTCATGATCTACATATCAGTGATTTGCTTTTCAACTTGATCAAGGTGCAAAAGACGATCTTCGATAATTTGTCTAGGTAATAGATTTTTCTTGGATAATTTTCGAGCGTACAACAAGTCAGCAACTAATCCCACAGCATTTAATCCCACTGCCATTCCTGTTCCCACACAGCCAGACACCGCGCCCTTGTACGTGAGATCTAGTTCTTTGAGCGACGGATGATATTTGTAGTAACCAACTGTTCCGGCAATTCCTTGTCCTAAAAGTGTGCCACCAATGACAGGACCAAGCAAAGAATTTTCCACTGCTACTTTATTTAGATAACGCATCACTTTCGTTTCGCTTTCCATCAGATGCTGTGATGCTTCAGAGCTTTGCATATATTCACCAGCACGATAAACGGCTCTCGTTACTTCTTTTTCGTCCATGTCTTTGAGAGACCGACTAAATTTTTCTTGCGCTGTTTTTAACTCGTCATAGTCAAATTTTTGCTTTGCGCCAAAAATCTTTTTCAATTTTCTATTTGCAGCCTTCTCCGCCACCACTCCAGTGGCATTACTTATCAGTGGTGATACCATTGTAAAGGCTCCGGCAATAGAGAAAAGAATATTTGCTGGTCCATTTTTGTCAGGATTTTTAAGTCCCAGAATGCCTTGCTGTATAGAAACTGCAGTTAATGTGTTGGTGGCAATATTTAACGCATAAAACATATTTTCTCTGGCGCGATATTTGCGAATGTCTTTGTGAAATTGGCTGTACTCAAATATGACGGCATCACGCATCAAGCGCAAAATTTTTCCTTCTTGTTCTGCAAGGCTAAAGTAGGGATGGTTGGCGTATTGCGATAAGAAAGTCTCTCGCTCAAGTATAAGCGTATCTATTTGTTTGATGCGGGAAGATATATGGTTGTTTGCGCTTTTTGAGTCAATTTTGTTCTTATGACTTTTCAGAGCGTGTAATGAGTTGGAAGCCAGTTCAAGACCAGAGCCTGCACCAGCGATGATCGAGCCTATCATTACTGTTTTTAAACCGCCGTCCAATGCATTTTTATTTATTGTAAGTGGTCGTCGTCGCCCGACTTGCAATTGATCGATAATCACACATTCGTAGGCAAGTCCGGTGGCGGCGCCTGTTTCTTGTGCCAGGAAATAGCGAAGCCGTTTGCCTTTGGGTTCTTTTGCACTGTCGCGCCGATAGCGCAAATTAAAGCGTTCGAGATCAATGAGCGCAAGAAGTATGCGTCGGGTAATTTCTCGATACTCACTGATGATGGGCGCAGGAATTTCTACATTCTGGAAGTCTTTGGAGATCGCAGCTTGTTGAAATGGAATGAGCAACAAAAGCGAAGTCGCAAGGGCGCATGACAATCGATTTATTTTCATATGACTAATAGTGTAGCAATATTTCATAAGTTACCTGAGCCAAAAAACAATATAATGTCCGTTCGCATTAAAGCCAATTTTGTTATGAAGTCGAAGCGACTTTAAGAGGAAAAAAGTGAAGTCAATCCACAAGAAAAATATTTGTATTCGCGCATGGTCAGTGGCTTTAGCACTTGTTACGTCTGGAGCCTCCTTGTGCCAGCCGGTCTTTGCCGACCAAGCCGATTGTGGCTCATTGGACCGGAGCACATTGCCTATTGCTGAGCCGAATTATCCTCATTCCAATGTGTTGGATGCCAGAGACGCCACTCCGCCACCAGCTTTTCAAGTGAAAGCTCCAGCTAATGCACCCAATATTTTAATTGTGCTTATAGATGATATGGGTTTTGGTCAGTCTAGCGCTTTTGGTGGTCCTATTCATATGCCGACACTGGAAAAGTTGGCTAATAACGGGCTTCGCTACAACGACTTCCACACGACGGCACTATGTTCACCTACGCGAGCTGCTTTGCTTACAGGACGTAACCATCATACTTGCAACATGGGATCTATAACGGAGACTGCTACTGCATTTCCCGGGCAGACTGGCAAACGACCAAACAGTGTTGCACCACTGGCAGAGATGCTTCGATTAAACGGTTATGCCACTGGTGCCTTTGGAAAGTCGCACGAGACAGCCGCCTGGGAAGTTAGTCCTTCCGGACCTACAGATCGCTGGCCGACACGCTCTGGATTCGACAAGTTTTATGGTTTTATAGGTGGTGAGGCAAATCAGTGGGCACCAACTCTTTATGAGGGGATGACACAAGTTGAGCCACCAAAAGATCCTAATTATCATTTGATTCCCGACATGACCAATCAAGCAATTAATTGGATGGGCAGTGTCAAATCATTGACCCCAGACAAACCGTTTTTTATGTATTTTGCACCAGGTGGAACACATGCACCGCATCAAGTACCAGCCGACTGGATCGCTAAATATAAAGGCAAGTTTGATCAGGGTTGGGACAAACTTCGCGAAGAGACGTTAGCACGTCAGAAAAAATTAGGTATAGTCCCTCAAGATGCGACTCTTGCACCTAAGCCAGAAGCTATTAAAGATTGGGATACATTGACGGCAGACGAGAAAAAACTATTTGCTCGTCAAATGGAAGTGTTTGCCGCATATGGCGAGTTTACTGATCACAGTGTAGGCAATCTAGTAAATGCAATTGAAAAAGAAGGACTGATTGATAATACGCTGATTTTTTATATCGTCGGTGATAACGGTGCAAGCGCTGAAGGCGGCTTCAATGGTCTCTACAATGAGATGAGTTATTTCAATGCCGTACCCGAAAATGTCGCCGATATTTTAAAACATTACGACGAACTTGGCGGTCCTAATTCTTATGGGCACTATGCTGCCGGCTGGGCAGTCGCTGGTGATACGCCTTATACATGGACAAAGCAAGTTGCCTCTGATTTTGGTGGCACTAAAAATGGCATCGCAGTTCATTGGCCAAAAGGGATCAATTCAAAAGGTGAGTTGCGTTCGCAGTTTCATCATGTAATTGATATAGCACCAACCGTTTTAGAAGCGGCTGGACTACCAGAACCCAAAGTAGTAAATAGCACCGTCCAAACTCCTATTGAGGGGACAAGCATGCTTTATACATTCAATGATGCAAAAGCAAAAAGCCATCACACTACCCAGTATTTTGAAATTTTTGCCAATAGGTCGATTTATCATGATGGCTGGTTAGCTGGAACTGTTCACCGAGAACCTTGGGAGATAAAACCGCGTACATCTCTTGCTGCAGACAAGTGGGCTCTTTTTGATACCACAACTGATTTTAGTCTCAAGAACGATTTGTCTTCTAAGATGCCAGACAAACTTAAAGAGATGCAAGCGTTGTTTATGTCGGAAGCTGTTAAATACACTGTCTTACCGCTCGACGATCGTTCAATTGAGCGGGTTAACGCAGCTCTTGTCGGTCGCCCAGATTTAATGGCTGGAAGAACATCATTGACACTGCATGAAGGAATGACAGGAATGTCAGAGAATGTTTTTATCAATTTGAAAAATAGATCTTTTTCAATTACTGCAAAGACCCAAATACCAAATGGTGGCGCCGACGGTGCCTTAATTGCTCAAGCCGGGCAGTTTGGCGGATGGAGCTTTTATTTGAAGGATGGCAAACCCAGTTACACGTATAATTGGCTTGGACAAAAGCGCTACACGATTTCTGCCACAGAACCAGTGTCTGCTGGAGTGTCTGTGATAAGGTTTGATTTTGCATACGATGGTGGCGGTGCCGGTAAAGGTGGTACTGGAACCATTACTGTTAATGGCAAGCAAGTTGCCCAGGGTCGAATAGAGCAGACTCAGGGCTTTTTCTTTTCAGCCGATGAAGGCACAGATGTCGGTTGCGACCTGGGTACACCAGTTTCTGATCGATATCAAGTGCCATTTAAATTTTCTGGCAAAATTGAAAAAGTAACTGTGGATTTAAAACCTACCAATGCCAAAGACAAGGCCGAAGGTGACAAAATTCACCTCGAAGGTACATTGAAAAAAGCTCTCTCAGATTAGATAAGGGTGGCGAATCGCTAGTAACTTAATTGAAGTTTTGACAATCGGGCTATAGCCTGACCTCGATGCTCTAATTGCAATTTGCCCAGTATATGATTAATATGCACTTTTACGGTGCCAAGCCTTAGGTTTAAGGCTTCAGCTATCTGCTTGTTAGTCATTCCTTCAAGCAGTAATTTAACTACTTCTTTTTCGCGGTTTGATAAAAGTTCAATGGTTTTCGGCATTTCAATAGTCGAGGAAACTGTTTGTAATAGTTTAAAGCCATCGCCCTTCACTAGATATTCACCGATACAAGGTCCCAACCAGACACCACTAGTGGCATTTTGTATTGCATTGATCAAAAAAGTTGAAGGCCAGATCAGATAAGCATCTGCTCTCGTGCTAAGCACAGACCAAAACTGATTTTCTTCACTCAAAAGAACGATCAATTTTGCACTGGGATTACGCTGTCTTAAAATATTTACAATTTTAGTTGCGTCTCTTTTCACAGAATCATGGTGAATCAGAATGACTTGAGCTTCTGTTACTGAGGGTTCCAAGATAGTGTCAGAAACATCATAGGCGGTTCCTATTAGGCTGTAATCAGCCAAGAGATTGACGATGCGATGAATTTCGCTGCAAGTATTAGTACCGGCGATACAAAAAAGTTTTATTGTATTAGTCATATTAGTAAGCTATCAAAATTTTGAATTTCGTTTGTGCAGAATTTGTGCATAAATATGAAAAGTACTTCAATCCTCTTGGTGGCCAGAGATCGCTTCAATATCATTTATTGATAACAGGTGAGCTTTTAGTTTGGTACCAGTTTTATAGTCTTCAGTGGCGTGCAGAACGATTTCATCTCCTTCTTTGATATCACCTGTAATTTCCACTAATTTGTCCATTGGTTGGCCTCTGGTGACCTGGATAATATGCGTTTTCATATCTTTCACTTTAATAACATAGTTTTTGTCCTCAGAGCTAAGAACCGCTTCTGAAGGAACAAACAAGGTTTTATATGGTCGCTCCATCTTCCATTCCACTTCAGCGTACATGCCTGGTTCTAGATCAGCTTTTCTATTATCTACATCTAGCTCTACTAACATTGTTCTCGTTTTACGATCAAGCTCATGACTTAGTCGGGATACATTTCCCGAGAATATTTTTCCAACATATGCCGGTACAGTGAATTTCATTTGCGATCCTTGTTTTATTCCAGAGACGGCTGACTCGGGTACCGGTACAATTAACCGAAGTTTTGAAGTTTCAGCGATTTTTAACATCGGCGCATTATTGGAAGATGAACTGACAAGACTTCCTTCATGTACGTTTCTTTCTCTAATGACTCCATCAAATGGTGCTCTGATTTTCAAATAACCAATCATCTCTCTTAGAGAGTTCAACGCTTGTTCCGCCGCTTTAACTTTGCCTTTATGTGCTTGTGATTCGGACTTGGCTCCAAGTATGTTTTGTTCACTTGATCGCACATGAGCTTTTGATCCTTGCATCGTCTTTTGTGCTTCTTCGATGTCTGCGGGCGCAATTGCGCCAACAGTCTGAGCTGCATGCATGATTCGCTTGTAATTGGCCTCGTCTGCCTCAAGTTTTGCAATATCTTCGTCTTTTTGAGCAATCACACTTTGTATTTTTGCTTCTGACTCCAGCAGCGAAGAACATGCTGACTCGTATTTAGCCTGAGCCTCCTTGAGATTGGCTTCAAGTTCTGGAGCGTCAATTTCTACAAGCAATTGCCCTTTTTTAACGATAGAACCTCGATCAACTTGCATGGATTTGACAAATCCTTGTATCTTCGGATAAATAGCTACATCCCGAAATGCAGTTAGTTCAGCAGGAATTCGCATTGTTCGTTTCAAGCTTTTCATAGCTACAAGAACAGTATTCACATCTGGTTCGCTCGAAACGATTTCCTCTGTATTATGTTTGAAGTCTCGATGATATTGTTCGCAACCGAAACTAAGAACGAAAATAGCTGGAATCAGAAAAGAAACATAGAGTATTGTCACTTTTGTCATTGTAGCTCTGGTCCTTCATAAAGCATGCTCGGAATTGTTCTTGATGAATTAGCTTGTGCAATTGCGAATATTAAAGGAAGAACGAAAAGCACAGCTAGAAGTGAAGAAATTAATCCACCTATTACTGCCACTCCAAGTGGTGCTATACGTTCACCGCCTTCAGCCATTCCAAGAGCCATCGGAGCCATTCCTGCGATCATTGCGATACTTGTCATAAGTACAGGTCTCAGTCTGCTTACGGCACCTCTTATAGAGGCAATTGTTGCACCTTGTCCTTTCATTCGTCTTGTTTCTGAGAACGAAACAATTAGAATTGCATTGGCTATACCTATACCTACAGCCATAATAGCGCCCATAAATGATTGAACATTCAAGGTGACGCCGCTCAATTTTATAGCTAAAACAACACCCGCCAATATCGCTGGTATTACGGAAAGAACCACGATTGCCAACTTCAACCGTTGGAAATATCCGATTAGCATAAGTAGTATTGCCACTATTGCCAGTACCAAGCCGTTTGCTAGTCCATTCATGGTGCTTGTTAGGAGTGGCACTTGTCCTCTTACATCAACAGACATTCCTCTTGGAGGCTTTCCTATTTTCTTTAGAATATCGTCTACTTCTTTAGCGGCAAAACCTAAATCGTCGCCAGCTATATTTGCCGTAACACTAATCATGCGACGAAGATTATATCTGTCCAGCTCACCCATCATGTTTCCATATTGAACTTGTGCAACATCAGAAATGAGAGGACTTGAATGCTTTCCAGCATTCACTGGTATCATCTCGATATCCTTGATCGATTCCACTTTGGCGGCGGGATATTGCACTTGAATTTGATAAGAATGTCCATGATGCGGATCCCTCCACCAGATTTGTTTGACGAAGCGGCTCGAGTATACGGCAGGAACAAGAGCTTTGCTGATATCGGCGGCAGTTATGCCCAATTGTCCAGCCTTTACACGATCCACAGACACGTCGATTGTTGGATATTCAAAAGGTTGGACAATAACTACATCTCTGAATAGAGGGCTCTTCTTCATTTGGGACAGAATTTTTTTAGCATAGCTTTGATCCTTGCTTAAATTGGAACCAGTAATATCTACTTGAATTGGGGTTGGAGCCCCAAGATTCATTATCTTATTTACGATGTCTCCCGATTCAAACGACAAACTTAGTTCAGGAAAAGAGGAGCGTATTTTTTTTCTCAATTTTTCCTTGAGTTCACTTATGCGAATCTTGGACTCATGTTTAAGATCGACTAATAGCAATGCTTCTTGCGGTCCACTGGTCCAGATATATACGTTACTCACTCCAAAGTTTGGAGGTTGAGTCCCCACATAACAAATGCTTATTTCCACATTGTTGGCTCCAGCTTCTTGAGAAATAAGTTCAAGAATTTTCTTTGTATAAGCTTCAGTCAATTCCGTTCGCATTCCTGGAGAACCAGCTATTCGTAATTGAAAGCTAGATGGATTTCCAGTAGGAAAAATTTCAGTCTTTAGTCCAGGGACAATGAAAAATAGCAGTAAGGAAACTGTAATTACATAAACACTTAAAATAACCGCTTTAAAACGAAATAGTTTTGTGAGAAAAAGAGCATATGAGCGTCTCAGTTTAGACAATATCCCTGAAAACTTGTTTTTTCCATGAGTGGTTGTTCTCTTATGAGAAGTAAGAAGCCATCCGCAAAGCACCGGAACAAGAGTATTTGAAAGTACAAAAGATGCTGCCATGGCAAAGCCCACCGCTAAGGACAAAGGTACAAACAAAGCTTTAGTGGTGCCTTCCATAAAAAATGCTGGAAGAAAAACTGATACTACAGAAAATACCGCAAGCAATTGAGGCGTTATCACTTCAAAGCAAGCATCGGAAATTCCTTTATATAGCGGTGTTCCTCTTTCAAGATGAGTATGAATATTTTCAATTGCAACAGTAGCTTCATCCACCAAGACTCCGACTGCTAGTGAAAGACCGCCTAGAGTCATTATATTTATAGTCTGACCTACAGCGCTCAAACCGACAATGGCAACAGCAAGCGCAACAGGAATTGTAATTACGACAATTAAAGCGCTTTTCAGATCTTGCAGGAATAACAAAACCATTGCACCGGTTAAAACGGCTCCGATTAAACTCTCAGATACAAGTCCAGTAATTGCCTCAGTAACATAAATCGATTGATCAAATTCGAAACTGACTTTGATATCTTCTGGTATAACCGAACGCATTTCAGGAAGAGCAGCTTTCACTCTTTGCACCACATCTAGTGTTGAAGCTTCGGATAGTTTGGAAATAGTCATGAAAACGGTCCGTCTTCCATTTACAAGGGCGTATCCGGTAGGAATATCCATATCATCAATGACAGTGGCTATATCGCCAAGGTACACGCTAGCTCCGGCACCGACTCGCAGAGGGATTTTTTCAAGCTCGTGAATGTCCAAAACAGTTGAATTCAGATTGGCAATTCGCTGAGTGTCTCCCGTACGCACAACACCTGAAGGTGTTATTAAATTTCCAGTTGTTACCGAGTTTACTATTTCGTCTGGGCTCAAACTCAATGAGCGCAGTTTTTGCGGATCAACAGTAATGACAATTGTCCTTACATTACCGCCGAAAGGGTGGGTAGTTGTACAACCGGAAATTGTCGAAATAATTGGTCTAATTCGCTCGTCAGCTAGGGCTTCAATCTGCGCAACCGACTTTGTTTTACTGGATAGAACAACGTAGCCGACAGGCACATTTCCTGCATCGAATCGCAATATAAAAGGTGTGACTGTACCGGGAGGCATCTTTGAGCGAGAGCGCTCGACTTGTGCCACTATATTTGACATCGCTTCTGCCATATCAGTATCTGGTTTAAATACTACTTTTAGTACTGAAACATTTTGGACTGATTTTGATTCGATATGATCGACGCCTGATATATAAAGAAAATGATTCTCATAGTGAGCGACAACAAAGGCCTCTAGTTGTGTGGGATCCATGCCTCCGTAAGGCTGAACTACATAAACAATAGGCATATTCAAGTTGGGAAAGATATCAACTTTCATTCCTCGTACAGAGAGAATTGCAGCTAGCAAGGACGTTACAACAACAACCATAATGGTTATAGGACGGCTCATCGCCATTCTGATTAACCACATTTATTGTCTTCCTCTTTTTGTAGCCTGATCAGCAGCAGCCAAAAAAGGTTTTAAGTTTCCATGCACAGCGGCTGCCGAGAGAAGTGCTTTCCAAACTCCTACATTTGCAACCGCTTCTTTTACGCGCGAGTCCGCTAGAATCTGATTCGCCTCGGCCACTTGCGCTACGGTGGCAAGCCCTGCCTCATATCGAGCCTGTGCCTGTTGGGCTGCTTGCAGAGCTGCATTTACTTGAACAGGCATATTTGCAGCTAACTCCACAGCGGCTTGTACTCTAGTTCGTGCTTGCACATCTTCGGTTCGTAGCTGTTGAATAGCCAATGAATAACCAAATTGAGCTGCAGAAATGCGCTCGTCAACAACTTTTTTCTCCGCTTGAATCCTAATGATATCCATAAATGGAAAATCAATCATCAAGCCGACGTTCCAGTTCGGGATGGTGGGAAATATTCCGCTCACATCTGGTGCCTGCACGTCTCCGCGATTGGTATTGAATGTGGTACCACGCAAATTGCCTCCAATCAACCAGCGGAATTTTGGATAATATGCTTTTTCTAAGATTCGTCGACTGGCTAGACGAACATCGATTTCCGCTCTCTTTGTTAATGCCAGAGGATGTTGTTCGAAAGTGGGAGGATTTTTCAATGGATTTTCCGGTTCTGTGACAAGAACTATTCCTCCAGGCTCTATATCAGTAAGTCGCCCGCCTAATCCAACAATATATGCAAGAGAAGCTCTTGCTAAATCAAAATTGAGTTTGGCGCGTATTAAATCATTTCGTGCATTAGCCAATTGTGAATCAGCAAGTGAAGCATCAGCACCTGCCTTCAGACCAGAATTAACTTGAGCATGTACAACAGTACTAAAGTCCTGAAAGCGTTGCAGATTTGCCTGGGCAACAGAAACCTGTTCTTTCATTATCAGAGTGTCCAAGAATCTTGATGCCGCTTCAACACTTACATCTAGAAGGCTGAGTCCATAAGATGAAGTGCGTAATTGAAACTCAGACTTTGCTAGGCCGATTCTAGCTTTATGCAGTCCGAAATCGATTGGTGCCCAATCGATTATGAAGCCACTGGCACTAAATGCTCTGGGGGCTTCGTGTAGAGAATCGTACCCAGGTCCTGGTGTGGTTGGAAGTACTGCCGACGAGAAAAGTGTTTGCGTAAGCCTGTTGTGAGTAGCCGCAACTACCTGGTAGGACATCAGTGCATCAGGGTTATATTCTTTGATTTTTTGCAATGTGATATTGCGTTTGCTGGCGCGCACTTCTGCTTGTTCTTGGAGAATTTTAGGAAAGTTCGATTCGGCTAGATGAACAGCTCCAGATAATGTCATAGGAGCTTCTAGAGAGGAATCTACCTGTCTGAGACGCTCTAAGGATTCTGCTCCAAAGACGCAAGGAATTGAAAAACTTAAGGCTAAAAAAAGAAAATAGGTTGTTTTGTAGAAAGTGATTGAACGTTGCATTTTGATACTGAAGTACAATTAGGCTTTGCAAGCCATAAAGTTGTTTTTCAGTCTATAAAAGATTCAAAGACATTGTGTGCAAATTTTGTGCAACACGGGTGTCATGTATTGGTAGTGTAATAACAAACTCAGTTCCCACTCCGATTTTGCTTTCTACAAACACATGCCCATTAAGCTGCTCTACCAGTGCCTTTACGATTGACAGACCAAGCCCTGTTCCGCCTGAGGAGCGACTCCGAGAAGAATCCACTCGATAAAAACGATCAAATACAAAAGGAATTGCCTCGTCTGGTATGCCTATTCCGGTGTCCTTTATTGTCAATAGAGCTTCATTTCCAGAGTTTGTACAATTGATTGTTACGCAACCACCCTCCTCTGTGTATTTAAGAGCATTATCCAAGAGGTTTGTTAATATGCAGCGAATTGATTCCTTTTCTGCCAATATCCAAGTTTTATCAAGAACACCGCTTCGCAACAAAATATTTTTCTCACTAAATCTCTCGCCATACTCTGTCAATAAGGCTTCACAACTTTCAAAAAGCGATACAGGAACAAGTGAAGTCTTTTGATGTCTACCATCAAGCTCAGCAAGCAGCATTAGGTTTCTAACTACACTACCCATCCTTTCTGTTGAAGAAATAATTACTTTCAAATCTTGTTCAAATAGTCCTTGGGTACTCAGTTTCCGATCAAGTGTTTGGGCTTTTGCTTGAACGATGCTTATCGGAGTGTTCAATTCATGTCCGGCATCAGCCACAAATCGTTTTAATGTCCCAACTAATTTTTCTATCGGCCGAGCCGCTATACCGGAGACTATATATCCGCTAATTCCAAAACCAAAAAAAACAAATGGCGCCATAACGGCCACTGTTATAAGAAATTCTCGCATGATTTCATAGCGCTTCTGCGCTGGTAGCTGTAATTGAAGATAACCGATCAGATTATTTTTATGATGAAGTGTACTAACGAAGATTCTCATGGTTTGTCCATTTTCGGAAGTTTCAGAGCAATCCTTGAACAATATTGGAATTCCCGGAGGTCCATAATGCTCAAGAAGATTCTCTTTGTTGTCGAAAAGCTGCATGCTCATAATTGACCTTGCAGGCTCGGTCTTAACTACTCTCAACCAGTCTCGAAATATCGGCTTCGTTCCGGTCAAATCAATGGCGTGACCAATTTGAGATGCTACATTTTTTAGCTCTTCGTCCATGGAACGGGAAAGGCTGTTGTAAAAATACAATCCGCCAATAATGGAGAATGTCAAATAGACAATGGACGAAAGCCCTACAAACCAAAGAGCTATTTGCCAACGAAAGCTTTTAAACATCAATTAGGCTCGATTTTATATCCCATGCCATGAACTGTCTTAACTATAGACGACTCGCTCATATTATCAATTTTCTTGCGGAGTGATTTTACATGCGACCTCACGGTATCAGGGGTAATATCCGAGTCCACTCCCCAAACTAGATCTGTTAGGTCATCTGAGCTAAGAACAGTGCCGCAATGTAAAAAGAGTACTTCTAACAACATAAACTCTTTTGGTAGCAATCGAATTGGCTGGCCGTTCCTTGTTACGGTGCGAGAATTTCTATCCAGAATCAAATCTCCAGCCTGAAGAACTGTTAGAGGTTTTGCTTGTGGTCTGCGAAGTAGAGCTTTGACTCTAGCGGAAAGTTCTCGCATGTCGAATGGTTTGGTCAAATAGTCATCTGCGCCGCTGTTCAAGCCCTCTTCTTTTGCTGAGACGGTGCCCCTTGCAGTCAGCATTAGAATGGGAATTTCACCTCCTGCTTCGCGATACTCTTTGCATATTTCGGGACCGCTAAGACCGGGAAGCATCCAATCGAGAATAATGAGCTCGAAAGAATTGGAAGACAGTCTTTCAAGCGCTGCTCTGCCGTCGTTAATAGTTGATACCATATAATAGTCAGCCTCAAGCCATTCGCGCAGACTAGCACAAAGTTCTTCTTCGTCTTCAATAATCAATATTCGAGACACGGCTGAATAAAGCTCCTGGCGGCAATTTAAATATTATACGCAAGTTCTTTTTTGTCGATTTCGATTGCACGAAAATTGCACATTTTGGAAATGGCATTTTGCTAATTTATTTGATGATGACTGATTCAAGATTTAAATTAATACTTTACGTCCAGCCCGACAATTCGAGAGTGGCGCTCTCTACACTATATAAAGCATTGGAATTTCATTCATATACTGATTACGAACTAACCATTATAGATGTGGAAGAACACCCGCGATTTGCGCGGAATGCAAGTATTCAAAAAACTCCGACAGTCGTAGCAGATCTTGGAGGCGGTACTTTAAACCGAGTAGATGATTTTTCAGACATCAATGTAATTCGCCTAATGCTAGGTTTTAAAAATAGCAGATGGTAAAAAATTTTGGATGTTTAGCACTAAGCCTAATTATTTTCTTAGTCACATCGGGAAGTGCAGTAACGAAACAGGAGCGAAGTTTGAGCTTAGAGCTTAAATTGGCTCAAGAGTTGTTGCAAGACCATAAGTACGTAGAGGCAGAATTGGTTTTTCGAAAGGCTTTGAAGATAGCGAGTCAGAATCCCTCTAGCCGTCTTCAAATTGTTGAATGTTTGAACTTTATTGGAGTGTCATTGCATGCACAAGGCAAAAGCAAACTAGCCATAGAATTTTTCGAAAAAGCACTGACATCACTTCCAAAAAATCTTTATTGGAAAAGACGAATGAAAATATTATCCAACACTGCTCTTGCATATGCGGCTGCTGGAGAGAAAGCTAAAGCAATCACCTTTATTGAAAAATCAATATTAGTTTCGAGTAAACACACAATTGGTGCTGTGGAGGAAAGTGTTCTTCTAAATAATTTTGGTCAATTATTGATAGACGCAAACGATCTTGTACGCGCGGAGTCCGCTCTTACTAAGTCTATCCAACTGAGAGAGAAAGTTATGGGCAGCTTTAGTGAGCAAATTATTTCTCCCTTAATCAATCTTTCTTTGGTTTACATAAAACTTGGTCAGTTAGATGAAGGCGAACAATGTTGCAAACGGGCCATTTCGATTTCGAATAAGAATGAAAGTGGTGATGATCTTGTTTTTTCGGCTTGGAATAATTTGGGTGATATTTACGTAAAAAAACGAAATTTGGATGAAGCTGAAAATTGTTTTGAAAGAGCATATGAGATTGCCGAAATGAGGCTAGGAAGCATGAACCCGTTGACTTTGAAAATGGCTAGTAATCTGGCTCGCATTTATGAAGTCAACGGAAAAGTTTGGTCAGCCAATCAGATTTTTGAACGCATGCATGTAAGTCCGCTACTAGAAGAATAGCTGCACACAACAGGATATTTATTACACCTCAAAAAAAGGTCTCCCCGGTTTTCCTTTCGGAAACAAGCCGGGGAGCCGTTGTTTTTTTATGTGCTCAAGTTTTCGCTTGAACTCTATCCGTTGTCTTGGGTCTTGTTTTTTAGCCCTCAGGTGAGGCAGGACCACCAGGACCAGCAGGTCCACCAGGACCAGCAGGACCACCAGGACCGCCGGGACCACCTGGACCACCTGGACCAAGAGGACCACTTGGACCAAGAGGACCACTAGGACCACCCGGACCACTAGGACCACCCGGACCGCTTGGGCCACCAGGACCGGCAGGACCGCTTGGACCACCCGGACCTTTTGGACCACCCGGACCGCCAGGACCTTTGGGGCCACTTGGACCGCCAGGACCGCTTGGGCCGCCAGGACCACTTGGACCACCCGGACCGCTTGGACCCTTTGGACCACCAGGACCACCAGGACCCTTAGGACCACTTGGACCGCCAGGACCACTGGGACCACCAGGACCAGCAGGACCACCCGGACCCCCAGGACCCTTAGGACCAGCAGGACCAGTTGGACCACCCGGACCCCCAGGACCCTTAGGACCAGCAGGACCACCAGGACCAGCAGGACCACCAGGACCAGCAG
>CAZSHS010000052.1:570-24054 GCA_964606665.1 uncultured Candidatus Obscuribacterales bacterium | reverse complement strand
GCACGAGAATAAATAGTCGACTTGTCGTAAGGTGGCTCGTCATATTTGGGAGCTATAAAACCAGGATCGATATATTTGTAATCGTGCTGATACGAAATTGGTCCAATATCAAATTTTCCTTCAATCAAACCAAGTGAGCGGATACCATCTTTGGTGGCACCAAGTGGATGTTTGAAGAACACTTTCATACCGCCAATCCAGGCGTTGGATTTGTCGATACTGTGTGCGATATCAGGCAAGTACTCGCGCAAGAGTTTGTCGTTTTCGATAAACGCATAGCGGAAGTATCTGTTTTTGAAGAGATCTTTTATAACGAAGCTTTCTTCCAATCTCTTTTGATAAGGAGCCAAAGCTTCATCTGATGTGTCGTTCTTCAAAAGTGCATCGTACATAACTTCTGCAGCAATGTATCCGCACTCCAAGCCGCGGTCGATCCCAGCAAGGTTTTTTACGTCAAGAACGCCAAGGGCGTCGCCTAAGAGCAGCGCTCCTGGAACCTGGAATTTCTTAGGCAAACTGTAGTATCCGCCTTCAGGAAGAAGGGCGGCACCATATTTCAAAAGCTTTCCGCCTTTGAGTAATTTTTGTATCCAGGGATGTTTTTTGTATTCTTGCAATTTCAATTGCGGATTCATATTGGGGTCTTTGCTGTTCAAGCTTATGACCATACCAATAGTGAGTTTGTTATCTTTCATCCCGTAGACAAAGCCACCACCAAAGGTTCCTTCTAACAAAGGAAATCCAAGTGTGTGCCAGACTTTGCCTTCGTAATTTTCTTCTACCTGCCAGACTTCTTTGACTCCGACAGACCAAATTTGTGGACAATCACGCAATTTGTAGTGATCGACTACATCGCGCGATATAAATCCTTTGTCACCAAAGGCGGTGAATTTGCCATAAACATAATCGTCTTCAGAAGTGGCATTTTCAGTAACAGCGACGCCTACAACGCGTCCATTTTCGATTGCAACTTTGTGAGCTGAAAAGCCAGTGAACAAGTCAATTGTGACATTGGTCACTTCTTTTGCTTTTTCTTCGATCTGATTGGCCATCCAGCCAACAACGTGCGAGAGGCTCAGTACAAGATAGCCATTTTTGTCGAAAGATTTAGGACAAAGCTTGGCTGGTACATCAAATTTTTCTTTGACGCCAAGAACTGAGAAATGACTTTCATTGCATGTGGCTTCAAGCGGAAAACCAATTTCTTTGTAGTTTGGCCAAATTTTTTGCAATATATGAGGATTAGATACAGCACCACTCATAACATGAGCGCCGAATTCTTTACCCTTTTCGATTATGGCAATGGTAAATTCGCGGTCGCTGCCTTTTGCCAATTGCAAGAAGTGATAGGCTAAAGCAAGGTTAGACGGGCTTCCGCCAACCAGTAATAAATCATATTCAATGCGCTCCGACAACTGCCTTAACCCCCGAACTATCTAGATTTTGAGTACTGTCTTTTCCGTCTTGTGCTTGCTTGAACTGTTTGATAAGCTCCGGCAAAATTTGATAAACATCGCCTACGATGCCGTGATCGGCAAAGCCGAAAATAGGAGCGTCGGGATCTTTGTTTACAGCAATGATGGTGGCAGATTTGGACATGCCTACGCGGTGCTGGATGGCACCTGATATTCCGCAAGCTATATAAAGTTTGGGTCTTACAGTCTTACCAGTTTGACCAACTTGGTGGTTATAAGGAATCCAACCAAGATCTACTACTTTGCGCGATGCACCAATGGCTGAATGTTGGAAACAGTCGGCTAATTGTTTGAGTAATTCAAAACCTTCAGCAGTTCCAAGACCAAAGCCGCCTGCAACAATTACTTCGGCATCGTCTAGTTTGACGCCTTTTGAAACTTCGCGAACGATGTCTTTCACTTTCAGTCTGAAATCTTCTTCTTTTAGATTTACTACGACTTTTTTGATTTCACCTTTGCGATTTTTGTCTCTGGCAAGAGGAACCATGACACCAGGTCTGGTAGTGGCCATCTGCGGGTTTTTCCAGGGACCAAGAATACGCGCTTTGAGTGATTCGCCAAAACTAGGACGAATAGCGTAAAGACAATTTGGATACAAACCAATTTTGGTTGGATCTACTTTGCTCTTGTGCTCATAGGGTCCGATGTCTAACTCTGTAGTGTCAGCAGTCAAGCCAGTCTCGAAGTGAGCGGCAATGCGTGGTGCTAAATCACGACCAGTTGTGGTCGAGCCGAGCAAGGCTGTGTGAGGCGCTTGGGGAAGTGATTCTAGAAAATCGCAAATCACTCTTCGATATGGGAGTGTTCTATAAAGTTTGAGTTCTTCGTGATCTGCTACATATACAGTGTCTGCACCATGCTCAATGAGCATGCGCGGCAAGTCGCCCAGATTGTGACCAAGAACGATACAAAGTAAATTCTTTTCCATCTTGTCGGCAAGAATTCTGCCAGCACCTAGCAACTCAAGAGTGACCGGTTGCAGGTCGCCCAGTATGTGCTCGGCAATTACAAGCACATCGCCTTTGGGGCTGAATTGAGAAAGGTCAACCATTGGCTGCTCGTCAGTAAGCTCGCTTCCTGATTCACCTTTTGATTCCATGTATTGTTCTTCGGGCATTCTTATTGATTCCGTTTATTTTGCTTTCAATAGAGCTTTGTAATCGCATGCAGCAAGCGTTTCTTGCACCATATGCTCAGGTGTTTGACCTTCGTGCATTTTGCAATGCCCGCCGATTTCACCCACTTTTTGAGTCATCGCAACAATTGTTGGTGAACCTTTAAGTCCGCAGCGATTGGCATCGGCACCGATGATATCGAGATCGACAGTGCGAATTACTTTAGCCATCTCTTCTGGATTGCGCTTCAATTGCTGTACTTTGTACGAGTCGCGGAAGCTCTTGTATTCAAGATGGTGATACGAATTTGCCACGGTTACGAGCACTGGTGGTGGTGATTCGACTATTTGATAGCCGCCTTCGATAATACGACGTGCTTCCAATTTGCCGTTCTTTATAGAAAAGTCTTCGCAATAGCTAACTTGCGGCAAGGACAAACGCTCAGCTAGCTGTGGTCCAACTTGTGCGGTGTCACCGTCTGTTGTTTGCAGACCGCAAAAAATAAAGTCAAACTTACCTACGTGCTCAATCGTTTTATAAAGCGCATAAGCCGTAGCAAGTGTGTCGGATGCTGCTAGGCGACGATCCGACAGTAAAACGCCCTGATCAACTCCGTGCTCCATTGCTTCAAGCAGAATTTCCACTGCAGGAGGTGGGCCCATCGAGATGGCAGTAACTACACCACCATATTCTTTTTTGATATGCAAAGCGGCTTGCAAGGCAAAGCGGTCGAACGGATTGAGCATGCGCTTAGCTTTTGCCCGGTCGATGGTGCCGTCTGAGTTGATTCCAGCTTTGGAGCCTTGATCTGGAACCTGCTTAATCAATACAAAGATGTTGTACAAGAACTTAGATACCTATTTTTATAGCCAGCTTGAAATAGTTTTGCATACTCTAAACTAGAAAACTCGCAGAGGGAACAAGTCTTAGGCATTTAATAAAGATTTGTATGAACCAGCCTGCGGGCAGGTGAGTTTTCTTCAATGTTTCAAATAGGGCTACTTGACAATGATGGCTCGAAAAGCCCTTGCTATCTGGGTTAGAATAAAGCCTCGTCGTTTTTAAAGTAGTTTTCAAAGAGGATGTAGCTGTGACTGCAGTCGATGGTGGCACTGAAGTGCAAGAAGAACTTACACAAACCCAAGGCTTAATGGCCGGTAAGCGCGGAATCGTTTTCGGCGTTGCAAATGAGCGCAGCCTCGCTTGGTACTGCTCTAAGGCTCTTTATGAGCAGGGCGCCCAGCTTGCTTTCACCTATCAGGGAGAGGCTCTGGAAAAAAGAATCATGCCGCTTGCTGCCAAAGTAAAATCGCCTTTTGTTGAAATGTGCGACCTTGGCCAAGACGACCAGATTGATGCCGTTTTCAAAAAGCTCGAAAAATCCTGGGATTCGATAGATTTTATTATTCACGCAGTCGCTTTTGCACATAAAGAAGATCTTGAGGGACATTTCGTCGATACAAGCCGAGCTGGATTTGCTCTTGCTCTTGATGTAAGTGCTTATACACTCACTGCTGTGACCAAACGCGCTTTGCCATTGATGAAAAATGGCGGCACAGTAACTACTTTGACCTATTACGGTGCAGAAAAAGTGGTTCCCCACTACAACGTGATGGGCGTTGCCAAAGCAGCACTTGAAGCAAGCGTCATGTATTTGGCATCAGACCTTGGCGAGAAAAATATCCGCGTTAATGCCATCTCGGCAGGACCGGTAAAAACACTCGCTGCTATGGGCATTGCCGGATTTCGCGACATGCTTAAATTTGTTGAGTCCAAAGCTCCTCTCAAGCGCAACGTTGAAGCTGCAGAAGTGGGCAAAACAGCCCTCTATCTGGCATCGGATCTTTCAAGCGGCGTAACTGGTGAAACAATTCACGTTGATTGCGGTTACAGCATTCTTGGAATGTAATTAGCCAATTATTTGGGTTCTAGCCAATTATTTTGTACATGGCCTCAACTGCGTTGATTGGTGAGCCCCAATGACTTATGAACCTGCGCGCCATTTCTCGCACGCTATGTTCATCTTTAAAATTGGGTAATGTTGACCAGTCGTTTGCGGGCCGATTGCACATCAGATAACGAACGAAACGCAGACCCTGGTCTGTGATATCCATATTTTCCGGACCACCCGAGCCTGTTTTGATCATACGTGTAATTGTTGCTTCGGCAAATGCATCACAGGCAACATTCATTTTGTTGATGAAAACTTGTGCTCGAAAAGTTTCGTCGCAAAATCTAGGGTCGAAATTCATCACTTAGGCCTCCCAACGTTCAAATTACATTGTGGACAAGGATTGGAGTCTTGACAACTAAAGTTGCGCTAAGGTTGTGATTCAATTTAAAGCCAAGACAGATTGAGGGACCAAAACTTGAATATGAAGTGCCTGGTGAAAGAATCTTTGAGCATTGACGGGCTCACATTGAAGCAAGATGTGCTCGTTCCAAAGGTTAAGGAAGATGAAGTCCTGATAAGAGTCCAGGCAACCTGCGTTTGTGGTACCGACAAAAGCATATATTTAAGTTCGCGCTCAGAAGGCATCCAAAAAGAGATGCGTCGCTACTTGCCAAACGGCGATTTCAAACCGCTTGTGATTGGTCATGAATTTTGCGGCATTGTTGAGGCGCTTGGTCCTGGCATCGAAGAAAAATTCAAAGATATTCCAGACGAGCACAAAGTGCAGAAGGGCGACTATGTTACCGCCGAAATGCATTTGTCTTGTGGACACTGCTTGCAATGTCGCACTGGAAACGAACACATTTGTACTAAAGTAAAAGTGAAAGGCGTTCATTTAGATGGATGCTTTGCACAATACGTATGCGTACCCTATAAAAACGTTATTTTGCTTGGAAAAGACGGCGACACATCTAAAATTCCACCCAAAATTGGTTCGATGCTCGATGCCTTTGGCAATGCTGTCCATACAGTTTATGAAGCCGACGTGCGCGGAAAGTCAGTGGCCATCCTTGGTGCGGGTCCTCTTGGACTCATGGCTGCCATGCTTTGCAAAGAGTTTGGTGCTGCACGCATTTATTTAACTGAGGCGGTCGACACTACTCGTAGATTTGAATTGGCTGCACAATTTGGTGTTGATCAGTGTTTTGACGTTTCTAAATCATCTAAAGAATTTCTTGCTTCTGTAGAAAAGAACGAATCATTTGCCAATGGCGTTGATGTAGTGCTAGAAATGTCCGGTTCTCCATCCGCTTATGAAGACGCTTTTTCAGTAGTGAAAAATGGTGGAGAAGTTTTACTTCTAGGAATTACAAGAACTCCGCTAAAAGACTTTGATATTGCAGGTAGTGTCATCTGGAAAGGTGTCAATGTTAAAGGAATTTTTGGCCGCAAAATGTTTGGCACCTGGGAAACAATGCTCAGGCTCTTGCGCTCAGAGCGTCTGGATTTGCAACCAAAACTGCTCAAAATAATCACAGACAAGACTTATTCGCTCGACCAATATGAAGAAGCTTTTGGACTTTTAAATGGCGGCAAAGAAATGAAGCTCGTATTTGAGCTCAATTAAGTTTGTCTGAATCTCAGCCTATTTGACGTATTGCGACATGGCAATGACTGTGTTGTGTCCGCCAAATCCAAGTGCTTCGCAAATTGCGTTTTTGATTTTTGCTTCGCGATAAATATTTGGTACGTAATCTAGATCGCAAAGTGGATCTGGATTGTTGAGATTTATGGTCGGGTGCACTTTTTGCTGTGAAATTGATAAGGCAGTGACCGCAGCACCTATGGCACCAGCGCCGCCAAGCAAATGTCCGACCATAGATTTGGTACTGGAGATTGGCATTTTGTAGGCATGATCGCCAAATACGTTTTTAATAGCCAGAGTCTCGCGCTCATCGTTAAGTGGAGTCGATGTGCCATGCGCATTTATGTAGTCTATGTCATGCGGCATAAGCTCTGCGTCTCTGAGCGCTTCTTTGATAGCGCGTGATGCACCAGCTCCAGTTTCGTGAGGTGCCACAATGTGTGTAGCATCGCAACTGGCGCCGCCACCTGTGATTTCGGCATAGATGTGAGCATTGCGTTTGAGCGCGTGTTGCAATTCTTCAATGATCAGAATGACCGACCCTTCACCGATAACAAAACCATCTCTATCTTTGCTAAAGGGACGGCTTGCACCTTGCGGATCGTCATTACGACGCGATAGCGCCATCATGTTGTTAAACGAAGCAACAGTAAATGTGTTCAAGCAAGCTTCGCTTCCGCCAGTAATCATCACGTCTGCGCGATTATCACGAATATACATAAAGGAATCGAAAATAGAGTCGAGTCCCGAAGCACAAGCTGTCGAGTCGCTCTTGGCTCTGCCGCCAGCACCGTATTCGATAGCTACTTGTCCTGAAGGTGCATTTGGCATCAATCTAATTACAGTGCGTAAGCCCAGTTTGCGTGGACCACCTTCCATCAGTTTGACGTAATCAGAAGTAGTAGTGATAAGACCACCCACGCCTGTGCCTATGAAAGTGCCTACACGATCAGGGTTTGTTTGTTTCATGTCCAATTTGGCGTCTTCTATAGCCATTTTGGCAGCCACCATGGCGAACAAGGTGACACGGTCCATTTCTTTGAGCATCGAACCCCATTTGCGGCGGTCCGGATAAAAGTCTTGAATATTAAAATCTTTCACTTCAGCAGCAATCTTGACATCGAGGTCCAGCTCTTCTGGGTCGAAGCGGCTGATTCGGGCAACGCCGCTGCGTCCTTCCAGGAAGGCTTTCCAGCAGTCTTCTTTACCTGCGCCGACTGGGGTTATCATTCCCATTCCGGTTACTACAACTCTTCGTGGGTATTTAGGTTGAGCATTCATGCCGATTTCGTCCAATTGCTAGTTACAAGGATCATTCTATCCCCTTACGCTAGCGCCAACCTGCAATGTGTCTAAATCTGATAATAATTTAGTTTCATCTCTATTTCTCTTAGATAAACATTCAAGCGGGTAAGTATATATGACCCGAGCAGGCGGGATTTACTATGCAATTGACCAATCTCATTTTAGTTACAGGTGGTGCCTCTTCCGGCAAGTCGACTTTTGCCGAGAAAATGGCGCGTGAATCAATGCTTTCTGTCACTTATCTTGCCACAATGCCCAGATTGGCTTTTGATGGCGAATTGTTCCAAAAGATTGAAGCTCATCAAAAGCGACGTCCAGAAAGCTGGAGCACAATAGAGACCACTTGCGAGGTGGCCGCTTGCATGCAAAATTTAGCGCAAGGACCTGGAGTGGTTGTACTCGACTGTTTGTCTGCTTACGTCTCTAACTTGATAATCGAAAAAGACAAAGGGCGTGACGAAATAGTTGATGATGCCAACAATACGCTTGATGTTTTGGCTTTGCGAAAAGATCTGCAATTTTTAATTGTCACAAACGAAGTAGGCTCTGGAATTATTCCCGAACACAGTATGGCAAGAAAATACAGAGAGGCTCTTGGTCGCGTCAATCAGCTCACAGCAGAGCGGGCATCGCAAGTGTTTTTATGCGTGAGTGGGATTCCGGTCAAAATTAAGTAGTATCAAATATGACACCAGAAGCGAGTGAGAAAAAAACAAATATAATTGTTGCCTCAATTAGAGTTTTGCGCCCCAAGCAGTGGACCAAGAATTTAATTGCTTACACTCCCCTATTATTTGGTCACAAATTCTCGGACCCAAACGCTCTTTTGTCTGTCACTATTTGTGTAATGTGTTTGTGTTTAGTATCGGGCTCAGTCTATGTTTTGAACGATTTGAAAGATCGCGAAGCAGATGCCAAACATCCAACAAAAAAGAATAGATTAATAGCTTCTGGAAAAATTTCTCCTGGTGTTGCATCTGGTGTCGGAGTAGCGGCCATGCTCATCGGCTTGATCGTAGCGTTTATGGTACGGCCAGCGGTGGCACTTGTGCTAGTTGCATATTTGGTGTTACAAGTCATTTATAATTTATCTTGGAAGAATCAACCTATACTAGATTGTTTTTCCATTGCTTGCGGATTCGTTCTGCGTGCGCTTGCAGGCGGTGCGGCTTGTCATGTTCCGCTGTCTGCTTGGTTTCTGCTTTGTACTAGCCTTGGTGCACTATTTTTGGCTTTGGAAAAAAGGCGTCAGGAATTACAAATTTTGGGAGATAAGGCTTCTGAGCATAGAAAAGTTTTCGACAAGTATAGTATCGAACTGCTCAATCGTATGGAAGCAGTGGTGGTTCCGTCGCTTTTGACCTCATACGCCATCTATTGTTATTTTTCGCCATACGGTCAATGGATGATGTTGAGCTTGCCCTTTGCTGCATACGGAATTTTTCGCTATCAATATTTGTCTGTAACAAAGACTATTACAGCCGCACCAGAAGAGGTTCTAGCCAAAGACAGACATATTCAACTGAGCATTATTTTATGGGTTTTAATCTCTGCTGGTGTCATTTATGGCTACATACCAGAAAGCATGAAAATGCTAAGAACAATTATTGGGTAGGCTTTTTGTCTTTGGGAAACTGGCTCAATACAAGGGCAAGCGTTTTGTCTGTGATTTTCATATTGGCAAATTTATTGCCTTGAGCAAGGTCTTTAGACATTTGATCACGCTCTGCTTCAGAGGCATTAGTGTATAAAATTCTGAAAATAGACCAGGTTAGAGGAAAGGCATTCATCGCTCTCTTGTCTGCTTCTGTAGGTGCCTGCTCAAATTTATTGCGCACCAGTTGAGCGAAAACGGCTCTATTGTCGTCTGCGTCTACGGTTTTTCCAGGATGAGTTTTTTCGTACAAAATACAGGTCATGTCTGTATATGCGCCAATTGCGTCTTCACTTAAATTGGTTTTGCCTGAGACAGCTATTCTATCTGCACCAAGCGACTCTTGAATGATTTCTTTGAGCGGATTATCTTCCATTTTGTTTGCTTTCATACGCAGCAGTGAGCGCAGTAAAAGTCTGTAATTATCTCTTTGGTCCATGTCGTCTAACTTAGGGCGCAGAGTTGGCCAGTAGTTCTGAATTTTTGCCACTTCAGGATCTTTGTTAATGGAGTTTAAAATAGTCTCAAAGCGCTCACGCTGGTCTCCTTGCAATTGAGCGGGCAATTTGTCGGGAGAAAATTTTTCGGGCAAATCGGCACTTGTTTGATGAATTAGACCAAGTAATTCAAGCCATGATTTGGTTATAGAAGTTGGGGCCGCTTTGGGTGGCTCTTTTGTCGATTTAGGATCGCCAATTAGTTTGCCTGGAGTAGCGCGCTGTTCGATGGGACCTTCTTTAGGCTTTGGTAAAAGAGGCTTTTTTTGATTGTGCTCAGGTATCTCAATTTTTGCATTTGATTGGGGACTGTCTTCATAGCCCCAATCAGAAGCTTGGGCTGCTTGTGCTGTGAGGCAAAGCATCTGTAAAAATATGGCTAATTTATATGCTTTTCTTAACTTTGGAGTGTTCATGAATCTAGATAGAAAGCCTGTTTTGATGAATTAATGTCAAGATTATGGTAATATCGACAAGGATGACCAAATTTTCCTGAGGCAATGAGGCGATGTCCAAGCTCAAAGTTAGATATTATCCGGACCCGGTCCTGAAAGCTAGCAATAAGAAGATTACAATGTTTGATAAGTCGGTGCGTAAACTGGCTCAAGACATGCTCGATACTATGTACGAAAATGATGGTGTGGGACTGGCGGCTCCTCAGGTCGGCGTTTCAAAGCGAATGATGGTCATAGACGTCAATGCTGGCAGCGAAGAACATCCAAGGCGCCCAATAGTCTTTATTAATCCAGTCATTCTCAGTCAGGAAGGCGAAATGACCGGTCAGGAAGGTTGTTTGAGTTTTCCAGGTGTCTACTTTGAAGTACGCAGAGCGCGCAAAGTTGTGGTCAAATATCAAAACTTAAGTGGTCAGGAATTAAAAATAGAAGCAGAAAACAACCTGCTTTGTAGGGCTATCCAGCATGAAATGGACCATCTTGATGGCGAACTTTTCATTGATAAGGCTGTTTCAGCTATTCAGCGCGACCTTGAAATGGCTAAGCAAGGACTCAGCGAAGGCGACGTTGTCGAGCTTGAGACAAAGCTTAAAGAGGAAGCTGGTCAGACCATAAGTATTTCTAAAAGTAAGTCGATGGTGAGCTAAAAGCGGCAATGTCCGAAAAATCGAATGACGAGAGTGTTACACCGCAAATTCAGCTTATTTCTTTTGGATATAAGCATTCTAAAACACCCCATGCCAACCTCGTTTTAGACGTTCGTTTTCTCGACAATCCATATTGGGTTGACGGGCTGCGTCCGCTCACAGGGCTTGATGAACCCGTGCAAGAGTATGTGTTGAATCAAGACTTAGCTCAAAGAACACTCGATAATCTGATGGGACTAATTCACTGCGCACTACCGGCGGTGATATCTGGTAAGTCAAACAAATTAGTGGTTGCAATCGGATGCACTGGTGGACAGCACCGCTCTACAGCCATGGTTGAAGGACTTTATAAGAGACTGCAAGACGAATTCCCAGGCTATAATGTAATCAGAAAACACAGCAATCTTGATGTGGCGGAAATGAAGGCATGAGAAAAGGTCCTCTTTATCGCTTCAGATCATTGATGCTTCCAGGCTTAAAGCGCTGGATTGTAATTTTAATGGCTGGCATTCTTGGTATCGTAATCGGTATTTTGTTATTGCTTGGTTATCACCCAATTGCTGTTTCTGGTGCCTTTCTACGCGAAATGTTGGAGCATGCAACAGACGTCATTCCACACAGAGCATCGGGCATCGTACTGATAAGTGTGAGCGGCGTAGTTGTAGGCGGCGCTATTATTCGAATGATTATTTCGATTGTCCAGGCTTATGGTAATCAAACCGAATCTATTCCCGACGTTCTATATAGACGCAGACATTTAGAGCGCGGACCTAAGGTAGTCGTAATAGGCGGTGGCACAGGATTACCAACTCTGCTGCGCGGTATGAAGCGATACACAAATAACATCACTGCCATAGTGACAGTAGGAGATGATGGCGGCAGCTCAGGCAGGCTCAGAGCTGAGTTGGGAGTTCTTCCTCCCGGTGACATCAGAAACTGTATTACTGCTTTAGCCGATGAAGAAACGCTTGTAACTGAGCTCTTCAATTATAGATTTGAATCTGGCGGTGGACTTGAAGGGCATAGTTTCGGCAATTTGTTTTTGACTGCACTATACACTCTTACCAAAGGCGACTTTGTAGAGTCTGTACGCGTAGCAGGACGCGTACTCAATATGCGGGGAAGCGTTCTGCCATCGACTCTTGAATCAATTCAATTAGTGGCTGAGTTAGAAGATGGACGCATTATTCGCGGTGAGTCGCATATAACAGAAGCGGGTGGCAGAATCAAACAACTCACACTTGAGCCTGTGCATTTAAAAGCTACTCCAGCAGCGCTAGAAGCAATTAAATATGCTGAGCTTATAGTTATAGCACCAGGTAGTCTTTACACCTCGATTATTCCAAATCTGCTTGTGCCTGGTGTCAGTGATGCAATAAGAAAGTCGAAAGCCAGTAAGATTTATGTATGCAATGTTTTGACTCAGGTTGGAGAAACGCTTGGATACACGGTTGGCGACCATGTAGCCGCTATTCTTCAACATGCAAGAGAGCCTGGAACAGTGTCAGAACTTGAAGCCATCGGACCTCTTTTAGACTGTGTTTTAGTAAACAAAAAGGCACCACCCCTTGGTGACAATTCTGTTTTTCAAGAAGTGTCAATTGATCCAGAAAAACTAAAAACTCTTGGAGTGGAGCCTGTCACTGGTATCTTAGTTGGCAAAAATTCGGGACACTATCATGATTCGGGCAAGCTTGCCAAAAATATTATGATCTGGTTTGGCCGAAAAAAAAAGGGACTCAAAAAAACAACGACTGAAACTCTTGAGCTAAACGATATTGCCCTTGATGAAACAAAGAGTGAAGAGTCAAAAGAAGTCTTAGCAACAAGGAGATAAAGAACCGATGAGCACCGCACTCAGTGAATCCGATTTGAAAGAAAAAGTGGGTCCACCTTTAGGTAAAATTGCAAGTGGCGTATACATCGTAACCACAAGAGATGGTGAAGAACTAGACGGCATGCTTGCTACTTGGATTTCTCAATCTTCATTTACACCACCTGTGGTGTCTGTTGCCGTTAACAAATCAAGGCACATTGCTAGTTTGCTCGAAAAAGGTTCTCAGTTTGCGGTCAATATTTTGTCTAAAGAAAATATGGACATCTTTAAGAATTTTGCAAAACCGGTAAAAACACCCGAAGAAGCACACGCTCGTTTTACGGGCTTAGACCGGCTTGAATACGAAGGTCCGCCCGTATTTAAAAAAGCGATTGGCTATTTGATTTGCAGAGTTCATACTGTAGTTGATTCAGGCGACCACAACCTTGTGCTTGGTGAAATTACCGACGGCTCTATTTTGAATCCAGAGCTAGAGTCTATGATTCACATTCGCAAGAACGGATTTCAATACTAAATTTTAGACTTGTAAGTGCTCGGTCTTATCGTATAGTTCGAGCAGTTCGCATCCTTCGCTATAGCCTTGCATAATGAGCTTGCGCGAGCGCTCAGGGTCTATTTCAAGCAAAGTGGTATTTACTGGTTTGCGTGGTTGAAAAACGCGCACTTTGACATTTTTGCGTCCTCTCGATTCTTGTGAACCACTTGCAATTAGTCTGTTATACAGCTCGATAGAATGAACTTCTTTGCGAGCTGATGCATCAAGCACGATATCGAGACACCGCACCAAAACCTCAAACATATTTACAGGACAAACATTTATTTGCTGAGGGTGCAAAAGAACCATGTAGACTTCGTCTGCACCTAGATTCACCGCCATTTCCATGGGTGTGTTGCGCACAAGTCCGCCATCTACCCAAAGACCTGAGCCATGGATATGACGAGGTGGAAAAGCCATAGGGATTGCTGATGTCGCCATCAAAACGTCCAATAACTCATTTGTAGAAAAGATATCGTCGATGGTGATGAAGCGCGTTTCCAGGCTGCACAAATCGGTGGTACACCAGCCAATTTTCATATTGCTTTTTTTGAGCTTATTTAAGTCCAGTTCGCGTCTGAGCAATGCCTCAAGTGGGTTTGTATCGAGCAGTCCTAGTTTGTGCCCTAAAATCAATCGACCAATTTGGGGAGCTGATGGAAGCGAAAAAATGTCACTGCTTCTGATACTGCACCAAAGTTCTTCTAGCCGTTTTATCTGACCCTGAGCCAGAAGGGTGGCATTAATACCGCCTATGCTGGTACCAAATGCCATATCGAATTCGAGTCCGCGCTCAAAAAGTGCCTTAATGACCCCAACCTGATATGCGCCGCGCCCACCGCCACCTGGTAGGATCAAGGCCCGTACAGGCTTTTGTTCGGTGCTTGGGGCGTTGACTGTTTCCTGGGTCTGTTCCATCAAATAAAAAAGTCCTTGTAAAATCAAGTTTATACGATAATGGCGAGAATGCAGAGATCCAATCAGAAAAAATCTTGAGTTCTTATTTCCTATCACCAATTGCTCAGGGATTGGGCGATCTAATAGTTTCTCTGCCCGCTGTGGAAGGCTTGATTTCCACGGGGGTGCCAACCTATCTAGTGGTTCGAGGCGCGGGTCAGCAAGGACTTGCAAGGCGCATACCTGGACTAGCAGGCAGTCTTGACGAGGTTGATTTTGACCCTTCTAAGTTGGCCAAGTCCGACCGATATTTAAATTTGCGTGACCACAAGCTGCAAACCCAGTTTATCTGGGGCTCTAAGGAGTTCAGCAAAGCTTATCCTGATTATTGTATTGCAGATGTAGTCGAAATTATTAGTGCCGATTTGGGTATAGCAAAATCGCCAAATAAGCGACTGGTGCTTAATTTTGCACCGATTCAAAAAGTGATGGGCAAAGTACTTTTTATCGCAGGCTCTGCCGGTTCGATGAAATGCTGGCCCGCTGAACACTTCACAGAGCTTGCTTCAAGGCTGAATCGAATTGGACTTGAGTGCTTATTAGTTGGACAAAGAGAAAAATCACAGGTAGTCGAACAACTATGCAAGAATGGCATGGAGCATATCGAAACTCCGAATTTAGAATCTGCTGTCGATGTTATTTCTAGTGCACGTTTGGTGGTGGGGGTGGACACTGGACTCACTCATATTGCGGTCAATCAGGGCATTAAGACCGTGATGCTCTTTCGTCAAAATAGTATTTTTAAGCGACGCTTCGGACACCTCATTTCAATTACTGCACCTGCATGTCTGTCAGAGTGTCTTATAAGAGAAATGCAAGGCAACTACAATACTCTTCTTGAATTCAGAGAGCCCAACCAGTTTAATATGCCTAACTATTGGCAATCTTGGGACTGCTACCAAAGTGATACGGCAAAACGCTGTATGGCTCAGATAAGTGTGGAGTCAGTGTTTGCTGCCACTAAAGATTTAATTGACAGAGAAGTCAAGCTTATAAACTAGACTTATAGAGGTATTGCTCGACCGAGGTATTCGACTTGAATTTGTCTACTCTAATAGTTTGCGAAGAAAGTCTGGGCAAGCTGCCACATCTTGAAGCGATTGTGGCCAATTGCGCTGACCTTAATTATGTCGGTTCTGCCCAGAGATTAAATGCCAAGGAACGAATCACCCAGTTGCATCCAAAAGTAGTTTGGATTGAACTTGCGCCAGATCCAGAAGGCGGGCTTAGTTTACTGAGCGAATTAAAGCAATTATTTCCCGAGACACATTATCTTGTTGGTAACGAAGTTTTAGATGGCGCCCTTGTTAAAAGCGCAATGAGTAAAGGTGCTGTCGATTTTCTCGATGACAAAAGTGTGGTTAATCAGTTGCCTGATGTGATTGCACGCGTAGCAGCCAAAGAAATAGCGCATAAACAGGCAATGGACAAGCTTGAAGCGCAGAGAGAACAAATGCGCCAAATGCGTGAGAAGAAAATGTCTGAGGATATGACACGCGCAAATGCATCGGTAAGTCACATGCGTGAGACATCCAACAAGATGGAGTCGCAAGGCGCGATGAACGTGGTTTTGCTTATAGTAATGGTTGCCATCGCCATTGGTGGCGCTGTCTACTATATGATGATGCCTAAATAACTGGTTTAATACTTCGAATTAGGGCAAATATTTCTTGATTGTGGGAGCAAGCTTGTTTATGAGTTTGTAGCCGCCCGAATGATTCATGTGAGCAGTATCCCAATAGTCCATTCTGTCAAACTGTGGATCTGCACCAACGTCTACGAAGTCGGCACCACCAGCTTCTGCAAGTGCTTTTACTTCTTTGATATAAGCGTTATAAAAACCATCGGGCATGATACCGCGGTTGGAGTCAGACAATGGCATATTTACTACAATTAGTTTTACGCCTTTGTCTTTGCACATCTCAATTAGCTTTTTAGAAAAGCTCATTTGAGTGGCAAGTTTGTCTGTATCGATGTTGCGATAACGCGACTTGTATTCTTTCACGGACAAATCCCAGAGAAACTTGGGATCTGGTAATGCGCCCTGATGTTGAACGTTGAAACCTTGATTTGGCTTGTATTCTGTTTCGGTCACACCAAACATGGCGTTATAGGCTTTGTTGAAGCCTTTGCGTATTTCTTTTTGTGCGTACCAGCGCTGACCATAAAGATAAATACCTTTGGACAAAATGAAGTCTAGCTTTTGTTGATAGCTGGGCAAATATTGCTCAGCGTAAGGACCAAGATTTTGCAACCCGACCATGCGCTGGAAAGTAATAGTATTCATGGGCGATGCTAACTCAGCATCATAAAAATCGCGCGGTGCAATGCCCCAAACAGCTACTTTGGGCGTTTCATTTGGCTTGAATAATTCGTTTGCGAAAATATAAACATCAGATGCCATTTGACCAAAAATGGCTAGACTAAATACTTCGTATTTTTTGTTGCTTGTGCCATTAAGCACTTTTTCTAAAGCGAATGAGCGATGGTGGTGGAAAATATCACCTGTATTTTGTTTGTCGTTATTAAAGTCCATAGCCCAGAATGGATACATAACAATAGACGAGCCAAGCAATGCTACATCGGGCTTCTTAGCAAGAGCGCGATAATCTTTTAGAGTGATATCAATTGAGCCTGTGCCGTTCCAAATATTGTTTGAATAAGCGCGTGGTGGACCAAGTACTGCAAGCATCACCACATTGACGAGCAAGAACAAGGCAATAGCAAAAACTGCACTGTGCAAAAAGAGCTTCGACTTCTTTTGTACAGCTTCAGGGTGCTGCTTTGGTTGCTGCGGTTTTTTTGGAGTTAAGGTCTGCACGAGATTCCCTTACATAGTTCTTGACTATTCTAATGCTTCTTTGGAGGTGGAACCAGAGCCTTTTGATGAGTAAGCTTTAATGCGGCTAGATGAGTCAGAATTTTTATTCTCCAGATGCCACCGCACCAGGGCGTCTATGCCTTTCTCGATGCTAGTTTGAGGTTTATAACCTATCAGATTCTGAGCTTTTTCTATATTTGCAAATGTGTTGGTCACGTCACCGGTCTGGCGAGGCTTATAGACTATCTGTGCTTTTTTGCCCAAAGAGGTCTCGATACACTCAACCATCTTGGATAGCTTTACTGGCTCGCTGCGTCCCAGATTGAGTATTTCAAACAAAGGCTCACGATCTTTTAGAGCCATAACACCTTCGATACCGCCTACGATATCATCGATAAAAGTATAATCGCGCATTGTAGTGCCATCGCCATAAAGTTCAATAGGCTCGTCATTGTCTATTAATTTGCAAAACTTGTGTATCGCTAAGTCTGGTCTTTGGCGCGGGCCATACACAGTGAAGAAGCGCAGACAGACTGTCGATAACTTATGGGCAAAAAATGCAGCATGAGCAATCATTTCACATGCCACTTTAGATGCAGCATAAGGCGAAATGGGACGGTCGGTAATATCAGATTCTGAAAAAGGCTTGCCATCACGCTCTCCATAAACAGAGCTTGATGATGCCATGGCAAAAAATGGCAGTTTCTTTTGTGCCACCATACAATCAATTAGTCTTTGAGTGCCAAGTACATTTACATCCATGTAAAGTGTGGGCTGTTCAAGCGAAGGTCTTACACCAGCCATGGCGGCAAGGTGTACAACTATGTCGAAAGGTCCATGATTGAAGGCTTCGGCTAAATCATCAACATTGCGAATGTCGCCTTCGACCAATTTGTATCTATCAGACTTGAGAAGACCTTCGATATTTTTGCGTTTGACCTCTGGATCATAGAAGTTATTGAAATTATCCAGTGCCACCACTGTGTCACCATGTGATATACAGCGCTCACTCAGATGACTACCGATGAATCCGGCACCGCCTGTGATAAGTATTTTTCTTGCCATTGTCTAAAGCCCCGGCGTTTTCTCGATTTGAGCCAACATAAAGCGACCCTGTTTCACTTTGATTTTAAATCTATCTCCAAGCACCGACTTAAGCTCAGGCTCTTTGTCGGTGCGAGCAATAATATAAGCCGACTTAAGTGTCGGTGCCGCTTTTTGCATAGCAGGCAAATCGGGTATTACCTCCACTTTGCGCTTGGCATAAAAAGGAGCGGATGGTTTTCTCACTTGATAGATAACGATAGGCTCGCTTGTATTTGCTGCGTATTGAACGAAACTAAGTGGTGTCTCTTCCCAGTCTTTATTGAAGATAGCGATGGCGTTAGGTCCGGCAAACACTACACAGCCAATCATTAAAGCACTAAGTGACAGAAGCGATGGAGTGAGCGTCTTTGTGACACGCGAGGCTACAAGGCCTATAAAAGAAACAGTTCCAATCAAGAACGCGGCACCCACAATTTCATAAGCTAGGGCAATTGGACAATCGCGAATTCGATCCACTATATATGGTGCCAAAAATACAGCCGCGATTGCAGTTATAAATAATCCGGCAAACATAACTTGCACTGGCCAAAATATTTTCTTGTTTAAAAGATAAGACACACCAAGTGCAGCCAGAATGGCATTGGCTGGAAATGCAGGCAATGTGTAAGGCAATAACTTAGACACGCTAGAGCTGAAAAACAAAAGTATAACCACAGACATAACAGCGGCAAACAATCCCAATTTCGCCTCAGCACTTACAGGCTTACCGGGTCTTAAGAATTTGAAATAAGCGACAGGCAAAAGCAAAGACCAGGGCATAAAGCCACCATACATGGCAGCAAAGTGATACCACCAGGGATATTTATGGTCGACTACACTTGTGAAACGCTGTAAGTTTTCGCGCACCAAAAATGCATAGTAGTATTCGCCTTTTGTAATGTAAATTTCGTAGCAAAACCAGGGCAGGGCAATAGCTGCGACTACAAGAGCTCCAGTAATGGGATTATAGTATTTGAGTGCCGGCCACAAATCTCTGTTTATAAGATGATAAAAGAAAAGCACTGCCACCACTAAAATTACAGCCACTGGACCCTTGGTCATTACACCAAAGCCTAAAAGGCACCAGGCAAGCCATTTGTAAGATTTTTGTTTTTGCTCGTATGAATGAAAGAAACTAAAAAGTGAGCCAGTTACAAACAATGCAAGCGGAATGTCTGTTATAGCCAGTTTGGACGAAGCTAAATACAAAGGCGCAGTCAACAAGAACATGGCTGCCAAAAGCGCAGTCTTTTTATTAACATATTTTTGGACTAGTAAATAAGTCCCGCCAACCAGAAGAGATCCGCATGCCGCACTGAACATGCGAGCGGCCCACTCTGTGGCACCAAACACTTTGTATGCCAGAGCCATTGCCCATATGCACAAAGGCGGCTTGGTGTATCGAACTTGATAATTCAAATAAGTGGTGACATATTCGCCAAGCTCGTTCATTTCTCTTGCTGGTTCTGCATAAAGAGCTTCATCTGGATTGAAGAGAGGGAATTTATCGAGCCACGAAAAATAAGTAAGACATGCAAGGCTGAACACAACTGTGAAAAGCAGCAGATTTTTCCAATCGAATTTTTTAGGCTCAGTCTTATCGACTGGCTTTTGCGAAACTATCGGTGCTGCAGTATTTGGTTTGGTAGAACCTGCGATCATGATTTTTTGATGTTAATCGATTCGCCTACGCTATAAATCTTCTTGTCTTGCGACTCGTGATAGGTTCTCATCAAAATTTCAGCAAGCAATCCCATCAATATAAATTGAACGCCAAGCATCACAAACATACAAACAAGCACCGGCAGTGGTGTTTCTATGAAAGTGGTGTGATAGGCAAATTTCAAAACGAGCATCCAGACAAAAGCGGCCGTCCCTATCAGGAACGACATCATGCCTGCAGTACCGAATACATAGATAGGCTTGGTGAAATATGTGGACATAAATTTGACTGTAATCAAGTCGAGCACAACTTTGAATGTGCGATTGATACCGTATTTAGATTGTCCGTATTGTCTTTTGTGGTGAGTAACTGGAATTTCAGTTACTTTGGCACCCTGCCATGTTGCGTAAATCGGCACGAAGCGGTGCATTTCACCATAAAGCCTTACGTCTTTAATTACTTCGCGACGATAAGCTTTGAGAGAGCAGCCGTAATCGTGCAGTTGTACTTTAGATATAGACGAAATAATTTTGTTTGCTGTCCAAGATGGAATAAGCCTGAGCCAGAGCCCGTCTTTTCTATCCTTCCGCCAGCCTGAAACAACATCGTAGCCTTCGTCCATTTTGTCGAGCAAAGCATTGATGTCGGCAGGATCGTTTTGCAAGTCAGCATCCATCGGGATGATTACTTTGCCCTGAGCATGTTCGATACCTGCAGCAAGCGCTGCCGTCTGTCCGTAGTTACGCACAAAGCGCACTACTTTCACTCGCTTGTCTTGGGCTGCAAGTTTTTGCAACTCAGCAAAGGAAGAGTCTTTGGAGCCGTCGTCGATGAGAATCACTTCCCAGGTTCGCTTTGTACCAGTGAGCGAAATGAGAAGCTTTTCATAGAGCAGCTCTAGGTTATCCTCTTCGTTATATACCGGAATGATTACAGAAATTTCCGGTATGGTCATGTCGTTGCGCAACTCTTTTAAGGCGTCAGAGCCTGGAGCGCAGTCAACTACTGTGACTTGTGAGGTATTTGGTTCAGTTATGGGTGTTAAACTTGGCATCCGTCAATTATGCCTTTAATTATTGATTTGATGCTCCACCTTGAGAACTTTTCATATTCTTGGTAATTTTTTGTCGCATCATTTGTATGTGGCATCTTTTGTAGGTTAGATCAAAATGTGTGGAATTGCCGGTTATATGAATCTCACGGGGAACCCTGTGGAGACCGGTGAGCGCATACCCCTTGCTTCGATGTGCAACTCAATAAAGCACAGAGGACCTGACGAATGGGGCATGCAAGTGGTCGGACCAAGCGCCCTTGGGATGACTCGACTTTCTATAATTGATTTAAGCACCGGCAAACAACCAATCTCAAACGAAGACGACTCGGTCTGGATTGTATTCAACGGCGAGATATATAACTTTCACGCCCTCAAAGCTTCGCTATTGCAGAAGGGCTATAAATTCAAAACCGGCACAGACACCGAAGTAATCTTACATTTATATCAGGAACACGGTCTTTCGTGTCTCGACGACTTGGAAGGCATGTTTGCCTTTGCCATCTACGACAAAAATCAAAAGCGTCTCTTAATTGCCCGCGACCGGATGGGCGAAAAGCCGCTGCATTACGCCATAGTCAATAACCACCTAGTTTTTTGCTCCGAAATAAAAGGCATTCTCGCCTACCCTGGATTCAAAAAAGAAGTTGATAGTTTTGCCCTGCGCCAGTACATGGCACTCGAATATGTCCCGGCGCCTCGCTCTATTTTTGCCGGGATTAACAAATTGCCGCCCGCGTCCTATCTATTAGTAGAAAACGGTCAAATCAAAACAGAGACTTACTGGCAAATTCCCCGCCAGGAAAATCAAATGGGCGAAAAAGAAGCTCTTACTCGCTTAAAAGAATTGCTCGATGAATCTATCAAACTAAGACTAATTTCTGACGTGCCTCTTGGTGTTTTTCTATCTGGCGGCATCGACTCATCTATTATTACGGCAATGGCTGCAAAACATGTAAGTCATAAGCTCCAGACTTTTTCTATTGGATTTGAAGAAGCCTCATTCGACGAGTCGACGCACGCTCAAGCAGTAGCCGATCATATCGGGACCAAGCACACGATGATGCGCTTCAAGGCAGACGATATTGTTTCTTCTTTGTCGAAGCTCTGGCAGTTTCTCGACGAACCGCTTGCAGATGCTTCTATTATTCCGACCTATTTGCTTTCGAAAATGACCAAAGAGCACGTAACCGTGGCGCTTTCTGGCGATGCCGGCGACGAGCTTCTAGGCGGATACCCGACTTATTTGGCGCACAATCTGGCTGGATATTTCAATATCATTCCGTCTGGTGTCTTGCACAGGCTCATTAATCCAATGGTTTCGATGCTTCCTGTTTCGCACAACAATCTGAGTTTCGATTTCAAAGTAAAACGTTTTCTTGGTAGCGTAGATAAAGACGCTACGGAGCGTCATTTCAGATGGATGGGAAGTATCGCGCCTGAAAAACACAAAGACTTGTTCGTTCCTGAATTCAGACAGAAACTGGCTGGAGCCGAGCCTGTCACATATCAAAAATTAGTCGACCAAATTGACTGGGATTATTTTGGCCATGTAGGTCGCAGATACGCCAATGGAAGCCTGATTAATAGCATCATGCACTTGGATTTGCTCACTTATCTAGCCGATGACTTACTTGTGAAATCAGACCGTGCCTCAATGGCTGCATCTTTAGAAGTTCGCGTACCGTTTCTTGCTTTTCCTGTAGTTGAGTTTGCGCGCCAGTTGCCGCCAGACTTAAAACTCAAAGGCTTCAGGACCAAATATTTATTGCGCAAACTAGCCGGTGAATATTTGCCAGAAAGTATTGTTGAGCGACCCAAAAAAGGATTTGGTATTCCGGTTGCACGCTGGCTACAATCTGATTTGAAGCCGCTTGTGGACAAACTTTTGTCGCGCGAATATATTGGCGAACAGAATATATTTCAGTGGAACACAGTAAGTGGATTGCTCGATGATCACATGAACAAACGCGCCGACCGCCGCAAAGAACTCTGGACCATGCTCATGTTCCAGTGCTGGTGGGATAAGTATTTTGCCGACGGTGAGAACAGTTTTGACTCTTTTTGTGGACAAAACGATTTGCTAGCCTTGAAATAAAAGCTAGAATAAATCTATAAGCCATTTTTGGAGAATTTATCATGGGCAGAAAAGTCAGAATTTTACTTCTGGTTTTTATTGGTTTTTCTTGCGCATTAGGCTTGGTTCGTCTCGGTCAAAATCTTTGGCCTACTGGGCCTCGGTGCACACGAACAGTTACTAATAAGTTGCCTGGTTCATTCAAATTTTTGTGTGACGTATTGCATTTCAATGGCGATAACATCTGTGTCATGGTTGCGCGACCAGAAGGACCTAACTTCAGTTTTTTCAAACTAAATCTAGACAATTTGAGTCTTGAGCCTGTTCAAATGGTTAGAAATGACCAGATGGTTAGGTCTTGGGCGGAAATTGATGAACAACATTTACTCCTCACAGTTGTTGAACATGACAAATTTTCAATAATTAGCTTGGGAACGAATTCTAAGTTGAGCATACCCGTGCCAGTGAAAATCGATTTGAAAGATCCTTATAAGTTTCCACTTCCATTCGCGAGTGATAATCGCCTCTTTGCTTTGTTTGGCAATCAATTATTGATTTGGAGTATTACCGATCACGGCACAAAAGCACAATTTCAATCGAAGATAACAGTGGTTAAAAATCCTGATTTCAGAGGGAGAATTGCCTCTGTACTTGGTCAATCACTCAAGATAGTGGACTTTGGTGACGCAGAATATTCTGTCGATTTAAAATCGCAAAGAGTTGAAATCGTTAAGAGTGGAACCCTCCCAATAATATCCAATATTAGAAGA
>CAZSHS010000052.1:0-560 GCA_964606665.1 uncultured Candidatus Obscuribacterales bacterium | reverse complement strand
GGACAAGCTAGGACGTCAGTGGACATACGAATCGAACTTCGATCGCCAACCAACAATGGAACAGCTGTTGGGTGAAAAGAATTCAGATGGAAGTTTTTCTCGATCAGTACAAGAAGAGCCATTTCGCTCTGAACTTATATGCCGCGATAATGGAAAAACAATATTTAGAACATTCATTGCTGGAAATAGAAATTATTCAAATTTAGAGAATCCATTTTTGTCTGAATTACTCATGCGGCTTCAACTTCATAGGGTCACAGATTCTGAGAACTGGCCGTTTGCTCCAACCGGAATCAAAACTTTATTCTTTGATAAAGACGAAACACCATTGATTTGGACCAATCACGAAGGAATCTTCAAGTTGGTCGATAAACAGTGGAATCGCATATTCGAGCCAATTGATTTTGGATCCAACGTACTGCAATCGAGTGGACAAGCAAAAGTCTTAGCAAATGGGAGAATCTGTCTGATTTTAGGGGGCGTCATGTTCAATTCAGCACAAGAGTCAAAACATCCTGCCCTTGCCTCCGAACAAGCGGCCGATCAACACGGTTTTCCAG
>CAZSHS010000051.1:14280-24890 GCA_964606665.1 uncultured Candidatus Obscuribacterales bacterium | reverse complement strand
ACCAAGCACCGCTTGAAAGAACTCAAATGGAAGCTCATAGTGTTGCGTATTTGCCTTGTCGGTATAAAGCGCAATGGCAGAGCCTTTCAACTCTTCGATAAAACTATTGAGCTTTTCCTGCTTTCGCTCAGGCGAGTCGCTGTGAAACTCAAAAAGTTTCTGTTCAAGCATTTTTCGAATGCCATACCTGATGGCAAAATCAGGCAAAAGTCCAGCACCAATTAAGTCGTAAATATAATTCATGTCTCGCTTTTAGTCTTACTATTCTTTGGTGGCAGCAGAAAGAAACTACTGGTTCGATTCATGTAATCTCTATAAATGTCGCCTCTTTTTGCAAGCGACACTTCTTCTGAAAGTTTGACACCAGAAAGCTGTGTTAGCACAAAATAAATTAGCGCCGGACTTATAAATGCATAGGCACCATTTGGTGAATTAATTGCAAAAATGGCAAACGAAAGCCAAATACAAAATTCGAAAAAGTAATTGGGGTGGCGTGAATATTTCCAAAGACCGGTATCACAAACGTTGTTCTTGCCTCTATTCTCTTTTGCAAATCGAGCCAGTTGAGAATCCGCAAGCCACTGCATCGCAAACGAAAACAAGAACAGACAAAGCGCCAAATATTGCCACAAGCCCATTTGCAAATTACTATCCATGGCACAAAGTAAGTAACTAGTACAAAGAACTATTTGCAAAGCAGCTTGAAACTGGAACATGAAAAAAAACCACAGACCTTCGTGACTTTTCAGGTCAGATCTGATTTTTTTGAATCTGCCATCTTCGTTATATGGATCTTGAAAAATTCGCCTGGTCAAATAAATGCCGAGCCTGGCACTCCAAAGCGTAATCATCGCAAGCATCACAAGATGCGCAGTCGAACAAGTATCATTCAGCTTCAACATGGCAGCAAAAAATATGATATTGCCAAAACACCAGGGAATATCTGCAATCGAGGCGTTCTTGTATTTAAGATGCACCACCCATGCCACTGTCATCATAAATGAGGCAAGCACGCCTACAAGCATATAATTCGAAATAAGATCGTGGTTAAACTCAAACAAGCGCATTCACCTCCGCCAATAATTTGTTATTAGGACGGCTCAGAACTATCTGCAAAAGACCAATTTGTCTGGTGGCAAAAGCGGCTTGGCAATAACAAAAATAATAAATCCATTTTCGAATAAAAGACTCACTAAAACCAAGCTTCTTGAGCGAATCTTCAGCACCGATAAAATTCTGTTTCCACAAATAAAGCGTCTTAGCATAGCTTTCGGCATAATCACAAAGGCTTATCAGTTGCAAGTCTGAAGTATTTTTGGTGGCACGCACCACTCGCTCGATTGAAAGCAAAAGACTGCCTGGAAAAATGTGCTTCTGAATAAAATCAACACTATTTTTAAGTTGGTCGTATCTACAATCAGCCGAACTTATTAACTGGATTGCAACTAACCCATCTTTTGTGAGCAAATCAGAACATGCTTTGAAGAATGTGTCCACTTGGGCATCGCCAAGCGCTTCAACCATTTCGATTGAAACAATCTTGTCAAATTTACCACTCATCAGCCTAAAATCTTTGAGTAAAAATTCCACTTTGTCTTGCAAATTTTCTTGCACAACTCTTTTGTTTGCAAAATCGAATTGCTCTTTTGAAATAGTGAGCCCTGTGATTTTGACGTTGTATTTCTTTGCGGCATAACAGGCAAAGCCACCCCAACCAGAGCCAATTTCCAAAACATGGTCGCCTTCTTTCAAATGAATTTTGCGACAGATATTTTCGTATTTGTTAATCTGTGCTTGATACAAAGTCTGGTCTTTGTTTTCAAAAATCGCACTAGAATATGTCATAGTTTCATCTAGAAACAACGAAAAGAACTCATTGCCCAAATCATAATGGTCGTGAATATTCTTTTTAGCTATTTCAATTGTGTTGGGGCGCATCTTGTGCGCAAGGTTGTTTGCGATATGAAATAAATCAAGCAAGTTATTACGTCGCTTAGAACCCTCAAATACAGTAGATTCATCGGCATTGTGAATAAACCATTCTATCACTTTGTTCAAGTCTGAAGTGGTCCACTCGCCCGCGATATAAGACTCGGCAAAACCTATGGCACCATACTTAACCAATCGATCAAAAAAGTTCCACGAGTTAATGGCAATATCGGCATTGATACCACTAACAGTGCTTTTGTTTTTCTCGATAGTACCATCTGGCAATGTGAGCACAAGACTGCCCACAGACATCGAAGTCAAAGAGTCCAAAACAATTCGCCTGAGCATTTTCATATTCGCGGATCCCTCACTTTGTTTTCGTACGGAACCCGCTTGAGCCAGAGTAAAAGCGCATGAAAATGGATACCGAGCGTGACAAAGAAATTGTGGAGCGGATATTTGAACATACACTTAAGCAAATTGGCATCGCTAAGCTCTAAACTTTTACCTTGGGCAGTAGCAACTAAAATTGGCTCGCCATCGCGAATAGTTGTGACTTGTAAATTTAGTGCTGTCGACGATAAATCTATTTCAAATTTTAGCTCGTCATTCAATTTGTTAAACGGACTTATATAAAACTGCTTTTGAAATGTCGCCGAAGCAGTGGAATTACTTTTATTATGCTCAATCAAATAGGCTTTGCGCTCCATAAATGTATTGCAAATTTCAGGAACAACTGCTTTTAAATTACCGCCTTTGTCGTAGCAGAAATAAATGGACAAGGGGTTAAATACATAGCCTAGATGTCTTGGATTTGTTAGAAAAAAAATCTTCTCAATAGGTGCAAGAAAGTTTTCATCCGCCAAAAATTGTCTTAATTTTGCTAACGCCGACTGGGCACCACCATCTAGATAGTCCGTGTCTTTGAAATCGAACAAGTTGATTTTATTGTGCGAAAAAAGCGAAAGCCTCTGATCCAGTGCATCTAATTCGCTTAAATCAAACAAAAACATATATTGCCTAAAGCTGAAACTGTGCTTTTTGGGAGTCAACCGGTGGTGCTCAATATTCATCTGGTAAAGAGCTGACTTCATGCAATACTCGACTCCAGTAATTGCTCGCACAAATGAACACTTGATGCAAGCGCGTCTTCGTGAAAACCAAAACCATGATAGCTGCCAGCAAAAAAGACTTGTTTCGACTTGTCCTTATGCATTTGCATCAGTTGCTCCTGCGCTTGCAGTGTGTCTGTCGTAAACACCGGATGGGTGTATTCAATTTGAGTCAGTATTTTTGAGCTATCAATTTGTGGATGACTGTCTAGTGTCACAAAATAGTTTTTACTACTTGCAATTGTCTGCAAACTATTCATCCAATAATGACTGCTAGAGCGCAATTCAGAAGAAGATATTGAACCCGTTTTAATTTTATAATTCCAGGAAGCCCAGTTGCCTCTGACAGAAGGCATCACACAATCATCAAAATGCAGAGTAGCTGTATTTTTGCTATAGCCAAACTTGGCAAGAATCTGTCTTTCATCAGACAATTGCAAAGGCAAAAGTCCCAGCGCTTGATCGGCATGACAAGCCATAATGCAAGTATCGAAAATACTTTCACCCTTTCCAGTGCGCACAGCGACTTTACCATCGACTAGTCTAATGCCAGTTACTGAAGTATTAGCATGAATATTTGACTTTGAGCCTTCAGGCAGCGACTTGACAAGACTGTCAACGTAAGTCTTTGACCCACCCTTAATGCTATACCATTGTAATTTGCCATAAATGCTCAATAATCCGTGCGAATGCATAAATTTAGCCAGTTGTATTATGGGAAACTTTGATACCACTTCTGGTGTGGCAGACCAGAGCGAAGACATCATGGGCAAAATATACAAATCGAGCAGTTCGTCTTTGATGCCAGCATTTCTTGAGGCTTCCTGCACAGTTTCGAAATTATTAACTCCACTCTCCAATTTTTTGAGCAAATTAAGACACATACGATTAAACTTGCCAACGTTGCTTACCATGCGAATAAAGCTCGGATTGAATAAATTAGATTTCTTAGCAAGAGCCCTTTTCAGTCCAGTTCCAGACCACTCAAGATTAAGCGGTTCATGCTGGACACTAAAAGACATGTCGGTCGGCTCATGCGCCACTTGTAATTCGTCTATCAGCTTACAAAAATTGGGATAAGTTACTTTATTGAAAACAATAAAGCCTGTGTCTATCGCAAGCGGCTTGCCATCTTCGTTAACCTGAATGGTATTAACATGCCCTCCAAGACGATCATCTTTCTCAAAAAGACTAATTTCAAATTGCTTTTGGTGCTTGCTCAATAACCAGGCACAACCAAGACCAGCAATGCCACCGCCAATAATGGCGATTTTTCTAGTCATCTCTTAGTCCTCAAGTCCCAGACTAAGCCAAACCAGCTCATAACTTTTAAAATCAGAAAAGTTATGTCCAGTTCAAAGAGTTTTTGCCCTTGATTTGCATAATGGGGATACTTATGGTGATTATTGTGCCACCCTTCGCCAAGCGTAATTAGAGCAAGCACAAAATTGTTTCGGCTTGAATCCTCTGTCTCGTAAGGTCTGGAGCCAGAGATATGCGCAAGCGAATTTATTAAACAAGTACAATGAAACAACACGACCGTCGATAAAAAACTCCAGGCGACCCACTTGGGACCGCCGATACAGAGTAAAACCAGATTCAACATGACTACAGGGACCCAGTCAAACCGGTTGAGCCAAATTAGCTCTGGATAAATAGTGAAATCTTTGATTCGCTCATAGTCGGTCGGGATGTTTTTCTCGCACGTAATCCAGCCGATGTGCGACCACCAAAACCCGCTAGCCACAGGCGAGTGGATGTCTTCAGGCTTATCTGAGTATTTGTGATGATGCCTGTGGTGCGATGCCCACCAGAGCGCTCCTCGCTGACAGGAAGTGGAGCCTATGAAGGCAAAAATAAATTGGACCAGGCGAGATGTCTTAAAAGCTCTATGGGCAAAATAACGGTGGTAAAACCCTGTGATAACGAACATCCGCACGAAGTACAGCGCAAAAAACAAGATAATTACATCCTGGCTTGGTTCAAATAAGAAGGCGGAAAGCCCAAGCAGGTGGAGCGTTATAAAAGGAACCCAGCGACTCAAGCTCGATTTATTGGCTGAGTCTTTCAGCTCCGATATGGGCTTGGAGGCATTGTCCGCATCAAATGCTCTGATGATTTTTTCAGCTAACATAAAAATCATACTAGGCAGTCATAATGACTTCCAAATGAACACGGGCTAGATGCCCTCCCGTGTTGCTTGATGTTGTAAAATATGGCGGTCTTTTTTAATGTGAGTGGCGCCGATTCGATGAAACATAAACTTCTACTTGGCATTCTGACTACAGGTGTATTGTTTTCTTTCTCTACAGGCTGTCCAAGCTTTGCAGAGGACTGGCAAATAAGCACTTACGCAGCCCTTGCTCCAATCAAAACTCTTCAAATACCAAGCGCGAACTGCCAGGTCACAGTGGTGATGAAAACAAATGCCTCCGGCCGGCTCGATCTCTATGCTATTGGTCAAGATGGTCCACCAGCACCTGCAGCAGTGAAAGCAGTGGAAAATATTGTAAGAAAAATTCAAGCAACAATACCGCCCCCGGTACCAGCAAAAAAATTCGCAATTTTTGGTGTTTTCTTTGATGGACCAAAAGGTATTCGTTTCGGCGGTCCCTTTGCTTTCGATGAAATACCAGAAGATATACAGCTTTCTGCCGGATTGAAAAAGAAATCATACGAGTTGCAGATTAAAGACAGGCTACCATGTCCCAACTTGAGCGTGTTTCCTTATAGCACGGCGAAAACAGTCAGCAAAGTAAAATTATCTAAGTCAGGCAGCATAGAAAAAATCAGCATCAGCGCACCGGACCCTGCCGCGCAAAAGTTTGTTTACGATATAGTTGGTCGTGGTCAGCCGTTTCCACCAGTACCTGCCCAGTTTGCCAAGTCCCCTAATTTTGACATTATCATTTCGTGGGAGCGCTTAGCGGACGGGCCAATGCGCGGCTCGGGCTCGTTCTCTATAAAAGTGAAGCACGTAGAATAGTTAGACAATTCACTCAACACTTCTCGCCCAGAAACTATTCTTCAGCTTGTGCGTCCGAATTCCTTTCTATGCGATCAGCTAGCATCGTTAATCCAAGACGCCTATAATCGTTTAGCAACTCATTGCGATCTTTTGGAGGATTTTTGAGTCGGCTCAGTATTGAATCAATTGCTCGCAAAAGTAGCATTTTAACCAGCTCCTCATTGTCATCAAATAATTCACACAAGAAATTATCCGGATGTTTTGCAATCACACTGCATTGCTTTTTTAAGATGTTCACTGGAAAATCTTTTACATTTACTGTCACAATGAACTGCGCACCGCATTCAATGGCTGCCGCTAAGACGTGCCGATCGTCCGGGTCGGGCAATTCTAAATCAGATATTCTATGCTCATAGTTAGTTACCAAAACCTCGCAGTCTTCGAAGGCACTATACATCAAGCTTTTAGTTCTATCGAGCTTATCTCTAGTAAGGTCCTTTCTTCTTTCAAGAAGATTATTGATCCATTCCTCCTGAATTTCTTCGGTCCATCTAATAAAAAACAGATCGTGGATTCTTGCTTGAAGAGCAAGTTCTAAAAACAAATCTCGCAGCGAGGCTGGATACAAAACACATGCATCTAACAATACGATCATGTGCTTATCCCTTTTTAGAATCTAGTATCCCAAATTTAGTTCCTGCGCTTGAGCCGTTAATTCATTCATTGCAGATTGTCTTTTAGCTTCGATAACTTTTTGATACCGAAGTAGATCTTCGTAAAGAATTCGTCTATACCTGCCAACTGTTCTGTACGGAATTTTCCCTTCATCCAAAAGTTTAACGAAATAAGGACGGGAAACATTCAACATATTTGCCGCTTCTTGCGTAGTTAATTCTGCATTTACTGGAACAAGCATAACTGCTCTACCAGCTGCCATTTCGTGAATTACTTCTCTCAAGGCTTCAAACATTGTTTTTGATAACTGGAATTCAATACAGTGATGATCAGTTAACATCAACTTCGCAGTGTGCTCTGCAGCTTGAATATTCAGTGCATCCATTTTTTTTATCGATTCGATTGCTAGTTTAATATCCTCCGAAGTTGGCACCACTTTTCTCGCATTTTTATCCAATGCTGTCGATGTCATAATCAGTTTTCCTTGGTTCACGGTCCCAGCAGTCATTGATTTCATCCTAACACGTACTCGAAATACTCGCAACAGACGAAATTGTAGAAGCACTAGAAAATGTCGAAAAAGCTACCAGACGAAAGCCCATGGGAACATTCGACCCAATTACCGTAAATATGTATGGTATCATACAATCGCAGAGAACTAATGTCAAGTCAGCTCTTCTGGCGACATGCTACTTATTGCTACTTGCCGCTCGTTTGTCTAGCGTAAAAGAATCCAATAACCGAACTATTTTTCCACTTCTTCAATTTCGACTGAGCCCGAAAAGTGACATAGCCAGGAATCAACCCATCGGGGCGCTTCTTCAAAAATACAATACGCGCACAATACTCGTAACTGTAAGGACTGTAGTTATTATCGTTGACAATAAAACTAGCATCCCCGCAAAATATGCCACCCGTTTTTTTCAACTGATGAGGAACATTGAATGATTTACCCTCAACGTCATTTGTAAGCAATTCAAAATAAACACGAGGTTTATTTGCGCCAGGCAGAGTTTCACCATAGATCCTCAACTGATAGCGATCATATTGCGGAAGTGGAACTAATTCAGCTTGCTTAAATTTAAACGTGGCACCATCAAGTGTGCCAGCTACGGGTGTGCTGGGAAATTTCTCACGCAACGCCTCCTGGCACCAAGCGGGAGATTTTTGCCCTATAAATTCTTGCGAATTGGCTGGAAGAGCCAAGAAAACAAAAAATGTTGCTGCTAATACAAGGTACTTTTTCATAGCTAAATCTACTGTTTCACTGCATCAATTGTGATCAGGGACTCTTTGTTCATAACGTACACATTGTAGGCGTTTGACAACCACTAAAAAACACTATAAAATTACTAGTAAAATACTAGTATTTTGGAGCGGAAAATCAAGCATGGCAGAGAAAAGGACTGTAATGGTGCAACTCAGCGAAGCCGAGTGGGACGCTTTAGAATCTCTTGCCGAAAAAAAAGACCTCAGCAAAGTGGCCGTAATGAGGCAAGCACTCCGTCTGTATCAGCTAGTTGACGTTAGAATGGCTGAAGGCGAAAAGCTTATTTTTGAAAGTAAGAAAAGCAAGAAAGAAGTATTAGTTCTATGAGTCGTTCTGCCGTAAAAATACTCAACCTTAGGGCAAATAAACTAGTAGCAGCAACCTTGGTTTCCGGCGTCAGCGTAAGAGAGGCACAAATTGCTCAAATGCATTGGTCGAGAGCACTTCAAAAATATTTGGAAGCGATTCCAAAAGAAAAGTGGCCCGAACATGGTGGATGGGATTGGGAAGCAAAACACAAAAAATATGGCCGACTAGCAGCATACAGATTTTACGGCGTAGAATGCGCTAATAAGATGCAAGGAATGCTATTGCTAAGCACACTGCTGAGAACAAGCCGTATCGATAAGAAAAAGCAAATTGTTTACGGTGTTTATTTAGCATCAGCTCCATGGAATCTCCGCTTGCTCACCGATGCTCCAGAGTATTCTCTTGTGGGTAGTGTTCTTGTTGCAGCAGCAATACAGGCGAGCCATGATGAAGGTTGTGAAGGTCGAATCAGTCTTCACGCTTTAGAGCAATCAGAAGGATTCTACAAATCCTGTGGAATGAAAGATTTAGGAGTAGACGAAGAACACGAAAATAGGCTCAAATATTTTGAAATGACCACAAAAGCAGAACAAACGACCCATCCCTGCATAAGTTATTCCTGCTCCCAAAAGTCTAGCATTAATAGAATTTTCATTTGACATACCAATACCCATAGTTTCAAAAGCAGCAAAAATATTTTTGACGGGAAAATGAAAATGAAACTAAAATTGTCAGATAAGTGGTATCAGATTCGAACTAAAGCGGAGGCGGGTTGTTTGGACATTGCCGCTGGCATGTCTTTAGAGTCTGTTTCGAAGAAGCAAAAAATTCGTAAGCAGGATAAAAAAGTATCCACTTGTTCGACAGCCAGCAAGGTTAAGACAATCAGTAGAACACGCGCCAGTTGATATAAAAGCCATATAATTCCCGATATGTCGCAACGATCCGAAATACCCGAGAAATACAAACTTACCAGAACAATTAGTCGCAGGTCTCCTGCTGGCAAGATGGAAGTTAAAGCGTACAAAAAATGGGATTAAAGGTCGCTAGAACAAGCACTCCCATTTCGGCGGAGCGTCGCGTCTTACACCTAAAGAGTCTGCCATATTCGCAAGAATTATATCTCGAAAATTTGGTACCTGACGCCGCATCTTATGAGATTTACGACGACACAAAGCTAATTGGTTATGCGCTAGTTAGTTCAGAAAAAACAATCATAGAATTTCACATAGACTCCGATGCAAACGGCTTGGCAGATGAAGCGATGAATCAGTTAGTGTCAGTATCAAAGTCAACAAAGGCTTTGTGCAAGTCATTCGATGACCTATTTGTCACTGCTTGTTCGAACTTAAATTGGCGCTCTGAACCTGGCGGTTGTTTGTATAGGCGTTTTGAAAAAGCATCAAATACCCTATCAAATATTCAACATGAAACTGCCACCACAAAAGATATCAATGCAATCGTAGAAATGCACGATGGCTTCTTCGATGGTACAAGCGAAATATTGACTTACTTTGAGCCAAATGCGCTCCTGTTTAAATATCATCTCCAAAATGAATTGGTCGGTTGCGGAATAATAAAGCAAATCAACGCAGGCTTCGATTTTTACGATATTGGTTATGTCGTAAAAAAATCGCGTCGTCAAAAAGGAATCGCCACCCACATCGCAGTTCATTTAAAAGAATATTGTTTGGCAAAAAAATGGACGCCTGTAGCTGGCTGCAACATCAGTAATATCGCTTCTCAAAGGACTCTGAAAAATGCTGGGTTCATTTCTGAGCATACGATTTTAAACTTTTCGAAGTCTGATGCGTTGGGGTAAAATTATCTATGGCGCGAAAAAAGTTTTGATTGAAGAGATTTTCGAAAGCTTCAGCTAAAATCACAATGTGTCATCAAATTCTTTTACTGCAATTTAAATACGCCGTACGAAACTTTAATAGCACATTCTTTAATGCCTTCATTGCATCAACATTACAATAAAATTCAGGCAAGGACTGCTTTGAGTGTACTGACAAATTTCCTTCGTCATCCATCGAGCAAATAACACTCATATTTGGGTAAGGTTACATTTATCGCTTTTGGGGACATTTCATTTAATGAGTCCTTCTCGCTCATAATATTCTACTCTAATCTCTTATATACCAAATACCGACTCCAGTCGCATATAATAACCCTTGGGGTTTTGCCATGTCGCAAGATGAATCTAACAAAATTCAGGTCATTGAAAGCGATGATGAGTTTGTCGAAATGCTCCTTGAGCGTTTGGAGCAGGCAAAGTTATTATTCAACGACGAATCTCCTGATATGAAGCGCCTGTATGAGGTGCTTCATAGGACATGGCAGC
>CAZSHS010000051.1:11913-14270 GCA_964606665.1 uncultured Candidatus Obscuribacterales bacterium | reverse complement strand
TATAGATCGACTTGAAAGATATTCGGAGCTACAATCGAAATTTCTTGAATTCTCTTTGTGGTTTATCCAAAATGAATATTTAGAAGAACAGGCTTTGCTTTATGCCTCAGATGCTGGACGTTATTGCAACAAGGAAGATTTCGATAAAGCAAAGCCCATCTGGAAAGAATTTCTGGAAAACAATCCTGGCAGTAATTTCATTTCTGCTATGGCCGGCAATTTTTTTCTGGTGCATGATACAAAAGAGGGCGAAAGGCTGCTAAAGCTAGGTATCGAAAAGTTGCCTGATGTCTGGTTCTTACCAAAGATTTTGATGGAACACTTCTTTGATAAGTGGTGCCTAAGTGAAGAAAATGATGAAAATAAAAAATACTTTGCGCAAAAAGTCGTTTGGACTGCACCACATATAATGACTCATCTAGACTCCGGAATGCCACCGGATGTTCCGCAAATTGCAGAATGTGCATGGTATCTGCGGGATATGGAGCTTTGTAAAAATCTTGCCGATTTGTTGCTGCACCAAGAACATCCATACTATTGGAATAGGCAAGGAGCAGCTCTATTCGCACTCATAGATTTTCACGAAGGTCGCAAAGAAAAAGCGCTCGAGTTTTTTCGCAATGATATCGTGGACTACTTCCCTGATAGATTGTCGATTGCTCTAGTGCAAGAGGCATTGAGACAGGGTGAGCGTGAAATTGTTCTTGATTTTGTAGAACGAAAGTATAGACCTGATGTTCATAAGCAAATAGCCGTGCAGGAAATTAAGGAAGGCAAAATCCCGCACTTCATATGGTGGCGGTACAATATTGAAATCCACAAAAAAAAGACAGAAGCTCAGGCGGAATAGTGCTTTTCGTTGACATGACTTCGGTGTATTTCCCGCCACACCTACTACAAATCATAACCAGTCATCATTTTACAATGATGCTTTGGGCAGTTCACTCCAAACTTCACTCGATTTTCATTACATTCAGATTGTGCACACTTCTCAGGCACCGTATCTTGAAGGAGCCAACGTTGCTCCCAATTGTTCAAATATGTAAGATGCAGCGTTGGAATTTTGCGATAGAAATCTGAATCTTGAAATTTGCGAGCAACTGTTTTGTCTTTGAAAATGAATAGTACTATGTCTCCCCAAGAGATTAAAGCGCAGGCATTCACAGCATCCAACCGCTGCCAATCAAATTGAAATATCTTAGGATCAGCCTCGCTAAGTCTTGGAGTATATAAATCTTGTGTGTCTTTCAAAACTTGCAAGTCTTGCACCTTCACTTCGTAATCGAAGAAATACATCTCGTCACCGTCGCCATAAATTGATATTTCATCGTCAATTCCCAATATCGGTGAAGTTGCAGTGTCGAGCGGCACCTTCTGATATTTGACCGTAGACACGAGTGCCCATTTATTTAGAAAAACTTCCGGACAGCACTCAATGAGCGCGTCTAAGAAAGGTATGTCAGATTGAAAATAGCAATAATCGCCATGTTCGCCGTAATCAATCCAATTTGGTTCTGTACCCATTTAAGATGCCTAAGGTTTTTTCTTAACCAGCATCGCTTGCACATCCTCAAGACCCATCATGTTGTATCGATCGTCTGGGTCTAATTTCACTGCAATCTTCAAATCTTCCAAAGCGCCTGTCAAATCTTTCAAAGCCACTTTCGCGCACGCACGCCTTCGATATGCCTAGCCCATTTGGGGATTTAGAGATATTGCTTTATTCGCGTCACTCAAAGCGCTGTTAGGACATTTTGCAATAACGTTCGCCCAAATTCTAGTGCAATAAAAATCGGCATTGTCCGGTTCCATTTCAATAGCGTTGTGTGTGTCACGAAGCGCACTCTTCCAGTCTTTCAAACTGCATTCGACTTTTGCTCGCACGTTATACCAATCTGCTTTGCCGGAGTAAAGCGCAATCGCATTGTTCAAATCATCAAGCGCGGCTTTATCTCGATCAGCAAAATAGTGCTGAATTCCTCTATTGAAGTACGCCACAGAATAAGTGGGGTCGAGCACAATCGCATGAGACAAATCTGCAACCGCACTCTCGTATTTGTGCAATAAGTCTTCGGTGTATGCCCGCTTTCCAAATGCTATTGCAAACATCGGATCGGCTTGGGTAGCTTGAGTAAAAGCGCTTAGTGCAAAACCCTCATTCCGCATTTTCAAATATGTTTCGCCTAACTCGAGATAGCCAAGGACAAAGTCAGGATCGCATGCGATTGCATTTTGGAAGTGCTCCACCGCTTTGTCGTACTCGCCTGCAAATGAGGCAATGCGACCAAGCTCAATGTGAGCCAAGGCAAAATTGGGATTGATGGCGAGAGCTTCCCGAATCTCTTCTTCGGCAATTT
>CAZSHS010000051.1:11098-11903 GCA_964606665.1 uncultured Candidatus Obscuribacterales bacterium | reverse complement strand
CCAGATTGGTCCTCGACGAAGCTGTCTTGTCGCTTGCGCATTGCGTTTGACTAAATTAGGTTCGGGATTTGGGTCGACGTTAGCTAGAAACTGTTGAATCTTTTCTTTTGCGCCATCCTTGAGCACCAGATGCCTGACTTTGTACATGCCGGCTATTTCTTCGAGATCGAAGCGCATCCGAACATAAAGGTGCGGCATCTCGGGCTTGGACAAGTCAACGAGAACCCTTATCTCTTCCATTGAGTTGGGTTCATTAGAATAATCGGCAAAATAGCTTTGCGGCATTATGACGTCTATAGGCAGCGTCTTTTCTGTGTTTTGCCAGAAAGTTTGACGCATGAGGGTTGTAACTTCGGGGCTTGCGTAGAAGCTGGCGTTAGTACGACATTTCTGAAATTTGGGCTGTTCGCTCTCGAATGCTTTGGCTGTCCACCACGATATAAATTTACTAGGGTTGCCACAGGGAGCCGAGTCCGAAAAGCACTCACGATTCAAGAAGTTGTAGTAGCCCTCGTTCCAAAATGTTCTACCCTGGGTCGCCCCGACGAACAGCGCCACCGCCACCAAAATTGCAATTGGGACAGACCGAATTAATTTGAGCTTGGTCCAAGCTTGGTTCATATCTTACTAACTTATATCTATTGTGGCGAATTGTCACTGGGAGATATCGATCTATGCTTGGTAAGACTGAATTTCCGCATAAAGAATTCAAGGCTGGAATTACGGTATTTAGCGGATCGCGCTCGGAGCGAAAACATCCGTCGGAAGCGTGGGTGGGTAGGTAATTAACGAGTTATGAAATTTC
>CAZSHS010000051.1:10627-11088 GCA_964606665.1 uncultured Candidatus Obscuribacterales bacterium | reverse complement strand
AAGTAGTGCGCCAAATTGGTAAAGTCGAAGTAAAATTTCGTAAGGTGCCGATCGATGCTCTGTTGCAGAATGCTGTTGAGCTAACTAAAGTACCGAATTCAAATGAATTTTTCATTACGCAGGACGTATAACGCATCTTGCGTAATGCTGTAAAAAGCCTAGCAGCCTGAATTACCGTTTTAACGAATAATGTGTAATATTGAAAAGGCGCTTCAATGGCATTGAAGAGGTCAAACCTCACTTCGAACCCGACTCCAAAAATTCAACGGCCCGCTTCAACACCACATCGTCCATTTTCGGCACATCAGTTTTACTCTCGATAGACTGCAGCCACCAGTGCCTGCCCGTGTTCTTGTCGTCCGCTTTTGGCAACACAACGCAAATGTCGGGCGAGACACCAAGCCCCACGTCCACGTTTTGGGCAGACGTCCATTTGCCTGTGGTGACAAACAAACCTCCCG
>CAZSHS010000051.1:9860-10617 GCA_964606665.1 uncultured Candidatus Obscuribacterales bacterium | reverse complement strand
CTATAAAGGCTCAATTGTTTTCCGAGTCCTCTCGTCTTGCGGCCAATTAATGTGGCAGCCCCACGTTCCCGTAAACCCTGGGCTAAAGCTTCTGCCGCGCCGGACGTGGTTGTGTCAACTAAAACGACAAGCTTGCCTTTGAATATTTGCTCGCCGCTCGTCTTACATTCTTTGATGCCATCTTTTGTCTGCAATTTCGCAATCAATTTTCCAGGTCCGACAAAGATGCCTCCAATATCGGCGACGCTTTCTGGAGTGAGTTCGTTTAGAAGTCGAATGTCGAGAATAATACTTGAGCATTTATTCAGTTTTGCCACCGCCTCTTGCGTGTCCCGGGCAGGATTTTTGGCAAAGGACTTCAAGCAAACGTATCCGGTGTTACCTGCAAGCACTTGCGCATCAAGTATTGCAGTTAGTGTGAGACCCTTCCTTTCAAGCGTGATTGTTTTGCCTTCTTTGGAGCCATCGTCGATTGTAATTTTGACCATAGAACCGGCAGGACCACGAAGGTCTTTCACCATATCTTCAAGGTGGCGATACAAAGTGGGCGTGCCATCAATGGCGGTGATTTGGTTGCCAGCTCTAAAGGCACCACTGGCGGCGGCAGGCCCGCCATCGACAGCGCCGCCAGGGCGATGACGATGATCATGATCAGTTTTTTCTTGCCGCCGCCAGCGGCGGGGGCATCGGCGGCGGCGGGCGCGGCGTTGGCCATGCGAACTCCTCGGTCAGCGGATTATTCGGTCGCCATCTTGCC
>CAZSHS010000051.1:5643-9850 GCA_964606665.1 uncultured Candidatus Obscuribacterales bacterium | reverse complement strand
GTCTATTGTTGTTGTTCATACCGACACCAAGACCTATTCCGGCTTTAGATTGCGGCTCTCTGTACGTTATTTCGTCATCGTAGTCCATTTTGTAGATTCGTCTGGTAGAACGATCACCAAGGCTACTTATCATGGAGTCGATTGCGTCCTGCGCGTCTACACGCTTTTCTATTTTTCCATCGTATTTCGTTTTCCAACTGTTCCAATCTTGATGGTTGAAGGTGCGGTCATAATAATTTTGCTGAATTAATTCCCAAATCTGTAGATACAACTTTGGATAGTCAAAGTTATCGCGATGAATTGCCGCGCGCGTCCCCTCATCACTCAACGCATTTATGGTTTGCACCAGATTGCCTCTACCGGTGGTTTCAACTAAATGCTTGAGCATCAGCCGAACATCATGCTTTGGATAAGCAGGTATGTTGAAAGATGCTTTTGCAGTATAGGAGCGAAAATCATCCTTGCTTTCTTTGAGTAACCATTTCAAATAAAGCTCAAGATAAGTATTCATGTTGTTGCGGTCGTTCAGCCAGAGATACACCGCGGCAAGATTGAGATAGTCTCTGTCGAGCGGGTACTCAAGATTCTGCGCAATGCGCTCATCGATAATTTCTTTGTACAGCTTGGCGGCTGCTTGCAGTTTTTCTCTTTCGCCAGGCTGCAAATTGAATTTTCTATTTGCGATGTACTCTTCAGCTGGCACATAACTGAGGAATGTGTCGCAAGGCTGGAAATGGCTCGGATTCATCAGGTACCCATAAGCTAGACCGGGAGTGGGTTGATCTCCATTGGAGTAAACGATGTCTGTTTTCTTTAGAAAGCTGATGATGTGGTCATCTGCAATTACTTCTTTGGTCTCAATCGCTTCTTTTGAGCCAGGTTGAAATTTCTTCAAAAGATGATTCAACAGCTCGATGCCGTCATCAGAACTCTTTGAGTATGACGAATACCCAGCCAGTCGATACAAATAATTTACTGTTGTGGGTTCGAGTGCTCTGAGCTCGTTGTTGTCGATGTAATCGATGACTTCTTTTTCTTCGGCTGGGCTCAGCTCGATTTTATTTGATACGCAATATTTGAGCGGCGAGTAAGCCACAACGGGATTTGCCGTGAGTGATGCGGCGAGTATAGTGGCTAAAAGGAAGCTTGTGAGGCGTGGGGGCATTTGGTGGGATTATAGGTTATTCTGTCGAAACTTGGTTAATGAGGCGTTTCGAGCACATGGAAACTAAATTTTCGTAACCCTGGAGACATTAATTCTGGTTGGTTAGCAGCTTATTTTGGTTGTTTTTATTGACGGCTGCTGTTGCTGGTAGGTAGGATCTTTTGTGCGTGTTCTTAATTCAGATGATGAATTTCTGGCATTTAACCAAGAGGTCTGAATGCTTACACATCAAGGCGCAATTATCGAAGAGGAGAGAACCGCCTAATGAGTCGACCGCTGCAATGGTCTGGTGTAGGTAGCCTAGCTTCTAGGCAATTCGTTTGTGGCTTTTGCAGTAATCGAATTGCATCCGTTCACGGATGGTCGGCTAATTTCGGACAAGGGACACTTGTAGTTGCAAACATTTTTATTTGCCCAAATTGCGGTGGACCTACATTTTTTGATATTAACAAAAAGCAACTTCCTGGGGTGGCATTTGGCAGTTCAGTTGAATCAGTTCCTGAAGAGGTAAATGCGCTATTTGAAGAGACCAGAAATTGCTTGTCAGTGGGAGCATATACAGCTTCAGTTCTATGTAGTCGTAAGCTACTTATGAACATTGCTGTGAACAAGGGTGCAAAAGAAGGTGAAACGTTTATCGGATATGTGAATTTTCTTGCTGACTCAGGTTGGGTACCTCCCGATTCTAAAGAAGATTTAGATCATATACGTTCTAAAGGTAACGAAGCTAACCATAAGATTCCCAAGATGACTCGTGAGGATGCTGAGGAGTTAATTTCATTCCTAGAAATGCTTCTTAAATTTATGTATGAATTTCCTGAACGAATTAAGAAGAAAAAGAAAGATAAAAATGATTCTGCAGATGTTAACAGCAAAAGTAAATAATCGGACGCAAGGAAGTATACACAGTTGATTTAATACAGCTCGGTCTTCAATTAGGGACGTTAAAATGGTTTATATAGAAAAGCTACCAAAGTTACTAATTGAAGATATTAGAAATGGAAGGTGTCTTCCAATTATTGGTGCTGGATTTTCAAGAAACGCAATTACTAGAACAGAACAAGGCAGACTTCCTGATTGGAACGGTCTAGCATCTCGACTAAAAGCTGAATCGAGTTATGAATCCACTTCAGATGTAAAAGATTCGCATATTTGCAATCCAATTGAAGTGATATCAGCTTTCTGCCAAAAATTTGGCCGCATTAAACTTATCGAAATCCTTCATGAAATATTTTGGAATGAAGGAGTAAAGCCAGGTAAAGTGCACCACAGTTTTTCCAAAATTCCTTTTGAAGTTGTGTGCACTACCAATTACGATTTCCTTTTAGAAGAAGCGTATAAATCAGCAAGCAGACCATGTAAACCACTTCTAAACGAGGCCGACCTGTGCATGGCTCAGCCAAAGGGTTACGTCTCTCTGTTAAAAATCCATGGTGACTTACATCATCCAGATCGGCTTATTTTAACTGAAGAGGATTACGACCAATTCATCAGAGGCAATCCATTAATTTGCACATTCTTAGCTAATCAGTTGATGACTAAGACCCCACTCTTCTTGGGTTATAGTGTCGAAGATGCTGATTTCAGGCAAGTTTGGCAGATAGTTAAATCGCGACTGGGTCTTCTATTTAGAAAAGGTTATAGACTTTCCCTTAAAGACAATGATTACGTCAAAGAGAGCTTTCAGCGTCGCGGTATCACAGTCATTAATTTGGATGGTAAATCCTACGAAGATGCCTACTGCGGACTATTTGAAGAGCTACAACAACTATTACTCTCCGATGCTAGTGTCAATTTGGCAAATTTAAATAGCGAATTAGCCTCAGCTTTAAAAGAGTCAGACAGCCGCGTTGTAGTTTTTGCAATTCCAACGTCACTATTAGCTTTTTACAAAGAGAACATTTTTCCTCTTGTTGTCGAAGCCGGTTTTGTACCAATTTCATTTCAGGAGCTTACAACAGCCTTAGGTTCTTTTAACGCCAATGTATCCACTCTTGTAGAGAAATCCGCAGCAATAGTAATTGATGATGCAGCTGAAGATCGGTTCGTTCTTTTTGGACTTGCACTGAAGAAATTAATTGATCGTTCAGTATTGACTATAAAAGTTGAGGGAAAAGATCTGCATGATTTGCCTGGCACTGCCTACATTGTTCGACCAGAAAACGTTTACGGTACGAAAGACGAAGAAGTGGCTCATTTTATACAAGGACTTTTTAGGTGGTTTTTAGAACGCAAGATAGAGCAAGAGCAAACGCATCAACCAAGTCAGCAACCTGGAACGATGTCTCCAGCAGAATCCCTATCTCAATTTCTAGAGTGTTGGAACACCATTGTCGCACAATTAATAAAACGTTTTGGAAATTTACCTGTGAGGACGTTATTTAAAACTGCCTTTGAAAATAAAATCATATCGCAAAAAGATCTTAATTTGCTTTTGGATTACATTCAGACTAGAAATTCTCTGGTTCATGGATCTATGCAATCAGATCCTTCATTTTTAGCAGAGCCAATTAGGTTTCTCGAATCAGTAGCTGCGAAGATTCAAAAGAAGGTTTAGTGAAATTGGGGAAGCTAGTTCAACAAACATGATGGCATAGATAGTGGACAAAAAATCCTTGTGGCTTCCTGACTTTTAGATCTTCTTATACATGTCTTCAGTTTTCAAAATAGGCAAAAAAATCTCAAATCCATTCCGCCGACAATGCCTCTGCTTGTTGGAGAACTGTTTGTACTGCTGCATCTTGTAAGTCTGGTGGATAACCATATTTGCGCAGGATGCGTTTTACCAAAACTCTCATTTTCGCGCGAGCAGAATCACGGTGCGCCCAATCGACAGAAATATTGCTCTTTAAACTAACAAGCAATTCGTGAGCAATGACTTTGAGTTGATCATTTCCCATAGCTTTCACCGCAGATTCATTTTCCGCTAGCGCATCATAAAAAGCAATTTCCTCGTTTTCTTTGATTAAAAACACTTGATGAAAAGGCGTATGTCCACCTACTACTTCATAGTAAATCTCAGGCGTTATTTGTCCTTTATCA
>CAZSHS010000051.1:2809-5633 GCA_964606665.1 uncultured Candidatus Obscuribacterales bacterium | reverse complement strand
GTCGGAAAGTCCAGCCTCTTCTCCGCGTTGTCGAGCCGCGCGGATGGCTTTCGCCAATTGGATCAATTCCTGCAAAACTTCTGCGCTTGTTATAGCGTTGGCGTGATAGCGAGCAACGGCTTTCTCTAATCTCTCAGAAAACGATCGTGTCTCTACAATATTAGACTTACTGCGCGAACGAATCCCATCGTTTAAAAGTTTTCGCAAGGCTTCCAATGCCAAATTCTTTTTCTTCAATTGCTGCACTTCAGCAAGGAACTCATCCGACAAAATTGATATGTCTGGAGTTTGAATTCCCGCGGCTTTGAGAATGTCTACGATTTCTGTCGAGATCACGGCACGACTGACAATTTGCTGAATAGCAAAATCACGCTCTTTAGAGGTGACACCAGATCCAGTGGCAGTTTTTACCAACGCTGCACGGATAGCTTGAAAGAAGCCAACCTCTTCACGAATTTTTTGCGCGGTTTCCGAAGCTGACGTCAATGAATAGGCTTTAGACAATTTTAAAACCGCATCCTGATAGCGAAGGTGTGCTCTTTTCTTACCCTCGTCTGTTTTTTCATCGGCTGACCATTCTTGTTGCTTATCGAGAATCCAATCGATAGCTCCAGCCATCATGACCAACCGTTGCTGTGGAGTTCCAGTCAGCGCTGTCGTATAGTCGAAACCGTGAAACATATCGCGCACTATTTCATATTTTTCCTGTAATACTGCCAAAGCTTCAGACTCGTCTAAATGCACAGTTTCTTGATCGTGCCTCGAATACTGTGCCAACGCAGACTTCAAGCTCTGTGCGATTCCAATATAATCAACAACAAGTCCGGCAGGTTTATCGCGAAATACTCTGTTAACACGCGCAATAGCCTGCATCAAGCCATGTCCTTGCATCGGTTTATCAACATACATAGTATGCATACATGGAGCATCGAATCCAGTTAGCCACATGTCGCGAACAATCACCAGTTTCAGCGGATCATTCACATTTCGAGCGCGCTTAGCAAGTAAATCACGACGCGCTTTATTTCCGATGTGCTGTTGCCATTCGGGTGGGTCACTAGCAGCACCGGTCATGACGATTTTAATTGCGCCAGCGTTGTCGTCCTCGCTGTGCCAGTTCGGTCTTAGTTTTTTAATTTCTTCATATAGAGCAACACAAATACGACGGCTCATGCAAACAACCATTGCTTTTCCATCTAATCCAACAATTCGATTCTCAAAGTGTGTTACTAGATCCTGAGCAATGAGAGCTAGTCGTGTTGGACTGCCAACTAACGCCTCTACCGAAGCCCATTTCCGCTTAAGCTTTTCCTGTTCAAGAATCGCGTCATCTTCAGTCAAGGCTTCAATCTCAGCATCAATTTTTGGCTTTTCATCTTCATCAAGCTCGATTCTTGCTAAACGCGATTCATAGTAAATTGGTACTGTTGCGCCGTCTTCCACAGCGCGACTAATGTCATAGATATCTATATAATTCCCAAACACGACTGGAGTATTTACGTCGGTGTTTTCGATAGGAGTTCCGGTGAATCCTATGAACGAAGCATTTGGCAGAGCATCTCGCATATATTTAGCAAAGCCGTAAGAAATTTCACCTGTCTTACCATCTACTTTTGCTTTAAATCCATACTGTGAGCGGTGCGCTTCATCAGCGATTACGACCACATTTCGTCGAGTGGTCAATGGCTCGTCAACTTCGCCAAACTTCTGTAACGTGGTGAAAATTACACCTCCAGAAGCTCGCGTTAGTAGCTGTTGAAGATGTTCACGGTTCTCAGCTTGAACTGGTGTCTGTCGTATTAAGTCACGGCACATGGAAAATGTTTTGAACAACTGATCATCAAGATCGTTGCGATCAGTCAATATCACTAGCGTCGGATTTTCCATCTCCGGATGCTTCACCAGTCGCCCGGCATAGAAAGCCATCAAAAGACTTTTACCTGAACCTTGAGTATGCCAAATTACACCAGCGCGCTTATCGCCTTTCGGCTGTGAAGCTGCTGTGGGCAAGCCATAAGTAGCAGGATCTTCGCGGATTTCCTGAACATCGGTTTGAGCTGCAGCACGGACTGTAGATTCTATAGCGCGGTTTACTGCATGGAATTGATGGTAACCAGCTATGATTTTCGCAATACCATCGCTAGTTTCACCAAATACAGTGAAGTGCTGAAGCAAGTCAAGAAAACGGCGTTGCTCAAATATGCCTTCAATAAGCGTCTCCAGTTCAGGCAAACCCTTTTGCGCAATCGATTTGCCGTCTGTAGTGCGCCACGGCATAAAACGTTCCATATCTGATGAAAGCGACCCTACGCGAGCACTGATACCATCTGAGGTGACAAGCACCACATTGGTATAAAATAACGCTGTAATCTGCTGCTTGTAGGTTTGCAACTGATTGAAGGCGCCAGCTAGATTCGCACCAGCGCTGCCTGGAGCTTTTAGTTCGATAACCGCTAGTGGCAAGCCATTGATGAACAATACCACATCAGGACGGCGTTTCTCTCGGCCATTAATAACTACAAATTGTTGCACTGCTAGCCAATCGTTACGGTCTGGTTGATCGAAGTCGAGCAGCGCTACCTTGCTCGCCGTCAGTACGCCGTCGTCCCCGTAATACTCAACGTCGACGCCCTCGGTTAGCAGTATATGAATGCGGCGATTTTCTTCAAGCTGAGCAGGGAAGACAGACTGAGTAAGCTTGCGCAATGCATCTGACCTCGCTTCTTGTGGCAAGCTCGGGTTTAATCGAAAAATGGCATCTTCAAGCCGTTTTTGCAAAATTGTGACGTCGTGACTTTCGCGTTCAGGCGCACTTCCGTCCGGC
>CAZSHS010000051.1:264-2799 GCA_964606665.1 uncultured Candidatus Obscuribacterales bacterium | reverse complement strand
TGTAACTTCATAACCTAGCTCGCGAAATTGTTCGAGTAAGGCATATTCAATTTCAGCTTCGGAGAGAAATGCCATCAGTTTGCCACCTCGGCAATTTCCTGGACAGCTTCAAAAATGCGAAGCTTACCGGAAATCAGTCGAGGCAATAGCGTGTCGCGCAGATGAGCAAGGGTTACAGCTTGCAGGCCGTTTGTGCGAATGCGATGAAGTATAGGCATTGCAATTTTTCCGAATTCAGCGATAGCTCCATCCGGTGGCAAGCAAAACTTAACACGCTTAAAACTGTCACGAGTTATAGTGTCAAATACCGCTCCATGTGCGATGCGCTGTAAATGATCGACAAGTCTTAGAGTTGAGAAATACACAAATGCTTCCCCATCCGGGTGGTTCGAGCGCAATCCGTAACATGACTGATTCATAGCCATCTCTTTTCCGGTCAATGCAACTTTTCCCACAGTGCCACGCGCAGTAATGATAGTCGTCATTTCAGGAAGCAATTTAGCCGAACACTTTGACAAACCAAATGAAGTGATTTTCTTTTCGGTATCCAGCACAAATGTTTGCCCTGTATCGGGCGCATCTACCACCGAGAACCATGGAATCTCTCCGTCCCAATATTCGGGTACTGATGTTTTCGGTGTACCTCCGCTGATTATTTCAATGATTTCATCAAATGAAACAACTCGCCACCCCTTGGGAATCAAGCCCAATTCCGATTCCTGCAAGTCCTCTGGCGCTACACCGTCGAAATCTATGAACCACGATTTAAACAGAGCTGCAGCGATGGCTTGCAGTATGGCGTTGGTCTGGCGCAAATTGTCTATGCGGTCGTCGAGTGCACCTAGAGTTTCGGCGATAGCGCGTTGCTCTTCAAGTGGCGGAACCGCTAGCTCAAACTTAAAACAGTCTGCCACACGAATGTGGCTGACAACGGAGCCGGAACCTTCGTGACTTCCAAATTGGTGTTGTAACGCAGGTGAAAGAAAACTGTAGAGCAAAAAGCGAGGCTCCATCAGCGTCTTGTTTGCTCTATATTGCATCAGTCTTTGTCCCAGAAAAACTCCGTTTGATTCTTGAACGAAACCAACTTCACCTATCGGCGCTTCACGAGTAAGAACTACATCGCCGTTCTCAAGTTGTGCTCGGCGGGTCCATTTTTCGTAAGTTTCTTGGATTACAAACTTGCAATCACTGAGATCAATGCGTCCATTCCGCACATGCGTCGTGCGAATCATTCGATAATCCGTCTGTTTGTCAACAACCGGTGCTGTCTTGTTTACGCAATCAACAATGAGTTCGCAAACCTGATCAACAGGCAGCACCCGCCAATCAGACTTCATATCCTAGCGCCCCCAGCCTCTTGCGTATCACGGCATCCAGTTCCACGCCGAGCGCCATCTGTTCACTAAGCTGAGCGGTCAGTCGCTTCATTTTGTCGTCAAAGACTTCATTGTCGTCCTCTTCTGTCTCCGCCCCAACATAGCGCCCTGGAGTGAGGACATATCCATGTTTTCGGATTTCTTCGATGGTGGCACTTTTGCAAAATCCCGCCACATCTCCGTATTCACCGGCATCTACTTCTCCTCTCCATGCGTGGTAAAAAGAGGCGATTCGCGAGATTTCATCGTCTTTTAATTCGCGCCGAGTTCTGTCCACCAGTACACCCATCTTGCGAGCATCAATGAAAAGTACTTCGCCTCGTCGATCACGCAGTTTAGACTGTTTCACCAGCCCATTGCTGCGATCCTTCGATAGAATCCACAAACAAGCAGGAATCTGCGTGGAATAGAAAAGTTGTCCGGGTAATGCCACCATACAATCAACAACGTTAGCTTCGATCATTGCCTTTCGAATTTCGCCTTCACCACTTTGCTGAGTGCTCATTGAGCCGTTGGCAAGCACCACGCCCGCGAAACCGTGTGGTGCCAAATGATGCACGATGTGTTGCAACCACGCATAGTTTGCGTTGCCTACAGGTGGTGTGCCGTAAACCCAACGCACGTCTTCACGCAAACGATCTCCGCCCCAGTCAGATATATTGAAGGGAGGATTTGCTAAGATATAATCTGCTTTTAAGTCGCGCAGCTCGTCCTTGTGAAAACTACCCTCATTATTCCATTTTATATTTGAATCAATGCCACGCACTGCTAAATTCATTTTCGCCAGACGCCAAGTTGTGTAGTTACTTTCCTGACCATATATGGCGATGTCGCCAATGCGTCCACCATGTTCAGCGACAAACTTTTCGCTCTGCACAAACATGCCACCGCTGCCGCAACACGGATCATAAACTCGCCCGTTGTAGGGCTCCAGCATTTCGACTAGTGTCCGGACCACAGACCGAGGTGTATAGAATTCGCCTCCTCGCTTGCCTTCTGCACCTGCGAACTGACCGAGGAAGTATTCATAAACGCGTCCTAGTACATCTTTGGATTTTTCTTTGCGTTCATTCAGCGCGATTCCAGAGATCAAATCAATCAACTCGCCGAGCATAACTTTGTTGAGCGCGGGTCGAGAATAGTCTTTTGGCAGTAC
>CAZSHS010000051.1:0-254 GCA_964606665.1 uncultured Candidatus Obscuribacterales bacterium | reverse complement strand
GGCAGTACACCTTTCAGAGATTCGTTTTCTTTTTCGATAGCTCGCATGGCATCGTCTATAAGTGTCCCAATGCTGCTCTGCTTTGCATTGGCTCGTAGGTGCGACCAGCGAGCTTCCTTAGGTACCCAGAAAATATTGTCTGCAAGATATTCATCTTTATCTTCTGCAGCGGCTGCATCTTCTTTTAACAGTTCGGCATGACGAGCCTCGAAAGCATCGGATATATACTTCAGAAATATTAGTCCTAGCGCTAC
>CAZSHS010000050.1:21107-30178 GCA_964606665.1 uncultured Candidatus Obscuribacterales bacterium | reverse complement strand
AAAGATGATCGGGTCTATCTTAATTTGTGACTTTCCCACACGCCAAGATCTGGACAATCATTTAAAAGAAGAACCCTACATCAAAGGTGATGTTTGGCGCGATATCGAAATCAAAACAATTAAACCGGGTGCGGCTTTTGCCAACTAAGGCTTTTGCTCTACTGTTGATTTGGAATCTAAGTAATCGGCTAATTTACGTAATTTAGCCGGAGCATGTTCATAAGACCAGCTTACTTTTTTTGTAATTGCGCCAGTGCACAATGAAATGGTCCTGCAGGGACCGCCATCAGTGATGGACAAGTCTTTCTCGTTGACGTTTAATATGTTCGATTCGTTCACAAGCGATCGCACTTTGGTATTATCTGTGGGGCTCAAATCTTCGCTGCGCAAAAAATAAGTCTTGCGTGTATATCTATTTGGCAAGCCACAAAAATAACTGTAGTCAATTCTAAAGTGCATGTCGTCTGCGATTGATTTGACCGCACCTGAATTGGAATCTTGTGCGCAGGTTGACAGGCAGGTTAAAAACATAGCGCTTGCAAGAAAAGTTTTTACGTTTCTAAATTTTATCCATGCTTTTTTCATCCTAAAGCTTTCTCACTCGAAATTTGTCTAAGACTGCTCACCTTGATCTGACGTGTGCCAATGCTTTTTTAGGAGGAAAGACAAAGTTGGCTTCAGCGACGCCCAAACATACGCTCATGGGCGGCTCTTGCCCCTTCCATCTGTTTTCGATTGCGCGATTGTTGGTCTCTGAAATCTTGGTCGAATTTGCGTCTTCGAGCCTCAAAATTGGTTTGAAATTCTTCATGGCGTTTTCTCGCGTCTTGAACGGCTAGCTCGTTTTGGGGTGTTTCGCGATGGATTGCCACTGAATTTATAAACTCGCTGACTATGGCAGATGATAGCCATTCTTTGGAGCCTGCCGAGCCAACAATATAGAGGTAGCGTCCGACAATGAAATAACGAAAACGCGCCATTAGCTTAGCATTGCCCTGTACTTTGGCGATTTCGACCTGGAGACCTGGATATACGCCCTGGTAATTAAAGGAGTGTCGAGCGATTTCTGTGCCTTTGATAGATTTGGCAACACCGGACGAAATCAAGTTAAGCACCTGCTTCTGAGCGGTAAGTGGCAGTTGTTTCGGCATTATGGCGTAGGAGATATTTAAGGTGCCATGCGCTTCTGTGTATTGGTAATCTACTAAGCGCATACCGTTTTCATTTTTGTATTTTACCTCAGGCGTACCCGGCATCAATACCGAAAATCTGCCTTCAGAAAAATGGAGTTTGGACATTTTAGAGGCTGAGGTCATTTTGAATTTATCGGAGTTTTTTGATTCCGATTTATTTATGACCGAATCAAGAGCGATTGCACGCGAACCTGTTGAGCTTGCCAATTTGGTGCTTGAGCGCATCTGCTCAACTGTAAATCCTTGTTCTTTTAAGTGCTCGAGTACCGATTCTTCACCAGCCAAATGAGCGGCGCCAATAGCGACAAAATGAGGACCGGGTACAGTAAGCAAAAGCAACAACTTAGAAGTCATTGACTGATTGCGTTCTTCATAGATTTTGCGCTGGATTGATTTTAATTCGCTGTCGCCTTCTGCATCCTGGCATGTAATTTTAGCTATAGAGTCAGCATCGCCTTCGCGCCAGCACTCTTCGATGAGCTTTAAGGTTGCGGCACTATTTTTTAACTGCAAAAGTGAAATGCGTAGCATTTTGTCTTGCACGTCCATTGGAAAACCGCCAAGCAATTTAAGTTGCGATTCAACCGATTCAAGTTGAGAGACTGTTTTATTTTGTTCTTTGGCTTTTTTCAAAAAGTGGCGGTCGATTCCTAATTCGGATTTAAGACCTTCACGTTTCATAATTGAGGCGTTGACGTAACTAGCGAGGAACCAGGGTTTCCAGTTTTCATAAAGACTTTTAGATTCTCCGGCCCATTTTAAATAGTCGGATAAGGCCGATTTTGTGGAATCAGTTAAATGATTCCACAAGTTGTCTGGTGGCGAAAAAAGCATTAAGGACTTCAATCCTTGATTTAATTTGCTCTGGTCCACTTCGTCTATTCGAGCTTCGACAATAAGGTGCTTACTTTGAGTAAATGCGTCTTCCATTTCTTGGGGCAATGGATAAAGGCTACTCATAGCGAAATGCATCGTGCCCAATAAATAAATAGTGGTATTACCTCTAGTGGCTTTCCAGAGATATAATTTGGCATTTTCTTTTGTTTTTGGCAGTGCCTCTGAAGCTGCATTTTGATCTGGCGCGTCATGATTTTCTTCGCCATAAGCGCATTGAATAGAATTTGGAGCGCAAAGAAACACTCCTAAAGCTAGAGACAAAACTTTGGTTCTTATATTCATAACTTACAGGATACCATAGTTAATATTTATGTTAATCTTAAGTGCATGGGCAATCTAATTCAATTAATCTGCGATTACGGACCTAACGACATGGCTTGGGCGGAGGTTACAGCCGCTTTCATGGGATCTCTTCCCGATGGATGGCATTTGCATTGCACCACTGTGCCGCCTTTTGACACAATCGCCACCGGTTTTATAGTCAGTCAGCTTTGTGTTTCTAAACCGCCGCTCAGACCAAGCAATCTATTCGTTTTTGCAAACACCGCCCCTCGAAAAGACAATTTGAAAGCCCGCGAAAATAACGAAGGCGAAGGATTGCTTTACGGGCGGCTTAAAAACGGCGTACAGCTTGTGGCAGTAAATAGTGGCTTCTCAATGTCTTTTGTCAAAGATGAAATCGAAGAATTGTGGAGCACCACTGCAGAAGACGGTGGAAGTCAATTTAGGTCTAGAGATTTCTTTCCGTCGGTATTTGGAACCATTTTGAAAGGCGAGAAAAGTGATCTGGTACACAAATTAGATCCTATAGAAGTAATACCAGATCCGCCATCTCATCTGATTGGATACGTCGATTCATTTGGAAATATAAAAACAACTATTCGCTCAAGCGATGCTCAGATTTCTAAGATGAGCCCAGGCGACAGAGTAAAGATAAGAATCGGTCGATTTATTCGAACAGCAACTGTGGCAACGGGAAGTTTTGCCATTTCAGAAGGCGATCTTGCTTTTGCACCTGGTAGCTCAGGTGGTGACGATCGTTTTTGGGAGATATTTCAGCGCGGTGGTTCTGCATCAAATGAATTTGGACATCCAACTAACGGCAGCACCATTTATTTCTTATAAGTGATGCGATAGATAGCGCCTGCGTTATCGTCTGACACTAATATAGATCCGTCTTGCAATTGAATTACATCAACTGGTCTTCCCCAGTTGTCTTCTTTTTGCAAAAAGCCTGTCATAAAGGGTTCGTATTTAACTGCTTTGTTATTTTCCAGAGTGACGGTCGAGACTCGATAGCCAATTTTTTTACTTCGATTCCATGATCCATGTTCGCAAATAAATATCTTGTTCTTGTATTCAGGAGGAAACATACTGCCTGTGTAGAACTTCATTCCAAGCGCTGCTACGTGAGGACCAAGTGGCATAGCGCAAGGTGTAAATTCTGATTTGGCAGGGGCTTTGGCACCAAATTCGGGGTCAGGCACATTTTTGCCATAACGATAGGGAAAACCAAAATCCATTCCTGCTTTAGGAGCATTATTCAATTCATCAGGCGGCAAATTATCACCTAGATGATCGCGACCGTTATCTGTAAACCAGATTTCATGAGTCTTTGGATGCCAATCAAAACCAACTGTGTTTCGAATTCCTTTGGCGAAAACTTCTTGCTTGGTACCGTCTGGTTTTAATCTAGTAAGTGTGGCATAGCGAGGATCTTCTGGTTTAAGACAGGTGTTGCATGGTGCACCAATTGGCACATAGAGCATGCCATCTGGACCAAAGGCAATGTATCTATAACCATGCCATTCGTCTTTGGGAAAATTTTTGTTTAATACAACTGGCTTTGGTGCCTTGTTTAAATTAGACTCGATATTGTCATAACGAAGCAGTCTTCCTATTTCAGAGACATAAAGCGAACCATCTTTGAAGGCAACGCCATTTGGATGGTTTAAATCTTTGAGCAAAGTTATGACCGAATCAGGCTTGCCATCTTTGTTTTTATCGGGCAATGCATAAACTATATTTGGAATGATGGTGCCGACAAACAAAGTGCCTTTGTCGCTTAACGTCATGGAGCGAGCACCAAAGACTTTATCTGTATAGACTTCAACTTTGAAACCAGGCGGCAGTTTCAGTTTTTCAAGAGGAAGTGCTTGCGCCTTGGCGCCGCAGCCGACAATGGCTGTTGACAACAGTGCAAAGCCGATTTGTTTGAATCTATTTTTTATTTTCATGCTGTAAGGATATCAAATCTTCAAAAGAACAAGGCAATTGAATTGCTTCAATCGCCTTGTACCTGCGGGGTGGTCGGAACCAAATCTATTTGAGGGAAACTAGATTCCCAGTAGTCCTCTAAGCGTGTTTACAACGCCCGAGTTCAAGTTTCCTGAGTTGAGGAAACCAGAGCCAAAACCATAACCGTAAGGATTGTAGCTGTTGCTGTAATTCTGGTTGTAACCAGGATTTATATAACTATTATTTTGCAGAGCCATTTGTTGAGCCTGAATTTTAACCAGTTTAGCTTGCAGCTTGGCATATTGTTTTGGGCTTATGCCACCATATGCAAGTTGAGATTGAATGACTTGCGCTTGATTGTTTAAATCGTTGATGCGATTCTGGACATCTGAGTTATAGCCTTCATAGCTATTTCCATAAGGATAATTGCCATTGACGTAATTGGTGTTATACCCTGGCAAAATGCCTGAGTTGTACAGATAGTCCGTCCATTTTGCATCAGCTTTAGGAGCGAATGCCACTGCCGACGCTATCAACATCATTGAGGCAGCTATTGTCGTCAGTTTGAATTTCATTTTAATTTCCTTTCCTCCGGGAGAAGCGCATGGCCTCTCCCTTTGTTTGACTGTGTGTTTGTCGTACTGTTAGTGTTTGTGCTCTTGTTCTGTATCTAGATCTGTGGTGCTACCAGTAACGTGCATTAGTATTTAGACCAAAGCGGTTACCATTGTTATTGTTGTTGAACCAAGATCTATTGTTATTGTTGCGCCAGTGTTTCTTGAAGTGTCTGTGTTTACGACGATTGAAAAATCCGTTGTTGTTATTGTTATAACTCTGGTTATTGCCGCACGAATTGTTGTTTCCATTATTGTCGCGCCATCGAGCTTCAGCCGGTGCCACTGAAACCATGCCTACTACAAGCATTGTTAAGGTGGCCAGTGAAATTAGTTTCAGTTTCATTAGTTAAACTCCTTATCCGTTATCCGCAAGCGCGGGGTCCCATTTTGTTACCAAAGCTTTTGCCATGACCGCCATAACCGTGTCTTGAATGACGCATCTTTTTGAAAGCTTCTCTTTGTTCTGGTGTCAACACATCGGCTGCTGCAATCATCATGTTCAAGCGTGAGGAGGCAAGGTCGCCTTTGAGAGAGCTGATTTTGCTTTGCAAAGACTGAGCGGCTGACTTGTCGATTGAGGTTTTGCCCAGTTCTTCGCGAAGTTGATTCGTTGCTACTTTCAGTTCTGCCTTTTTAGTTGCAGTATCAAGGATGTACTGATTTTTCAAAGTCGATAATTTGCTTTTCTGATCATCTGTCATCTTGAAGCGCATATGTGGTCTAACATGAGTGGATGGTGCTGTGCTAGATTCTGTTGGTGCTGCATCTTTTGCAAAAGCAGGTAGTGCGCACAATGCCATTGTTGCTAATGCTATCGGACGGGTGAAATTCATTTTTCTCTTACCTCCAGGTAATTTTCGTTTCCATGTTTTCTTAGACGCAGGGGGTGTTAAAATGTTCTCGACAAATACCGCGAGCTAGATTAGAGATATCTCATAAAAGTCTACTAGTTATGATTAGTTGGAGCTTTAGCAAAGTAATCCTTTATATATGCAATGATTGATAAAGACCACGATATCCCCGAAATAACGCGTGAGCGCCTGAAAGAGAATATCGGCTTTCTTTTGCACCGACCAAGTCTCATGTGGCGTGAGCGTCTTGATCAAGCGCTAAAACCACTCGATTTATCTATCTGGCACTATGGTGCGTTGCGGCTGCTCGAACTAAACATAGTCGAGTATCAACAACAAATTGGGCAACGTCTCGATTTAGACCCGTCTCGTGTAGTAGAACTTATGAATACACTTGAAGAGCGTGGGCTCATTCAGCGTTTGAGAAATAATCAAGACAAGCGCAAATACAATTTGAGTCTTACTCCAAAAGGACGTAAAACACTAAGTCGCGCCAAAGCCATTGCCACTAAAGAGCAGGCTGATTTTCTTTCTGTCTTGAGCGATAAAGAAACTAAACTGCTCCTTGAGGCGCTTTGGAAGCTAGCTAACGTATAAAGCGAAACTCAAACAAAGTGTTACCTGCAGGAACTCGCAATAACGCCTCTTTAAAATCTGTTGGTTGAAAATAGAGGCTGCCTTCTATTATGCGACCGGGCTGCACTGTTATTGGACCAAGCGCGCTTTCTCGAATGTCTGAAGCAGTTGCAGCCGACTGTGCTGTTATTGCCTGGGCTTTTTCCATAGCTCTTTGACGTGCTTCATAGTCAGGCACAGAAGTCGTCATGGTGGTCATGCTGCTTTGGTTTCTGTTGCCTGGCATATAACCAGGATAAGGCATATAAGGATAGCCATATCCAAAAGTAGGCGGGAAGTAACCATAGCTGTTCATCATGTTGCCCGATTGCATCACGTTTGTGGTCATTGTTTGAGTCGCTTGCGATCCCCAGAATCTGATCCATTTAGCTTTGCTATCGCCTTTCTTTTCAATTTTGCTTGCCAACTCAGTACTGTCTATTTGATTTACAAATTGAATTTTAGGCTTGAGCACAATGAAAGACGGACGCTGCATCAGTATTTGCACCGGTTGATTCGATTGATTATTTATTCTTATGTATGCGCGTTCGCTCTTAGCAAAATTGCTCTGATCTTTTGCAATTGCCGCATCAATTGTCACTTGATTGGCGGTGATGCTTTGTTGCAGAAGTCCGCCCTGTGAGCCTAGTGCACAGTTTGATGCACCCTGTCTAAAAGTAAAAACGACTGTGTTTGATACATCGTGTGGTGCAAAAGATTTGAAAATATCTTGCGTATTTTCCTTGATAGAAAGTGCTTGCGCATACAATTCTGGCTTTGACTGACCTAATCTAAAAGAATTAGACCAGACATGCTCTAGATCGTTTGCCAGTGCAACTGAATTTGGATCTTGTTTCTGTCTGATGGCAAGCGCTTCTTCAAAATATGGTGTGGCTTTAGCATATTGACCTTGCTGTTCCGCTACCCAGCCTGCATGTTCCAAAATATCAGCTAATTCAGATGATCCATCTGAAATTTTGCGTTGAGCTGCAAGAGCTTGATCAAGCATTTGCAGAGCTAAATCTTGTTTGTTTTGTGTTTGATAAACCCAGGACATGTCGTCTAAAACTCTTGCGTAAGCCTGGTCGCTTGCACTTGCTTTGTTGGCCAGTTTCATCGCTTTATCAAGTTCTTTTGCCGCATCTGTAAAATTGCCTTGATTTAAATAAGTCTCGCCAAGAACTACTCGCAAAGCCAGTTCGTCTTGAGTTTTACTTTTGCCCAAAGTGCTCAATGCGTTAAGAGCAAGTGTTTTGGCTCTGTCATAATCGCCCATATTCAAGGCCGACTGGCAGTCATTAGCTGCGGGAGATAAACTGTTCTGTACTAGTCCTTTAAGTGGATCTTGAGTGAGTGGATCTTGGCTGACAAAACCCTGCCCAAAAGCTTGACCCTGCATTAAAACTAAGCAGGTCGAAGCAACTAATACGAACCGTTTCACTATCTGGCCTCCCATTTGAAGACCAAATTTTACTACTTCTGAGAATTAATCGAAATATTTGTCGGACCGGGCTTTACAACTATTTCAGACTTTTTTTCCACGAATTTGTGCATTTGCTCGGTTGTAAAAACATTTTCTTGCAATTTTTGAAACACAGAAAAATTCAATTCAGATCTAAGCGAGGCAGTTTTGTCAGCATAAGAAACGGTTGCTACTTTCAAATGAATAGTTACTTGTTCGCGCTCAATATTCTCAAATAAAACTACTGGCTCTGGGTCTTTGAGTACGCCTTGATGCTCTTTTGCCGCTTCAAGCAAAACTCTTCTCACTGTATGTGCATCAATGTCAGGATTAAAAGTAAATGGAATTTTGAGTGGTATACGCTGTGTAGACAGGCTCAAGTTGACCACGTTTTTGCTGATAAAATCTGAATTGGGCACAATCACTTCTATATTATCGCTAGTCAAAATAGTGGTGGCACGTAGAGCAATTTTTTGCACAATGCCAGAATAGTTTCCTACTACAATTTTGTCGCCGATTTTGACTGGGCGCTCAATAAGCACAATCAGTCCGCTAACTAAGTTAGAAGTTATGTTTTGCAAACCAAAGGATAATCCAAGACCGATGGCGCCGGCAAAGATTGTTAGGGCAGTTAAATCAACACCTGCACTTTGTAAAATTATAACCGAACCAAATACCATGATGGCATATTTAGTTATGGTGGCAACAGCATTACTTGTACCAGCATCAAGATGTGAATTTCTCAGAGCCATTGCAAGCAAAAGTCTGTGTGCTTTATTTGACATTATCATTAAGACAGTGCCAAGCACCATCACATAGAAAAATGTCCACAATGTGATTGATGTTTTGCCCAAATGGAAAATAGTCATGTTGAACAAATTATCCACATAACTAAAAATGTAGTGAACATCTATATTTGAGATGTCCATAATAAACGATGTTCCAATCAGACCGATGATAATGAGCAAAACTTTGCAAATAATAGAGCGCGAAGAACTATTAAGTGCGTGCATTTTTACAGCGAATTTTTTCACTATAAAGCCTGATGCTAAAACAGCAAGCCACCACCACAAAGTGCCTCCAATCAAGAGTGCCAATATGTTTATGACCATTATTTGGTCTTCGCCGTTTTTTGCGATTGGGTAAAACAGGAATTCCATAGTAAATTGCTTCCTCCTGTTCCATTTCCTAGCACAAT
>CAZSHS010000050.1:1575-21097 GCA_964606665.1 uncultured Candidatus Obscuribacterales bacterium | reverse complement strand
CAGTAGAATATGTTCCTATGACAATAATTTGCGCAAACAAGTCACACGCTCAAGCTATCGCGCGCATATACGCTCCTTACTGCGCACCAGATTGCTATATCTCCTTTGAAGCGACCGCACCCGACACCGCCGAAATGGAGTTACGCATCGAGAGTGCCAGCCCAAAATTTCCATTTCTTATATATAAAGATGCAGAACAAATTTTGGGATATGCATATGCAAGCATGCACAATCCAAGAGCGGCATACGATTGGTCCGCTAATGTTTCTATCTATCTAGACCATGCAGCAAAGGGGCGCGGGATAGGACGCAGTCTATATAAATGTCTGTTTCAGACAATGCGCGATCTTGGCTATTACAATTTATATGCCGGTATCACAATGCCAAATGAGGCTAGTGAAGGAATTCATAAAGCAATGGGTTTTGAGCAAGTTGCAATTTACAAAAAAGTTGGTTTTAAAAATGGTGCTTGGCGTGATGTGTTGTGGTTGACACTTCCGCTGCGCAAACATCAAGACTCACAGCCAGAGCCAGTAAAAATGTTTGTAAATTATCTCATTTCCGACCAAAAAGTTTTTGCCACCACGGACGGTTATCTCTGGCAATATACTGATATGCAAACATAGTCTGATATCCATATCTTCTAAGAATCGTCTCAGGACCTGATATCCCCCAGGAAAATCCATCGCCCACTTTGGGACGGCGCATATCTATGATGCGATAGTCTTCTTCTAATTCTTGCGCAAATGCTTTGATATCTTGATCTGTCGAATACAAGCAATCTGGTTGATTCATCATATTTGGATTTGTGCTCCAAATAGTTGGTGCATATTCATTCACCACTTTGCTAACATCGCTCTGCCAGGGCGAATTGAGTGAGCCCAAAACCTGATCAATAAATTTTTCAAGAGTTGAATTTTGATAAATAATCACAGGTGGATCGTGACTTACATAAAAAATAGGTCCCCAAAAAGCTGAGCCACCGTGCAAATCGACCATCCATGAATTGCCTGAAATATCTGAGGCAATGGCGATACCTGTAGGCATTATGTCATCTAGTGCTTGTGCGTGAATTGATTTACCGGTGAAATCGATATCTGTGTTAATTGGACCTGCAGATAGTTTCGAGTTTTTGCCTTGCTGCACAAAAGACAGTCCGCGCGTTTTGCGCAAAACTGCCGTCATGTCTTCGTCTAGATAACATGGCAATGAATTGCGAAACTCGTTTATTTCTTTATCTGGAACGGGAGGAAGAAGCTTTATGTAGCCTTTCTTTCCTGACTTATCCACGAAGGGATAATTTTCGATGTCTTTTAAAATCTGATAAAGCGCCAATCAAGACTCCTTTTAAAACGGATTATCGAGCCAGTATCTGTATAGTGGATATCCGGACACACTATTTTGACCAGTATTTTGCAACCACCCGCGGGGCGCGCGGCGATCCTGACTGGTAAATACATAATTGCCTGGAGCGGCGGGGAGTGGCTCTACAAGCACAAAACAAGGATTAGGCACAAAACCATGCCAGTATTTGGTAACCGAATTTGCCAATTGCACCATTTGGGGTCTGTTTGGCATGCCACGCTTGTCCCAGAAAAACAAATTAGAATTATGGTATGGAGCAAGCATAGTGTCATTGGTGTATGCGTTTGGCGGAATCCAATTGGGACGTTCGACACGCAAATTAAATTGATTCGGCTGCTTGTACTGCTGATAGCCTTGCAAAGGTTGTTGTTGTACTAGAGGTGCAAGTTGTCCTTGCATGCGCTGCATTTGATTTTGAAATGACATCACTTGCCCTTGCATATAATTGGCAGGTGGCATCATATTTCGATTTATATTGATGTTGTTGTTATAAACGGGCGGCGGCTGTTGCATCATTAGAGTGGTGCTCGATTCAACGCCACCTTGCAATAAATTAGGTGGCGATTGAGTCTGCATTTGATTAGGCGGCATTTGATTTTGATTAGGCTGCATGTAATTATCATTCAATTGCGGAGGCGGAAAAAAAGTTCTTTCAGATTCAGGCTCCACCACTAAATCCGCGCTTTGGTCCAGTACAGGTGTTTGCGTGCCTTCTAATGGCGCTTTGTTTGAGCTAGGCACAGGTACTTGAGCGGAAGTAGATTTCTTGGATTTTGATGCCGAAAAGACGGGGCTTGAAAATTGGACAATTAAAGTGACTGAAGCCATAAAGATCAGTGACACTCGCTTAAAATTGAACCTGCGTTTCATTCGAAAATGTCCAGCCTGATTAATACACGCTTTTAATATTCCCTTTTTGTCTGGATTTTATTATGATTTGGCTCCACTCAATCAGTGCGGAGGAAGTCAAGAATGGGTAAGTTAATCGATGTAGTAGACCTCAAGGAAGGTAAGTTTTTTAAACAGCCAACCTTTGTTGTTCAAGCAGTCGTGCCAGTGGATGATGTATCGCTAACTATTATCGAGCACGCCAGATTCAATTACACATTTTCGAGCCTGACACCCATCAACAGTGGTCCTCATGGTGGACGTATTTTGATGTTGTTTCAATACACTGGTTAGTCACAAAATTTCATAGCTTTCTTCTCTACAGTCACTGCTTGATAACGCCTTTGCTATCGAATTAGTAGACGGGTGCTGATAGCGCCCAAAAGCACTACTAATTTAGGACAAAGCAAATGAAATCTGTAAACAAATTCCTAGCCATCTCTCTTGTGACGGCTTGTGCCGTTGCAGGCAGTTTTGCCATAGCATCGCAAGCGGATGAAATCGTCTCGGTCCCTTTTTCACTATCAAGTGACCTGGTTAGATTAGTCGGCGACACAACTTTTGTAACCGTTAATGCTGCTGGCGATTTGATCGATTCAAGCGGCAAAGTTGTAGGTATTGTGTCGGGGCTCGATTCAGCCGGTAGAGTAGTCGTTCGCAAAGAAGTTCCAAGTTCGGTAATTGTAGTCAAACAAGACACAAATGCTGTATACAGCGCCTCTTTGTACAACAGAATGGCTGCTATCGACGAAATGCTCAATAGTGAACTCGCTTTGAATCACGTAAGCAAAGACTCTTACGATTCGCTCAAATCCGAAGTGGCAAATCTAAGAGCGGATCTTTCTTTCAAAATCGCCTCGGATAACTTCCTCTCATTTGATGAAGCCGCAGACGTTGGCGCAAAACTAGATAGTCTTGCAGCTAAGACTAAAATTGCCATCTCTGGTGTAGATGCAAATTTAGTTGTATTTCGACCGATGGTATACAGCGAAGGTCCCTCGCGACGCATCGCTATATACACAAGAAAATCTGTTTCGACAGATGGTGGAAACACAGTGACCACTACCACTGAAACTAAAGAAGTGCAGTAACGCTTGGTTAATTTAACTATCTAAGAGTTACGTACGAAAACAGCAGGCATGGGAAAAATCAGCCATTTTTCATGTCTGCTTTTTTGCAGCTCTAGGTCAAAAATTGGGTGCTAGTGGCAAGGAAAATGGATCGCGTTGATCTGTGTCTGCACCACATGGTAAAGCAACTAGACAAAATGTATAACCCGATCGATAAATTATATAACCTGGTAAAACGGCTTGAAAAGCCGGTTTCAGGAGTCAATAAATGCAAGCGATTCAGATCACTTGCCTCTTCACGCGCCTGTTGGACCGGTCATTTCGAGTAGATGATGATCAAAAGTTTGGCTCAAGAAAAGGACCGATTTTTAAATCGGTCCTTTTAGTCTTGCCTGATTCGAAAAAAAACTAAGGAGCAGCTTTTCTGGTTACTCTGCCGAAAAGCGATAGACAAAATATCAATAGCGCAGATCCTAAGATTGCTGGCAGAAGCGAAACTCCGGCCAAATCGGGTCCCAGTGATCCCATAACCAAGCCACCTAACCAGGCTCCGATAATCCCGAAGATGACTGCAGTAATCAATCCACCGGGCATGCTACCAGGAGCGAAATAGTCGGCTATCTTGGCACAAATAGCTGCCACCAGACAGTAAAGTAAAAAATGTAAGATAGTCATAACGTTCTCCCCGTAAAAATCTCTTCTACTCTTTCGATTAGCACGACTTGAATTTTTAGATGCTATTTGAGTTGTTTGAACAAACCAAAACCAAGGACTATTGCCGTTTTGACTCGCAAAAGTACACTTGAATTGAGCGCTGATGCTCCAGGCATAGATTTGTGAGCAAAACACGTCAACATGTGAGAAACCTTGATGAAACCTAGTTTTTTCTAGCTTCTTTCATAAGTTTAGCTTCCTAATGCTAAAAGGCAGTTATTGCCTTTAGTTTGGCTAAATGAGGAGGGGCTATGGCATCAGTTAATAAACGCAAGGTAAGTCTTGCCGATTACAAGATTTATGAATGCACAAAATGCAAATGTAGATTTCAAATGAATGAAGGTGAGGATAAGAAAAAAGTTTGTCCTTCTTGCGGTAATTTAGATGCTGCATTTTTGCCTGCGATTTTCACTCAAAACAATGTACAACTGGAGAATTTATACATGCCGGACGATTTTCACGGCGGCTAAGCAGCTATTTGGAATTCGTGCTTATGATAAGATCGAGTTCGAGCTTACTAAGAGCACTTAAATGCGCGTTTTAATTATCGAAGACAGCCCAACCTTTTTGGATTTGCTCTCAAACAGCATGACTGAGCGCGGGCTTGAAGTGGATCCAATTTCTAACCTGGCAATGGCTACAGAAATATTGCAGGTTAAAGAGTTTGATGCCATTCTGCTTGATATGCATTTGTCCGACTCACAAGGTTTAGCCACCTATTTTTCGGTGCGAGCGCATGTGGGCGATAGACCTATTATTATTTTGACCAGCATTAGCGAGCAGGATCAAGCACTTGCCGCTTTAGACAATGGTGCGCAAGGTTATCTCATAAAAGGTGTTGCCAGTTATGAGGCCATTTATAAGCGCTTGCAGAGCGCTTGTGAAAAACATGCACTTGGAAAAGCATTGCGTCGCAGCGAGAAACGATTGCGTATTATTTTGGAAAACTCGTATGATGCCTTTATTTCCCTTGATACTAAATGGCGTATAACAGATTGGAATAATCAAGCCGAATTGACTTTTGGATGGAAAAAGAAAGATGTGCTTGGAAAGGGGCTTTCAACCATAGTTCCAAAACACTTTAGACGCCATTTCTCTATGATAATTGAGCGACAATTCGAAGAGCAAATCAAAAATTTAGAGCGCGCCACACACGAACTTATAGGCGTGCATAAAGATGGACATCAGTTTCCGATTGAGATAGGCATTTTCAAAATTCGCGAAGATGACAACTACATGTATTGCGCGTTTGCACGAGATATCACAGAGCGTAAGCGCATAAGCGAGACGCTTGAGCGATTAGTTTCAGATCGCACCGATCAGCTTGAGCAGAGCAACGAAGAATTGCGTCAATTTGCCAAAATCGCATCGCATGATTTGCAAGAGCCACTACGGGCAGTGCAAGGATTTGCTAACTTGCTTAATGAAAATGCACGTGAAAAACTTGATAAAGACTCACAAGAATTTATCGATTTTATTTTGGATGGCACGCAGAGAATGCAGACACTGATTCAAGCAGTACTTACGCATTCGAATATTTCAAGTGAAGAATCGAGCAACCAAGCAACCAACTGCAACCTAGTTGTGCAAGATGTACTTGCCAATGTGCGCATGTCTATTCAAGAAAGCGGTGCCTCGCTTGAAATTGATGAGCTCCCCGAAGTAGCAGTGGAATATTCGCAAGCGGTGCAACTGTTCCAGAATTTAATAAGTAATGCCCTAAAATACAGAAGTGAGGAGCGAAACCCGCATATCGTGATTACAAGCGACCGAAGCGGAGATATGTGGCTCTTTTCTGTGCGCGACAATGGTATCGGATTTGATTCTAAATACGCAGACAAAATTTTCGATATGTTTGCCAGGTTGCACGGGAAAACTCAATACTCTGGTACAGGAATGGGGCTTGCTATTTGCAAGCGGATTGTAACCTCCCATGGTGGCACTATATCAGTGGAATCGGCTCCTGGGGAAGGGTCTATCTTTTTGTTTACGTTACCGGCTGTAAAAGACAACGAGATATTTGGGCACTAATTCAATAATTTGTTGTCAAGTTTGAGATAATTACTAAGAATTAGTTTTGGATGTAAGTAGGTAGCAGAAATGACCGATTTAATCAATATTTTGCTGGTTGAAGACACGCCATCAGATATTCGTCTGACGCAAGAGGCGCTCAAACGCTCAGGGCTCGAGTATGAGCTTGCCGTCACTAATGACGGAGAAGAAGCGATGGAGTATTTGTCTAAGTCTAAGACTGGCGCAAAAAAGCGACCGGACATCATTTTGCTCGACTTGAACATGCCCAAAAAGAATGGTCATGAAGTCTTGCAAGAAATTCAAGCTGATTCGGATGTAAGTACAATCCCGGTCATACTGCTTACCGTTTCTAAACGCGATGAAGACGTAATGGAAGCTTTGAAACTAAAGATGAACTATTACATCGCAAAACCAGTTTCAGCCCAGAATCTCACATCAATCGTCAAGTCGATTTATGAATTAAAAGAAGGCAAAGCGCAAACTTCTCAGGCTGATGCAGACGTTCATGTACGTGTGGTGTTAGCTGGAAATCCTCATACCATACCGTCGATTCTTACACGCCTTGCAGAAGACGAGAATCCTCGCGTCCGCCGTCGCCTGGCTGAAAATCCCAATTGCCCTCCAAGCATTATGCTCAAGTTAGTTGGTGATGCTCATCCTGATGTAAGACTGGGACTTGCCGAAAACGAAAACTTGCCCGAGGACATTTTGTCCAAATTAGCTAAAGACCCAAGCGATGATGTTCGCATGGGACTTTCTGAAAATCGCAAGTTGTCTTTGAAGATACTCAAAAGCCTTGCCGACGACGATAATATTTTCGTGGCCACCAAGGCTAATGAAACAATTTCTGCACTGGCAGGAAGTAAGGACTAACTGAAGCAGTTAGCCCTTATTTCACTTAAGTACTTATCTAACTTGTCTGTCGTACAACTCTTTATTGATTTTTCTAGAGAGTTGGTCGAGTTCGTTCAAGAGACGTTTTTGCTCTTCCCAGGTCAGGCGTCCGCCAGAACTTGTCATTTGCGCATTCAAGCTATTTATCTTAGCCTCATCAGCGAGCAATCGATCTGCTTCTGCTCTGGTAAGTTGACCAGATGCAATACCAGCATTGATGCGTTGAGCAAGCAGTGTCTGTTGAGTGTTGATTTGAGCATGAGTATTACCTCTGCCGCCTCTACCTCTTCTTCCACCCCAGTTTCCGCCCCAGCTAGGACGGTTAGTTGCATCAGTCACAGCAGTTTTGAGCGAGACCAATCTGTTTGCCAGAGTTTCTGTTTCCTCAGAACTTAAGCGATTGTCGCGAAGAGCAGTGGTTTCTTGCAAATTGACTGCATTTAGTTCGTTTCTGAAATTGGTCGATTCGACCTGGTTTAATTTGCCGTTATAAACACCAGTCGAGATAAGCGAGCCGATTTCGGCTTGCAAAGTATCAATACGGGCACGACGCTCAGCCTGGTTGGCCGCATTTCTGCCATGACCATAACGTCTAAACCATTGACCACTATCTGCGGTGGCGCCACCGATAACAGAAGAGTTGGTTGCGGTATTTGTAAGGTAAGTATTCAATTTGCGTGAAGCTGCTTCATACTGATCGATTAGATTTTGTGTTTCGTATCTGGTCAAATTAGCGTCGGATGAAAAACTTGAATCATCCATTGAAATTTTGTTCAAGTCGTTTCTTAAATCGGTGGCCTCATCAGATGTGAGTTGCCCTGATGCGATACCTGAGGTGATATCTGTTTCAAGCTGTGTTCTCTTGGCATTTAAATTAGTGCGAATGAAGTTTTGGCTGTATGAGCTGGTCGCACCGGTGTTTCCACCGGTGAATGCACGAACCAGCGAATCGAAATCAATCGCAAACGCTGGGCTTGGAGTTGTCATGGCAATGACTATGCCAGGAATCAAAAAACTCCACGATTTTTTGGTTTTCATCTTATATTCCTCTTTTATTAACTTGGACGCCTACGCCCTGACGCTAAAATTGGGTAACGCTGTTCTAAAGGACACCGGTGGTCAAAATTTGTTCCGGCCCGAGCCCATCGGCAATTTATAGCGCAATTTACAGTGTACTTACTTATCTAATAAGATTAAATTAGCTGTGAGAGATCCATTGATCATATGCAACCTCTTGGTTAGCGAGTTTGTAGTACTCGTACTTCTTGTTGCATTCATAACATTCACCTTTGTAAGTGCGCTTGTCATCAGCTTTCGTGGCGGCTTTAAAAAATCAAAAATATCTGTAGTTGGATGGCTGATTATTTTTTCGTCTTTAATTGGACTGGTCTGTTTGTACTTTGGATTTTTTGTTGAACCATATCAATTGGAAGTGACAAACACTGTTATACATAGTCCAAAACTGGCTCGTGGTAAGCATTTTCGCATTGTGCATATATCTGATACTCACTGTGATGATATACCTGGTCCTGAAGTTAAACTTTCCTCTTTGATACCACAATTGAAACCAGATATCATAGTTTTCACTGGTGATGCAATAAATACATCAAAAGCATTGAAGCGATTCAGGCAGGTGCTAGCCGAACTAAGTAAAATTGCACCTGTATATGTAGTCAAAGGAAATCATGACTCTCGCTGTTATCCTGACGCTAATTTATTCACCCGCTCAGGCAACAATGTACAAGAATTAGAAAGCACTACCCAAAGTATCAAAATAAACGGAGTAGATGCCACCATAACTGGTGTGCCGGTTGATTCGGAAGCTAATATTGGGCACTTGATTTCTGTACTACCAAAAGAGACATATAATCTATTTTTGTTTCACTATCCAAGCATCGCTGATCAATTGGCCAAAGCCGATGTCGATTTGTTTTTGTGTGGCCATACACACGGTGGACAAGTAAGATTGCCTTTTTACGGCGCTGTGATAACACGTTCGCTCACCGGTAAAAGGTATGAATCTGGATACTATAAAGTTAATAAGATGGACATGAATGTCAATCGTGGAATAGGCATGGTAGGCGGAAACGCACCGAAAATCCGGTTTATGTGTAAACCGGAAATTTCAGTACTTGATGTTCGAGAATGAATATCTAATTAGATAGCTTAGTTTTTCTCAAACTTGCTTTTAGCTTCGCTGCAACCTTCTTTCATTTCGCCTACAGCATGACTTAAGTCTTCCATAGCGGTATCGAGATGGGATTTGAAGTCTTTCCAAGCTTCATGTCCTTGCTTTTTCATTTCGTCGAATTTGCACGAAGCCTCTTGGCGTTTTTTCTTCAACTCTTCGAATTTAACTGAAGCTTTTTCTTTTAAATCTTCGGCTTTGCAAGCCATCTCATCAATTTTGCTGCCCAAGTCGGCTAGTTTTTTTTCCATATTGCCTTCGTACTCTTTGCGGTCCTCAACGGGTATTGGAAGATTCAAATCGTCGCTTTGGCCATAATTACTTTCTTGCATAACAGTATCCTTTTAAACAGTGCAGTCTCTGTTTAGTCCATAGCGCAGCCTCACTGAATCAGGGCGCTGTTGGGGGCATCGGCTACTTTCTTGAGCTCAGGCGGCAGAGCAGAATAAATAGTTTGCACTCGCTCTATTCCAAGAACACTAATCACAGTCATACCGTCTTTGCCTCCCGAAAAAAGAAAAAATCCTGCTCCATCTTTTTGTTTATAAGTAATGCGTGTTATTTCTTCAAATCGCAGTTGTTTTTCTGTTTTTCCTCTCTTTAACTTAATGACGCGATTATTGGTTATACAGTAGTAGACGTCGCGATCTGTGTAAGCATCAATTAAAGACAATAGAAATAATATGACCATATAAACACCAAATGACATTTCAAGAATAAGCATTGGTATCTGATATTTGAAATAAGCAAAGCCTGCTGACAAAACAAAAAATATCCAGGAGACATTGAATAAAATCCGGTAACAATGCCAGATTGATTGCCTTAAATTAGGTGCGCCTTGAAAAACGATTGATTCGTTTGGCTCAAGTGCAATAGCTTTTAGCGAAGTAGAATCAATACCAATTGGTTTTGTCATCGCTTAAATTATTTTGCGTTCTTGAGTAAAGTTCCACGACCACCATTTTTCAATTCGCCCTTTATGCTTGTGGAGCTACTATTAGAGCCGGCACCACTTGTGTTTATTTTTTCATATTGCTTGTAAGTCGATGGCATTGAATTATTCTGTATGTTAGGCGAGTTGACTTTATTCAGTAATCCGCCTTTGCCAGCCTTTGGTGTAAGTGCGCTTGGTTTGCCTTGCGGCGGGAGCATGTTTGAGTGAATGCCGGTGCTTGTGCCTGAAGGGAGATTGCCAGATGGTGCTTTGAGAGAATTCATGTGAGATTCACTACCTGCCGGTGCAAGTAATCGCCCATCGTTTGAAGGTCTAAGCTTGATCACGGGAGAACCTCCCATGCCATTGCCACCGCCATTGATACTAACACCTCCTCCTTGCTGATTTTGCATAGGCGGTATTTCAATTTGGTATGTTGGTCCTTGATCTTTAGGTTTCCTGAAATCTTTCACGTCAGGCGTATCGTCTATTATTTGGACTTCGCCTTTGTATTGACGCCACTCGGGCTTTTGCAATTCGCCTGGTTTGTATTTGTAAAAGCCACCATTTGCTTTGGCGTGCTGAGCACAAGCTGGCAATGCAAAATTAAAGACGGTGATAGCGCTTAGAAAAGATACAAATAAAACAGGCAATTTTTTCATCGAACACCTCAACAATGACGAGCTTGTCGCCTGTCTCTATCTTGGGCCTTTAATACCCATTTGAGTATGAGGAAAACCCTAGACCTTTTATCTTTTATGCTTAAATTTGGTCTAAAACGGGTGTTGATTTAATATGAAAATCGACCGACTGAACGGTTACACGCTTGTAGCCAAAACCAATTTCCCCCTTTTTTCTTTTGTCTGTTTATTCGTGATAATCGCTTGCGGCGTGGCTTTCTTTAACGCTCATGATATTGAACAAAAAACAATTTGTGCAGTCGCAATGCTCATCTCCTTTTTCGTTGCATTTACTGTTACTCGCAGAACCGAAGCTACTTTTGACTCAAGAAAAAAAGAAATTACTGTGGCAAATGGCAGTCTTTCAATGAAAAAAATGGATACCATTGCATTTTCGGACATCAAAGGGGTCAAAATCGAGCGCTCAAGCATTGGTGGCGATAGTTTTGGCCGCATTGTTTTAGTTCTAGATCACACAGTGGTGCCGTTGAGTCCCAATCTTCATCGCATTACACCTAGGCTTGAAAAAGACGCCAAGCAGTTAATTCGATTTATAAATTGCGAAGATCCTGTCAGTGCATACGAATCTGAAAGCATTGCCAAGAAATCGACTGGATCTTTTAAGGCGCCACAAAGAGTAACCCAAACGTTTAATATCGATGATATTGACCCTCAGGTAATTGATCTAATTCGCAAAAAACGCTCTATTGAAGCGATAAAATTAATGCGTAGTACAACTGGTCTTGGACTGAAAGAGTCCAAAGATGTAGTGGATGAAATCCAGAGACGAATGAGAAGTGACTAAGCCTAGTCTAAGCCTTAGCTTCGACTGTAAGCTGTGCTTCAATTTCTTTTGTCATGTCTTGTGGCTTGACGTCTGGTGCAAAACGCTTGAGTACTTTGCCATTGCGGTCGACCAGAAACTTGGTGAAATTCCATTTGATTGCTTCGGTCCCTGCAATTCCAGGAGCTTCACTGGTCAAGAATTTATAGAGTGGGTGGGCGTCTGGGCCATTGACGTCGATTTTTTCAAACATCTGAAATTCGACACCGTAGTTTTTCTGACAAAATGCTCCAATTTCAGTCTCTGAGCCAGGTTCTTGCGAGCCAAACTGGTTGCAAGGAAAGCCAAGCACTTTTAGACCACGTCCGTTGAATTTCTGGTGCAGTTCTTGCAGACCTTCATACTGATTAGTAAAGCCACATTTGCTGGCTGTGTTTACAATAACCAGCACTTCGCCTTTATAAGCGCTCAAGTCGAGGTCTTTGCCATCAAGTGTTTTGGCGTGAAAATCGTAAATGGAAGTCATGACGGTCCTCCAGCAGGGTGTGAAAGACGACATGATAGCAGCTCTTGCAAGCTAACTGTATTATTGCGCTAGTCTTGAAATGGCAAGCTTGAAATAAAGCTCGATATCTAGGCGAGAGATACCGTTTTGAGTTGGATCTATGCCTTCGTTCACTGAGTCTGCAATTTCCTTTTGATTGGTCAAAAGAAAGGTGACATATGACTTTTCGCGCATATCTAAAGCTGGGTTTTCTAGTGCAGCATAAAGCTCTTCGGTTTCGATGAAACCATTGTCGTTGGCATCTAATTTGTCAAAAGCTTCATAAGCAAAAAGTCTTATCTGGTCGAAATTTTGTTGAAGAGGATTGAGCCTTTTCATCCCCTGCGTAGTGGTTGCAGCTCGCGGCGAGGCTTGTGATTGTGCCGGTGCTTTGGCCGCTTGTTCAATTGACGACAAATCGGAATATTCGTCGATTTTGTCTAGGTCAGCAGTTGTAGTTTTTTTTGCGCCCTGCGAAAACCATACGTTCTGGAAATTATCTTCTTTGGACAATTTCGGTTTTTTGTTAAACACAGCCTTTTCCTCATAGCTCTAAGTCTATTATTCCCTAACCAAAACGCATTGAAGCCAATTTATAAGCAAATTCATAGCTATTTGGGCGTTTCGAGGTTTACACTATGTCTCATAAGCATGGGTATATAAATATAATCAATGGGAGATGAAATGGGATCTGGAGACGATACTCAGGCAGCGCGAGGAGATCAGGCAGTCGTGCCCGAAAAGACTGCCTCGGCATTTAATCTTTGTGATTATGTGCCCTTTTCTTTTTTCTGTGGTGATAAGCCTGCGCCAACAAATCAGGGGCAAGCAACCGATGATGTAACTGCAAAATGGCGTGGTTATTGGGACTCGATTAATAGAAACGAGCCAGGTCCTTTAGGTCCCAAAATGGACTTTCCTGGTAAGGCACCGGAAAAGCCTCCAACTGTCAAAGATCCGGACCGAATTCCGATACAAACCAAGCCAGAGATGCTAGAAAATTTTGATCGCTTAATGCGTGTAATGCAAGGCGGAGATCAAAGCACGAATCAGCAGATAGAACGACCAGTTTCAGAAAAAGACTTCAAAACATCATTTGCTCGCGAGCTGCTTGCAGTAGGCAAAATGCACAATATGGATTTTGACTCTACACGACGCTTATTCATGGGAATTTATGCCATCGAAACTGGTGGCAATGGTGGCCATGATATCGTGCCATCGAATAGATCGACTTCAGCACTTGGTTACAAACAACTTTTGATGCCTACCAGTATGGATTTGATTTATCGTTATAACGATCAAATTACATCGCGATTGCGAGCCTTAGCTGATAGTGCTCCACCAGGTGAGCGTGAAGCTTTAATTCAAAAAGCTGAGTTTATGGCAAAGCTTAAGGAGACTTTGCAAAGCGAAGGCGATAAGTTCAATCCCGACCGTCCCACTACAGATGAGACCGCCAAAAGAAATTTTACCGAAATAGCAAATTCTCGATTGCCGACTTCTTTTCATAGCGACACTGAATTGATGAAAGGACGACATTTTGCCAGCGCCATTCATGCCCTTAACTTAGACAAGGATATTGGTCCAATTATTCAATCGATGCAAATGCATGATCTATTGAAAGACTACGACAGTCTGGGCGTCGAAAAATCAATGCAAACGCAAATCGATCAAATGCGTGTTGAGATGTCGCGTTTTGATTCTTTAAAAACACAGCCAGATGGAGAAAGGCAAATTAAAGAGGCAGTCAAAGGATTGCTCGACGCTGCTATGAAACGAAAAGATACCGTCTTGACAGCATCTTTGCGTGACAGTTTGCAACCAAAATTGGAAGCCTTTGCTATGGGTGGACCGTTTGGTCCGTTCACGCAAGAAGAGCGCAAAGCGCTTTTAGGAGACAAAGGCATTTTACACTTGCGCAGTCATGAAGACCCATCAACCACACAGCGAGCATTGACAGCAAATGAGCATGCTCTACTTTTGAAAATTCACAATGGTATTACTGGTGGTTTCACTGTAGATAACATGCGCTCTGCAGCCTTGGAAGTAATAAATTTACTTGGAAAAGACAATGCCGCATTAATGCTCGATCCCAAAAGGGCCGATTGGCCAACTCCGAATTCAATGACTGAAGAAGGTTATCGCAATAATGAGCTTGTGCGCAGACGTACATCTATCGAGCTTGTTTTAGAAATTCAACGTCAAAGACTGGGCGAGAAAGGAAGCTTGACTGATAGAGCTGGTAATCGCGATTTCAATATGATTTTTAGTAAGCTCATAGCCCAAGATAAATGAGCGAATTAAAAGCTATTTTTCTACTTTCTCTTCGATAAGCGCTGCGGCAAGTGCTTTAGTCAAGCCGTAGCGTGATAATTCTTCAAACGATCGTGTGTCGACGATATCGTATTTAGCACCAGCAGAAACTAAATCATCATCGAGCGCGCGAAGCACAGGTGAACCAGTGGTGGTGTCACCAATAGAAAGAAATGTAATAACTATTTCTTTTGGATGGGTCATTTTGTGAGTGGCATCAATAATGGTATCAGCAATCTCTTGCAATCCGCATTCACCATCAGTCATTACCGCAATTGCTATTGGTCTTGCTTTTTGTTTCTTCGATTTTTTATCCAGATATTCGCTCAAAATATAATCCAGTGGACCGGCAATATCAGTACCACCTTCAGGTCCAAGTTGTGAAAACAAAGATTCTATCTGACGACCTTTCAAATTTGGTGCGACCGAAAATTTGTCGTTGAAAGGCACCACTGTAATTCCTTGGGGCATGAATTTAGCCACGTCGTTATAAAAACTATTACTTTGATTTTGACACCAGTTCCATTTGCTCACCCTTTGCGAATTGCCGGAACTGCTTGGACTCGAACCATTTGTGCCAGTCGAAGCGTCGCTTGCCATACTTCCAGAAACATCGACTACTAAATAACAATCGTAATTACCAAGCAATTTAATGGCAGGTCCCAAAAGTTCAGGGTGTTTAATTGGCGCACCAAATCCATCACCGCCACTACTTGCGGTGGCATTGCGAGTATCTGCAATCAGTCCGCCATCGATTGCAGCCGGTATGCGCAAATTAATCTGAAAAGTCTTTGTTCCTCGCCTTAACGTGAGGGTGACATCAGTTTTTCCTACTTGGGCTTTTAATATTCTGTCATCTTGTTTGATTCCCGCAAGCCAGGCAAGCGATGGTGGGAAAACCTTTTCAACTTTGCCTGTTAATAAATTGGAGTCGTTACCCGCAACTTTATATCCAAGTCGCGAAGCCAGACCAATATGTGATTTTGCCATTTCCACTGCTTGCTTGGCCATTTGTGATCGTGGGTCGTTCAAGCCATGTTTGCTTGCACGCAAATATGAAAGCTTGAAGGCATTTAGAGCTCGTACATAGTCTCCGTCTGCATACAACTGGCGACCAATGTCATAAGCTTTGCCAAAGCCGCTCTTGGGGATTTGTAACACTTCGGGGTTGAAACTGTCTTGAACCGAGCCTTGAAGAATCTTTTCAGGGGCGGGTGTAGACATGTCCATTTTAGGAGTTAGAGCTTCGAGCTTGATGGGCATCTTAAGCGACTTTGTACTATCTTTGATCTGTGCCAGTGCCAAGTTGAACCCCAAACTTAATATGGCGCTTGCAAGCAAGCACAATGGAATTTTTGACGCTTTTAGTAAGGTTCTGATTGAGTAGTCCGCCAATGTGGGTTAAGATGAATATATCGCAAATTGAGAAAAGCCGAAATAATGGAATTGCAAAACTCATCTGCCAAGTCTTCACGACGCTCTGGTCTTGCCTTTTCGTTTGGACTATGTTTGCTTTTTTCTACTCTTGTTCAAGCTCAGGTTTCCAATGCCCAGAGTTATCCAGGCGGCTCTTCCAATCCGTCTTCTGGGATCATTTATTTGCCAAACGGCGTGCCGTTTCAAATTGGAACCAATTATCCAGGCGGAATGCATTTTCCTAATCATCCCAATTATAATCAGTCGTCTTATTACAATCGCAATTCAAGCCTTTTCAATTCGACTTACAGAAACAGAGGGCGAGGCAAGGTCTCAAGTCTAATAGACTCGCAAAACGCTCAGCAGACTAAGCGCCAGACGACGTGGGAAGCTCCTACTGCAGTCGATGAAAAAATCGATTCAGAAATCGAATCTACTCAAGTCGACCACGGAATCGACAGTCGTGAAGCCATGAATTTAATGTGGACCAGAGCAAAACAATATTATGAAGGTCATCATTATGAAAAAGCAGCAAAGATGCTCGATCAGCTTGAGCCATTGAGACGAAAAAAAGACAAATTGAGTTTGATTTCAGATGCTTCAATAGACAAAATGCGCGATGATATAGACAAAAAGCTCGGCAGGGGGTCATCGCTTAGATCTAGGCGCTCTAGATCTCAGTATTTTTCGAATAATGGCTCTAATGGCTCGGCCCAGCCAATTTCTCTCGATAGTTTTCTAGACCCAGGTAGAGTTCAGAATTTCAATAATCCGCGCGGCGGCAGAAGTTACTATCCATAATTATTGAAAGAGCAAATAAGGACAGCTTGAATTTCTTGCATCTTCTTTTGCTTTTCTGGCACAGGCAAATAAAGTGCCTGCGTCTTTAATCCTACTTGTGCGCCCTGCTACCCCAATAGTAAAAACTCGCTCCTGGTCATTGTTTTCGCCATTAGTCAGAATGGGATTTTCAGATAAGCAAGTGTAGAGCGAAGCGGCGAAAGAAATTGCATCCTGTGAGTTGTAATAAGGCAATACAATGGCAAATTCGCTTTCTTCGCTGCGTGCACAAAAATCGAGTGAAGATCTTATTGAATTAAATGCCTCAGTTACTGCTGCACCGTCATTTATCGATAATTCAGTCGAGGCCAAAGTCTGTTTGTCTAAAACTTCAAACACAATCACAGAAAGATCCTGCAAGCCCTGTAGACTGTGCTCAAATTCGCGCATCAAGAAAAAACTAAAAGCCGAATAGCATAACAAGCCAGTCTCGGGATCTCCAAGAATACTAAAAGCTTCATCGAGATCTTGGTCGAATTCGACTGGGGGCGGTAATTGTTTTGGAGCTTGATCGAATTTGGCAAATGGAAGTGATGCCGGGGGAAGTAGAAAAGGCTGGAATTCTCCTGTTTGAGAAACTGGATGAGAAATCGAAAACTGAGCCTGGGCACTATCAACTTCTACCCCTGCCAAATTCGGACTATCGAATTCAAATGAGGTGGTCCCAAAACTGCCAGTTTGCCTAAAAGAAGGCGGATCTGGGTCGTATGGAGCAAGTTGCGGATCTAGTTCTGGATCGAGAGAATGAGATTCAAGATCAAAGTCTTTTTCTTTTCGTTTCCAACCAAAAGCCGGAGCTAAGGCGCCTTGATGAGACTTGATGCTTGAGTGTTCGTAATTGTCGACTGATTCGTACTCGCCTTTGCTAGCGCCGTCGACTTTTATTTTGCCCTGAATCATGATTACTTCATTTGATTCTTTGCTCCAGACATGCTTAAACACTCCGTTCTCTAAACGTCCAAAAGTCCAGCGTGGGCTGGCTGCAGGAGAGCTTGCTGCTATTACTTTGACCATGAAATTCAGATCTGTTTCTGGATTCATGAAAGGCAACTCGACGGGTTTGCCCTCTTTAGCGGCTGTAACAAGCATATATTTCAGGTCTTCGCTAGAGGGCAGACTGCCCATTTTTGCCAAGCGAACAGGTAACGACGGACCCGTTTTAATGAATTTAGATTTTGACATGACCAAGTTTTAGCCCAAATACCCCCAAGGTCAAGATTCCCAGGTTAGTGGCAAAAATATCAACTCGAACTTTTTGAATTATCGCCTCAGAAAGTGAATTACTTTCTTTTCCATATCTATGGTGAATTGCCATCCCGAAAGCATGTCTTGACCAAGAAGTGGCAAATCTTCGTCGTCATCAACTTCGTTTGCCAAATCTGCACTTAAATCGGTCTTTTCTATTGGTCCTAGTTTAATTCGCGGCAAATTGAATTTGTAACAGCTACCACTTCCCGATACACCTGTGGTCGAAGACAGCTTGGCGTCGTCGGGCAATTGATTGATGCCGAACTTTTTCATTTGATCTTTGCTATGAAATGAAATTCCACTTGCAGTATTGCCTGTGTCGAGCATGACCGGTCCTTTTTTGCCATTTATGTCGACTTCTACAATAATGCGACGCCCCTCTTTTTTGAAAGTAAAGGGAATGGAGTAGCCTTTGCCGCCAGAATTGGACATGCCTTTTTTGCGAAATTCGATGCATTTTGCGCTGTGGTCGATGGTGTAGTCGAAATCTTTGAAGAAGCCCTGTCCAAGCAGTGGACGAGTATGGATTTTTTCATAGATTTTTACTCTGGTGTTTTCTTTGGAGATTGGGCCTACTTGAACAGTGGCATTGATATTCCAGAAATCAATTGAGGTCATATTGGACGAGCCGCCAGTAGCTCCATCTGCTTTGCCTCGCGGAACTGTAAGACCAAGGCTCTGCGCCATTTCTTTGTCTATACAAATACCAGGTGCCCCAGTGTCGAAAACCATAGGTATGGTTCTACCGTTGATGCGCACATCGACCATGATTTCGTCGTGGTCAGACTTATAAAACACGCGCGCAACAGATGGAGTGCTGGCACTAAGCTTAGATATTTTTTGCGGGGTCTCGTCCTCCATCGTATCATCAAGCGCACTATCAGTTTTGTCTCCAGTTTTTGTTGCAGTTTTAGTTTTTGGCTTTGACTTATCGTCTGTTTTTAATTGCGCTTGCAACTGAGATTTTAATTGGGATTTCAGTTCATCAAGAAGTTGTGGTTTTCTATCCACCCAAGAATTAGTTTGATCCAAGCGAGCTATTGCCTGCTTGGCTATCGTGGCTGCTTGGGTATCCTTAAATAATTCTGCTATCTGGTGATATTTGCGCAGTGCTTCGTCGCGCTCTCCATAGGCTTGATAAGCGTATGCAGCGTAGAGAAAAACTGGAGCTTTTATGTTGCCATGAGTAATTGAATTTTCGAATTCTTTGGCGGCAGAGCGAAAGTTTTTGCCCTTGTAGTATTGAACGCCTGTGGTAAATTCGCTTTCTGCCAAGGCGTAGGCTGGCTGACAAAAGCAAGCTATGCAGGACAGGCAAGCTGTATAAGCGGCGCATAATAGCGAAATTGGCTTTTTATTTAGTTTATTCATGACTTAAGTATTCCACGACAGTAAAATAATATTTTTTGAGGTAGCAAGATGAAAGTTCAGGATTTCACATTCGGCAGACAAATTTTCTGCACTGAATCTTTTGAAATGGTGCCTAGCCTTCCTGATACAGTCGAGCGTCGCATTCAATTTTTTTATGCTGATGCTGAAGGATTGATGGAATCGCACTTTATAGATTTCGACCAACTAAAAGAAGAATTAAAAGATAAGTCTTTGTTGTG
>CAZSHS010000050.1:0-1558 GCA_964606665.1 uncultured Candidatus Obscuribacterales bacterium | reverse complement strand
CTCAGGTAGTATCGGTGATGAATTTTGGAAATGTTTGAAAGAGTTTCTTGATCTGTCTGATGAACAGGTGAAAATTTTGCGTTTCCCGCATAAGCGCGCCTTCTTTGAAGATTTTCCAAACGGTATGATGTGGACAATTCAAAGACCATCCGTTACCGAAAACGTGGATGCGCTAGAAACAGTAAATTTTCATTTGAGCGAAAAGGTTCTTTTCACTAGGCAATTTAGTCATGACAACGCTTTTTCTTTAGCCAGTCACAATCTCATCTCGCAAGGTGAGATGCACACGAATATGACAGCCGATGTTCTTTCTGGTGAATTAATGGAAGATGTTTTGCTGGGTTATGTAGATGTACTAAAATTGGGTGGTACTAAACTCGAAACCATTCAGAATAAAATTATTCGCAATCCTGGTAAAAAAGAATTGCATCTGATTAATAGATCTCAGCAAATGATTTGGATATTTTTGAATGTTTTGTGGCCGGTCGAGACTGTCATTAACTCGATTCATAAGTCTAAGAATAGAGTGTTGACCGAATCAGGAAAGCAAGAATATTCTTATAGAATGGATGAAGTGGGTGCGCTTGTACGAACGTTTGAAACGTATAGATCCATGTCTTACAACTTGATGGATGTTTATGTTTCGGGACTTGGTCTGCGTACAAATGAAACAACCGAAGTTTTAACTATCGTTGCTACTTTATTTTTGCCGCCAACTTTGATAGCCGGAATTTACGGAATGAATTTTAACATTCCCGAAGTGCACAATCCTTATGGTTACTACATCTGTCTTATTGCAATGTTTGCAGTATCGGGTGGATTATTGTACCTGTTTGCAAAACGAGGATTGATTCGATTTTAATGAAGATTGATTCGGTTTTGATTAGGACCGCTTCGTTTTTTATTTGCATTTTGATTGGCTTGTTTTTGAATTTGCAAGCTTGCTCTACCAAATCTGTGCAAGATCCATTTGATCTGGCGTGCCAAAATATTTCAAGAAAAGATTTTGTTGCGGCTCATAAACACTTGCACAAGCTGGCAAAATCTAAGCATTCGAAAGCGCAAACATTGATGGGACTTTTTCATGAAAAAGGTATTGTAGTCGAACGAGATGTTTCCCAAGCTATGGAATATTACAGGCAAGCTGCATCTCAGGGGCTACCAGAAGCGCAGTCGCGATTGGGACATTTGTTACTTGAAACAGCAGGCAAAGATTCTGGAGAAGCAATTGCCTGGCTTGAGAAAGCCGCTTCGCAAGGTGAAGCTGAGGCGCAAGCTACTTTACGCAAATTGGACAGAAGTGGTCGGATGTCCGGTGCATTTAGTGGTATGGAGAATGGCTTGCATCAAGGTGGTGCCCAGTATAAGTCTGGAATGGATAATCTGACTAAATCTTGGGTTGGTTATTCCGATATCGTCAATACTTTGAATGATGCAGCTGCCGCTTCTTCCTCTTCAGCAAATCAAAATCACTGATTTTTTTTGATTTTGACCCTTGACGAATTTCTGGATTTTATTACTTTTAGATATGCGCGAAATCGTTGAAACTGGCAAGGGG
>CAZSHS010000049.1:0-30926 GCA_964606665.1 uncultured Candidatus Obscuribacterales bacterium | reverse complement strand
TGGCTCAGGCAACAAGTATTGCTCTGCCTTCAATATATTTATCGTTGTTTTCTTTATTTAGAATATCGCTAAGCCAGGCAGGAATTAGTGCCGAAGATTGATGAATCTCGCGTTTATCTCCAAAATACAATCCTTGATAGGCAAGTTTTTGTGCGTCTGGTTTCAATAATATAATTCTGTTCCAAAAGCCGTTGTACCAGAGCGCTCGCATTACAAGTCCCGCTTTTGAATCGCCTAACTGTATTTTGCGCCTGGTCGTCTTTTTAAAGTAAATTCTTTTACCCTCATAAACAAATGAGCTTGATGGTCCACTAATTTCGTATGTGCTTTCCAACTCGTCGCGCTCACCGATCCATTTTTGACCCTGCTCAATTAAGCCAAGCCTAACTGCAATTTCCTTTGCCTTCTTAAATGGATGAGTTTGTAATTTCCTACCAAATGCACCAGCCTTTATTTCTGCTACTTCTCTTTGGCTGAAGTGAGGGGGTCTACCGTTTGATTTTCTTACAACGAATACTCCTCTTGTGATTCTGTGTATGATACCTTCTTGAATGAGTCGGTAAATGCAATTATCTATTGCGCTTCTACTGCCATAATTAAGTAAGTCTCTTGTCGTAAAAGGCTCGTCTATTTCAAGCCCGAGCAAATGACGTCTAATCTTTTTTGTTACGCCAACATGAATGAGTCCTTTTTTCATAAAGTTACCTCCAAAGAAAATGGAAATGTTTTTCTTAGAAAATAACTTTAGACCAAATGGAACGATTAAGATCAAAAAAAATTGGCTCCCCTTGCCAGTTTCAACGATTTCGCGCAAATATGTAAATTCTATTTGTATTCGCCAATGAGTTGAAACGCAGCCCAGTATCTTGGATTAGCACGCAATTTTTTAGCAGACGGATCAGCATCACGCGACGTCAGACCTTTCTCCATAAATTGAATGGTCTTCAACTGTGCGTTGCGCAAGGACCTGGCTTTATTCTTATCTGATTGCTTAATCATCTCGTCATAAAGAAGTCCCATCTGATATTCAGTCATAACGTCATCTACGTTCCATTGACTAACAAGAATAGACGGAGTACCCGCAATGATAAATGCTCTAGATAATCCTATGACACCATCCCCGGTGATTTGACCACGACCGGTTTGGCAAGCAGAAAGTACAATCAATTTAGATTTAAGCGATGGCAATTCAAGAATATCTTTTACAGATAAAAGACCATCATCGCCACCAGATGGCGCAAGTACCACAGATGAATCCATCGGATGCAATTCGTCTACAAGTCCGTGAGTAGCCAAATGAATATATGAATATTTCGAAACAAGCTCTCTAAATTTCGCCTTGGTTGCAGCATCTCCCACTTCCATTTTGGTAGCGGAAGGGTCAAAATAAGTAGCAACTTTTTTTACTTCCTTCTCAGCATAAGGCAATTTGCCAAGGAATTTATTCTGCTCAGTTATTGGATTTCCAAAAGCAAGCAGTGTATTTGGAGATGCTGCCACTTCGCTTGCTATTTCTTGAGTGGCTCTCAAAACGGCGATAGCAGGCAAAAAGTTCAAAGTATATTTTTCAACTAGAAATTTACCATCGGGCGCTTGAAGAGCAGCAAACGGAACCATAAATATGGGACCGTAAGGAACAATAGTCAATTCTTGATCAGCATTTGTAGGCAATAAATCGGCCACTGGTTCAATTAATATTGAATAGAGTTTTTTCAGAGTAGATTCGCGCTGCTCGTTCAAGCGATGCATATCTTGCGTATCTTTAGGACTGGTCGTAATAGCTAGGTGATTTTGACGAATCAATTCTTTCAATTGACCGACTTCGATATTTTTAGTACGAGTTGTAATTTTTTCACCATCTGGCGATATGACCCAGATAAGCAATTTCTTGGGCATCAAAACATACTCAACTACGCATGAGCCGTTTTTATTCACTAGTTTTTTAATTTCGGTGATATTGGGTGCGCGGGCATTCACAGACGATACCGCAGATGCTTCAAGCACTGTCGGTGTTTTTGGAACAACGCTGACCGCTCTAAATCCTGTTTCTCCACCCACTGCTTGAATATTTGGTGCAAAAGCGACTTGGGTGGGAGCTTTTTTAGTATCAACGCCAGGAATAGTTTCGTCTTCTACCAAACTCGAAGAAACACGAGCAATAGGACTATTTATAGCACTAGATTCGCGACGCCCCTCAAGCATATCTAGAAAAGCGCGAGCACGACCTTTCTCGGCTATTTCTAAAGCAAGGTCATACTTTTGATCTTGATTTAGCAAATCAATTAAATCAAGGAAGCAATCCTCGCGCAAACTTAAAGCTTTGGTTTTAAAGCTATCACGCGAAAACTGGCGCCTTTCCTTATCGGCAAGCGCTACAGCTTTCTCTAAATGAGTGCGAGCATTTTGATTGTCGTTTAGTTTCAAACAAGATTTACCAAGACCAGTGGCACAGTCCCACTGACTCTCGATATTGCCGATAGTGTCTGCGATAGTTGCCGCTTCTTCGTAATATTTTTTAGCTTTACCTGCTTGTTCCAAAATCAAATAAGTCAAACCAAGCCCGCGCAAAGCGTGACATTCGCCTAGCTTATCTTGCACTTCCTTGTAAGATTGAAGCGCTTCTTCATATATGGGCAGTGCGTCAGAATAGCGACTCTTATACAAACAATACTGGGCGTAGTTATAAGAAAGAGAGGCTTTAACTCGCTTTTGATTAAAGGCCTTTTTATCATGAGCATTACTTGCAATAGACGCAGCAGACCCGAGGCCTCCAGCAGTATCACCTGTAGTGCCAGTCTTTGCGCTATCGGCACCTTTGAAAACATTTTCAGCCTCGGCGTGATATTTCTCAAACTCGGCTAATTTTCCACTGTCAAGATAAGCTACAGCCATACTGTCGAGCATAACTGCCTGCTCAACGGGTCTTTGACTCAATCCAAACAAGACGGCTGCGTCTTTATAATATCTTGTGGCCATGTCAGATTGTCCAACTGAGCGATAGCCCATGCCACAATCACGCAGAATATTTGCTTGCTGAATTTTCGAAAAACTTCCTGCTTTCTCCATTAATCCTTTGGCTTTCAGGAATTTTTGCAGTGCTTTTTCAGTGCTGCCATTTAAGAAATAATCAAAACCTTGCTCTGAAATGGCTTCAAGCTCTAACTTGTGATTGCCTGCTTTTGCTGCAATTTCTTGAGCACGAACATGGTCTGCTTGCGCTTCATCGAATTGTCCAGTGTCAGCTTTGGCAGCACCTAAGGCAATCAAACAACTAGCTGTAGTGGCATAGTCTTTTTCATTTTCCAAAAGTGGCAAAGCTTTGCCCAAAGCATTTATTGCTTCTTTCGAGTTACGCTCGATTAAATAAGCCTGTCCCATTTCTACCAGGACCCGACCTTGCATGTCGGGCTCGCCAGCATCTTCGAATTCTTTTGCCGCTTGAGCGTAAAATTCAATTGCTTTTGGTGGCAACGACATATCTGAATAAGTTCGTCCAAGCTCGAACAAGATTCTGCCAAAAGCTAAGCTATCGAGTTCGACATCAGCTTTTTCTTTTGCTTCAAGCAAATATTTTAGTGCTTGTTCACTATTTTTTTGCAAACGCGATACGGTGGCAAGTCCAGTCAGAGCCACAATCTCGCATTCTACATCTTTAACTGACTTGGCAAGTTCACGTGTGCTGTTGTAAATCTCAACAGCTTTAGGCAAATTGCCTAACTTTATATAAATGCTCGCTAGTTGCGGCATTATTTTGACCATTTCCTCTTGCTTTTTGAGTTCTTTACAAACGGCTATCGCTTCTTGGTAAAGCTTAATTGCTTCGTCGAGCTTGCCGTCTTTTTTGTCTTCATGAATAAGAACCTGAGCCAGGGCAATTCTCACATGGACGCGTCCTATGAAAGCAGATAGAGGAGCATCATTCTTTTTATCACCACTTAGAGCTAATTTTTCTTCAGTCGTAAGTGCTTCGCGAAAAGTTTGCTCGGCTTTTGTGTAATTGCCTGTCTGCCAATATTCTTCACCCATGCTGTAAAGCAATTCGGCTTGCCGGTCTAATTTTCCTTTGGCAATTGCAGATTGCAAATCCTTTTCGAGTTGAACCATATCCACTCGCGCGGCTTGAGGTTTAATTAAAGAAGAAGCTTGCGATTTAGACTGAGGAGCCGCATAGACACAAAGTTGTGACGTAAGCAAAAGAGCGCTTGCCATAAGTGAAAAGAGCTTTTGGTTTTTTGCAATTTTCATTTTTTTAGGCACGCTTGGCTTTTAATTTGTCTTGCAACATTTCCACATCGATTTTCAGTTCTTGCGCACTTTGATAGCGATGATCTGGTTCTTTCTGCAACAGTTTTAAAATAATATCGTCAAATGGTGTGCCATCTGCAAATTCAGGTTTATGCACACTCATCGGCTGCGGCATTTCAAGCAAGTGCTTCATCAAAATAGCCTCGGCACTCTCTCCGCCAAACGGAACTGTTCCTGTGAGCATCTCATACATCATGATACCCAGCGCATACAAGTCGGTGCGCATATCCATCGGCTTGTCTTTCAACTGTTCTGGCGCAATATATTCAGGTGTTCCTACCATGCGTCCGGTTTTAGTCAAGCGCTGTGCTTGACCATGCACTAAGTGAGAAATACCAAAATCAACTATTTTGACCCAGTCCGGACGGTCTGATTTATTTTGCAACAAAACATTATCTGGTTTTAGATCTCGATGAATAATGCCTGCTGCATGAGCTTCTTGCAGACCGCTACAAAGCTGAATAATAATGTCAGCCGTGGCTTCAAAGGATAAAGCGCCTTGACGATGAATTTTGTCAGCAAGCGATTCGCCTTGAATATATTCCATCACCAGATATGGTGCTTTACCGTTAATGTCACCAACATCGTAAACGGTGACGATATTTGGATGATTTAGTTTAGCCGTGACTTTGCATTCGCGCTGAAAACGTTCAATCGATTTTTTGTTAGAGAGCAACCAGCCTTGCATCACTTTTATCACCACCCGACGTTCCATCACGGTGTGATTCGACAGATACACTACAGCCATACCGCCTTCGCCAAGCATAGACTCAATTAAGTATTTGCCGTCGATTGTTTTACCAATCAAATTGGTCATATAACCGCCGCTTGAAGCAAGTACTTCATCGCCTTCTTCATCGAAGTCGACCGCAGGCGAAACATTCTGACTTTGACCCTGGCTTGTGCGAGCATTAGCTGGCTTACTGTTTGCTATCGTGCCAGACTGAGCACGATTTGGCATCACCGTTTTATCCTCATCTTGAGCGCCAGTCCAAGCCGCTGTACCATCATGTCCCGAACCAGGCATTTGTGTTGCTTCTTGTTCAAATACAAGAGCGCTTCTATCAGTGGAACAAAACGCCGCATAAGGCGGATAGTATTTGTGACATTGGGGACAATATTTACGAATAGAGCCCGTTTTGGACCTAGTTAATTTGTTGGCTGCCGGATTTAAAACAGTACCGTCAAAACCACAGAAAGTTGCCTCCGCTGGGAGGTTTCTTTTGCATGTGGGGCATACTTGTGTTCGCTGGCTTGTCATTCTTTTCGTTTTTCTCTCGTGTCAGGCTGGCGGAAGCTCGATTGCGTTGGGGAACCCGAGGACCGAAGCGCGGTTTTCAAGAACCGAAGAATTCAACCTGATGCTCTTGTGACCAGGCGCACTTATACGAATTATATATTCTGCCGGCGGCAAATCGGGAAAACTGACATAGCCGTCTTTAGATGATTTACCTAATACCAGAAGCTTGCGAGTGATATCTTCGACCACCACATTGGCAAAACCAGGCTTAACATAAACCACAATGCCATCTTGAGGCCAGCTCAATGGTTGTAACACGGGTTGCATGCCAAGAGCAACGCCTGCAATAGCACCTAAAATTCCAAGTGCCACCGAAATAGCATTTACTGGTGACGAGGAGGCTGTAGTGAATGCTGCTGGGCTTGAAGTATCAGATCTGGATGAGGCGGAGTCGGAAGCGATAACAGACCCGGAGTCGACCGAGCTCATAGAGATAGACTGGCTCATACGCGGAATATCGACGCCGCAGAATACGCAAAAATGAGTACTCAGCGGATCCGTTCGACGGCAAGATGGACAGGGAATCAAATTGATGCCGGTCTTGCCAGGTTGGCGATGGATTTCTTCGCGATGCACAGCCAGGTCTTCACCGCAATGCATGCAATAATGCATCTCGCGCTCGTTCATTCCGTTGCAGGCTGGACATTCAATCATTTGTTGCATAAACGCTGGTCTTTATTCCTCTTTTGATTTCTGCGGTTTCAAGGTCAAAGGACTTTCAAGCACGGGCGGTTTTTCACCGCTTTTGACTGGTTCTTTCAAATCTGCGTCATACAAAACAATAGATGGCACAACTAAACTACTTACATACATGGCGTCCTGAACAAAAGAACAAGCTCGCTCATCGTCACCGGCACAAGTTATATCGCGCAGTACGCGAGACATTTGCACGCTAAGACGTCCACCGCGTACCAATTCTTCTTTGCCAGTTTTGACCGAGACTTTATATACTTCAGTTGGATACAAAGTTAGATCGCCACCCAATTTAGAAAAGAAAGACGAGCTTGATTCTGAATCAGAACTTGAAAGCCAGGATGGAATTCGCACAATGCGCTTAATGATATAGACTTCGTCATAGCCCTGTTCTTTGCCAAGTTCCATCAATTTGCGTTTTAGTTTCTTAGCTTGCAGTGACGGCTCTGCACTCACAAACAAAACACTTACACTGCCAACTCCGTTTAGTGAATGTCCATTGCTTCCTGGCGTGTCTGGAGTGGGAATGCGGCTTGTACAGAAGTTTTTAAGCAGCCCCTTTTCGATAAGTGTAATTTTCTGAGCATGCACTCCATCGTCGTCTACTTCGTAGTTACCTAGAAGTGGTGCACCCTTGTAAGTGGTGGCAGCCGGGTCATCGACGACAGTTAATAAGCGAGACGAAACACGTTGATTTATTTTGTGTCTAGATGGCTGCACTGAACGAAACAAAGATGAGCCCTCGGTTTTCTCGTGTGCGGCGGCAGTCATATTAGCGATTGCCATGTACAACATTGGAGCTGAGGCTTCCGGCTCAAGCAAAATCGGTCCGCTGTATGCTTTGGCAAGAGGTGCTTCAGCGGTGCGTTTTAAGCGTGCAACCAGATCTTTGACCGACTTTTCCATATTTTTATAGTCGGGCAATTCTTTGTCCGCTTCACCAGCCATAAATTCAGCATCGCAGTAAGGACGACCGTCTTTGGCTCTTATACGAGCAAAAACTGACAATATTGTTTGCAGTTTTCCATCGCGATGCTTGAAGCCTTCATTGTTTACTAGCCAGGCATTGCCCGCTTGCGAGGTGAATGTCACAACCGAATATTCGATTTCGGGATACTGAACAAAAACTTCGGACAATTTGCGACAAGTGTCTTCCCATTTTTTCTTGTCTAATTTCAAATTCACTGCCGGCTTGAGAAATACAACCGGTTTTTCTTTAGTGAAATCACCAATTCTATCCGTCTCAGGATGCGCTTTGAGATTGGCTTTCTTATCCTCGTAAGATTCAATCGCTTTTTTATATGCTCTGTCACTTGCCAACCACATCTGGTGGCGCAGTGCATAATAATCGTCTTCTATTGGCAAACTCTGACTGACACCCATAGAGCTTGAGCCAAAGAGCGAATCTAAGTTTCCCGGTTTGCGCGAAGAATCCAGATTATAGTCGCCTATGCGAACATCACTGTATAAGTACCTGGAGCGACTAGTGCGCGATTGCGCTATCGCACCACAACTTGCAGTTATATAACAGGTCTCTGAATCGAGCACTTTGTACTGCAAAAAATATGGTTGAGAATGTACTCCTAATTTAAGGCGTTGCTGATTTCGAACTAATTCGTCTTGCAATGCTTTGAAAAGCACATCGTCGGGTTCTTTGTCAGCGGAACTCGGCGCGCTAGATGAGTTAGGCGTGCCAGACAAATTTGTTGCAGGTGTTTCGGCTAATACAGACGTTGCGTTGACAAAAAATGCTAAGGCGAGAGAGGTTAATTGAAGCAATTTTTTCATTAGCCTTTGCCTCCACTTTCTTTTGATTCTTGTGCTTTGTCGTTAGTTTTTTCATGCGCTTTGTCATGAAATGGCGGAGGCAAAAGTGGCGGCTTATCTTGGCGTTTGTCTTTCAATTCAACTTCCAGACTTCCTACAAGTAAGCTGGGCGAAGAAGCTGATACCGGCACGCTGCCAGATTCAGCACCACAAACTCCATTGAATGTTCCATTATCGTCAGCAGCACATATTATTTTCTCAAGTGCAGTAAGTGGAGTTCCAACTATTTTCACCCCACGCACAAGTTCGTCTGGTCTGCCATCAGCAAAGACTTTAGTTACTATAAGAGGCTTCAAACTATAAACCTGAGGTGCTTGACTCTGGGTGACAGTGAAACCGCCGGCGATATCATCAAAAATAAGACCATAATCTTTTTTCTGTCGCTTAATTTCTGCCATCAACATCTGGCGTAGCTCGTCATAAGGAACACATTTTTCAGATTGAATCATCAAATTGCCCATACGTGAAACCGGGGTCTCATCCAGGGCGCATCGTCCGTGTCCATTCGATCTAGGAAAATTCTCAATAGGAGAGCGTCCAAGCAAAAAAGACTTGAGCACGCCATTTTCAACGAGTGGCGTTCTTTGAGCAGGCACCCCTTCGTCGTCGTATTTGTAATATCCGTTCAACGTGACATTGCCCAATCTCTCAAGAGTAGGGTCATCAATCACACTGATAAACGCAGGCATGATCTGACGTCCGATACTCTTGGTAAAAGTGCGACCTTCTTTTTCGTCTTTTTGTCTGTGCCCTTCCATTCTATGACCGAACACTTCGTGAAAGAACACTCCAGCAGCCTTAGAGCGCAAAATGGCAGGACCGGCAAATGGTTGAGCTTTGGGAGCTTTTTCAAGCTTCACCAAATTGTCCGCCACTTTGGTGACCATAGAATTGAGCGCTTCTTCTTGCGGCATCTCGTCTAACTTTACCGCTTCAAAATCATCATATAGCCACAAGTCCATACCATCATCGGCTCTTGCTTGGGCTGTTGTATAAATGCGATAGTCGGTACGCGAGTCTTCAATCTTTGTACCTTCGCTATTGACCAAATACCGCTTGGTTAGCTTAGCTTGAAAAACTACTGACGAATCGTAGATACTTGGATAGTTTCGATAAACTGCCGAAAGGCGCTTCACACGCTGTGTCCAGTCTTCTATTTTTTTATCGCTATCTAAATCAAAATCTTGACTCGGCTCAAAATACTCGGCTTTATCTTCTTTAGAAAAATCGTTAGACGGATCGTCCTCGGTTACATTGATATCGCGATTAGCCACTACGCGCGAAAATTGTTGTTGGGCTTCTTTGTATGACTGATCCGTTTGCTGCCATAATGCCTGTCGCAGAGCAAGGTCGTTATCTTCAATGGGAATATTTACGTCTTTGCGAAATGACGAGCTTGCCATCGAACCCATGTAGCCTTGTTCTCTAATTTTGTGAGTATTATCGAGCTCGGGAGATCCAACTCGAACGTCCACACTCAAATATCTTGAGCGCACAGGTTCGACCTCCTGGGTCAAAGCGCCGTATTCTCCTGAGATTGTGACTGTGGTCGTATCGTAAAGTCGATAGCCAAGGTAATAAAGTGGCGCATCGCCATGAGTTTTAAGCTTGTCAACCGAGCGTTTTAGTTCTGAATTCATACTCTCAATCAAAGAAGAGTTTTGAGGTGGCTTAGAAGAAGAATCCTCAGCCAGACAGACCAAGTTAGACGTCGGCAGGTTCAGGACTAGGGTTAAGGCTAAAGCGACAATATTTTTTAATTTCATCAGTTACGCTCGTATGAGGTATTCCAGAGTCAAAACTCTATTGAAACAACTATTTGAAGGGTTCGCCACTTACAACCTTCAAAGTGGAGAGAAAGCAGTTTATAGTTTATCTTGGTACATATAATTTTTCCATTATAGGCAGAAGATGCGACACATTTACTTGGCATTATTCTTACTTTCAATCTCCACCCTTCACTCCCCCGCGGCTCAGGCGACAGACCTGTTCAAAGACGGGTGCCAGATGTATGCCAATCGCGACTATCAAAGAGCGGCTCGCTACTTCTCCCTCATTATTCGCAGTAACAAAAAATACTGGCCTGCTTACTACCAACTTGCCAATACCTACCTCGCCTTACAAGAATACGATTTGGCCAAAAAATATTACGAGGGATGCATCGAACAGATGCCCGACTACAAGACGGCAAAATCGTGCAAATTGGCTTTGGATCACATTGCTGCAATGCAAACTGGCACAAACACACCAGATATAGCAGGGTCTGGTCAAGCGCCAGAGGAGCCCAAAGAAGACCCGCTCTATGTAGAAGCTCAAAAACGCAAAGATTTGCAAAAAGAAGAAGCCAGAAAACAATATGAAAAAGAGCTGGAAATTTCAGATAAACGTAAATCCGATTTACTTTCAGAAGCAATGAAAAAAGCAGCGGCAATAAGGGCAGAAGCACAAGCGCGCATACAGGATATTCATGACAATGGCAATCACTGGGTGCGCAATCCTGAATCTGGGGAAATTGGAGTGGGAGTCCCCCAGCGCGTTTACGATGATATTACTAACGAAGCCGAAGAAAAAGCAAAAAAGATTATAGATGAAGCCGAACTGCGAGCGCGCGGCATTCAAAAACCTCGCGAACCGGATTGGAACTCGTTCAAAGTGCATCCTTCTAGCGTGCCAAGAAAAAATTCCCGCCACCATAGGTAGTATCAATACCATCAACAATAAAAGAGCACCTAAAAGCCGGTCAAAATTGTACAAACCGTACTTGACAGGTTCAGATCTCTTGGCTTTCTCTTTCGAGAAGTAACACACAGGAAATGATCGAATATATACTTGTAGAAATGATAGATTTGATCTTACAAGATGACTACAGACAACTATAGCGAAAAGCGGATAGACAGTCCAGACAAAGATAGGTTGACCACCCCGCCAAGCCGGGTTCAGCTTGCTGCGCTGATGTCTGAGGCTGAAGAGTCGTCCCCTCATACTCAATCTATCCGGTTCGTTTTAGGCGGTTCAGCCAAATACTTCCTGACCGTGACTTATTTGAGTCGAATGGAAGGTCAGCCTACTTGGGTTTTGAGCAGCGAATCGGAAGGAAACGTGCCAGAAGATGTCTTTTGGAGCATTGAAACTGAAAACCCCGAACAAATCTACAATTTAATATTAAAACGTGCCCGTAACGTAGCAGCCAATCAAGCCGTTGAAAAGAAAGACACAAAATCCGTCGAACGCCCAAGACCCTCATCAAACGAACAAGATGGGAAAAGCGCCCTTTTTCTCAACCGATACAAAGCTATTTGTGAAGTGGGTGCCGGTGGTATGAGCCGAGTCTTTAAGGCAGAAGACACAAAAGACGGAAAAATGGTAGCAGTTAAGGTTCTCCACCCTCACCTATTACACGAAGGGCACAGCAAACGCTCCACCAAGCGCTTCGAGCAAGAATTTAAAGCGACCATGGCTTTGGGTCACGATAACATCGTGCACGTCCACGACTACGGTTTCACCTCAGACGGCATTCCAGTCATGGTGATGGAATATCTCGACGGTCACAGTCTGGAACAATTGCTCCGCGCTGATAGTAGACTCCGACTCACTCAGTTTCTGACCATTTTCTATCAAACTTGCTCAGCCTTGCATCACGCCCATTCGCGCGGCGTAATTCACCGCGATGTTAAGCCAAGCAATATTATGATGGTAAAAAATGACAACAACATCAAAATAGTGAAACTGCTCGATTTTGGTATCGCCAAAGTTTTGCGCGAAGAAGATGATGACGATGACTCAAATCAAAAGCTAACAAACACAGGTGATGTCTTTGGTAGTCCCTACTACATGAGTCCAGAGCAATGCAAAGGCGAAGTACTCGACGCTCGCTCGGATATTTATTCACTTGGTTGTGTCATGTATCAGTCTTTAATGGGCAAACGTCCATTTGAAGGCGAGAATGCCTACAAGACTATTTATATGCACGTCAATGTAAAACCCACTCCATTTGCCGATTTACGTGTAGATATTTCTCTGCCACCTGCACTTGAAGCAGTAGTAATGAAATGTCTTGAAAAAATGCCTTCAAAGCGATATCAAACCGTTATGGAACTGAGCCTTGAGCTTCAAAGACTGGCTCAACAAGCCAATCAAGAACAGAAAGAAAATCAACCCTGGCGCACCAGACAAACACAGTCCGGTACGTTTTATGCCATTTCTCCTGCCACTGGCAAAGAAGCTCCCGCCAATGTAGGAGCCGTTTTAAAACTCTTGCATAAAGCTGGTCTAGTTGGCGATTCTGATTTTGCAAAGGCGATGTCCTTGCAAGGTCCGCAAGCAGAGGGCGAAGCTGGAAAATATCTTGTGAGCAATAATATTCTGGATAATAAAACACTGCACGCTGCCGTACAAGTGCAAGCCTTAATCGAAAAACAGACTCTTAAAACAGAAAAAGCAATTATCGCATTGCATTATTGCCAGCGCAGCCGCATCGGGCTGGACGAAGCATTAGACGAACTAGGTTGGAAAATCGAAATTAAGTAGCACCATATCTGGTGCCAAAGTACGTGACTGGTTTTAGCCATTGAATTGAACTATTTGCGTAGTATTTTGGGTGTACTTTAGACTCTTTTGAGCCGCATCAAGCATTTTTGACAAACCATCACCTGCATTGACCAGTTTCCCAAGAGCTTTATTCCAGGCAATCCATCGTCGATATTCTGAATAAGGCAAATCCTACTAATCCAAATGTAATGACAAAGAAAATCGATATGCTCAAAGGACTCATGAAAATTAAATAGACCCAGGGTTTTCCCTGTTGTTCACCGCCTTCTTGCAAATTATGCTTAAACTCCCCCTCGTCACGAGATTAATTCGATGTCAAAGTTTTGCAGGCATTATTGTAAGCTCGCAATACCATTGCTCATGCTACTAGCTGTTACTTTTACTAGTTCTCCCAAATCAATCGCGCAGGGAGGTTTCCATTCCAACAGCGCAAGTTTAGTTCAAGTCGATGCAGATAAGAAAATCTTGTCCATACTTGCTCAAATAGAAGAAATCGGACTGCAAGGTAAGGTAGTTGGCGCATGCGGCGAAGGGCGGATATATAGCGAAGCACAAGGTAGTGCCTTGCGCGCCAAGCAAAACGAACTTTATGCCCTTGGTCCAAAAGCTATACCGGACATTTTAAAATGCATTGAATCATATGGATTCTTTTCAAAAGCGGGACTTGAGTGGTGCAAATCAGGTCCTCACTCAAATTATCAGTATGCTTGGATGATTAATTATCCGCGCAATGCGTGCGGAATAGTTCTCACAAAACATGGTGCAATTTCAATCGATTATATTTGCAAAGGCAAACTGCCGGCCCAGAACAGTCGCAGCATGCTTTATGAAGATGTTGCAGGAGCGATTGGACCTGTGGCTGCAACTAGAATTGCCGAGTTATTAACCAGCAAAAACGAAAATGAGAGAAACTGGGCAACAGAGATGCTCAATAGTATTTATAGCTATATTAACGGCACTGCCAACCGCGAAAATGGAGAGTACGCTAGCCTTTTGTCACAAATGCCAATGAAAGAAATCGCAGCAAAATTAAGCAATGCTCCGGTGCCAAAAGATGATTTTGCTCGCAAAGGATTTTTAGTATTACTTGGACATTCATCATTTGGTGACGAAAAAGAGTTGGAAATTCTCGAGCATTATTTAAAATGTGACACACAAAGAAATAATCGAAGCGCAAGTGCGGGCGCGCTCATAGAAATCGCATCTAGAGCCAATACCAGAGTTGGAGCTGAGTGCATAAAGGTAGTTGGAGAGGCAATGAAAAACGACCCCGACGATCAAGTACGCGATTCGATAGCAAACAACTTGGGTGGTGGCAGTTTTAGAATAAAAGACAATCTCTATGCAAAAGAACGCATCGCGATATTAAAAGCTGGTACGACTGATTCGCACAAAGGTGTAAGAAGCCGCTGCGAATGGGGTTTACGTTCACTAAAACCCAATAAAATGGACGTAGATTGAAAAAGCGAAATCTAGATTATCTGTATTGGATTCTACCAGCACTAATCATTTTGATTAGTTTGTTTGGCGCTATTTATGCACTGACCGCACCACCTGTATCAATTCCTCTAGATAATATTGAAGCGCGCAAACTCATTCCAATCGTGACTGAAAAAACAATGCAGCACTCACGCTGGGGCATTGCCATAGGTTTCTTGTGGTCTATTGTAAGCACTGTCATCATGCTCACGTTTCTGCAAACTGGATCAGCAAAACGACTTGCTGACTTTTGTGAAAGCAAGACTTCAAATTTGCTTTTGCAGGTAACTTTATATTCGATTATTCTTGCTATTGCAGTGGAAATTATTACACTGCCGTTGAGCTATTTAACCGATTTTGTTTTCGATCATCATTTCGGCTTGAGTTCAGAGCCCTTATCACAATGGCTTCTTGATGCATTGAAATCTTTTGCACTTGGCTCAGTTCTGGAAATTCCACTTTGGACTTTGCTTCTATTTTTAGTGCGCAAGTTTCCCAAAGACTGGCCTTATCTTCAGGCTGCAACAGCTCTGCCCATAATGCTTTTCATCACTTTCATCTCGCCTATTTTGTTTGAACCTGTATTCAACAAAATTCAATTAATGGAAGCTTCACCTCTTCGCAACGACATCAAAAAACTAGCTGCAAAAGCGGGTCTTGCTGATGCCCCAGTTTTTGTGTCGGACAAATCTAAACAAACCAACACGATTAATGCCTATGTAACCGGCATCGGTCTTTCAGAGCGAATAGTAATCTGGGATACAACTCTCAAAAAAATGCCACCCGAACAAACACTATGCGTGGTGGCACACGAACTAGGACATTACGCTCTCAATCATATTCTTATTGGCTGCGGCATAGGAGTTCTATTCATAATCTGGAGTATTCCAGTCAATCTTTATTTCACACCGCTGTTTTTCAAATACTTACCTGAAAAGTGGAAAATAAAAAAAGTTCAAGACCTGGCAGCTATCACAATGTTCGTTTATATATCGCATTGCACAGGATTTTTCATGGAACCTTTTGGCAATTTTTATACTCGTGGCATAGAAAAAGACGCTGATATGTACGGACTCAAACTTCATCCTGATCCAATAAATTTTGCTCGCACTTATGCTTTTTTATCGAATGAAAATTTGTCTGACCCTTGCCCACCAAAACTGCTCGAATTCTGGCTCTTCTCTCACCCGCCACTTGCAACCAGAATTAAATATGTGACAGAACCCGATGTCAAAAATTAATGTATGATCGAATCTATGAATTCCTTTACTGAATGTCTCTTGATAATTGGCTTGAGCACAATCCTATCGGTCACCGGACTGATTTTGGTGCGTAAGCGCTTCAGCCCCGATTTACTCAAAGCTTGCCACGAAGTTGGTGGCGTCATGCTTGCTGTCATCGGCACCCTTTATGCAATCATCATCGGCATGATAGTCGTTAATTCACAAGCCAAAGTGGAACAGGCAAGTCAAATGGCCATATCCGAATCGAATATGTTATCGAGCATTTTTCATCTTGCAACCACGTTCGAACAACCGGCACGCCAAGAAATAAAAGACGCAATTCACGAATATGCTTCTGTCGTTGTCGAACAAGACTGGTCTAAGGTTGAGCAGGGAAAAGAGAAAGAAGCCTCAATACCCGCCTATCAAAAATTATGGAAAACTGTTACAGGATACACGCCAGTCAATAACAAAGACCAACAAAGCTATTCTTTGATGCTGAGCAACATGGAAGAGTTAACCGCCGCACGCAGGTTTCGCATGGTATCAGCGAAGGGTGGTTTACCTCTGGTACTATGGGCAGTGCTCATTGCTGGTGGCGTCTTAACCATCTGGTTCACTTATTTCTTTTACATGGAAAGTCTGATTGCGCAAATAATCATGACAGCCGGTGTTGCAATCTTCATGTCAATGAATGTGTATCTAATCTACATTTGTCAAAATCCCTACCGGGTCGAACTGGGAGTCAAGCGCTCTGGATTTGGCTACGACTTTACACCCAGATGGTTTGAAAAACACTATCGAATGGAATCAAAATCAGAGACCGAAGCCCGCCCAGAGATCGAGCTAGAGCCGCAAAAATAAATGCCGTCGATCAAAATAAATGACGCAGAAATTCATTATCTGGAGGCTGGTTCTCCAAACGATCCTATCGTACTTTGTTTGCACGGATTTCCAGACACGCCTTACACCTGGGGCTATCTTATGCCATCTTTAGTGGAAGAAGGATGGCGTGTAATCTGTCCTTTCTTGCGTGGTTTTGCACCAACAAAAGCACCAGTCGATGGACCTTGCGGACCGCTTGCACTGGGCGAAGATGCTAATGCTTTGCACGAAGCTTTGTGTGGTGGCAAACCTGGAGTGATCATTGGACACGACTGGGGAGCTGCGGCAGCTTACGTTGCAGCCAGTCTAGAGCCCGATAGATGGTCTGTGATGATTACATCTTCGTGGCCGCCGCTTCCTGTTTTTGTGGATGTAGCATCGTATGAGCAGATGAAGCGCTCATGGTATGTATTCATGTTCCAACAAAAATTCGCCCAGAAATTTATTAAGCAAAACGATTATGCTTTGATAGAAAAGCTCTGGGTGGACTGGTCTTCAAAAGGTTTTCATAGCAAAGATTTTGCCCGACTGGCAATCGCTGCGCTAAAAGAAACAGACTGTTTGGAGCTTGCGCTTAATCATTATCGATCTCTTTTTAGTGACGAGCTTACAGGACTTCCCATTCCAGATGTGCCGATGCTCTACATTCACGGCAAAGAAGATAAATGTATCGGTGTCGACTTGATGGACAAGTTCAATATCGATGCCAGTTTAGCTCAAGGATCAGAAATTTATATCATGGCTCAAGTGGGACACTTTCCACATTTAGAACAGCCAGAGATTTTCAATTCAGAAGTGTTGCGTGCACTGAGATAACTAGAAAATAGCTAATACTAAAACAGCCCCTCGAAAGTCGAGAGGCTGTTCAATTTTTTAGTCCCGAGTCTTATCGATTAAGAAAGACCGAGTTTGAGATATTCCTGAATCGCCTTGAACTTTTCAGGCAATCTGTCTTTCAGTTGCTCGAACAATTCATCTCTCAGTTTGAATTCTTCCTGCCAATCTTTGGCATTGATTGTCATCAATTTTTCAAAGACTTCAGGGGTTACTTCAGATTCAAGACCAGCGAAATTCAGGTCTTCGTAGCGAGGCGAATAACCAAGTGGCGTTTCGATAGCATCAGCTTTTTGATTGACACGATCAAAGATCCACTCAAGCACGCGCATGTTCTCACCAAAACCTGGCCAGATGAATTTGCCTTTTTCATCTTTCAAGAACCAGTTTACGCAGAACACTTTAGGTGCTCTCTTGATGGAATGACCAAGATCGATCCAGTGTTGGAAATAATCACCCATGTGATATCCGCAGAATGGAAGCATGGCCATTGGGTCGCGACGCACTTCACCAACCTTGGCAGTGGCTGCAGCGGTTGTTTCAGAACCGATTGTGGCAGCGGCGTAAACACCAAAGTCCCAATTAAATGCTTCGTACACAAGCGGTTGAGTTGTGCTTCTGCGTCCACCAAAGATAAACGCATCGATTGGAACACCAGCTTGATCGTCCCATTTGTCATCAAGTGATGGGCATTGGGTAGCAGGCACTGTGAAGCGAGCATTTGGGTGAGCTGCTTTGCGTCCACAGTCTGGTGTCCACTCTTGTCCTTGCCAGTCAATACATTTTGCTGGTGGCACATCGGTCATACCTTCCCACCACACGTCACCATCGGAAGTGAGTGCTACGTTTGTGAAAACAGCATTCTCTTTCATAGTGGCCATGGCGTTTGGATTGGTTTTATCACCAGTTCCAGGAGCTACGCCAAAATATCCAGACTCGGGGTTGATAGCATAGAGTCTGCCGTCTGGACCTGGTTTGAGCCAGGCAATATCGTCTCCAACTGTTGTTACTTCCCAGCCTTTGAACGCTGCGGGAGGAATGAGCATTGCCAGGTTGGTCTTACCGCATGCGCTAGGGAAAGCGGCTGCGATATATGATTTTTTGCCTTCTGGATTTTTCAATCCAAGAATGAGCATGTGCTCAGCAAGCCAACCTTGCTCTTGCGCCATGGTTGAAGCAATACGCAAAGCGAAACATTTTTTGCCAAGCAGAGCATTGCCACCATAACCAGAGCCGTATGAACAAATTTCTCTAGTTTCAGGGAAATGTACAATTAATTTAGTTTCGTTACAGGGCCAAAGAACATCTTTCTGACCGGGTTTGAGTGGGGCGCCAACCGAGTGCAGACAAGGTACAAAATCACCTTTTTCGCCTAGCGAATCGATCACTTTCTTACCCATACGAGTCATAGTGCGCATTGAGAGCACCACATATGGTGAGTCTGTGAGCTCCACACCGATATGAGAAAGTGGTGAACCGATAGGACCCATCGAGAAGGGCACGACATACATGGTGCGTCCTTTCATGCTGCCTTCAAAGAGTCCGCGCAGCTTGCCTTTCATTTCGCCTGGGTCCATCCAATTGTTGTTTGGACCAGCGTCAGATTTATTCTTGGAACAGACAAAAGTTCTGTCCTCTACACGAGCTACGTCCGATGCGTCAGAGCGAGCCAGGTAGGAGTTGGGGCGTTTAGCATCATTTAGCTTAATAAGTTTGCCCTGAGTGACCATTTGGGCGGCAATTCGATCATATTCTTCCTGACTGCCGTCACACCAATAAACCGAGTCTGGTTGGAAGAGAGCAACTGCTTCATCCACCCACTTCATGAGTTTTTCGTTCTTAACCGTGTAATTTTTTTCTACGGCGACCGAAACTGTTTTTCCTGCAAAGGTACTGAGCACCATATCAACCCCGCTAAAATTTTAGTTCCAACGCATTTACTTACCAGGCTCACCGAGCCCAAACGCCTGCTTGACATTGTACGACCTGTATACTCAATGTCCATGATCTCTTAATTTAAGATCCATTATTGCGGCGACTAACTTGCCAGCCCGCCACAAAATCGAGCAATACAAAATTGTCGTTTAACTTTATTTACATGCAGATTTATCTATTGTCAGCCTCGGGAATCCTCAATTAAAAGGAGCTTTCATTAATGCCAGATAAGAAGAGTTCAGCGTCCGCAAAGAAGAGCAAGACAAAGCCCCCAAAAGCTGCACCAATGGCAGTTTCCGACCCCGCAGTCAAAACAAAAATCGAAACTGGCACAAAGGCCTGTCCCGAATCATGGACCCAATATATCGAAAGTACTAAGAACCACTTAGTGCGCCAATTTCAGCCAACAATCGTGGACGATTTTCTTAAAGAAGTAGAAGACAAAGGCTTGCCCCATGCAATTGCTGCGGTAGTCGACAGCAAAGATTACACACGCGGCGACATTTGGGCGAAGTCTCAGTCTGACGTTTTGAGCCCGCTGTTACCAGGAAATCCATTATTGGGCGAACTGGTCAAACACGCAGCAATTGAAGACTCGACCCAGGCAATCAAATGGCTGCCTGAATATGTCGGTAATAGCAAAGACCAAAAAGAGATTCTGGTTGCTCAGCTTAAATCTGACAAGCCCGAAAACAGACGCTGGGCTGCAATTCACTTGAGTCGTCTCAATCATGACAAAACTGATGAGCATTATCTAAAAGCGCTCAAAGAAGGGCTTTGCGCAGACTGGGTAGCAAGCAAACAAGAACATTCAAGCTCTGGACTGTCGGGAAAAGGCGAAACTGCTCGCGCTATTGCAAGGCTAGGTAAAGATGGCTCTCCTTTAAAAGATGTGCTTGCCGGAGAATTGGAAAAAAGTAACTTAGAAGCGGCGGACGTTGCTCAAATTGCAAGCGCGCTTAATCAAGTAAGCCAAGACCTTGAACTGGCCTTGTCTAAGCTCATTGTCCCGGCAGAAACTATCCTGAATGAGAAGCGAGGTGAAGGGCTGCATCAGGGCGAAAAAGAAATGTTAAAGACGCTAAAAAACTTCATAAAGCTATGGAATCAGAACCCTTCAAAGGAAAATAAGGAGTTGGAAACCAAACTCGAATTTCTCCAGAGAGAAGTCGAATATCACTTGCCTAACTAATGCAACCACTTATCCCAGAATGAAATCCAGAAAATTCGGTCCCACTTCATACCAAATTCCTGTCATAGGGCAGGGCACATGGCAAATTCCTGAGTCTGGCAAAGACCGAGACGAAGCGATAAAGTCACTGCAAAGAGGTTTCGAGCTTGGAATGGTCCACATCGACACAGCCGAGATGTACGGTCATGCCGAAGAGGTCATTCGCGAAGCTTTCAAACCAGTATCGCGAGACAAAGTTTTTTTAGTGAGCAAAGTTCTTCCTACCAACGCCAGTTATCTAGGCACGATCTCTGCATTGGAGCGGACTTTGAAGCGTTTGGGCACCGATTATCTTGACTGTTATCTTTTACACTGGCGTGGCGATCGTCCGCTTGCTGAGACTCTTGGAGCATTTGAAAAGCTCGAAGAGGAAGGCAAAATACGCTCATTTGGCGTGAGCAATTTTGACACAGAAGATCTGCAGGAAGCGCTCGACTCCCTTTCCAAAGGGAAAATAGCTTGCAATCAGGTTATGTACAATCTGAAAGAGCGAGGAATCGAGCGACGCTTGATGCAGTTTTGTCAGGAAAAGAATATTGCAGTTGTGGGATACACGCCTTATGGCGAAATTCCCGATGCACAAAGCAATGAATATCGAATATTGTCTAATATCGCGGCGAAACACCAAGCGACTGTAAGACAGGTTATTCTGGCTTTTCTAACCAGATTGGAAGGCACTTTCTCCATTCCTAAAGCAGCGAAACCACTACATGTGGAAGAGAATGCCGGAGCGGATCCCAATAAATTGAAGCTGGATGTAGACGATCTCAAAGAGATTGATTCTATCTATCCTGTGCCTCAGAAAGATGTACCACTTGCGGTACTATAATTAGTACCATTTAAAACGAGATTCCTTGGGCAAAGCGCGTGGCTTTGTACTTGTTTTAGCCGTTGATGGCCTGGCTTGGAATCCCGATTTCAGCATGGATAACATCAAGAACGTCGCGGATTTCTTGCACGTCGATGTGGGACTGACCGTGCTTTTTGAGCAAAATCGGTAACAGACGGCCGAATGTTTTAACGGACTCTGAATTGTCGTCCTGAGCTGCTTGGATGTATCCAAGGTTGTAGAGATAAGGAATGAGTTCTTCGCTTGTTGCATCCACTTTTCCTTCAATCAATCTCAGTGCTCTAACGTACAAACGTTCCGCTTTCACATACTTTCCGCGCTCTTCAAAGCGTTCGCCTAAAGAGAGATATTTGCGAGCGAATTTCATGGGGGAATCCTCCTAAAGGATTTTTTGGGCGCGCCAAAGTACGAGGATGGTAGCACCATCTGTAATACCAGGCATTGCGCTAGGGGTTATGTTTTATTGTTTTAGAAACCACCGGACTTTTATTCTCGGCTCCTCTCCCCTGCTGTAGGGTGGTGCCTGCTCCGATGTCTTCAATAATCCAATGATAAGTGCCGGTTAACCTTTAATGCAATACAGACAAATCAACGTACTTTATATAAGGAATAAATATATCCTTTTCCCAAATGTGCCAGCCCGTCCAATTTCATTTTTCTGCCAAGGACTTGACTGCAATATTAAATGCGATGGATTTAGGTTAAATCAAGAAGGCGCGGCAGTTCACATTAGCTTCACGCTCAATTCACTTTTTCTTCACGCAGCCAAATTAGTATGAGAAATGTAAGCCATTAATCAAATCAAAGAACCGTCGTTGAAGTAATGCATGACGTCGGCCACTGAAGCGGAACTACCATCTTACGGTTTTTGAGTTTGATAAATGTTGAAATATGAGCCGGTTAATCACTAACCGGCTCTTCTTTATATGGAATTTCAAACCAAAAGCACGAACCCAGACCACTTTCACGCTCCACAACTCCAATTGCACCTCCGTGCTGCTGCACTAAAGCTTTTGAAATTGCCAGTCCCAAACCAGTACCCTTGCCGCCAATGCCACCAGGCGGCATATTTTCGCCTTTCACCTGCTGGAACTGGTCAAAAATAATTTCGCGCTGTTCCACTGGAATACCTGGACCATCATCGCTGATTTCAAAGCGACAATATCTATTTGAATGTCTGCTCGAGTGGTTCTCTTCCTCGCTCTCCACCTCCACCTCTTCAAGGGGGTGTTCGACCTCTTTGATTGCCACATGCACTTTGCTGCCTTCAGGCGACCATTTGATGGCGTTGGAGAGCAAGTTAGTAATCACTTGCTGAAGCTTGTCCTCGTCGGCAAGAATGGTGTCAGGTACGCAAGAGCCGTGTTCATTTGCAAAATTAGTCTCGAATCCAATTTTGTTTTCTTTAGCAAGATTCTCCAGACTATTTATAGACTTCCTTACCACCGCACTAGGCTCGACCGAGCTGAATCGCAAATCGAGTTTGCCCGATTCGATCTTTCTTATATCCAATATATTATTGATTAGTCGAATAAGTCGATCAGTCTCTTCCTCGGCAATTGCAAGCACTGGCTTTGCTTTTTCCCCTACCTCACTTGAAAGCGAACTTTCCATAAGCCCAAGGGCTGTGCGAATAGCCGTGAGCGGTGTGCGCAATTCGTGCGACACAGTCGAGTAAAATTCTTTCACTCGAATTTCTGCCTGCTTGCGCTCAGTGATATCGCGCGCCTCAGCAATGAGAAATAAAACGTTGGTCTTATTTTCAACGATAGGCTTAATTGAAAGGTCAACGGTGTAGACAGTATCAATGTTGTCTTTGATTTCTTCTTCAAGACGCACTGTTTGCCCTTGAGCAGCGCGTTGCACAGCGTCTTTGAGACGGTCTATATTTTGTTCTTTGTTGAGCCAAAAATCGCCTTGCCAAAAATATTTGCCCGGCAAATCTTTCGCATTAGGATTTAATTGCGATGCAGTTTCGTTTAATTCAATAATGCTGCCATCTGGATTAAGCAAAAAACTAAGTTGGAATGTCTGGTTAAAAACAGCTCTGAATCTGCGTTCTGCTTCAAGCAGCGATCGCTCGGCTTGTTGTCTTTCATTAACATAGCGATTTACTACTATTATTACGACAATCAAAATCACAAGCGCTACACACATCAGACCGGCAATACCAGTCACTGTTTGCATACTGCCTTTATCTGCTTGAGTAGTAATAAATCCAAATTCTACAGATGTGCGCCCTTCTAAATTATCAATCAGGTCTTCGATATCGGTTGCAAGTTTTTCTTGTCCTTGTTCTTTTAAATATGCAAAAGCATCTTTTGGGCTTTTGTCTTTACTAATTTGAAATGCCTCATGAGCACATCGTCTATGCACACTGACGTATTCTTTTAATTCGTCAGACGTCATCTGATATTTACCGTGCAGCTCGATATCAAGTTTGGTAATTCTATCAAGTGCGCTACTCATGTTATCTTCATACGACTGCACAAACTTATCTTCTCGTCCCCAGATATACTCATGTTCAGCCAGTATAGCCTGGTGTAAGTCGTATTTGATTCCATGCAAAAGATCCAAAATCTTAAACTGACGCTGCGCCATTTTAGAGTCTTCAAGACGTTGAAAGCACTGTCCAAGCGAGATATTGCCTATATAAACCAGAAGCGCAACCGCAAGGCCGATGGCAATTGTGGTGAGCGTAGTAAGAGAATTATTTTTCATAGGGCAGCTAGTTATCTACGATTCGATAACCTTGTCCCCGTTTGGTACGAATAATTCCGTTCTCGTCGCTATTGTCGCCTAATTTTTTGCGCAGCGTTTTCATATGAGTGCGAACACTGTCAATAGACGCATTAGAATCAGCGTCCCAAAGTCGGTCAAGAATGGCTTCAAGAGTGAAGCTTTTATTTGGGTAACGCATCAACAATTCAAGCATGCCAAACTCTTTTGCTGTCAAATCAATTTGTGTGCCACCACGAGTGACGGTACTGTTTGCGGTGTCTAATTCTAAATCGCCAACTTTTAGAGTTTTGCCAGCATAAGTCTGGGGGCGACGTAATAACGCATTAACTCGGGCATCAAGTTCGGTCGGGTGAAAGGGTTTGACTAAATAATCGTCAGATCCGGCATTGAGCCCAGCCGCTTTATCATCAATCTCACCTCGGGCGGTCAACATCAATATTGGCGTCTTACCACCTGCATTGCGATGTTCTTTGCAAACTTCGATGCCTGACACATCGGGTAGCATCCAGTCCAAAATGACCAGATCAAAGCTCTGTGTGCGCAAATAAGTGATAGCATCGAGCCCGCACTTTGCGTGCTCAACCACAAATTTGTTTTGCTCGAGCTGCATCTTAAGCAGGTAAGCCAGATTCTTGTCGTCTTCTACCAAAAGGATTTTAGCCATAGATAGATTATACGTAGCTAGCCAAGATGTTAAACTTCAAGCTTAAGTAATATAAGACCTTCAGAATAAAAATTGATGAAAACATTTTTTGGACATCCAGTTGGTCTAGCCAACCTATTCTTCACCGAGATGTGGGAGCGCTTTTCCTACTACGGCATGCGCGCCATTTTGATGCTCTACATGGTCGAAGTGATAGCTAAAGGCGGGATGGGACTGTCTGTTGCTGCAGCATCGCAAATTTATGGCATTTACACAATGGCTGTATATCTCGCATCGATGCCGGGCGGCTATATTGCAGACACATATCTTGGTGCCAGGTACTCAGTTCTAATTGGCGGAATAATCATTGCCCTGGGACATTTCACCATGGCATTTCCGTCTCCTGCGACCTTTTACACTGGGCTTGTTCTAATCGTAATTGGAACAGGCATGCTCAAGCCTAATATGTCGACTATGGTCGGAAGCTTGTACGCACCAGATGACACCAGGCGTGATGCTGGATTTTCTATTTACTATATGGGCGTAAACATCGGTGCTGCGCTCTCTCCAATTGTTTGTGGCTATTTTGCGCAAACCAAAGAATTCAAAGCTATGCTCTTAAATTGGGGATTATCAGAGCATTTAAGCTGGCACTTTGGATTTGGTGCAGCCGGCGTTGGAATGACATTTGGCTTGATTATGTATGTCTTGCAATGGAAAGTGCTTGGCGATATTGGACTGAAAAAGAAAAGAGAAATTCCAGAAGGAAGCACCGCTGAAGAAGCAAAACTCGCTCTGGCACAGCCTCTAACACATCAAGAAAAACAAAGAATTGGCGCAATTGCCATGCTCTTTTTCTTTAATGCATTATTCTGGGCAATCTATGAGCAAGGTGGGTCGAGTTTAAATGTATTTTCTGAGCGCTGTTGCAGTAACGTAATTTTTGGTTGGGAATTTCCCGCCTCCTGGATGCAGACATTCCAAGCAGTTTTCGTCATTGCTTTAGCGCCAGTATTTTCATGGCTCTGGATCAAATTAGGCGACAAACAACCTTCCGCTCCCGGCAAATTTATGTTCGGGATGATTTTCTTAGGACTTGGTATTGCGCTTATGGTGCCAGCTTCGATGCTTGCAGCTCAAGGCAAAGTCAGTTTCATGTGGCTTGTGTTTGTTTATTTGTTCCAAGTAATAGGCGAACTTTGCCTGTCACCAGTTGGTCTCAGTACCGTCACAAAACTAGCTCCAGTACGCTTTCTCAGCTTAACGATGGGAGTTTGGTTCTTAGGCAACTCACTGGGTAATTATCTAGCTGGATATCTCAGTACATTCTTTGACGAAAAAAATGCACAAAGCATGATTACACTTTATGCCTCTATGGGTGGTGCAGGCATTACCGCCGGCTTTATCCTCTTTTTGTTAACACCTACTATCAAGAAACTGATGGCAGGGGTGAAATAGCAACTTGCAATTCTCTGATATAAGAAGTTCAGCACGAAAATTAATTGAAGGACAAGCTGACATTGAATCTGTAAGGGCTATGTTTATTGAAGCCGCTAATCTGTTTAAATTTAAACATCTACTAGTTGTTGCAGAGTCGGCACAAGAATCCGATGGAGACAAAGTACTTTTTAGAACAGCTAATTATATTCTGGCTAACTACAACGAACAATTCTATTACACCCTCTACACTTTGATAGACACAGCTAAAGCTTACTTGCACTCAGAAGAAGACACTATCAATTTTGTAGATTATATCTATGACCTAGCAAATTCCTTAGACATAATGCACATCTGCGATGCGTTGAGTTATGTGTACTGGGAGTCAGCAGAAATAAACAAACCAGAAGCCTCGAAACAATTATATGCTGAAGAACTTCTCGAAGAATTTGAAGAGCAGATTCACTCATTAGAAGTGCATATCAAGCCAGAACTCATCTCAATTTGCAAAGACATTGTCGAAAGATACGACAAAGAGTATGTCGACGATCTGGATCTAGACTTAGAATTAGACTGATGGCAGGGGTGAAATAAATCTCGCCACAGTGTAGAGAGTTTTAAGACGGTATTTTTGCAGGTTTGGTTATGGCGAAAATTCTGGCATTCCTTGCCCTTTTTCTTAGCGTCTTAAATTTGCCAGTTCTGGCAATTGGTCCAATTATGGCCTCAGAACACCACGTCTATATCAAAGATTGGCATATTGAAAAACCGAAAGCATTAAGGTTATTACATACTTTCGTTCAATGACGAATCGCACCATTTCGAAATACCGATCTTTCCAGATGAACTTGCCTGGTGGAGAAACGATAATAGGCTTTTCTCAAGTTGGAAAAGCGAAGACAGCTTGAACAAATTGATCTCTTTGGAAGGAAATGGTCCAATTCATCTGTATTTCTCTTCTTCAAAATTTCAAGGAATTAAAATCCAAAAAATTGATTTACTAAAAAATCTGCCCTACGGTCTTGACGTTCCACCTAAACAGGTCGGCTGGGAACATCTGATAACGCAAAACACTAAAGGGGTTTCCAAAGACGAACTGCATTTTGATAAAGACAGCTTGATTCTACTTGCGATAATTTTTGCGTGCCTTTTACCCACCGGAATTATGCTGGATTTAGCGCGTCGCTCGGTGAAACCGTATCTCAAAAATTAGCCCAAAAACGTATCGGGCTCCAATCGCTCTTCTTCTTCATTGAGTTCGGGGATTTCAGTTAACTCAAATAATGCCATACTTTGAGCAGGCACCACAAAAGTAGAGCCAGCTCCCCAACAACTGCTAGATAATTTAGATGTTGTTTCAACAAGCAGTGTCCAGCTTTTCTTAGCTGCAAGAATACTTGGTGACATGTATTGCGTGAGACAGAAATGGTCCTCGTGACTTGGCAGGGTGAAAGGCACATCGGCTGTGGATGCGTTGAATAGAATCAAGAGTGAATTGCCCGATTCTGAGTTTGGATAATTGCCTTCGAAGATGACACCAAGATGTTTGCGTTTGGCTTCTAACCAATCGGGCTCCATCATTTCAGTGGCGTCTTCTTTAAGCCAAACTACTTCTTTTGTTTTTGCTTTGGATGAATCGACGCTTGTGGCAGTCTTGAAAAATGTTCTACGCTGTAATACTGCCTGATTGCGCCTGACCTTTGCTACTTGTCCGACGAAATCATAGAAGTCGAGATCGTCTGAATCGCTTGCAACATCCCAACTTGTCCAACTTAAATTGCTGTCCTGGCAGTAAGCGTTATTATTTCCTCTTTGAGTGCGTCCAAGAGTATCGCCACCACTTATCATCGGCACTCCAATTGATAATAGTAGTGTGGCCATAATATTTTTGCGTTGTTTAAGTCGCAGAGCATTCACCTGCGGATCTTGAGTTGGCCCTTCAAATCCGCAATTGAAACTGTTGTTATGCTCTTCACCGTCGCGATTGTTTTCTAAATTTGCTTCATTGTGTTTGGAGTTATAACTGACTAAATCTTTGAGAGTAAATCCATCGTGACAGGTGACAAAGTTGATACTAGCGTGAGGGCTTCTGCCGGAGTGTTCATAAATGTCACTGCTGCCTGTAAGTCTTGTTGCCAGTTCGCCCAGTACACCTGCATCTCCTCGCCAGAATCTGCGCACAGTGTCTCTATATTTTCCATTCCATTCTGTCCACAATATTGGAAAGTTTCCAACCTGATATCCGCCTTCTCCCAAATCCCAAGGTTCGGCTATTAGTTTTACCCGTGATATCACAGGATCTTGTTGTATAACATCAAAGAATGCAGAAAGCTTGTTTACATCGTAGAGTTCGCGAGCAAGGGCACTGGCAAGATCGAATCTGAATCCGTCCACTCGCATTTCTTCGACCCAATAGCGAAGGCTATCCATGATGATTTGAATCACATTTGGATGCACCATATTTAGTGTATTGCCGCATCCAGTGTAATCAACATAATAGCGTCTATTTTTAGGATCAGTGCGGTAGTAGCTTAAATTGTCTATACCACGAAAAGATAGAGTCGGTCCTAAGTGCGAACCTTCAGCAGTGTGGTTATATACTACATCTAGTATCACTTCGATGCCGGCAGCATGAAGTGAGCGGACCATAATTTTAAATTCTTGAACTGCGCTCAAATTCGATGTTTGGCTGGCGAAGCGACTATCTGGTGCGAAGAAAGAGAGTGTGTTATAGCCCCAATAGTTAGTCAGATTTGACTCGACTAATCTTCGCTCGGAGACACGTTGGTGCACCGGCATTAGTTCTAAGGCAGTAACACCTAGCTTCTTCAAATGTTGTATCACAGGCTCAGATGCAAGTCCCAAATAGCTTCCGCGCAAACCTTCGGGGATAAGCTCATTAAGCTTGGTCATGCCTTTTACGTGCGCTTCATAAATAATAGTCTTGTGCCATGGAACATCGGGACGCACATCGTTGCCCCAGTTAAACGCACCATCCACGACAGCACACAAAGGTGCATACGGAGCACTATCCCTGGTATCGAAAGACTTGTCCGCTTCTTTCAACACATCTGGAATGGTGCTATTTGGAATGACATATCCGTGCAAGGCATCGTTCCAAGTGAGACGTCGAGCAATGAGCTTGGCGTAAGGGTCTGTAAGCAATTTGTGAGGATTAAATCTGTGCCCTTCTTCGGGTTCGTATGGACCGTAGACACGATATCCGTAAAGTTGACCTGGATGAACATCTCTTAGATAACCGTGAAAAACATGGTTATTGTATTCGGGTAACTCGAATTTAATTGTTTCGGTCTTAGCTTCAACTGAGTCAAAAAAGCACAGCTCCACTTTGGTGGCATGTTCGGAAAAGATGGCAAAATTTACCCCCATTCCGTCCCAGGTAGCGCCCAATGGATAAGGTTTTCCAGGAAAAATTCTCATCTCGTCAGTTTGGGCTTATTTGCCCGTTTTGACAAGCGTCTTACGCCCATTATCAGCAGTCATGATTGAAACTTAATTATATAATCAGTTCATTTCTTATATGTGATGGGAAGTATATATTTAGGGCGTAATTCCAGCGTTTAAGTGATTTATGACCCAGACTTCCCAAAACCTTGATTCTTCAGCCGAAATGGACAAACCCGAGGCTTTCGAGCCCGAAGAAAATTTAGCTCCCCCCATGATGCCTGCCAATTTGCCGCCGAGCATTAATGCCCAAACAGGCACCTGGCCGACTCTTCCAAGCTACGTTACCCTAGCTAATCTCAATTCTCTCGATGATAATCGTCTTTATGTAAATCGTGAGCTGAGCCTGCTTTCATTCCAGCGCCGCGTGCTTGAAGAAGCGCAGGATCCTGCTAATCCTCTGCTTGAGCGTATTCGTTTTCTATCCATTGTGGGCTCTAATTTAGATGAATTTTTCATGGTGCGTGTCGCCGGATTAAAGCGTCAAATCGAGGCTGGCACTCTGCGCTCTGGTCCTGACGGTCTGAGCCCTTACGAACAGTTAGAAGAAATTGGTTCTGAAGTAAACCGAATTCTTGTTTCCTCACAAGAGTGCCTTATGCAAGATTTGCTTCCGGCCTTAAAAGGAGAAGGCATTAATATCGTCAAATATGACGAGCTTGAGCCTGAGCAAAAACTCGACATCAAACAATATTTCTTGCACAAGATTTTCCCGGTTCTCACGCCCATGGCGTTCGACCCAGGGCATCCATTTCCACATATTTCAAACTTGAGTTTAAACTTGGCTGTGTCAGTACGTAGAGCATCTGGTGAAGCACGCTTTGCTCGTGTAAAAATTCCCGATTCGCTACCACAACTGGTGCCAGTCGCTCGCTCGTCCAAACAACTTGTAAGTCAGGTTGGTGGCACATCATCGCAAGGTCCCCGACAAGAAACTTATATCTGGCTTTTAGACCTGGTGATGGCGAACCTAGATGCTCTTTTTCCAGGAATGAATATTCTTGAAACTCATCCTTTTCACGTAACCCGCGATGCAGAAGTAGAGATACAAGAATGGGAAGCAGGCGATCTACTCGAAGTTACAGAAGAAGGTATCAGGCAGCGCCGATTTGGCGACGTTGTTCGATTGCAAGTAGACCGCGAAATGCCTGCACACATCTTAGATATTTTGATGTCAAATCTGCAGATTGAAGCATCAGATGTATATCTTGTAGATGGTGCCATTTCACTGAGCAATCTAAAATATATTGCAAACTTAGACAAGCCGCAGCTCAAGTTTCCTCAGTTTGTGCCATTTGTTCCAAACAGTTTGAGCGCAGATACACAAGACGAAGATATTTTTGCTCATATTGCAAGGCGCGATATTTTATTGCACCATCCATATGATTCCTTTCAACCGATAGTGAGCTTTCTGAATAGGGCAGCTCTAGATCCGTCTGTTCTAGCTATTAAAATGACACTTTACCGCGCGGGTAAAAACTCACCGATTGTAGAAGCACTGCTAAGAGCGATGGAGCATGGCAAACAGG
>CAZSHS010000048.1:3671-31457 GCA_964606665.1 uncultured Candidatus Obscuribacterales bacterium | reverse complement strand
AGCATTGACAAGTGCATTCGCATAGGCAAATACGCGCTTGGCGAGGAATTGTTCGAACGATGGGTTGACAGGGTAATGATGTCAAAACCACCGTCGTCTCCCTCGAAATTTTTCAACAAAGTGATAGGTAAGTCTGGACCTCAAACTTTTGAATTGAGCCAGTTGAAGGCAGAGTGTGAAAGGATGAAGCAGTTATATCTTGCTGGTCTTCCTGAAAAATTTGTGAGCGATCTCGTCACATTAGATGATAGCGAAGAATTATCGAATTGGACGGTTGCTCGCGACACAGAAGACGAAAGTCATCCTGGGCGTAAAGAGCGACTATTTTACTCGATGAAAATCCAATTAGTTTTGTTTGCTGTGATGAATGCACTCTATTTTCACTCGCAGTGCCACTCGAAACTGGGAGAGGTTTTTTGCTACATCAAGTCAATGCCATTCGATTATGATTCAGAGTATGCTCAGGCAAAAAGAACTGAATTCCATTTTGCGTTAGACGGTGAGTTGCGTAAAGAAGGAGCTGGATGCGTTCTGGGAATTGGCTCCGGACTATCTAGTATTTTTGTTGATCTGGTTCTTCGTGATGTTGAGCGAGCCTTGCCAATTTTGCTAAGTGTGGTCAGGAAATACGCATTGCCGGAAGGTACCTGGCTACTTTTTTATGATAGTCATCTTTGTGACGAATGGGTCGGGTTGACACCTCATGCGAAGTCGCCATTTTAAATCCGTGCAAATACTAAGATGCAGTTACTCGTCACGCCATGTGCTAGCTAATACAAATGGGGCACTCAAGGAAGAGCGGTGATTTCAGGTAATGCTGAGCAATTAATTCAAGCAGTCGTTGATAGATACGCTTCATGTCGTACTTATCGTGATTCGGGCATGGCGTTTTCGAGAGACTTTATAATCGAATTTGAAACTTATTATGTTCGACCCGATAGATTTTCATTTAGATGGAGAAGTGAAAATTTCACCGACGAAAAACACATTCATTTTGAAGATGGCAAAGTTGAGCTTTTTCTTCAAGATGAGCACGTCGAGATTCCCAAGTTAGAACAAGCGCTTGCCATGGCAAATGGCTCTTCGCTTTTAACTTCAAGTCTGCTTGGAAGTTTGCTGTTGCCAGAGTTGGTCCACACGCGCGTTGACTTCATGCCGATTATGTCTTATGACATGGCTCAAAGCGAGCACGACGGAAAGAAATTTGTTTCTCTGGTATCAAATGAACCAAATCCGGACTTTATCCAAAAACTATCTATAGACATAGATGAATGCTCGATTTCTGAATGGGAACAGTTAGTTAAAGCTGAGCATGCAGATCGAATCTATTTGCAGATGGAAAACTTTCTAGTCTCGCAAACTGAAGAGGTTCTTGCTCGTGATGCAGAGATCGGTACAAGAGTAATGTTTAAGCACGTTGCTTTTGATCAGTAGGCCATATACCTAGGCCACTATTCCTTCTGAACCACGATTGTGAATATGTTCTCCAATTCCGCTTGCTGTCCAATGATCCCCAATTTTAGTAATGTCAATACTCGCAATACCAATTTGGTTGAGGATATCTTCCTTATCGAGCCGAAGAACTTCTTGTAAATTAGTTTTGTATTGCTAGACGGTGAAGGCGCCCGTCTTAAATGGAACACCAGCTGCGATACCAGTGCTTATTTCAGCTTCGCAGGTTTGACGGTCGAATCCCAGGTATAAAGCAGCAAAAAGTTTGGCTACATTGTAGCGCCCACCATTTTGGAATGCGCCTTCTGTAGACAAAGGTTCATTTGCATATTTAGTGCGAATGTACCGGAAAAACTCGCCTTTAGTTTCTTCGGTTTTAACCGAATAAAGTCTTTTAGTATCAAGAGCGATGTTATCGACCTAGATTGCCTAATAAATGTCCCATCAAGAAAATACCACCAGGCTTTTTGACAAAGTCTTTGGGGCGTTCACCTTGTAGAGCTGGATTAGGTCTTTCTACCCAAACCTTGATCATATCAGGCTCAAATAGGTCGCCCAAGCTTTCGGCAATAGTCACTAAAGTGTCAATGGCTTGTCTGTTTCCGCTGCTAGAAGGCGTTTCGTTTAACTCGTCTTCCCAGCGTTGGATGGTTTTGGTATTAACACCAAGAATTTCTGCGAACTCAGTCTTGTTAAAACCAAATAGCTTTCTAAGAGTGTTTACCTGACAGCCGAATGGTAATTCAGAAAGATTTTCTAAGTTAAAAGCAGTATTTTTCAATGTTTTCCCCTCTATTTCGACAGTATCACGGAACGGGACAACTGTCCATGCTGCGGGACAAATGTCCGATTTGGAATATCTGTTATCATTAAACGCATCCTTGATATGTAGAGACGCGGAGAAATGGCATGAAATCCAACGGTATCCAATTTAAATCACTTGTTTCTGGAGTGGTTCTGACTCTGGGTCTAATTGCCTGTGCAGCACCGGCTCTTGCCCAATATCTCGTCTTCGACAAAGAGCACGACGTGCTCGTTTTGCCCGACTGTCAAGTGACTGTTCGCTTCAACAATAAAAGCTTCGTGCCAATCAAAGCCAAAAGACTCGACCTGACCAAGGGTACTTACTTGGACAGACCAGTTTTGCGTACTGTTAAAATCGCCGAAGACTTCTCCAATGTATCTATCGCTACAAGCCCTGAAGAAGTAACAGTGGAGTGCTACGAAGTGGGCGACATGGGCAACCTGACCAACAATCGTTTTTCCAAAGATTATTTGAACGACAACAACAAGCGCGAAGTAACTCTAACTTCGGCTCGTATTGCCAAAGAAACCGGCTTGCCACTGAGTGCTGTCACTTCTCTCAAAGCTGTGAAATGCTATCAAATCAAACCAAAGAGTGGCTCGCAGCCTTATAACCTGTTTGCTTTTCAGCATGATAAATATATTACCTTTTACGCACGTAAAATGCGCTCTGGCTCTACAGATATGGACACAGATCCCATTTTTATCGTGACCGAACTCAGGCTAGGTCCAACTACTGAAAACAAAGCATCCATCGAGATGGGACCACCCAAAACTGCTCAGTAATTTGTAGAAATCGAAATGGATCCCCTTGGTGAAGTATATAAGCAAATAGGTGCTGAAGAGCCGTTCTTTCGGCTCGTAGACGAGTTCTACGCTGGGGTAGAGCAGAGCTTTGTTTTGCGTCCGTTATACCCTGAGAATCTGGATAACGCCAAGCGCAGTCTGGCACTATTTTTAATTCAGCGTACTGGTGGCAGAACCACATATAGTGACGAGAAGGGACACCCGCGAATGCGCGCACGTCACATGCCGTTTGCAATTGGGCAAGCGGAGCGCGATGCCTGGATGGTGTGCATGAATAACGCGCTTGATAAAACGCCTGAATTTGCCTCTGTGCGATCTGTACTAGATCAATTTTTCGAGCATTTCGCTACTTTTATGATCAACAAACCAAACTGAAATTTTCGAACTAGGATTCGAGTATTTTCATTTGAGCATCAAAGCTTGCGATTTGATTTTCAATTTCGGTAGCTTGCTGTTTTTGCTTTTCGACTTGATCTGCTGGTGCTTTGTCGAGGAAACCTTTTGATGAAAGCAAGTTCTTGATGCGCTCTAGCTCTTTTTCCTTGGCGGCTTTGCGAGCAAGAATTTTGTCCTTGGTTTTTGAGACATCAATCAAAGAGTCGAGCACTACGTTGATTCTGGTATCACCAAAAATCTCGTGTGCAACTTTGCCTTCTGGTATCACATGTCTTGCATTGTATTCAGGAAGCGGGTTTTCAGTTGTTTTTGCAAGTCGAATTAAATTGGCTTTGTTCGCCATAAGTATGTCGTGTTCTGACTTCTTGGTTGAGTTGATAACCACTTCGGCAGGGACATTCACAGGAACATCAAATGTTTGTTTGATGTTGCGAACTGAGCGAACTACTTTTATAAAGTAATTCATTTCATCTTCCGCTTTCTTATTTATATAAGTGGTGTTGCCGTGCGGATAAGGAGCGAACATGATTGAATCTAAGTCGGCAAGCGATTCGCGCTTAGGTAAGTGCGACCACATTTCTTCTGTGAAGAATGGCATGATTGGATGCATTGCACGCATCAAGCCTTCGAAAATGGAATAGAGAATGTGCTTGGTTTGACCAGATTCGTTTTTATCTTGCAATTGTACTTTTGCAATTTCGATATACCAGTCGCAGAATTGATCCCAAACAAAATCGTAAAGATCGCGGGCGACATCATCGAAATCGTAGTTTGCAAAACCAGCATCAATTCTATCGAGCAGACTTTCGTATTTGGAAATGATCCATTTATCAGCAAGTGTCATTTTCGCTGTTTCGAGCGGACCAAATTCGTAGTCTTCTAATTGTGATACCACAAATTTTCCGACGTTGAATAACTTATTGACAAATCGTTTGTATTCTTCCAGGCGTTCTTCGCGGAAGCGCACGTCTTGATCGCCTTTAACACCCATCGATATAAACAAAAATCTGTTTGCATCGGCACCATATTTGGAGATCATGTCGAGAGGATCAACGGCATTGCCTTTCGATTTTGACATGCGTTTTCCATCTTCTGTTTGAACCACAGGATGAATCAGTACATATTTGAAAGGGACTGTTTTCATGAATTTTTGACTCATGAAAATCATGCGTGCAACCCACAGGTTGATGATTTCGCGCGCGGTAGAAAGAATTGTAGTGGGATAAAAATGTTTCAGTTCAAGCGTATTTTCATCGGGCCAACCAAGTGTGGCAAACGGCCAGAGTGCCGACGAGAACCAGGTATCGAGTACGTCTTCGTCTTGTGTTAAATCGGTGCTCGAACATGATGGACACTTGGTCGGTGGAATTTCATAAGCGTCTTCTTTTTGGCAAGCGTTGCAAGTCCATATCGGGATGCGGTGTCCCCACCACAATTGTCTGCTTATGTTCCAGTCGCGAATGTTTTTCATCCAGTCTAAATAAGTAGATTCATAACGCTCTGGAATGAATTTGACTTTGCCTTCTTCGACACAGGCAATGGCTGGGCGAGCCAATTCTTGCATGCTCAAATACCATTGCTCAGACAAATAAGGCTCGATAACCGTGGCGCAGCGCTCGCACTGACCAACCCCATGAATATAATCTTCTTCTTTGTCTAGAAGATCTAATGATTTGAGTTCTTCTACAACAGCTTCGCGCACAGCAAATCTATCTTTGCCTTGATACTTTTCTGGAACTTCAGCACATACAATTAGTTTGCCGTGCTCGTCTATTACGCAAGTTTGTGGCAACTTGTGACGTTGTCCCACTTCGTAGTCGTTTGCATCGTGTGCTGGTGTGATTTTGAGCGCACCGGTACCAAAATCTTTGTCGACATAATGGTCTTCTATGATTTCGATTTCTAAGTTGTTCAGTGGAACGCGAACCTTTTTGCCTATCAAATGTATGTAGCGAGCGTCTGTTGGATTAACTGCAACTGCAACGTCACCGAAAATTGATTCAGGACGCGTGGTGGCAACGACTATTTGTTCCTTGTCAGAATCAACTACTTTATATTTGACGTGATAGAGCTTGCCTTTTTCTTCTTTGTGCTCGACTTCCAAGTCGGACAAGCTTGTCAGGCAGCGTGGGCACCAGTTGGTGATGCGTTTGCCTCTGTAAATTTGTCCCTCTTTGTAAAGGGTAACGAATGCGCGATAAATAGCTTTGACGTATTCGTCGTCCATTGTGTAAGCGACACGGTCCCAGTTGAAGCTCACACCCAGCTTTTTGTACTGGTGCATTATTTGGTTGCCGTTTTCTTCGCGCCATTCTTTTACTTTGGCGATGAAATTTTCACGACCAATTGCTTGCCTGCTAAAAGGTCTGCGTTCTTCTTGCGGCTTTTTCTTGGTTTCTTCTTGATGTTGAAGTCTCAACTTCTTCTCGACAACCATCTGGGCAGAAATGCCAGCATGGTCTGTGCCGGGTTGCCAAAGGACATTAAAGCCTTGCATTCTTTTAAGGCGAATTAAAACATCTTGTAAAGTGCCGTTCAGCGCATGCCCCATGTGAAGATTGCCTGTAATGTTCGGCGGGGGTAGAGCTATTGAATAATTGGGACGTTCAGACTTAATCCATAGGTTGAAAAGCTCTCGAGAGAACCAGTAATCGGTCCATTTGGACTCTATCTGCTCGGCATTCCAGTGACTGCTCTGTAGCGTTTCTTCTTCTGACATTATAACTTTTACCATTTTCATCTACTTTTGCGCTGGGTTAAGCCGAGCTGTTTAGCTCTTGCTAAGTTGTAAAAACCGCATTATAGACGGCTTTTGAACCCTAGAGCAAATTAACGTCGATGCGCCGGTTAACAAATGTCGCAAAATAAAACGAAGGCAAATTGAGGCTAGCTATAGTGATAAAATCTGGCTATCTAGATCGAGGCTCATTTCAGGCATGATTTCATCGAACGATTTTCGACCCGGCGTCACCATTCAGCACAATAACGGAGTATGGCAGATTGTTGAAGCCATGCACGTCAAACCAGGTAAGGGTGCCGCTTTTGTTCGCACCAAAATGAAAAATGTGGAAACAGGCAATGTGCTTGAAGCCACATTCCGCGCTGCGGAGAAGGTTCCATCGGCAGTGGTGGAAAAGTCAGACATGCAGTATCTGTTCAAATCTGGCGATGCATACACATTAATGGATATGCAAACATTTGATCAGTTTGAAATTGAACCGGCTAAATTTGGCGGTTCTGACGAATTTTTGAAAGAAGGTCTTGAAGGCATTACAGTTTTGCGTTACGACGGTCGAGTAATCGGGGTCGAATTGCCAAACACTGTTGAGCTTGAAGTGACTGACACTGTCCCCGATGAGCGTGGTGACACTAGCTCAGGCGGTGGCAAACCGGCCACACTCGAAACTGGCGCTGTAATCACCGTGCCTTTTCACATCAAGCTGAACGACAAAATCAGAGTTGATACACGCTCCAGAAAATACATAACAAGGGTTTAACTTCTCGTGAAAATAGATCTCGACCAGATTCGCGACCTTTTAAATGTAGTCAGTTCGACCGACGTGTCAGAGTTGACGATCGAATTCGGCGACCAGCGAATTACGGTGAAAAAGGACCTTGGCTCCAAAAATGTGAGCGTCAATGCCGCTTCTAGCAGCAATTATGCTGATAGTAATTCAGGTGGCGGACAAAACAATTCTGGCTTGTCTAAATCATCACCACAGTCATCTACTCCAGTTGCAGTTGCGCCTGCACCCGCTCCGCCACCAGCGCCCACGCCCGCTCCAGCACCGGCTAAGGTGGAAGAGCCTCAAGCGAACTATTTGCAAATCACATCTCCAATGGTCGGTACATTTTATAGAGCGCCTTCACCTGGTGCGGCAAATTATGTCGAAATTGGTGACAGAGTGTCTGTTGGTCAGACTGTTTGCATTATCGAAGCAATGAAATTGATGAATGACATGCCTACTGAAGTGGCTGGTCGCATCGTCAAAATTTTAGTTGATAATGGCACCACAGTTGAATATGGTCAGCCACTCTTTCTTGTTGATCCTAGAGGCTAAGGACTAAATCTAAATATGTTCGAGAAGGTCTTAGTCGCAAATCGAGGTGAGATTGCCCTTCGGGTCATCCGAGCCTGCCAGGAACTGGACATTCAAACTGTTGCTGTATACTCGCAGGCTGATGCAGAATCGCTCCATGTCAAACTGGCAGATGAGCAATATTGTATTGGACCGGCGCAATCTCAAAGAAGTTATTTGCACATTCCAGCACTTATTTCGACTGCTGTGGTGACTGGTGCTGATGCCATTCATCCGGGCTATGGATTTTTGTCAGAGAATGCAAATTTTGCCGATATTTGCAAAGATCATAGAATCAAATTCATTGGACCATCTGTGTATGCCATAAATTCGATGGGAGATAAAGCATCTGCTCGCGAAACAATGAAGAAGGCCGGTGTTCCTTGTGTTCCTGGATCTGATGGTCTTGTTGAGTCTGACAAGGAAGCATTTAGATTAGCGGATGAAATTGGATACCCTGTAATTATTAAAGCCACTGCAGGTGGTGGCGGTCGCGGTATGCGTATTGCAAGCGATGCGGGTCAATTGGCATCGGCAATGTCTGCTGCTAGATCTGAAGCGCAAGCCGCCTTTGGGGATGGCGGCGTTTATATTGAAAAATATTTGAAGCCTATTCGCCATATTGAAATTCAAATCATGGCGGATCAATTTGGTAATGTTATTCACTTGGGTGAGCGCGATTGTTCTGTTCAGCGCCGTCACCAAAAATTGATTGAAGAATCACCCAGTCCGGCTCTTTCTCCTGAAATGCGCAAACAAATGGGAGATGCTGCAGTAAAAGCGGCCAAATCTATTGGTTACGAGGGTGCAGGAACTGTCGAATTCATCTGGTGCAACAATCAGTTTTATTTCATGGAAATGAATACTCGTATACAAGTAGAGCACCCAGTCACCGAAATGATTACTGGCATAGATCTTATTAAAGAGCAGATACGCGTGGCTGCTGGTGAACCTTTGAGCTTGAAGCAAGAAGATGTTGTTTTTCGTGGACACGCGATTGAATGTCGCATCAATGCGGAAGATTCAGATAGAAACTTTTTGCCATCACCAGGTCGCATAGATGCTTATATCGCGCCTGGCGGACCGGGCGTGCGTGTGGATAGTCATTGCTATCCTGGATACACTATTCCTCCCTATTATGACTCGCTCGTCAGTAAATTGATTGTGTGGGGCATAGATAGATCAGAGGCGATTCAGCGAATGCAAAGAGCTCTAGACGAATACGCCATCACTGGTATCAAAACGACAATACCTTTTCACCAAGTAGTTTTGTCGCATTCTGTTTTTCAAGCTGGAGACGTCAGCACCGATTTTGTGGAAAAATTCATGACCACAACTAAGGTGAAATGATATATCCTTTTGCTATGTCTCTTTTGTAGATGTGGCTCCGTAGCTCAATGGTGGAGCAAGCGACTCATAATCGCCAGGCTACAGGTTCGAATCCTGTCGGAGCCAATTTTTTTTCTCAAAAGACTGAATTTTCGGGGCTTCTTGGCCCTCTATTGCCTTTTTGAAAACGTATTCCGATATCGGAATAGATTTTTCAGGCGGATAGAAGTGTCGCGCGAAAATTTTTCTTGGCGAAAAAACGTGGCAAAAAATTTTATGGGGCCGACTCTTTTTTGCATTGCTTGTAGCGCGTCAAGGCTTGCTCGTCTCCCAAATCTGATGCAAGTTTGAGCCAATGCAGTGCGTGCGACAAGTTCTTGCCTTCTCGTCTGCGCATAAAGTAATGACTTGACGCTTCGATAACGGCATCTTTGTGATTCTGCTCTGCTGCGCTCAATAGCCAGTTCAAATATTTTTCTTGATCGATTTTTACATTTTTGCCGCGCTTATAAAGCATGGCTAAATCATATTGAGCTGCAGCCAGACCCTGTTCGGCTGCTTGTTCGAGCCACATCACACCACGCACTGGATCCAGATGTTCTGCTTCGTTTAAATAGATTGCAGCAAGACTATGCTGAGAAAAGGAATCGTTTTGCTCTGCAGACATTGTGTACCATTCAATGGCTTTGGAGATGTCCCTTTCTTGCATGATACCATGATAGAAAAAATCACCTAAAGTGCATTGAGAAGTGAAGTCACCATTTTGAGCCGCTTTCAACGACCAGAAATAAGCCATATCTAAATCGATATCGACACCAACACCGTAGCGGTAACAATAACCTAGGTCGCGCTCCCCGTGAAGTTCGCCTGCATCGGCTGCTTTTTTGTACCATTCAAATGCGCGTTTTTCATTTTTGGCGGTGCCTAATTCATTTTCGTACATGTAGCCAATTTTGTGCATTGCCTTAGAATGTCCGCCTTCAGCAGCAGATTTAATCCAGTGAAATGCCATTCTCATATCTGGTTCTATTTCATCGCCTAACTCATAGGCCCAGCCAAGATCGAATTGAGCTTCTAGACTGCCTGATTCTGCTGAACTGATTAAATTTTTGATGTACTCAGATTCAGGTTTGGCAATGCTATTTGTATTTTTAGAATCATTGCAGGATTGATCTGGAGTTCTATCATTAACAGCATCTCCTGTGACATTGATTGTTCTATCTTCGAGCAACGATTTTTCCAGATCTAGATTTTCTTTAGTTTCAAAAGAATTAGAGGGAGAAAACGTTTCTAATTCATTCAGTTGTGAGTTTATGAATATTAGATCGCTTTTGAGTTGAGCCATCGTTTCGTATCGATCCGAGGGACTTTTAGACAGACATTTGTAGATTACTTCAACAAGTTGTTCGGGAATTTTTAGTGATACCGAATCTAGTGTCTTGGGTTTGGCGTTCATATGATTGAATAAAACATTCAAAAAATTCTCGCCCTTAATTGGTGTATCTCCACTCAGTGCTTGATACAAAATGCATCCAAGCGAATAAATATCAGAGCGAGGATCTAGAGGCTGACCCATACACTGCTCGGGGCTCATGTAGAGCGGCGAGCCAAAAACTTCCCCAGTCTTTGTGAGATTGAGAGCAGCTTTGCCTGCCTGGGTGAAGATTTTAGCGATACCAAAATCTAAAATGAGTGGTTTTAGCTCAGACTCAAGGTTATCTATTTCATCGTCATCATTTTTTATGAGCATTATGTTGCTTGGCTTCAAATCTCGATGCACCACATTTCTTTTGTGGGCGTGATTGAGAGCGTTTGCAATTTCGACAAAGAGTGGCAACGCTTGCTTGGCGCTCAACTTGTGCTGCCGATCTAAGAGCTCGTCTAAAGATTCGCCTTCGACAAAATCCATCACCATATAGGGCAGTCCAAATTCAGAAACTGCATACTCATATATTTTGATGATATTTGGATGATTGAGCGAACTTGCGGCTTTCGCTTCCACTTCAAATCGTTTCCAGCCGATGTCGTCTTTGCTTAGATCGTTCAAGAGCATTTTTAGTGCCACTTTGCGATCTAGCCCAAGTTGCAGCGCTTGATACACGACGCCCATGCCACCGCGTCCGATTTCTTTTTCAATCTGATATCGACCAGAAATTAGAGAGCCATCCAGATCTTGCACAAGAATGGTCGAAAGGGCATTGCCGTCTTTGGCGCAGACACTGTCTTCGGCCGAATAAATTTGAAAGCAGCTAAGACATTGTTTTCGAATCACTAAAGTACTATCGCAATAAGGCGTCGTTGATTTGTTCTTTGAGATCGCTTACCGAATCTTCAATTAAGCGAGTCGTATCGGCACTTTTTTCTTGGCAACTATTGAGCTTTACTGTAATTGCCTCCAAATATTTGCTGTCTGGCTTGCCCTTAGATTTGGCGTAAGCTTTGTCTACTTCTCTGATCTGAAATAGTGCTTTGCGCAAGTTTTTTTCCACATCTTTGCTTTGGCGAGCTGCTTCAAGTAGATAGAAAGTGGCAGAACCCTGACCAAGTCGAAGATTCATAAGCATTTTCTCAGCTCGATTCATTTGCTCCGGGGCACCTGTGACGGGTGTGTTTGGAGCGATAAATCCCGCTAGCAGGGGCACCAGACCGATCAGTAGTTTGGTTCGAAGACTAATTTTGTAAGTGGCAAATTTCATATTTATAAATGTAGTTTTTGTTAGTTTCTTAAAAGCTCTAGGATAAGACAGCTAAAATATAGAGAAACGGAGCGAAAAATGGAAGGGCAAGCAGAAAAATTCAATTTCGGGCAGACTGTAAGCGAAGTCGGGCAGGCTGCGATTGCTGTAATAGGGCATTGTTTGTTCGATGCAGCAGTTGGTGGATTTGTGCTCGCCTTTGTTCTATTCTGCACCGCCGTGGTCTTGAGCCGCAGCAAACATCGCTTTACCAAGCCATTGTTCTTTGTGGCAAGGCGACTTTCCATAGTCTGCGCTGTGGTTGGCATGCCAGGTGTGCTTTATTTGATTTTTACAGGCAAATTGCCCAATTCGGGCAACTACAACGTCACAATGCTTGGCTATATCGTTTGGTGGAGCATGGTTTCGGTGCACATGTGTGCTGAAGAAATGAATTTTCAGTGGTTTATCAAAGGCGACGGCGTCAAAGAGCCGGACCTGGAAAAGACGTCCTAAACCTTCAAAAAATTACGTATAGAATAGAAGTAACTGCTTTTGGTGAAACTATGAAAAGTGTGTCTTATTTATTAGGTTTAGTGCTCTTAGCGGGCACAGCTCCGGTCTTTGCCCAGGGATCTGGTGGTGGGTGCGGTGGAGGAAAAACTTGTGGCACGGGGGTTTATATTGCTCCTGGAAAGCTATCGCCATCAACGGCGGTGTATCCAGCTTTTGGCTTGCCTCAGCCTGTAGGTGGTGGAATATTTTCAATTAGTGCTGGCAGATGCAACATTAATATGTGGAAGGCGCCGTCGGGCTATTACTATCCATTTTGCGGCATCCCTGCAGGATGGAGTTACCCCTCTTTCGTGCCGATTGTATTCAGCCCACAATATAATCCGCCGGCTGCAGCAGATCCACCGGTGTCTACATTTATAGAAGATACGAACGAATTTTTAGACAAAAAGAAAAAAGAGAAAAAAATCTCTGAGCGCGATTTTCAAAATATGAGTCAGCGCTTAAAAGACCTAGGCTCAAAAGAGCGATATTTACGTAATCAAGCTGGCGGTGCTTTAGATGCGCATGACGAATCTCAGTTGCGCCAGGATGTAGCCCAAGTGTTGAAAGAGATGCAGTGGCGTCTTGGACGCAACGAAAAATACTAACTGTATTTTTTGAAAAAGACTTCTTGAAATTCTTGTTGCACCGCCGATAATGGCTTGGCTGCGTCCAGAATATACCAGCGTTCTGGCTCTTTTTTTGCCAGAGTCAAGTATCCCTGGCGCACACGATGATGAAAATCCATCGCTTCGCGCTCCATGCGATCGTATCCGGCTGGATGCCGCCTGGAAAGACCTTCTTCAGAGTCTAAATCAAACAAAAATGTGAATTGGGGTTTCAGTCCACCTGTTGCAATTTGATTTAAATTTTCAATCAATTCAAAATCGATACCGCGCCCAAAACCTTGGTAAGCCATTGTCGAGTCTGTATAGCGATCGCAAATTACTAATTTGCCCGCTTTAAGTGCAGGAAGAATTAGTTCTTCAACATGTTGGGCTCGGTCTGCTTGATACAACAAAAGCTCAGCTCGAGGCGACACTTCAAGTCCAGGTGTAAGTAAAATGCGACGGATTTTTTTTCCCAGTGGAGTGCCACCAGGATCGCGCGTGACCAGATGATCAATTCCACGCTCAGTTAAGAGCGTGGTTAGATGCTTGACCTGTGTGGTTTTTCCGGCACCTTCAGGTCCTTCTAGAGTAATGAAGGTACCGGGAAATTTCTTGCTCATCTTAATAAGTTATTTCTGTTTCAGCAGTGTATCGATGCGCTCGACGATTGGGTCTTTGGTTTTAGGACATCCTTTCATCACATCTGAAACTTTGCCGTTTTTGTCGATGAAGACTACAGTAGGATAAGCTTCCACTTTATATTTTTCTACAAGAGCTTTGTTGGCTGGAGCTTCTGCGTCGTAACGTTCGAACTCGACTTTGTCTTTATACTGTTTTTCAAGTTCTTCAAGCAGGGGCGCCAGGCGTTTGCATGGACCGCACCATGTTGTGTAGAAATCGAGAACTTTAGGCATGCCTGCTTTTGCTTCGGCAATTAGTTTTGATTTATTAGAAGAATCCAATTTGTCTTTAGCCAGGGCACTTTCTTGTGTGGTTTGCAGTCCTAAGAAGCATGCCATTGCCAGTGCCGTTAAAACAGTTTTTTTCATTTGCATCTTGGAAGGGTCCCTTGCCGGAATGTGGCGGTTGTCAGGAGATTGAATCTCCTAAACAGAATGTGTTTCTGGTAATTCTAAAGGAATATTTTTTTCCTCGCTTTGTTCCGAAACTGTCAAGAAGTGTTGCAATGTCAAGGACTGGATCTATTTTGAACTACAATCTAATGAAATAAATCGGGATGGCTACTCGCTCTATGGTAGAATTTTCAAAGCCTGTCAAGATGGAATCTCTTTTGCCAAAACTTATGTCGAAGCGTGATCTGAGCAGAAAAAAAATTGCGGTGGCACTTGCCGCATCATTTATCTGGACAACCTTTGCATGTCCTGCGGTGCTGGCTGCACAAGTTGGCGAAGCAAGTTCTAAATTGCTTGAAGCTGAAGTGAGTGATACCGAATACGAAACCGCTCCTCAATCGAATAACGAAAAAGCGGCGCAAGAAAATTCGACCAAAACCGACGGTCAAGCTAGCAAAGACCTTCTAACCGTTGATGATATACAGATTGAGGGAAATAGACTAATTTCCACTCAGAATATAACTTCAGTTATAAAAACCAAACCTGGCGACAAATTTGACCGCGATCAAATTATGGAAGATTTGAAAGCTGTGAACGAAATGGGTTATTTCGACGACAAGTCCTTGCAGGTGACACCTGAGCGTAAGTCGGGCAATCGTGTGTTGCTCAAAATTAGAGTGCAGGAAAACGCACCAATTACGCAATTCAGCGTACAGGGAAATAACCTCGTTTCATCAGACGAGATTTCAAAAATACTCAATGAGCAGCTTGGTAAGCCACAAAATATCAATCAGCTTTCTGCCTCGGTGGACAAAATAGAACAGCTTTATCACGACAAAGGCTTTATGCTTGCTCGTGTAACTGACGTCAAAGATTTCCCCGATGGCAGCGTCAGCCTATCTGTCAACGAAGGCGTTATAGATAAGATAGAAATAGTTGGCAACCGCAAAACTAAAGACTTAATCATCCGCAATGCACTCAAACTCAAGCCGGGTAGCGCTTACAACGAAAAGCAAATTACTGCTGACTTGCGTCAACTATATGCAAACGGATATTTCCAGGATATAAAACGCAGTCTGGAGCCGTCTGCAACAGATCCAGAGAAATTTACACTAAAGGTTGAAGTGGAAGAGAAACGCACCGGCTCAGTGGGAATGGGCGGTGGACTCGATTCGGCTACTGGTCCTTTTGGACAATTTAGTTATTCTGAAAATAACTTCAGAGGCAGAGGACAGGTATTGTCTATCAACTCTCAAGTTGGCTCTGCCATGTTTAGCGGTGTAGCTAATAACTTGAACAATGGCGGTCAGAATTTCATTCCCAACGCTCGCACTTACAACATGGAAGCATCATGGATTGAGCCAAATTTAAAAGGCACCAATACATCTCTAGCTGTCACTGGGTTTGGTCGCAGTAACGCAAGTATGCTTGTAGATCAGGCGCAGCAACGAACTCTAGGTGCCAGTGTGACACTTACCAAGCCGTTGAGAAAAGGCTGGAGCTTAAGTACAGGTTTCACAGGAGAAAATACTTCTTTAAGGGATCTTGGCGGATTTCTAGGCGAACAAAATACATTGCTAGCAATGGCATCGCGAGCGGTTTCTACTGGGCGTGCGGCTACCATGGACCAGGCAAATATGCTAGCTGGTCAGGTTAGAAACGACCAGATGCAAGGCGGGCTCTACATGAGCATCAGACCGACTCTTGCTTTTGACACTCGCGACGCGGCAATCGATCCGACCAAAGGAACATCTATAAGATTATCGGGTGGTCCTTCGCTTGGACTGACCGGAAACAGTTTTGCCAAGCTGGGCGCCAGTGTTAGTAAGTTTGTGCCTGTAGGAAAAAGCTCGACTCTTGCATTCAATGTGCAAGGTGGAGCTGGACTTGGCGGTATGCCTCAGTTTGCGCAGTACCGATTGGGTGGCTGGAATGGTGTTCGCGGATATCGTCAATTTTCAGATTTAGGCTCTGGAGCTGGACTTTTGATGAGTACAGCCGAGTTTCGCACCAAGGTTCCTTTTATGCCTAAAGATGGTGGTAAAGTCACAAAATTCGTAAATGATCATGTGAAATTAGCTACATTCTTAGATGCAGGCGTGGTTACAGGTGGCGGCTTGAATAACAGTTTGATGGGCAGAAACACACTTGCTGCATCAGTCGGGCTTGGAGTGCGTTTGAAAGTGCCTATGCTTGGACTTGTCAGGCTGGATTACGGTATGCCATTGATACAGTCAGTTATGAGTGGAAGTTTCATTCCCAGATTCAATATTGGATTTGGAGAGAAGTTTTAAAAACCAGGCTATATCTTATGATCTCGGCTCTATCCAGATGGTGTAAGATGAGCGCGTTCCCTTGCAGGGAAATCTTGAAAATACGGAGAATTCAAAGTAGCATGCTTAAACAAACAGCCCTTTCATTTTCGTTGATTTTGGTAGGTGTTTTGACCTGTAACGCATCGTTTGCCCAAGCAGCCAAGGCTCAGGGTGGACCACAAAAAATTGGTTTTGTGGATAAAAAACGTGTATACGATAAATATCCTCGCTTGCAAAAAGCAGCAACCGATATCAAAGATGACGAAGAAAAGCTTCACAAGCTAATCGAGAAAAACAATAAAGAATTTCAAACAGCTCAAAAAGCGAAAAAACCGCAACCTGAGTTGCAAGCTATGCACAAAAAATTGCAAGCTCAAATTGACGAAGAATTCAAAAAATTCCAGGATAAAGCCATGGGAATGGAAAAAGACTTGGAAAAAGAATTGGACGATGCAATCAAAGCTGAAGCCAAAACTAAAAATTGCGACACCGTGCTCGACAAGAGCGTTGTGATGTTTGGTGGTACCGATATCACTGATGGTGTTGTTCAAAGACTTGGTTCCAGCGCCGCTGCCACCAAATAGAAATTCGATAATACAGAGGTCAATTTATGCAACTGCCTACTCCTATGACGGCAAAAGAAATTGCCGAGATTGCAGAGGGTCAGATTCGCGGCAACGCTGATGTCTCCGTCACCAGCATTGCTCTTGATCCGCTCAAAGCCACCAAAGATGATATGGCTCTTGTCACTGACAGGCAAATTCTGAAGTTCATCGACAAGTGCCAGGCCTCAATAATGGTAGTGCCTCATGATCTCGACTACTCCAAAGAAGGACAGACAGTAATTCTGGTAAAGCGTCCGAAGATAGCCATTCAGAAGCTTTGCCAGAAATTGGCTCCACCGCGTTTCTATCCTGAAAAAGGGATTCATCCAACTGCTGTAATCGACAAGACCGCTGTTGTAAGCCAAAGCGCTTGTATTGGACCTTATGTAGTAATTGGACCGCATTCAAAAGTGGGCGACAATACCATCATCATGTCGCACACAAGTATCGGCGGCAAAGTGGAAATTGGACAGGACTGTTTGATTTATCCATCTTGTTTAATAGCCGACTATACCCAGATACATAATCGCGTTATTTTGCAACAAGGTGCTGGTATTGGTTCTGACGGTTTTGGCTACACCACTGCTCGTCCCACTAATGCCGAAATAATTTATGTAGGCGGGCACTCCAGTCACTTATCAGAAGAGCGTAATCCTCATATCAAAGTTCCTCAAATCGGCAGAGTAATTATCGAAGACGATGTTGAAGTAGGCTCTTATGCCACAATTGACCGCGCCACTATCGGTAATACTATTATTGGAACCGGTACAAAGATAGATAATTTGGCTTTGATAGCTCATAACTGCAAGCTTGGCAAAGACTGTATCGTAATTGGAACTTCGGCTATTGGTGGTTCTTGCACCATTGGTGATAGATCCATACTTGCAGGCGGTGTTAAGATTAAAGACCACGTGGTCATTGGCAAAGACGTTGTGCTCGAAGGTCTTGCTGGTGTAATGCGCGATGTTGATGATTGCGAAATACAAGTAGGCATTCCTGCTACAAACGCAAGAGAACAGATCAAAATGCACGCTAATATGCGTCGCATTCCTCGCATCAACGACGATGTTCGCGAACTGAAAGACAAAGTTAGAGAACTCGAAGCTATCATTGCAAAGCTCAATTTAGCTGAAGCAAAATAACTGTCGATGACTAAATCGCTCACTTTCCAGGGTAAGGGTCTTACTTCCAGGCAGGAAATTACTGTCACAATAAGAGAATCAAAACCTGGATCTGGTGTGACATTTTTATTGTCTGAATTTGGTAATTATTGTAAGAACCAGAATGAATCGTGGAATAGAATAAGCGTTCCTGCTACTTATGACAATGTAGTTAGCACTGTGCGTAATACCGCTCTTGGAAAAGAAAGATATCGAGTCTGCTATATCGAACATCTCATGTGTGCCATTGCACTTTGCGGAATAGAAGATTTAGAAATCCAGGTCGAAGGTGCCGAATTGCCTATGGGCAACGGTTCAAGCGATTTTTGGGTAAAGCTATTGCAAGATGCAGGAATGCAAAAAACAATTTCAAATAAAATCGATTTGAAAGAAACTGTTTTTGTTAGCTCAGGCGACAAGATAGTGATGGCAATTCCAGATCAAAAGTTTTCCGCTTCATATTTGCTCGATATGAACCATCCCTTAATAGGTCGCGTCTGGGGCACTTGGGCTTGCGGCGAAAATATAAGCGATATTGCAGACGCTCGAACCTTTGGTCCATTGCAGGAACACAAAATGCTTGGCTTCGACAAAGACGTAGTGAGCTTCACTAAAGATGGCTTCAGCGAGGAATTACGCTTTAAAGACGAACCTGTTCGCCACAAAATTCTAGATTTAATTGGAGATATGTTTTTGTGTGGGGTCAATCCACTGCGCATTAACGCACGCTTTATTAGCATCAAAGGCGGACACAGCCTTGATGTGGCAATGGCTAAAAAACTATCTCTGGCCCTTGCGTGATTTGGTTTCGGCTTCAATCCAGCTAGTAAAAGCTTTGCGATCTGAATCAGACAGTGAAGCATCCCAGTGCAAAATCTTGTATTGAGCTGGCGGCATCTCGCCAGATTCAATTACTGTGTGTATCTTGGATAATTCAAGGCGGCTGAACTCTTGCAGACCAAGCAACTTTTCGCGAGTAAAAGGCATATTGTCTGAAGCTAGTTGAACGTCTTCGTCTATGAGCTTTTTAGCAATGGGAAAATTTGAGTAAAACGGATAAATCGTCTTGCCTTTAGTGTGACAGTCGGCACACTTGTTTTGCATGATGATTGATACTTTCTTGAATTCGTTTAAGCCACCTAGTGGTTCTTCGATTTGTCTTTTAGCTAAATTATTAGAAAGCGGAAAAGCTAGTACTGCAAGTGATACCACCACTATAATCGGTATAGCTATTTTCAAAGATTTTTTCATTATTGAATATAAGGCTCAAAAGGTTTTGCAAGTCTTTGATATTGTTCTGGTGTAATCAAGTTGTTATAGAGCAAGAACCAGTAATACTCAATATATTCTGAGTTGCGATCGTGCATGTCATAGACGCTCCACAACGGAATTTGCAATTCAAGCTTGTGTCCGGGGCGGACTAATTCCAGGTGCTTAATCTGACCACGTCTTCCTGTAAGCATGAAATGAATGGAGGTGATACTTTGTTGTGAGATGTCTTGACCGTCAATGGATGCAAGAATATCGCCTTTTTGCACACCGTAATATTGAGCTGCACCGCCGTTTAAAGTGTTTTGTACAATCCATGGACCGCCAATATTTTTGCTCAATAACAGTCCCACCGTGCCATATTGCATGAGTCGAATAGCTAATTCTTTTCTTGCACTTGTTACTCCACCGCTTAATTTATTGTTTTGTGCCGCAGCAGTTTGCGATGTTGCTATAACACCTTTTTCCAATTGCAACTTTTGAAACGCACCAGGAGCCTGTGGTATTACAGTTGGTGCGGTCATACTTATCTCAGCTACTAAAGTCGAGTGTGCCGGTTTTGAATCTTGATCGCTTGGATTTGAGGTTTTGGGAGGGTCGATATTGATTTGAGCTTTGCTTAAAATCAACTCGCTTTTAAGTGCAGTCAGGCTTGCAACCACTGGATCGCTTGGCGAAAGATTGTCGTTTGCAAGTGAAATTGCTTCTTCAATATTTATCCAGGCAAGCTCTGCATTGCCTGTCAGGTTATACATTTTAGCTAGACCGAATTTAGATAAAATATTGGTGCGCATTACTTTTGCATTTTTTAAGTCTGTAGCTTCGCTTATAGACTGATTAAAGCTGGCTATAGCTTCTTCATAATGAGCAGCGCCTGCATATGCCACCGCCATTTTGCGCGAAGATTCGGACATCTCGTATTTGTCATTTTCGTTTTGTCCAATATCGCGAGCTTCTTTGTACAAGTTTATGCCTTGCTCAAAATCATGTGTGGAGACAGCATGATCTCCTGCTTGTAGTTTTTCGATAAAAAGTTTGCTTTGAGCGTTAACAGACAAAGCAAACAAATTTTGCCAAAAAAGAATTGAAAAACAAAGTGATGATATAAGTCGACTCTGCATTATTTACGGCCGTAAAGTCCAACAACCTCACCTGTGCCAAGTACATGATCTTTGATTGCGCTATAAAATGCACTTTTGTCGCTATTAGCTTTCAGGTCCAATTTTTTATCCAGTGCGAACACTTTGAAATGGTAATGATGAGCAGGTCCTTTGGGTGGTGATGGTCCGTTATAACCTGTTTTTTTGAAGTCGTTTTGTCCTTGTATCGAGCCGTCTTCAAGCTCGGGCTGGGGCGCAACGCCCTCCTTTAACTCAGTGGTAGAAGGTGAGATGTTCCAAATAAGCCAGTGGAACCAGGTGCCCACAGGTGCGTCTGGGTCTTCGCAAGAAAGGGCAACGGATCTTGTACCAGCCGGTAATTTAGAAATAACAATCTGAGGAGAAACGTCCTGCCCATCGGCAGTATATTTTTTGGCAATTTCGCCGTTTGATTGAAACGAGGTGCTTGAAATTTGCAGAGTTTCTGTGTCTTTGGCGAAAGTCTGACCGAAACTGAAGGATGTCACAATGAGTGATGCGGCTAAGGCAAATTTAAATGGATTGCTCAAAACTATGGCTCCTTTGACACAATTCAGAATGGCAAAATTGTACACTATAAGCCATGTTCGAACTTAAACCACTATTAGATCCCAGATCGCAAGTATTAGCAGTGAGCCTCGCCATAGAGTTGCAAGACGCCTGGCGTTCCAGCGCCTGTGTTCTTTTTGAACCCGAGGATAGAGTGGACAAAGGTCATAGAGTTCGAGCACTTAAATCTTCGCCGTTTTTGGGACCAAAGGGCAAGCGGGGCGAGGAGTTGCATCTCGTTGGACAATTTAACTACCAACCGGTTTTGGGTGTGGAAGACACTTTGAATCTCTATATCAGTCCTGATTTTGCTCAATATCAACCCAAAGAGCGCGGTTGGAACCTTATAACACCGGAAGCTCCCAAATCATTAGTTGATACTGGTTGGTCAAATATGAAGGCCAAATTGGCTTTAGATCTCAGTTGTGTTCAAATGCGACAGCATCGACGCCAGGAAGATGAATTAATAGTGTCGGTTCAAATGAAAATCGCCGAAGCCCTGAATACGGCTGCGTTTTACGCCAATGGCATCTCTTACAGTCCTGCTCGAGCCAGTGACCCACACTATGCACATTTGCTTGAATCTGCCCGAAATTGGTTTGTACTTCTGGCTATTAGGGAAAAAAATATATTGGACCAGGAAACATCTCGCATTCTATATGTTTGTATGACAAAGGACGACTTCAGTAATAAAGCGTTTGGCAAGTGCCAGCTTGTTTTCGTCTGATTTGTAATTACAAAATGGTGACAATTGTTTGATAGCTTAGTAGTACTTACTAATGGATTAGATTATTGACTAATGCAAAACGATAGAGAACAAGCAGCCAAGAAAGCCTTAGGCGATATTCGCTGGCTCTTGAATAGTCAGGATAAAGGCGAAGAATTTGGCGATGGTGATACGTATCTAGATGGACCAACTGTTTGCGCACTACTGCGCAAAAATTTTGGTAAGCTCGATCCAGACAACGATGGAATCACTCGCAAAGAGCTTATAACAGCGCTTGGAAATCACGAGTCTTATAGCGAAGACGAATATGAGATGCTTCGTTTAATCACTAAATATTTTGACACTGTTATAAATTTGTCCGAAGACGAAGACGGTCCTGAAGAAACTAAAATCAGTTTAAAAGACCTGGATGTGCTTGAACAGTTTCTGGTGCATGGTCAGTTCAGTATGAAAGAATTGCATAAGTGGTGCAACATTGGCAATAAAAATGGTGGTGTTGAAAGTGTAGGACCACCTCCTATGACAGGACGTTAGCTCTTGATGAAAAAAACTGTTTTAACTCAAATTAGTTTCGTTGCTTGCGTTGCCACTATCTGTGGCGGCGCATTTCTATTTGAGTTGCAAGCAGAGGCAAAAGGCAAAGCAAAAGCAAACGCTAAAAGTAGTCAGTCTAATTCGACCTCCACTTCGCAAGTTAACTATAACGACCCAGCCATAAAAGAAGTGAAAGCCTCTTATGATGCGGGTCGATGGAAAGAGGCGCTTGATAAAATCGCCACCATGAAGCCAAGCGAGCTTACTCACTATTACACCGGACTTTGCTATCAGGGTCAAAATCAATTAGCTAAGGCCGCAACTGAATTTCAGTGGATAGCTACTTATGGAAAAGACCAAAAACTCAAGTACAATTCCCAAGTCATTTTGAATTCGCTTTCTGCTTACAGCACACGTCGCACCTATCAGGGGCAGGGCAATATCTTTGCTCGCACGTCTGGTGGATACGGGCGAGCGGGCGGCACCAGGCGTGGCTGAGGCGGCTAGTTTTTTAAAGCAGGTTGCTTTTATTTTTGAATACTCATAAGTGGGCTTGGTGTTACCGGCGGTTTTTGACTGGGTGCTTCTGATTTGACCATCTCAATATCACGCACAAGTAGCGATGGTGTCACTAAATGAGCGTAGTTGTTAGAAGTCTGCTCGACTGCATATGCATCGGTGTCGTTGCCGGCTGCAACGATATCCTTGAGCACTCTAATATTTGTTGGTGCAAATTTCACACCGCGTATCTGTTCTTCTTTGCCAGAGCGAGTATCCACTTTAAAAACAATAATAGGACTTGGCAAATTGATGGTTGTCGATGAAGATGAGTTGAGGGCAAATGATGCGTTTAGATCATCACTTGAAAAAGCCTCGCGCTGGGTGTTATCCATTCTGCGCACTACTATTACGTAAGACAAACCGGATTCTTCTCCCAGGCGGCGTAACATTTTGAGCAGGTCTTTATTTGAATTGGTTTTGGAACTGGTTAAAAGTAAAACACTATTTTGGGCTGTATCGTCCGAAATGACACCGTGTCCATTTGTCGCCTTGGTAAATTTTGTAGGGGTGCGACCAGAGCAAAAGGCTTTTAATTCTCCGTTTTGAACGATGTCAATTTTTTGAGGCTGAACTCCCTCTTCGTCTATTTCAAAACCACCAAATAATTGTTTACCTTTCCAAATTCTCAAATAAGGGTCGTCAATCAAACTTAAAAAGGTCGGCATAATGCGCTTGTTCATTTTACGACCAAGTGGATTGGTTGATATGACAGTATTTGAATAGTTAGATAAATGGTCTCTTTTGGCCACTATATTAGGTGCAAGCGTGCTTGCTAGAAACTCGGCTGCTGCTTGACCTTCAAATAATACGGGACCGTCATAGTCTTCTCCCTGAGGAGCCTGTACTAGTTGAGTAAGTCGTTTGCCAAGTCCACGTAGTTCCACTTTCATTTGATCGACTGTGGGAAGACTATTTTCGTCACGAGCAAGAGCCTCTAGACCATCTGAGATTACTTCTCCTTCTTTAGTCTGTACACTTGCAAAAGCCTGATATCGAGCTGAGCATTCTCCATTTCGAGCAATTGTGCCTTCACTATTGACTAACCACAAATTGAGTACACGTTCGTCAAAACGGACCCAGGAATTTCGCAACATTGGAAATTCAAGAAACACACTAGATAATTCACGCACTCTGTCGGTCCAGACATCTTTGTTGAGATTCATGGAGCGGGCTTTATTTACTAGATTGAATGATGGTGCTGGCGAAAAATCGTCTAGGGCCGAATTGACATTTCTCTCAAGCATCAAAGCTTTCTTTTCTTCTAAATATTTAACTGCTTGTTTATATTTAAGATCGGTAGATAGCCAGACGCTTTTGCGCAACGCCATATAATTTTCATCAATAGGTGTAGTATCGGATTTGGTGGAGCTAACTTCAGCATAATCTGTACTGTCAAAATTGGTATTGTCGAGTTTGTAGCTGCCCACTCGCACTATTGGATAGAGAGTGCGATCTTGTTTGCCCGAACGGGTTGTAATCGCGCCTAGAACGCCTTCAACACTGAAGTCAATGCTTTCATACAAATTATAGGCAAGAAAATATGGTGCGTCATGACCGGGTAGACGTAATAATTTCAAAGAGCGATGCAGTTCATCGAGCAATGCTTTGAAATTAGTATCAAGCACTTCAGATGGTGTTTTGCTTGATTCGTTTTGAGCATTTTGAGCGCAAACAGGACTGGAGAGATTTACGGCGAAATAAAGTAGAGCAAAAGCGCTTACTAAAGACTTCTTCTTCATTGTTTGCGCTCCTGTATACGTGCCTGTGTGATCGAAGGATCAGGCAGCAATGGTGGCTTTTCGTCAGACTTTTGTTTGCGTTGCACTTCGATTGTTTTTACAAGCAAACTGGGAGCTGAAGCCGATACGCTTATCCATCCCGACTCAGCACCGCATTCGCCATTGAAAATTTGAGTTTCGTTGCTTGCCGCTTCAATTTGCTCAAGACTGGCAAGCGGAGTACCTACAATGTCTACTCCACGGATCATTTCGTCTTTGCGACCATCGCCATAAACTTTGGTTACAAGCAATGGATACAATCTGAATAGCTGCGGTTCGCCCACTTGAGTCATGGTTGATCCGCCTGCGATTTCGTCAAAAATAAGTCCGTATGATTTGCCTTGCTTTTTCATTTCATCAATCAATTTGGCACGAAGCTGATCATAAGTAATTGTTTTATTTTGATCTGCCACCACCATCAGATTGCCTTGTCTCGCGCAAGGAGGAGTGCCGTAGTTGCAACGACCGTGTCCATTTGAATGAGGATAACCAGATATGGGTGAGCGACTCATCAGAAAGCCTTTCAGCTTGCCGTGGTCTACCAGGGTAACTGGTTTGGATGGTACTCCCTCGTCATCGAATTTGTAATATCCCGATAATTCTGTGTCGTTTAGCTTGAAGCGACTGGGATCATCTACTATCGAAATAAAATTAGGCAAGATTTGGGTGCCCACTTTTTCTTTAAAGGTGCGCCCTTCGCCTTCGTCTTTTTGTCTGTGTCCTTCAAGTCTATGTCCGAGTGTCTCGTGAAAGAACACAGCCGCTGCTTTTCCATTTAAGATCGCCGGTCCTACAAAAGGTTCGGCAAGAGGCGCACTGCGTAGGACTTTGAGCTTGTTTGCCATATCTTCGATTTTGGCTTTTAATGTTTCTTCGCTTGGTAAATCGTCTAAGTTATTGGCTTCAAATCGATCAAATAGCCACAGCACCATTCCATCATTTGCAACAGTGTCTGCATAAATGCTTACAATGTGCGATTTGCATGTGTCCTGGATGCATGAGCCTTCACTCGATACTAAATAATTTACTTGTGCACCACAGGTGAAGCGTACGTATGAATCTTTTATTTCGGGAAATTTATTGAAAACGCCTGATAGACGGCGGATTTTTTCTTCCCATTCAGTTCTGTCTACATTATATTTGAGTGGTTCGGCAGCAAAAGACTGAGGTTGTTCCATTGCTCTAGTTCTTCTACTTTCACGTCTTTGTTCGCTTTAATCAGGGCGAATCTTTTTTGCGCCATCCAAAAAGCTTTGTCAGAAAGTCTCCACAAAATTGTACGCAAGGCAATGTCATTGTTGTCTATTGGCAGAGTTTCGCTAACTACATGAACCGAGGAGTCGTTGTATCCGCGCAAAATGTGCGAATTATCCAATTTGGGACTGCCTACTCGAAGTTCAACTTGAGCAAATCTGAAACGACTTGGATCTGAGCGGTCAGATAGTGAGCCCCATTTACCAGATACACTTGTATGCTCGCCTTCGAGCGCTCTGTAGGCAAGAAAATATACTGGTGAACTGCCTTGACTTTTCATCGCAGTGAAATTTCTATCAAGCTCTGTTTTCATAGAAGCAAGCACAGGATATTTATCCTTTTCATCTTCTAGTTTGAATGCGTAAACTGGAAAAGAATATACCAAAAGCAAGGTCAAAAGAGCCAGTAGTTTTACTTTTCGCATTTACTTCTGTCTCCTTAGTATTTCCGCACATGAGCTGCTGCTGGATAGCGAAAACTCAAATATTCAAACTTGGGATGCTTGTCTATTTTTTCGTTCCAATCAACATAGACAGCTTCTGGATAATTATTGCTTATTGTCGTTTTTAGCAAATGTTTATTCAAGAGCGGACTCATTGCATCATCGTCATACAATACCACTTTAGGTGAATTAAAGACGAGCATCGGCGATAATGGCTCCCAGACTTGATTTTCGAAGAATATGAATTTTTGAATTGCTGCCATGTTGTTAGAATCAAAATAATTTTCGTAAATACGACACGGTGCATAATCAAGCATTATGCCAGCAGGGTTTAGACCCAGTTGTAAAATAAGGGGATAAGCGGGTCTTGTTCTATCGTTTAAAATTAAAACGTAGTCGCCTGGCTTTGTATTAGATTCAAAGAATTCAGACATATTAGAAAGGTCGCACTTAGGAGCGCTGCCCCAGCAGTTTTGTTCGGCTAAACTAAGCCTTTCTGATTTGCTTACAGGCAAATACTGAAAATATAAGAAGAGCGAACAAACAATAAGCACCATTGGCGCCACTATTGAAGCTTTGATAAACTTGCTTATGTCCGGTAAATAGGTTGCAGAAGCTGCAATTAACAAGGCTAGGGCAAAACCAGTGCCCCACATCATAGGTAATGCCTGATAGGTAAACATTTGTCCTTGAATTATATAAAGGCCAAAGCCAAGTACCGAAAAAGTGAAGGCTGGAATAATAAATTTGGACCTTCGACTTGAAGCAATTGCCAGTACCGAAATTATGGCAAACATATAGACCAAGTCACGCCTATCTGGAGTTTTTTCCATAAAGGTGAGACGGTTGTCCCACTGCCAGTAATCTATGAATGTAAGTGGAAGAATCCAGCTTAGATAGCCACTTGCCATTGCCTCGGGTAAAATAATCATGTGGCCTATATATAGAAGAATAATGGCGCAACAACAAGGGAATTCTGAGCCCAAAAACGCATCTTGCTTGCGCTTTTCAAGCCAAAAACAAAATTCGATCAGTACAAAGTAAAAAGCGTAAAGAAAGCTGAGTGAAAAGCCTACTCCTGCACTTACTCCTGCGATCATGGCAAAATATTGTGGGGGCTTTTGACCATTCCAGCGCATAGCTCGGCATAGCCAATAAGGTACTGTGAAGAGAAGAAAGAGATGATCTATTTGTCCAAATTCTTGTATGAAAAACAACTGCAACAAAGAATTGGCTAGAATTACTATGGCAAGAAAATATTTTTCTCTCGTTTGACTTTTAAGCACAAGGCCAAGGCATAATACCTGGCTTGCGCAGGATAAAATCCAAACAAAAATATTAAATACAAAAATGGGTTGGAAATGGGTAAGCCTGGCTATGTAGGCTGGTATCACGTCTATATAAAGCATCATTGGTGATACCATATCCACAACGTCTTTATACGGCATTTTACCCTGTAAGACAATCATGGCGAAATTTAGATGCTTAGCAGCTTCTGCTGGAATCAATAAGGTGTGCATCAAGACTACAGGGATAGCCACTACCAGACCTTGAACTGTCGTTACCAAAGCAGCAGAGATACAACTTGCCATGTTTTTAGGATCGCCCGCACCAAAGATGGTGATCGCTTGGAAGGTTTCGATCATACCGGTTACGGTACCCAACAGACCGA
>CAZSHS010000048.1:0-3661 GCA_964606665.1 uncultured Candidatus Obscuribacterales bacterium | reverse complement strand
TGTGCATCAAGAACACAATGAGCAAAGTAAGTTGCACTACCACAACGGCTGCAATCAAGGCTTGGGACTGGCTCTTGCTTAAATCTTGGTGACCGCGAAGTCGGGTCAATCGTTTTGTACTTTCAGTAGTTAGTTTATTTAGACTTAGATTCACACTTATGACCCCTTATTTCTAAGTTTGTAGACATCAAAATTGTCGTGTGATTCTATTTTGTCGTAATTGGCTTGCATTTTTTCGACAAATCCATATGGTTTAAGATAATCCAGCACCGGTCCGATTTGTACAAAAACAAGTTTGGGTTTGTTTGTCTCAATATCTTGAATGTATTCTTTTACAATGCGCTCTTCTTGTGAGAATAAAGCAATATTTTTTGGCGTTTTTTCATGCATGTCTTTGATGTATTGCAAAACCGACAGAATAACGCAGTGCAAATGACGGGAGCCTGGTGCTGCATTTATTTGGGTTAGAAATGGATATTCTGGAGTAACACCGTTAGAAATGAAAACTACTTTGTCCTCACGATTCCACTCTTTTTGAAATACATCGAAAAACGGACAGCTTATATCGCTTCTGGGAGACAAGCCATCATAGCCAATGAGGCTCATATCAAATTTGCTATCTTGTCTCACCGCTTGCATATCTTGAGAGGCATCAAAAGCAAGATATCCGCCAATTGCCACAGGCACTATCCAGACTAGTATCATAGGCGGTATCGAGCAACATTCACTAATTTTGTTTCCTAAGTAGACTAAAAGATATGAAATCAAAATGAACGTGAGTATCAAAGATGCCGCTAAAACTGGCTGGTCATGGTATGCCCACCCCTTAAACTGCAATAGATATGGAATATTGCTTGTCACGCCAAACACTATTAGGGGCTCAATAATGCTTGAATTACGTCGCAGTGACATTGCTAGTGCACAAGCAAGAACCATGAGCCAGAAAACCATTCGTTTGTCAGGTGGACAAAAACTGCCACCAAGTGAAGTATCCCAGTAATTGTATCCAAGCATGAATGCTGGCACTACAAAACCAAAGTAGTTGTCGCGCATAGCTTGAGGCATAAGTAAAAAATGCAGTGCGTAGCTGCAAGCCGCACCCAAAGCGCCTAGTGCATCAGGCGAGATGAAGTTTTTATATGTTTTTAGATCGAAAATGTTTTTATTGAGAAGGAAATAAATTTCAACTGCTAGAGCAGGAATTAAAAAATACGGTTTGAGACAAATTCCCATTCCGCCTATGATTCCAATTAGAACAGAAATCCATTTTTGTTTTGGAGCTAGACCATTCCAACACAGCCAGCGCAAAACAAAGAACGGAATATAGAACAGAACAAAAATGGTTTCTCGTTGTCCAAAATCGAAACGCAGCAAGAAATTGAAATAAATGAGCGCCACAATGAAGGCAATGTAAGTGGCCGTGTCGGTTGCGTTCTTGTTTTTGGCACAGTAAAAAAATAGGAAATAACAAGTTGATGCCGAATACAGTATCACTAAAGCCAAAAACAACGTAAATGCTTGAGGAGCCGGGATGTGAAACATGTTTGCCCATAAGGCTGGTATCATGTCGATATACCAGACTAGAGGCGGATTTACGTCCATCATGTCTACATAAGGAATCTTGCCTTGTAGAATCAGTTGAGCAGCATTCAGGTGTAAACCTGGATCCCAACCCATGTATAGCGGATGTAAAATGGCGCTGAAAACGAGTCTGATCGTAAATAGAGAAATCAACACAAGCGTGATTAGCTTTAAAATGTTTGTCTCTTTCACTGCAAACTACATTCCGAAGACTCGGTAAAAATGGTCATCTGTGCGCCAATTATATAAATACCACTGACGTTTTAATTGAGCTGAGGTAGAATCCACCCTCGACCAGAATTTTAGATTGGGGCGTTGAGAAGAATCGCAACCTTTTATATCTGGAAATTTTGCTTCAAACCATCTGCGCGCTACTTCTTTGGCGTCGTCGCCTTTGTAATTTTCGATATCTTTGACTTTGGCTTCGCGTGCTAACTTGAAGTGAATCCACTCGTCATAGTCACTTGAGATATTGCCGCCCTGAGTTAAATCTTTGATTGATTCGATATCTTCGTCAAAGGCTGCTTTGAAAAGCCTGTCTCCATGAACCGAATAGCGATCGGTCATGTAGTGATTTATCGAATAAATGACAAATCCAATCAAGACTACAGCAAGTATAATCAACGGCACTTTTGCCATTGAAACGGCGTTTTCTTCTTTTTTAGGTGGATAACTATGCATAAATACTTAGTTCCACGTCAAAGACCCACTGTATCGTATCTGTTTATCGGAACTATCTAACTTGTTGACTAAGCAATCAAAACATCTCTGCACTTGGGATCACGCAAGCGCCAAATGGCTGCGTCCGAAACAAAGTGATGGAAATTGATGCATGCTTGAATGGTACTAGCTCCAAGCGCGAAACTTAGACCAAAATACATCAAAAAGTGAGGCAAGAACACGTAGATAAACATGCCTGCCATAATTACATAAGCCCAGTATTTTAGTGCTCTTGGCTTAAACCAATTGACAAAAATTTCTTTGGGAATCATGCCTTCAGGCAAGCCCTTTTCTTTGATGTAATAGCCAAGCGATACTGCTAAATACTGACTGCCATGAAAGAAAGGGGGACCATAAATCCACACCATGGCAGAAGCCATGCCTGTGGAAAGACCAATAAGCCATACAGTTCCTACAACTGCAAGACAAGGAAGGGGAATGAATTTTTTTTCTCTGTGATATTTGCGCAGTATACATGCGGCAAAAAGAATACACATAGTGGTGAGAAAAACTTCGCCCAGCTTATAAAGCCAAAGAGGAAGACCCCAGAATGGTACTTCGACTCCATAATAAAAATAAGGACTGAAATCACGCTGGGTCAAAATGCGAATAATGACAAAATAAGACAAGCTGTGCATCCACCAGCGAAACGTTTCACGCTCGAATTTGGACATAAAATAGTTTTGTTTGTAACAATAAATCAGTCCAATACCATAACATTGCCCCACATAATGCTGAAACACCCACATCAAGTGAATGTAAATAACCATTCCTGCTGCTTCGCGAAACAGTAAGGCCATAGTCCATAAGGCTAAGCTGCACCAGGGCAAGTAATAAGCATAAAGTTTAAATGTCTTGCGTGACTCGGGAGTAGCATAAATGCGCATGTAGGTTGAGACAGTATGCGAGTCGGCAAAAAGATGTTGTCCTAGAGTTGAAAGCATTACAAGCAAAGTGCTTACTGCAAAAGCTCCTCGCCACTGCAATTGCATGTCGGATGGGTTCCATCCAAAAACCAAAAGATGGAGCCCGAAGATTAACCAAAGCGCCCCTCCAAAAACAAACAAAGTGTCAAACCATGGATTTACAATCCAGGCATATGGTTTTACCTTGACGCCATCATTGACTTGAGGTGAGCTTTCAGCTTTTGCTTTGCCTTCTGAATTAGAGCCTGACCCTGAATTAGTGCCGGAAATTGGAATAGTGGTACTGACCAATTTTTTCTAGCCTCCTGTCCTAATGCCCAGTCTAAGCCAAAAGCAAATTGCGACAACGCTTGTCTCTCAAGCGCCATATGGCCGCATCAGTAATGAAGTGGTGGAAATTGACCGTCCCCAATACTAAGCCGCCTATCAAGGCA
>CAZSHS010000047.1:15346-32151 GCA_964606665.1 uncultured Candidatus Obscuribacterales bacterium | reverse complement strand
GAACATTTCCCACTGTGTCGGGCGATACGTGTTGATGTCCGTGAATTGTAGGCGGCAAAACAAAAATACGATTTATCAAGCTCAGTTTTTTTGTATTACCAGAGGTGGTCATTTCTTCCCTGTCGCGAAACTGATTATGAGGATCAAGCCTTTTGATACATCTCAATGCCATCTTTTCAGCATCCAGTCCTTTGAAAATCTTGACAGTTTCGTGATACTTCTTGAGGGCTTTACTTTTTTCTCCACAGGCAGCATACGAGTGAGCCATATAGAGGTATACTTCGGCGCATCCGTTGCCGCTTTCAAGTGATTCTAGAAATTTTGCTGCGGCAGCTCGATAATTGCGAGATTGATAAGCAATCATTCCGTCGGCGAACTGTTTTTCTCCGCCTGCATAAGCCGGTGACATGCCAAGGCTTAATAGAGCAGCAAAAATGATCATTGATTTCTGCCGGTTACGCATCAGAATAATTTCTCCAGATGTTTGCAGCCGTTAATATAGCGTAGGATTAGAGAATTGAAAAGATGAATAAGCTCTTCCGCTCTTTATAAAGTACCTCAATTTGAGGTCCGAAAACGGCTAGTATTTAAACCGAATGCGCTTAGAATAAGGGCATGAATCTCAATGAATTTAATTCTAAGTCTTGCTATGAAGCGCTCAAGAGCCACGATAAACGATTCGACGGCCGTTTCTTCGTGGCTGTTAAAAGTACACGCATTTATTGTCGAAATGTCTGTCGGGTCAAGCTGCCTAAAGAGGCTAATTGTACGTTTTATGTAAATGCTGCTCAGGCGGAGAAAGCCGGTTTTAGACCGTGTTTGAGATGTAGACCCGAACTTGCACCTGGCTCGTCGCAGGCAGATAGCGTTAGCAGATTGGCTGGAGCAATAGTTGTAAGACTCGAGGAGACCGATGGCGAGATGTCCTCGTCGAGTTTAGAAGAACTTGCAGACGAATTTAAAATTAGTTCAAGACATCTAAGACGAGTCATAGAGCAAGAATATGGGGTTTCACCAGTCGAGCTTTTACAGACTAAAAGATTACTTTTAGCCAAGAGACTTTTGACTGACACTAGTCTGAGCGTCACGCAAATAGCTATGGCCAGCGGATTTAATAGCATTAGACGATTCAATGCTTTGTTTCAAGAACGATATAGATTGAAGCCAACTGAGTTGCGCAAAGAAGGTCAGCTAAGAGTTCAAGATCGCCTTGAGTGTTTATTGCGCTATCAGGCACCATACGATTATTCATCTATTTTGAAGTTTTTGAAGATGCGCTGTTTCAAAGGAATTGAGCATGTTGATCTTGAATCCGGAATTTATATAAGAACTGTGCGCATTGGCGAATACAAAGGCTGGATCCAAGTCGAGAATCAAGATGAAGATGCGCTGCTCAAAGTAACAATGTCATCGTCACTTGCGCCAGTGATGCCCAAGGTTATAACCAGAACGAAAAGACTTTTTGATGTAAGTGCGTCTATAAATGATATAGAAACTAAACTGGGTAAATTGGTTAAAATAAAAGGACTTAGGGTGCCCGGTGCATTCGATGGATTCGAAATGGTCACTCGCGTCATTTTAGGACAGCAAGTGAGTGTTAGTGCTGCCACCACTTTGTCAGGGCGATTGGCTAATGCATTGTCTGAGAAATTTGAAACACCTTTCAAAGAATTGACGCACTTACCGTTAGATGCAGGCACTATATCTGGTGCAAGTCAAGATCAGATTTGCAAACTTGGAATTGTGAGTGCTCGTGCCACTGCAATTAAACAAATTGCAAAAATGGTATCAGAGCAAAAGCTCCGCCTTGAACCAATTGGCGATATCGATCAGATACTTGCTCAATTGAAAGATATCAAAGGCATTGGCGACTGGACTGCGCAAGTTATCGCGATGCGTGCCCTAGCGCATCCAGACGCTTTTCCTGCAGGAGATCTTGGCATAAAAAAAGCGCTTGGATTGACTAATAACAAAGAACTGGAAATCATTTCAAATGAGTGGAGACCATGGAGAGCTTATGCTTGCATGCATCTCTGGAACGGATTGGAGGATAAAAAATGAACTCATACACTTCATTTACTCGTTTTATCGATACACCAATCGGTAAAGTATTACTTGAAAGCGATGGTAATTCGCTTACGGGACTTTATTTTCCCGCTCATCTTACAAAAAGAAGCCGGTACCAAGCGCGTCCGCAAGCGAGTGCGCCAGAGTCTTGCAATGCTTTATTTAAGAAAGCTCAGATCCAGATCGAAGAATATTTTAGAGGCGAGCGCTCATCTTTTGATATCGCCATCAGTGCACAAGGTACCGAATTTCAAAAAAAGGTCTGGAGCGAATTGTCCAAGATTCCTTTTGGTGCAACCATTTCTTACAAAGAATTGGCAAATCGAGTTGGCAATCCCAAAGCAGCAAGAGCCGTTGGCATGGCTAACAGCAAAAATCCTATTTCGCTTATTGTGCCTTGTCATCGAGTAATTGGTGAAAACGGTGCGTTGACTGGTTATGCTGGTGGATTGCCAAGCAAAGAGTATCTGCTTAGACTTGAAGGTGCTAAGAATAACTAGTACTGTAAGAGAACTAGTTTATGGCGTAACTTGTGGAATCTCGAAAATCAGCTTTAGGTCCTTTTGATGTTTTTGCAAGTAGCAAGTACTCTCTCTATTTTGGCGGACAGTTCATTTCTCAAACAGGCACCTGGATGCAGCAGGTGGCACTGTCTTGGTTTGTCTATGATTTAACTCATTCTGCTTTTCTGCTTGCTGCAGTGGGAGTGGCGGCGCAAGTACCGTCTTTGGTGCTAATGCCCTTTGCTGGAGTTATGGCAGATTCGATGAATAGACATCGAATAGTATTGTTAACTCAAGTTTTTGCCATGATACAAGCTGGGATTTTGACTTGGGTGGTTATGTCTGGTGATGCTCAAGTCTGGCATTTGATGGTATTGGCAGTATTTAGCGGAGTTTTGATGGCATTCGACATGCCAGTGCGCTCTGCATTTCTGGTCAATATTATCGATAATAAAGACGATTTGGCAAAAGCAATTTCGATGAATTCGGCATTGTTCAATGTCACTCGTCTGATAGGTCCAGCCATTGCCGGTCTTGTCATGGTGAAATTGAATATTGGTATTTGTTTCTTAATCAATGCGCTCAGTTATATAGCAGTCATTGGTGCTCTTATGATGATCAAAGGAAATTTTGATCCTCCCAAAAGAGAAAAGGTTAAAAACGAAGGTTGGATAAAACTCAAAGAAGGCTTTGAATATTCGGTTAATACACTACCTGTGCGAGCCATTATAACTTTGATGGCTGCTTTTTGTATGGGTGGTTTTGTGTACATCACGCTTATGCCTGTGCTTGTAAAAGAGTTACATGGAGACCCGAGTACGCTTGGGATGCTAATGTCAATCTCTGCGTTTGGATCTTGTATAGGTGCTGTGGCGCTTGGATTTCGAAAAAGTATTTTAGGATTAGGTAAATGGATAGCGGGAACATCTGTCGTGTTTTCTCTTGCTCTGATTGCTTTCTCTTTTTGTCGGACGCTTGTTTTCTATGCACCGCTGATGGTGATACTTGGTGCATCTATGATGTTCATGATGAGCGCTTGTAGTACTATTCTTCAAACAATAATTGAAGAAGAAAAACGCGGGCGAGTAATGAGTCTTTTTACCATGGCGTTTATGGGAGCAGCTCCTATAGGTGGTCTTGTGGGTGGTGCCTGCGCTAATCAGTTTGGGTTTCATGCCACTATACTTGGGGCCGGAATCTACTGTTTGGTTGTGTCACTTGTATTTGGATTGAAGATGCCCGAGTTGAAAAAGCAATCACAGCCGATTCATTTAGAAAAGGGTTTGTTGCAGGCTGAAGATGAAATCGATATTCTAACCTAATAGTATTTTCTATAGAGAAAGTTTGCGTCGAACATAATTGCGCGTATAAGCAAATTGAGAGCCGATTGTAAGGGCAGAGCGTGTTCTTGAGCCAAGCAAATATGCTGCAACTTCGGCTTGCTGTTCCTGTGCACTGGCTTCTGTATTTCTTGTGTAAATGCGCAAATATTCTTTGGTTTCAGGTGTGATCGTGTCTATATCTAATTTGAGTAACTCCATGTATTCTCTGTCGTTTGCATAGTTTTCCTGACAGTTATTGATGGCATGACCAATTTCATGCATAAGATTATTTATCATGTCAGACACCAGGCGCTTGGGTCCAAGCTTAGTACCCTGGGTGGTGGCGTACTCGTAGATATAAATGTCCTGGTTATATGTGCGTCCGTTTTCTTGTGACAGAGGCAGTTTGGTCTCGACTGTTTTTTGGATGTTTTTTATGGCCTCTGGAAATTTGTCTGTAGCGTTTGGAGCAATATAAATTACTGTACCTGCCTTATCGAGCATTCTATAAATGTGAGCGGGCAGGCGCATAATCACATGCTTTGCAGTATTTATAACGTCGCTCGATACTGCTGGATGACCAAATGCTGGAGGAACTACAACAATTCGCTCTCGCAAGGGGAGCTCTTTTAAAGCGTCTTGTGAGGTTTTAGGTGAAGTGTAACCTTGGAGGTGGTGTGAAAGTGTATCAGAAGACAATTCGGCAAATTTAGAATTTTGGTCTAATTCGATCACTTTTTTATAGAATGTAATGGCTTTATTGATTTCGCCCAAACGCTCAAAACAATTAGCGGCATAATAGAAGGCAGCCTGTTTTTTTGGATCTTTTTTTGTCTGACTTATTAAGTGAGGCAGAGCGTTTTCATAATTCTTTTGCTTTAACAAAGCAATTCCCAATTCAAGTTCTTGTTCGTCTGCGTTGGCCCAGGAAGGCAATGCAAAAGTGACTAATACAATTATGATTAAAAGTGATCTGGCTAAAATATCTTTGATAACAGAAGGACTTTGAGCACCACTAAATGCCAGTTTTGAATTTATCGTGAAAGCTGGAACAGCATTTATACTGAAATTAGCGGCTACTGTAAGTTCGCTATCTAGGTCTTGTTGCGCTTGCTCGCTTTTTAGATAATTCAATAGGTCATCACTGTTTAAGCCGTGCTCAGAGCCAATTTCAACCAGAACATTTTTATCGCCAATATCTTGATTCAGGCAAAAATATGCTTCGAACAAAGACTCCATCAAATCATTTTGATGGCACTTGTCTTTGCTAAAAAGAACAAGTTTGTGACCTAGAATTGTGTTGGGTGAGCGGTCGTTGAATTTAAAATCAATGCCACATGTTTTGCCTGCTTCAATGACTTGCCAATCTAGCTTGTCGCTATATTCAAGATTGCCGAATTTTTGAATTCTGTAAGCTTTGCGCTCCATGCCATTTTCGGGCATGGTCTTATTCAATAGGAATGGCTTCCAGACAATTTGTTGGGTTTGGTCGATGGACTTGAGTGCTTCTTCCAGGCGTCTTTTGCCGATGAAACACCATGGGCAAATCAAATCTGAGAAAATTTCCAGTTTCACGCTATTCCATAATAACCGTGGGTGGTGTGCCTTCTCTACCTCTCACAGGTGCTGTCAGTTGATTGAGGGTAGGCATAGATTTCTGACCGGGATGTACGTAAATACGCGGGTCTTGTCCTGCAGGGAGATCACCTGCAAGGCTTGAATCAACATCGCCAGGAAGTGGCTCGTCTGAAATGGGAAAGCCGACTGCTTCTGAGGCGCGGATAAATCCATTCTCTAATTTTTGGACGAAAGTGTGGTGAGGTTTTTGTGCGTTAGTATCTTGGGTGATACCATAACTTGTGCCACCCTGTGAAGTTTGAGCAGAGATAGGATTTTTATTGGGACTAGTGTTTAGGTCGCCTTTGAACCTGACAACCTCGGCTTGATTTTCTAAATCTTTGTCACGGTCTATAACTTCTTGCCACGACTTGGTTTGATGTCTTGAAGGCATTTTAATTACTTTGTCGCCTCGGATACTTGCTTCTTCCATTCGAGTGGGATCTATAACCGGTCCAGAGTTCAGAAATTGGTAAACGTCTGTGCCATCAATCACGCCAGATGCTCCGGGATCGCTTTGTGTTTGCGCTTCTAGACTAGATAATTGTGATTGAGCGGTAATTGTCGCAACAACTATTAACCAGTGATAAGGTTTGATCACGATTTTTTCCTCAAATATACTTGGTCTTTATAACATAAAAAACCTTGATGGCACAGGAATTAGACGAATTCTGAATCTACCTAAAAGAACTATAAGACTTGGACTAGTTCGACTTCATTATTGCTATCACAAAATAAATACGTAATGGTGTTACACTTTGGCGTGGAATCCAGATCTAGGCTCAAACACATGAGCAAATATTTTTCAAAACTCGTACTAAGTAGCAGTTTGTGCATGATGCTTGCATCAAATACTCAAGCGGGCGCGCAGGATGTCAAGCCTGGCGGCGCATCGAGTAATGTGCCCAATGATGCCTCGATTACCACAGATGATGGAACTGCTCTTCGTCAGTTAGAAAAGCAAGAAGCGGCCGATACGTCACTAAATCCTCCGCCTGATTTGAAAATTACGCCGCCACCAAAACTGCCACCACGCGTATCCGGCTCACATGAAGAGCACAAAAGCATGCCGCTTGGTCGTATTCATACAGCCGGACTGATAAAAGTGGAGGCGCTCAATCCTATAAGATTGGAGGCGAATTACACTGAGCCGATAACTTTGAAGCAAGCTCTGACCCACGCGCTTGACCACAACCTTGCAATTGGAATCAATCAACAGACTTATCAAAGCTCAATTTATAATTTTGCAGGCGCACTAGCGGGATACCTACCCAATTCACAGACTGTGTACGGCAACACGCACACTACTATCCAGCCGCATACTCACACAACTTCAGACGTCTTTTCACAGAGTATTAACTTCCCACTCTTTCAAGGTGGTCGCATCACATATGGTGCTATCGGAAGTTATGATCGTATGAAAGCTTCGCGTCAGCAGTTGGGTGCTTCTATAAATGACACATTGCTGCAAGTCTATATGGACTATACCAACTGTGTTTTGCAACGTGTGTTGTTGCGTATTCGCATTAAAGCAGTCGAGGTGGATCAAGAACAATTACGTCTCAATGAGCGTTTGTACGAAACTGGTGTTGGTACCAAGCTTGCGGTCATGCAGGCGCGCACGCAATTGTCGCTTGATCAGCAGGCACTTTTGTTGCAACAGCAAACAGTGCGTCAAGCGGGCTTACAACTGGCGTTCGACTTAAACATGCCACTTAGTGGCGATTACATTCCATTAGAAGATAGAGCGGCTGAAAGTGCACTCTTTCGCTCTGATATATCAATAGATAGCTTACTGGGGCAGGCTTTGGTGCACAGACCAGAGTTGCGTCAATATGAATATCTAAGACTGGCTGCTAATCGCAATATACAGTTAGCGGCAGCACCTCTTTATCCAGTTGCTCAATACACTCTCAACTATAACTATCAAAGCACCGGTATCGTCACAAACGCTCCTACTGCCACCACTTCTACCGCTGGTGTTGGTCAGTTTGGTGGAACATTCAACACTTTGTCGTCTGCCTTCAACCTTGGTTGGTCAATGCCCAATTTAGGTATGGCCAGTGCCGCTAACATACTTGCTGGAAGAGCAATCGCCAGACAATCGATGTTGCAATTAAATCAAGTGTTGCTCAATATTCAACAACAGGTTCGCTCTTCGTACATAACAATGCGCACAGCCCATGAAAATATCGATGTTGCTGCTGTGGGAGTGGAATCTTCCACCGAGGAATTGCACCTGGCAAGAATTCGATTGGAAGCGGGTGTAGCTACTTATTTAGACTTGCTCACTGCGCAAAGAGATTATATTCAAACGCTGACCAATCAAGCCCAAGCAATTATTGCCTCTAATCAAGCTCAGGCGCAGTTGCTTCATGACACCGGATTGATCTCCGTGGATACCCTGACAAAAGGCGAAAATCAACCTATTGGACTATTGCCTCTAAATAAGGTCAACTAGTTATGTTGACTAAGTTGCTCAGCCTCACATTAATGTTGGCAATCAGCATTTCATCTGCTATGGCTCAGACGCCACCACTAGAAGATGTTCCCACTGCACAAAACATAGAAGATGGACAGTTAAATCCAGCTTTGCGTCCACTCAATCCAGTTACGCCTTTGTCTCGTGAGTTGACCGATACTAATTATTTTGGTCAGCATGAAATGAATCGATCTTTTCCTCTGGGTGATGTTCACAAAGACAGTCTGGTTAAAGTCGAGAGTCTTAATCCGTTTAGACTTGAAGCTACTTACAGTGAGCCTATTTCGCTCAAACAAGCACTTGATCATGCTTTGACTAATAATCTTGCAATCAAAATAAATAACGAAACTTACCAGGCGAATAAATATTCGTTCTTTAGCGCTCTTGCTGGATATCTGCCAAGTTACAATGCCAACTATGTTTATTCGCTAGCTAAAGTGCAGCCTGATACAAGTTCGAGTTCCAATATATTTTCTACTGGTGTGAGCTTGCCAACCTTTCAAGGTGGTGGCATCTTGTATACCACTTTGTCTAACTTGTATCGCATGAAAGCGGCACGTGCTCAGTATCAGGCTTCTATCAATGATACTTTGATGAATGTATACACGGCTTATACTAATGCCATTTTGCAGCGAGCATTGTTGCGCATTCGCATCAAAGCGGTCGAAGTAGATGAGGAGCAATTACGTCTTAACGACAGACTTTACGAAAATGGAGTGGGCACCAAACTCGAAGTTATGCAGGCTCGCACTCAGTTATCGATAGACCAGCAAGCTTTGTTGCAACAACAAGTTAATGTACGCCAGGCTGGTTTGCAACTGGCATTTACTTTGAACTTTCCTCTTAGCGTTGATTTGGTTCCGGTGGAAACATCTGTTTCTGAGGTGGAAATTTATGACGAAAAGCTAGGCATCAACACTATTTTAAATACAGCACTCAAATCAAGACCTGAGTTGAGACAATATGAATATCTGCGTCTTGCTGCCAATCGAAATATTCAAATTGCTGCATCGTCGCTCTATCCCACTGTGGGCTGGAACATTAACTATACATTTCAAGATACTAACGTCACAGGTTCTGCTCCCAGAGGCGGTCTTGCCAGTGCTGCCAGTGCCCCGCGCGCAAGTATAAGTAGAGTAAGCTCGCCAATTACAAGTCCAGCTATTTTCAGTACCCAAGCTGGTAGTCCGGTGGTGAATGGTGCTTCAACAGGTGTCTTGCAAATAGTACCAGGAACAGGTGGACTTAGTGTCACTCCTGGTACTTCAAATACCACTCTTGGTACTACCACTTCTGCTGCCACCACAGCCGGTACTGGAACGACTGTGGTAACTACTGGTTCTGGTTTGTCTACTGGTGTAGGAGGAGCTTTTGGATCAACTGGACAAACTGTAGTTGGCGGGAGTAACCCTGCCAGTATTGGTATTTTCGGTGGTACAGTAAGCAGTATTTCGGCTGGTTTTAATATAAATTGGTCTTTGGGAAATCTAGGCGCATCAACTGTTGCTTCAATACTATCTTCGCGAGCAGTGGCTCGTCAGGCGCTTTTGCAGGCTAATCAGGTTTTACTTGAAGTACAACAACAAGTGCGTGACTCGTACATTAATATGAAAACGGCGCACGAAAATATAGATGTAGCATCTGTTGGTGTTGTGTCTTCGCGCGAAGAATTGCGTCTGGCGCGCATGCGTCTTGAAAATGGAATTAACACCTATCTTGATTTGCTTACTGCTCAGCGCGACTATATAAATACGTTGGTTAACCACGCTCAAGCGATTATTAGTTCAAACCAAGCGCAAGCGCAATTGTTGCACGACACTGGTGCGATTACAGTGGAAACACTGACAAAAGATGCTAGCAAGCCACCAATCGGTCTTGCGCCACAAATTAATAACTAAGGATTGATTCTGGTCGAAGCCGCGCTCGACTGGATTGGTCCGATTATTTTCATTTCGGGAAATGTGCTGACAGGCATTTCGACAGTGGCGCCACTAATTTTCTCGCCTTCACGCACAAAAACTACACCTTGCGATAAGTCACCTGGCCACAAGATTCTTTTTCCGAAACGCTCGGAGACGTTTTCTCTGCGTTGCTCATCTGATCCGTAGCGTTCAAGAATGGGGCCTTTTTGATTTTTCAGATCTCGAATGGTTGGATAAGCGCCAATAGTCACTCCAGCCACCACCGCTGCGTTAGTTTCTTTTACGAAAGCTTGTTTCATAGAGATTTTTTTCTCAACTGTGCCGAGGGCTGGAATATTTTGCCCGGCAGCATGCAGAACGGCTTTTTCGCCGTCGAACATCAATGGAGCTTGAGAATTATTTTGCACTTGAATTTTAATGCCGACCAGATTTGGTTCTCGTTTGACTGGTTCGCTTGCCGCACTAAATTGAACCAATTGTCTCAATTCGTCCAGACCTGGCGGTGGGGGCACTTTATCGCGTCCAATTGGTGTGTTGGTCGCGCTTGAATCAGTGTCTTTTATGAGCGGTGTTTTGACCGATTCTATGGATTTATTAGTGTCGATGGCAGGGCGCAGAAGCGGAGCGTCGTCTTGGGCCAAAGCAGATTTGCAAAGGCTAAGAGCCGTGAGTACGCTAACAGTGAGAGTTGATGCTAATTTGATATTGAACATAAGATTGGGGGAACAAAGACGTTTCTATAAATGTCTAGTTTATACTAGATGGTGTCGAATCTGGAAAGAGCAGTTGTTTTACTAAGTTGAGTCAAGAAATAATTACTAAATCGGACAAAATGACCAAGCCTAAGTCGAAAAAACTGAGGCTAAGCCTCACTATAGCCGTTGTCAGTATCATGGTTTTAGGAGGCGGATATTTCGCTTACGACCAATTTGCTAAACCCAAAGATGCAGCAAAACGCAATACCATAGCCGTTAAGCGCGCAGATGTCGACCTTGCCGTACTAGCCACAGGTACGATTCGTCCTGAACAAGATGTGAAAATCAGTCCCAAGCAAACAGGGCTTCTCAAGTCACTTTTAGTAAAGCAAGGCGATATTGTTAAAAAAGGCGAAATCATTGCCACAATGGACGATAGCAATTTAATCGGTCAAGTCGAGGCTGCTCGCGGTGCTTACAACTCAGCCCGCGAAAATTATCTCAAGATGAAAAATGGAAACAGACCTCAAGAAGTGGCTGCTTCACATTATCAACAGCAACGGGCCTCAAAAGTGGTGCAAGGTGGACATCAGAATGTTCGGCGTCTTGAGGCGCAAATTTCAGCGATGGAAAGCCAGTTGAAGCGCGATGAAATGTTTGCTCAAAGACAAGCGGCACTTGCCAAAGAGGGTGCCGTGGCAGATCAAGCGCGAGTGGATGCCATTACAGCCGCCGAGGTGACGCGCTCAAACTTGAATGCTGCAAGACGTGAAATCCAACAAGCTAAGACGACTGCTGCTCAAAACGAATCTGAGTTTAAAGCGTCTAAAGAACAATTTCAATTGATGAAATCTGGGTTTCGCAAAGAAGAAATTGCCGGAGCTAGATACGCTGCTGATCAAGCTCGCGGAAATCTTATCTATCAAGAAAGTCTGCTTGCTGATACTAAAATTAGAGCACCATTCGATGGTGTCATTACTCAAAAATATGCAGATGCCGGATCGATCGTGACCCCAACCACATCGGCTGCAACTACTTCTGCTACATCGAGTTCGATTGTCTCGCTTGCAGGACGCCTTGAGATGGTGGCACAAGTTTCGGAATCGAATATTCCAAAAATAAGAATCGGTCAAGAAGTGGAAATCACAGCCACAGCTCATCCGGGAAAAGTTTTTCATGGAAAAGTAACTCAAATTGCACCTGCTGCAATAGTCACTCAAAACGTCACCACATTTGAAGTGCATGCAAGTCTAGATAAAGATTCGCTAGGTCAGTTGCTTGCTGGAATGAATATCAGCTCTAGATTTTTGATGGGCAAATTGCACGATGTGCTTACTGTGCCAACTGCTGCAATTGTGTCCAAAGAAGGTAAGATGGGTGTTTATGTTCCGTCTAAAGATGGCGATTCCAAGTTCAAAGAATTGAAACTTGGTCCTAGTGTCGATGAAATTACAGTTGTAGAAGATGGTCTATCTGATGGAGACAAGATTCTGTTTGGTCTATCTAAGGCAGAGCTTGCCAAAGAAGGTTATGCCACACAAAGTCCGATGAAGCGAGGAGGAGCTGGACTAAGTGGAGGAGCCGGCATGATGGGTGGCGGCAGAGGAATGCGCGGTTTAGGGAGATAGGTAGGATTGAGTTTCTTTGAACTACTTCAGGTCTCCTGGCAGGGGATAATGAGCAATCGCCTGAGGAGTTTACTTACTGTCCTTGGTATCGTAATTGGTATTGCCTCAGTTATTACTTTGCTTGGAATAGGTAAGGGGGCCCAGTTAGAAGCCGAAAAGCAAGTTCAATCTCTTGGGACCAATTTGATTTTCGTTCGTCCTGGCTCGCAGAGCAGTTCGAGCATTTCATTTGGGCAAGGAACTATTCAAACACTTACTTATGAAGATGCGATGGCTGTCAAAAAAAATTGTCCGGCAGTTTTAAATATTGCACCGCAATATTCAAGCCAGTTGCAAGTGCAATATGGAGAAAAAAATACACTCACCACTATAAACGCAACCGAGCCTAGTTACACTACAATCAGAAATTTTAATCCTGCTCGCGGTCGTTTCTTCAATGATTCTGAATCGCGTGAAGAAGCGCGAGTATGCGTACTTGGTGATACAGTCGCCCTGGATTTGTTTGGTTTTACAGATCCACTCAAAAAGAAAATTTTGATTCGTGGCGAATTATTTGACGTCATCGGAGTAATGGAACACAAAGGTGCAAATTCTGTCGTTGATATGGACGACCAGATTTTTATTCCATTGTCTACTGGTTATTCAGCTTTGTTTGGTTTGAGTCAGGTGACTGGTCGCACAGTTAAAAGTATTCTTGTCGAAGCAAATCCACAAGAAGATGACCTTGCTCAATTTCAAATTACAAATTTACTTAGATTCAGACACCATATAACATCGCCAGCAGAGGATGATTTTACCCTGCGTACCCAGTCTGACATCATGCAGGCTGCACAATCTATTACAGGTGTATTTTCGCTTTTGCTTGGCACCACTGCTGGTATCTCTCTTGTCGTGGGTGGAATTGGTATCATGAATATCATGCTTGTTTCAGTCACTGAGCGCACTAGAGAAATTGGTGTGCGCAAAGCAATTGGCGCCAAATACAGTCAGATTCTTGCTCAGTTTGTTATTGAAGCAACAGTAATGTCGCTTTCAGGAGGGATAATCGGAATAATTTTAGGAATAGCCTGCTCCAACGCTTTGAGTAGTTTTGCCAATTGGAAAGCAGTTGTGAGCCTTGACTCCATTTTGCTTAGCTTTTTCGTTTCGCTTGGTATCGGATTATTTTTTGGAATTTATCCAGCTCGTACTGCAGCTAAATTAGATCCAATCGTGGCTTTGAGGTCTGATTAGTGTCTGAGTATTTAGTCGAGTTAAAAGACGTTTGGCGCACGTACAATCAGGGCGCTGAGCCTGTTCATGCACTTCAGGGCGTCAGCTTGAAAATCAAAGAGGCCGAGTATGTTGCCATTATGGGCACATCGGGCTCGGGCAAATCGACTTTGATGAATTTGCTTGGTTGTCTTGACCGCCCTAGTCAGGGGCAATACTTACTTGATGGAACCGACATAAGTACAAGAAGCGAAGACGAGTTAGCTGAAATCAGAAATAAAAGCGTTGGATTTGTTTTTCAGCAGTTTAACTTGTTGCCAAGTATGTCTGCCCTCGACAACGTTATGCTTCCTCTTGTATACGCGGGCATGTCAAAGGAGCAAAGAATGATGCGTGCCGAGCAGGTGCTTAAAGATTTAGGACTTGGAAACAGGATACATCATAAGCCAAGCGAGTTATCTGGAGGGCAGCAACAAAGGGTGGCAATTGCTCGTAGCATCGTAAATAAGCCGCGAATATTACTTGCTGACGAGCCCACAGGTGCACTTGATAGTCATACAGCCAAAGAAATAATGAGTTTGTTTACCAAACTGACAGAAGAAGGAATAACGGTTATTCTTGTTACACACGATCCAGAAACGGCAGCTTGCGCCAGACGAATTGTAAAAGTCAGAGACGGACAAATACTTGAAGATTTGATTATAGGCAAGGTTCAGTAAAAACTAAAATGACTAAACTGTCTCGCTTCATCCGCTTTCTTGCTCCCGGACAATCGGCATTTTGGCTTGTGATGCTTTTTATGGTCTTATATTCTGCTTGTGTTGTCTGGTTTGATGACCATTATTTTCCGGCAAAAAAAATTGTTGAGGCTGACGCAGTTTTATATACTTCGTCCATCATTGGTTTGTTGCTAATTTTTAGAAATAACAGTGCTTATGAGCGTTGGTGGGAAGCACGTAAATTGTGGGGACAACTGGTTAACGAGACTCGCAATTTGTGTATTAAAGCAGATCTTTATGTCGATATAGACAGCAATGAAAAATCGCAATTTGGTTTGATGCTGTCTAACTTCAATATATCGCTCATGCACCATTTGCGTGGCACTGTGGATGATGCCCTTAGAAAATGCATGGAAGTGCCAGACGACGTCCAGCATCTGCCTCTTTATTTTAGTCGTCGCGTTTTTGAATATTTAGAGCGTTGGCGTGTTGAAGGCAAAATTGACTCTTTCAAGCAGATGCAATTAGACAATCATGCACGCGCGTTCATGGACATTTGCGGTGCGAGTGAGCGCATTTTAGCTTCTCCTATATCGGGCTCGTACAAACTAATCTTGTGGATTGGTATCGCTATAAACTTGCTGCTTATCCCCTGGATGCTCGTGCCCACTCTTGATCAGTACACTATTCTTGCTGTAATACTCAATAGCTATTTTATGTTGTCGCTTGAATTTTTAGCCGAAGAGGTCGAGCGTCCATTTGGTACGCTGCCCAACGAATTGCCGCTTGAGCGTATTTGCCAAACTATTTCTATCTCAATCAAGGAAGTATTGAAAACAAATCTATGAAAATGAAAGACATTTTGGTCAATGAGTTCCTGGCTAAGCCAGGCAAAAAAATAAAACTTTTGTCTGACTTTGATGCCAAAATGCAAATCAAAGGGCTAACACCTGAAATCGCAGAACAAGCTCTGAGACAGAGCACAGAAAAGATAGCTAAAATGCAAAGCAAACTATATGCTCAAGATGTTTATGGTGTGCTAATTCTTTTTCAAGCTCTCGATGCGGCAGGAAAAGACGGCACCATCGCACATGTGATGTCGGGTGTTAATCCACAGGGATGCGAAGTAACTGCTTTTAAGAGTCCCTCCTCTGAAGAACTCGATCATGACTATCTCTGGCGCTGTGCAAAGAAATTGCCCGAGCGTGGACGTATTGGTATATTCAATAGATCGTACTACGAAGAAGTACTTGTCGTGCGGGTTCATCCCGAGATGCTCAAAAAACAAAAATTGCCCAAAGAAGTAATGACAAAAACTTTTTGGAAAGACCGCTTCGATCAAATCAACAATTTTGAGAAATATTTGGTCGACAATGGAATTGAAGTAATCAAAATCTTTTTGAATGTTTCTAAAGGCGAGCAGAAAAATCGACTCTTAAAGCGAATCGATAACCCAGAAAAGAACTGGAAATTTAGTGCAGCCGACTTAAAAGAGCGCAAATTTTTTGACGAATATATTAAAGCCTACGAAGACTGCATTAACAATACAAGCACAAAATGGGCACCTTGGTACATAGTTCCGGCTGATCATAAGCCAAGCACAAGAATAATTGTGTCTGAAATTATTGGCTCACGTATTAAAGACTTGAATTTGCATTACCCAAGAGTGAGCAAAGAAGATCGTGCTGCATTACTTGAAGCAAAAGCCGAACTTGAAACTGAATAAATTATTTTTTCTTTTTGGTGGCAGTGTAGATGCCGATTATAACTAAGACTACGCCGCCTGCAATTAGCAGATTAAACATAGTCGAAAAATAGATTTCAACACCTTGGGAAATTTTGGGTTTTTCTATTTTCACTTCTTCAGATTCCTTTTCAGGTTTTTTAAAACCAGGCTCTCCTTCAATAAGCAGAGCTGAATCTTCGAGTGGTTGTGATTCCTGTGCAAGACAATTAATTTGTGTCTCAATTAGAGAAGAAGTACACAGAACTAAAGCAATTGACAGAATTGCGCTCTTTAGTCTTCTTGCTTTGCGCTGCATCTAGTTTTTAGATTCCTTTTTGAGGAATTCGTCAATTTCACTTCTATTGCAGGTCCCGCCGAGTTTCTCGAACTTGCCTGTATTCGCATCTACAGATACTAGTGTTGGATACGATTGCACCTCATATTTTTTTACCAGTTCATTTACATATTTTGGATTTTTAGCTACTGGCGAAGTACGATCCAAAACAATCGAGCAAGCAAAATGTTTTTCTAGAAGTTTCTTTTTATCGTAGTCGTCAAATGGATAACGCATAACGTTATAGCAATTATCATCGTATTGTTGATAGAAGAAATATAGGATTTTTTTCTTGTCAGTTTTTGCTTTGGCTTCGACTTCAGATAGCTTGCACCAATTATGTTTGGCTATGATTGAGTTATATCCACCATAGTTATACTGCTTGTTTTCAGCCAGAAAATTTAAAACAGTTTGTTTGAATCCAGGCGTGTGATACAAGTGCGGTAGCCTGTATTCGTCACAAGAGCGCTCTTGCAAATCGAGTGGAACGACACGCACTGTGGCGTAATCGACTTTAGATTTGGGGTCTCGTTCATAGTGATATGAGGGTCCCCATTGTTTATTGGAATTGGTAGATA
>CAZSHS010000047.1:14626-15336 GCA_964606665.1 uncultured Candidatus Obscuribacterales bacterium | reverse complement strand
ATGAAACTCATAAACGAGCAGACATACTTCGAGCAGGTATGTAGTCTGTATTTATGATTTTAGCCAGAGTCGGGTCGCTAAAATAATAACGCTCTAGGGTTTTGAAATGCTCTCCATTTACATTATTTGTTATTACTTCAAGAATAGGCATTTGTCTTGCCTGTGCTTCTTTTTTAGCATCTTCTATATTGCGCCACTGTACATGGTCATGAAAGGATGGTGGGAATTTGGCTTCAAATTGATCTGCTATCAGTTTGCCACCAAATAACAATACACACGCTATTGGTAGCCACACCGCCGTGGCTCTGGAAGGAGCTTTTATGCTTTTACTATTGTTGAGCATATGAGACCTCCAGATTATTCATTCGCCATATCGCTATGGTGAGCATCAAAAATACAGTAAAACTATAACCAAGTATTGTCGCCGCCGATGGTATCAGAGTATTTGCCACCATCGTCATATCAAGCCATGGCAGACAGATAGATGTGGTGAATTCTCCTATCGCTTTTACGATCGGAGTAAACTGAGCCATCCAGGCAAGACTGAAATAGCTGCCAAAATACATGCCAGGCAGTGCTTGTGCTAGTTGAATTAAAAGGAACATGCCACCAAACAATACACACCACACCACCATGTTTTTGTTACCGGAAAATAGACTCGACAAGCCGACCATGGTGGCCGATAGACCAAAACAAAGCGAAACTCGCTC
>CAZSHS010000047.1:3987-14560 GCA_964606665.1 uncultured Candidatus Obscuribacterales bacterium | reverse complement strand
TATAGTGGTAAACAAATTGACGTCTGGCATATAAAAATAGGTAACGCTCACTATTGCCTGCTCACAAAGAGATAAAGCAATCGCAATTACACCTGTAGCTACCGACAGAGCAAGCCACTTCGCCATCACATATTTAGTGCGGGCAATTGGGCGTGAAAAGACTGTGGATAAGACACCACTTGAAATATCTTTGCCAATGATGCCTGTGCCCAGAGCAAAAATAAATGGCAGCAAAAAGAAAGTGTGGACGAAGGTCGGCTCTGGTATTTGTCTTTCTGTGAATATAATATTGCAGACTGAATAACCAAGCAGGCATAAGAAATACAAGCCACATAAGCTTATAATTCCAGCACTTGAACACCACATTTTTAGGGTAGTTCGAAAGATTGTCCTGTTCACGACTTACCCTCCATGAAGAACCGCTCCAGGCGGCCAGATTGTGGTACCACTTCTAGTACCGGATGATTTTCGCCAACCAGAGTTTTCACCAAGGTGACAAGCGCTTTGTTGTCTCTAACTTCTACTGTGGCATGCAAGAAGGAGAAGGATGTCACCTCGGCACCACATTGTCTTGCGATATTAGACAGTTTTTCGGCATTAGGTAATTCGCCTTCGTGACTATCAAATTTGATTAAGACTAATCTTCGCTGATGATCTGGTTCAAGCAGATCTTCAACCGCTTCTACTCTGCCTTTGTTTACAAAAACAACCCGGTCGCAAATTTTTTCCACCTGGTCTAATTGATGCGAATTGACCACGATAGTCATACCAGCTTTTTTTAGCTCGTTTAATATTTGTCGAATCTGAAGTGCACCACCTGGGTCCACGCCAGATACAGGCTCGTCTAGAAACAAATATTTTGGTTTGCCAATTAAAGACTGAGCCAGCCCCAAACGCTGCAACATGCCTCGTGAAAAACGTGACAATTGCGATGTCCAGACGTTGGAATCAAGCCCCACTTTTGTAAGTAGCTCTTCCACATCCTGCTGTCTTGTGTCTTGTGGCATGCCTGCAAGTTCGTGATGGTAAGAAACAAATTCAATGGCTGTCATCCAGCGGTCAAAAGTCAGTCGCTCAGGCAAATAGCCAATCAGTTTTTTGATATGCAAAGATTCAGGCGGTAGTCCTTCAATATAAATAGAGCCTTTTTCGGGGCGCAAAAAGCCAAGCAAACAGCCCATCAGTGTTGTCTTGCCAGCTCCGTTTGGACCGATAACTCCTAACGCTTCGCCTGGCAAAACTTTGAGGCTTATTTCATTAAGGGCAAGCACTCTTTTGCGGGAGCCCATGCGAATAATGTTGCGAATAGACGGTTTGAACGATTTGACTACAGAATCAATTAGTATGCCCTGACCGTCGAGCAGGGGCGACACCGGGTTAAGTGCAAGTTCAGCCATTACTTAAATTTCCCGCAGATAAACAATTAGTCCTATAATTCATCTTACCCGTCCCTTGTAAAGCGAGCTTGCCCTTTGGGTTTGCTTTAGATTAACTTTGGGTCGAACTGACAAATTCGCCCAGTTTCATTGCCTTTGCGCATTTAAAAAAACGAAACGCCATGAGGTCAACTAGCTTTTGTGTGCGTGGATTTGCGTCTTTCAACATGGCAGCATTAATTACAGGCACATGTGTTGCAAGAGCTAAACCAAGCTTGTAATCGAATAAGGCGTCGTCTTTTGAATATCCTTTTATATAGTCTTTGGCAAAGAAAGAAAGTGTTTGATGCCAGACTTCGACCAGACTAATTTGTTCGTCCATTGTTAAATCTCTGTTTTCGCCAAGCAATCGACCAAGGTCAAACCCTGGCAATGCTTTTGTGATTAACTGCCAATCGAAAATGACCAATTCGTCTCCTTTGCCAAATCTTAAATTGTCAGCCCTTAAATCGCAGTGTACTAGGCTTTGCGGACGCGAGGCTGCTAGTGCCAACAGTTCATCAAGAGATTGGGCAATTAAGTCGCCAATTTTTAGCGATTCGTCGTCTATTCGATTTTGATATTTTTCTTTGAAGAGCCCATAGAACTCGCTGTATCTGTCAATCATCATATAGTTGCGCTCGCAAAGCCAGCTAAATTGATTGAGACGCTCATCCCAAAAGGTGGCATGCAGACAGGCTATTCGTCTAATTGCCGATTCTATTTGTTTGTAAGTCAGACCCTGTATCTGGTCGCCAGCTTCAAGATGGCTCATATCTTCTAACACTAGAATTCCCGGATGTGATTTTGTGTTGTACTCGGCAAAATAACAACGAGGTAATTCAAAAGAATTAGGCAATTTGGGCGCAATTTTGTCGTAAAAATAAATCTCGCGCTCAAAAGCTAGATACAATTGCTCGACTGATTTAAAGGGTTCTTGGTCAGGCTGCACTTTTACAACGATGCTTTTGGGCGCATCGCATTCTTTGTCATATACAAGCTTGTATCTTGCAATTCGGCTTAAGTAAGAGGGAATATGGTCGAAATCTACTCGCTCGATTTTAAGCACGCGAGCATCTGCCAAAACCCCCGTTGTTTTGAGCGCATCAGTTAACCACTGACTACTTATTGTTGGCAAGAAATTCTTCCATTGAATCGTGCCCGCGGTATCCGATTACTTTATCATTTTGACCAGCTACTGAGGCTCTATCCACAATAAATGTAGGATAGGACTGGACTTTATATTTGCTGACTAAGCCATCGACTGCCCGTGAATTTTTTGCACCTGTTGGTGTGTGATCATAAACCATGCAGCAAATGTATTTCTTGAGCTGCTGATGCTCACAATTATCATCGTCGAAAAGCTCACGCATAGCCTCGTTACATTCTTTATCATTGTGGCGGGCAAAGAAATACAAGATAGGTTTGCGCTCTAAATTGGCTTTTGTTTGCGCCTCTTCTATGCGAGTCCATTTTACTACTTGAGATGGTGAAATCGGCAATGGATGCCAGTTTGCGTTCTCGTCTAAAAAATTGAACATTGTATTTCTGGGAGCGACAGAACCATATGAGTAAAAGTGTGGCAATCTGTAATGCTCGTTTTGTACCATCTGGCATTCAACTGGCACCACTTGTATTGCTGGCTGAGAATACCACTGCAAATACTTTGATTGCATTTGGTTTACTATCGGATCTTTGGGTGTGTCTCCAAGCGACTTATCCCAAACCTTAACTGGAACATACTTTGCGTTTATAGCATCAGCAATCTTTGGATCGCTAAAATAATTACGTCTGTACTGTTCTTCCTTGGGTAAATATGCGGCTCCAGAAAAATAGATGAATACAGGCTTTCCAGTCGTTCTCGATTCTGTTAAACCTGCAAGCGGTTCTCTCCACTGCACCAGATCTCTGCTCATAAATTGGCATGGATTTAAACGCTCATAAATGCCACTGCCAGTTCGTGCCAAAAACAATACAATAACGACTGCCACTAAACTCGATGGCAACATTTCAGTGGCGATTTTCTTATTTACTTGCATAAGAGACCTCCTTGCGATTCATTACAATGATCGCAATGAGAAGAGATAAACTAAGATTGGAAAAATAGGTGAATACCGCAAACCAACTTATCGATGCTGTATGAGCCAGAAAAGAAAGATCGATATATGGAAAAGCAATTGATTGAAGAGGCTGTGCCAGTTCTTTGCAGATTGGAATAACAAATTCCCCAAGCTTGCGACCAAGCTCGCTACCATACGAATTGTGTAACAAATATGGCTCCATATGTGCTATTTCGACAATTATGTTCGATACAAAACAAAATACAATCCACGCCGACAAGTTTATTACACTTGGCAGAACAGAAGAAAACATAATGAATGTGGCTGATAGTCCAAAACACATACTTACTCGCTCGACTGCTTGACACACTGTGTTGAAGTCAGGTAGCACTCCTGGAAAAGCTGCCATGCCTGCCACTTGTTCTATTAAAAGCAAAATCAGACAAAGAGTTGATGATGCTACAGATAGTGCCAGCCAACGAGTTAAAACATAACTATATCGCCTTATAGGTCTTGCAAATAATACTGACAAAATACCTGATGAAACATTCTGACCGATGATACCAGTACCAAGCAAAGCGACACATGGAGCGGCTGTGCAAAAGACTGATGAAAAAGTTGCTTCATGAATGGGAGCACTTACAAAAGTAACAGAAATAATCGCATATCCAATCAGGTATAAGTAGCCTATGACCATAAGTGGGATAAACGCCGGGTTATATCGCCATTCTTCAATAGTTGCCTTGAAGAGAGCTTTGTTGATTACACTATCCTTCATGCGTTTTCCTCCTTGAAATATCGCTCCAGGCGATTCGATTGGGGAATAACTTCCAGCACCGGATAATCTTTGCTTACGAGCAATTTAATTAACTGACAGAGTGCGTCGTTGTTATTAACTGAAAAATGTGCGACAAAATAATTTAGTTCTATTAATTGGGACTGACATTCAAAAGCTATGTCTTGGAGCGTTTCCTTATTTGGCATGCGATTTTGATCGCTTACGAATTTTATGGCAATTTCGCGTTTGTGCGACTGTGTTTCAACCAGATCTTCAAGCGCTTCAAGCTTGCCTCCTTTTACAAAAGCGACTCGGTCGCAAATTTTTTCAATCTGATCTAACTGATGCGAGTTTATGACAATAGTCATGCCTTTGGACTTAAGATCTTTGAGCACTTGTCTCACTGAAAGTACCCCTCCGGGATCGACTCCCGATGCTGGTTCGTCCAAAAATAAGTATTTAGGCTTGCCCACAAGTGCTTGAGCAAGTCCAACTCGTTGTAACATGCCTCGCGAAAAGTTGCCCACAGGCAAATCCCATTTTTTTGAATCAAGACCTACGGCAGTAAGTAAGTCTTCCACATCTTTTTCGCGTGTATTTTCAGGTTGGTATGCAAGCTCGTGATGGTGCGTGACAAAACGTCTTGCTGTCATCCAGTTGTCGAAATTGAGGCGCTCCGGCAAGTAGCCGATTATTTCTTTTATGGGAAGAGAATTGGGCGGCAATCCATCTATTAATATAGTCCCGGAATCTGGCCTTAAAAAGCCAAGCAAGCATCCCATAAGTGTGGTCTTGCCAGCACCGTTTGGACCGATGATACCCATCGCTTCGCCAGCCACGATGTCGAGACTAAATTCTTTCAGGGCCACCACTTTGAGTTTGCTCTGACCAGCTTTGAGATAAAGCTTTGGTGGATTGAATGTTTTGGAAACACAATCAATTTTTATGCCACGAAGACGACTGCCACCTGGAAAACTCAAGTCCATTGGCGACGAATCTGTTAAGTGCGCGCTCGCTTCAACCCCGGGTGCATCAATCTGTGACATGAAGGCACGTCCATGCTAGAAAGCCCCAAACAATATGACTTACCCGTCCGCTTGACAAGCTAAACATTAAACAATGTCTGTTTGATACTTAATTGTCTATGGGCTTCTACTTAATTGAGACTGGTTCCATTTTTGCAGCACTGGCGCATTCTTTTAAGTCGAGGCTACGCAAAGACAAATTTTCGTAACTGCGGTAATAAAGCTTTTTATTCTTCAAGTCTTTCACTAAAGCCCACTGCGTATAATCGCTATAACCGGTCGACTTATCTCTGACGTCTCCTTTGGGAATATCGACTGCATTTAGCATGTGTTGAGCTTGAATCAAACCGTCATTTGTTGTTTTGGCTGGGTCTGCATATGTAAGCATGCAAGAAGTCCGCACAAAGCGCGATGGTGGAGTCCAGTCTCCTGGGATGCCGACAAAGCCACCACCCTGTCCGTTTGGCGAAATGACCGCACCTCGCACATGAAGCGGGGTCGGAGTGTCTGGTGTAAGTGAAATGTAGTTAGATAAGTTTGTAATATGCCAGGGGAAATCAGGAGTGTTGGTCAAAACACTATTTGGATTGTCGTGACAAAAAATTTGACCATCCAAAAATTCGACTACCAAATTCTTTCCTGTGGCATCGTGCAAAGCTAGATGAACAGAAGGATTTAGCGGCCATTTGGGATTTGCAGCGCCCCAAATTTTTGTGGATTGCAAATCATGTTCGACTTCAGCGACGGTCTTAAAATTACCAAGAATATAAAAGCCAAGATCAAAAACAGAAACGGCATTGGCTGCATCTTTTTCGCTGATTGTTTGATAAACGGCTGGCGGATACCAGAGCATGCCCATCGATAACCCTTGGTCGTTGAGCCCGTCAATAACCAGATCTTGTTTATACGCATCGATTCCAAAGTAAGCATATTTGGATATCCACTCTTTGCCCTTTTTGTCTCCAGGCGCTGTGGAAGCGCGTTTTTGTCCGGCTGGATAATAGTTGATTCGCGAGCCTAAATCGTCACCCCATTCCATTGAGCGTCCTACCACTATGCCACCATCTTTAGAGGCGATGGCAAAATCTGTACAGGCAAATGTTGATTGCACTTGCACCACAGATAGTGCTAGCAAAAGAGCAGAGAGACGTTTTTTCATTTGTTGCTTACCTTGTCTTTTGATTGACTTTCAAGGGGAACGGCAATCATTACATTGTCGCCCTCCCAAAGTGATGTATCGAGAATGGGTGTTTGACGCTCACCACGATCTGTCATTACTTCTGATTCCACTTTGTCTTTAATATACTCGTAAGCTTGAACCAGAGTAGTCTTATCGCCCTGTGAAACTAAGCCTTCTATGAGACGTTTGGTGAACACGCTATTTGGATATTTTTTCGATTCCCAGGATACCTGATCGGCTAAGCTCGAACATAATATCGATTGTCCAGCACCAAATGTAACATTGCGCATATTGATACCTGGCTCTCTAAACAAGGTCTTTTCGCCTTGACGCGCAGCGCCACTGTGACAGACGTCTAGAACTAAAACTATTCTATCTGAGCGAACTTCGTCTTTGATTATTTGCGATAACCATTGCATTGGTATGCCTGTAGCTAACAAAGAATTTTTATTAGTGTCATATGCCACCAGAAAATTATTTTTGTTTGCTTCTTCTTTGGCTGGACTACCATGGCTTGAAACGTAAATAATTACCAGGTCGTTTGAATTTGCTTTACTGCCAAGCCATTTTTTGCCCAGTGCATCTATGATGCCCTGACGAGTAGCATTCTCATCGGTAAGTAATTTGACATTATCAGCTTTGAAGTTTCCGCGTGTAGTTAGAAAATTAGCAAAATCTGTGGCATCTTTTGCGGCATAACGTAAGTTAATACTTTTATCTTCGAAATTGCTGATTCCAACTACTAAGGCGTATTTGTTGCCGACCGGCTTGAATGGGCGCTCGACGACACGTTGATTGTTCTTAAAGGCTTCGCTTACTTCATTTGAGTATTTGTTTCCAGGCAATGTGGCTTTGATTTTTTCAGCCTTTGCTTCTGCCTCTTTTGCATTGGCTGTGTCTTTCATTAGGGTGTAAACATGTGCCAAAGCGCTTAAGTCTTTGGCTACGGTAGTGCTATTTGCGCCAAGTTCTTTTTCGTCAATAGTAAGCGCTTTTTTGTACATTGCAAGCGCTTCTTTGAACTTGTTTTGCTTTACTGTAAGCGATGCTACTTCGCGCAGACCTTCTGCATAACGAACGCTTGTAGGACCAAAGTTTTTTTCAAGAGAGGCAAGCGCTCGTTGAGACATTGGAATAGCTTCGACTATTTTATTTTGCTTCTCATAGACTTCTGTAAGCTCACGCACAATATCTGTGATGTCGGCATGGTCTGGTTTGAATTTGCGCTCAGCATATTTAAGTGCTTTATTGAGCGTGGTCTCAGCTAATTCAAGCTTATCTTCATCGGTATAAAGCGAGCCAAGATTCTTCAAAGTTCGAATTGATTTAGGATTATCGATGCCGTAAACACGCTCGCGAATAGAAAGACATTCTTTGAGTAGTGGCTCAGCTTCAGTGTACTTACCTTCACTTGCATAAATGGTGGCAAGACAATTTAAACTGGCTGCATACTCGCCATGTTTTTTGCCAAAGATTTTTTCGCGCAACTCAAGTGCTTTCTTGCACATTTCTTCAGCCTGGGCGTATTTGCCTTGTTCTTCATATAAAAATGCAAGCTCGTGCCAAATTTTTGCTTTACCCGGAAATTCAGGATTGGGTTGACGCTCATAAATTGCAAGGGCGTCGTTGTACAAAGTTTCAGCTTCTTTGTAGCGACCAAGTCTAGTGTACAACTCGCCAAGATTTTGCATGGCACCGGCATAATACGGGTGATTCTTGCCAATTGATGTTGCCGCTTCGCTTATGGCTTGCTTAAAATATTGCTCTGATAATTTGTAATTGCCTTCTAGTCTGTTCACTTCACCCATGTGGTGCAAACAGACTGCGTAGAACATAGTAGCTTTTGATTCAGGCGTTTTGAAAGTAGAAAGGGCATGCTCTAACACTTCGCGCGATTCTTTGTATTTACCCCAGTCGTAATAAAGTTGTCCCAGATTCAACCAGCCTATTGCAACATTGGGACTGGTTTTTCCGTAGAGTTTTTCGCCGACTTCAATTGCTTGTTTATAAAAAGTCTCGGCTTCATCCATGCGGCTCAAGCTGGCATAAAGAGCAGCAAAGTTGTTCATCACCATAGCCATATTGGCAGACTCAGATCCCATGGTTGGGTCTTTTTCTATGGCTTCAAGGGCTTCTTTGCAATAATTCTCTGCTTCGGTATATTTGCCCTGATTCATTGTGATTGTAGAAAGGTCAATCAAACCGCGCACAAGCATGACGTTATCGCCTTTGGGACCTTTCGCTTCTTTCATCGCTTCATTACAAAGACGCTCTGCTTCTTCGTAGCGCGCTTCGTTGTAAGCTTTTTCACCACTTGTGATGAAATTCAGAAAGATTGTGTTTTTGACAGCCGCTTTTTCTTCAGCCGAAACGCTTGTGCAAAGCGAACCTGAAGCAATAAACGTTAGTGTCAATGCTAGTGCAAGAATATTTTTTTTCAGTTTCATTAGTCAGCGCCTGATTCTTTGCGAATATCTTGCAAGTCGGATTTTTTCTTTTGAATTTCCGGGCGTTGTTCGCCTAGCTTTTCGACCATTTGTTTTTCATAGTCGAGCTGTTGATTTTCCACTTTCTGCTCGAGCGCTTGCTTTTCTTGACGCAATTCGCGCTTTTCTTCTGCCTTCATTTCTTTTTTCAATTTATTTGGGTTCTGAGCACCATCAGCGCCTTTTGCCCATTTAGCTCCAAGCGTATTAGATCCATTAACATTTTTAGAGCCGCCAGCTTGAGCTGCTTGTATTTGATTGCTGTTTTCGTTTAACTGAGATTCGATTGTTTTTAAATCTTCAGCTTTGAGCGAACCGCCATTGGATGCCTTTTTAGTATCAACATCTCTTTGGATATCTGCCACATTTGCTTTCAGTGAATCAGCTTGGTCTTGCGTGAGACTGCCGCTCTTGAGTGCAGAATCTATTCGCGAATATTGTTTTTTGATTCTTGCATCAGGACTCAACGGACCTTTTGCTGCTATTGCCGTATTGCTAAGCGAACAAAGAGCGATACTCACTGCTAGTGCCAGAAATAGTTTATTTTTAGTTTCAGTTTTAGCCACGGACCAACTCCTACGCCTCTTGACTTGAATCTAGAACATACCCAGAAACTTTGCTTAATTTATCAAATTATGTTCGTTATTTCAGGCTCGAAACGAATTTAATTAGACCTGCAAGTAATCCTGAATCTGCATATTCATAAACGTCATTGTGACCCGCCTGCGGTACTGGAAGCAATGTCTTTTGCTCTGTTGCAGCGGCAAAAAGCTCTTTTGCATAAGCGAAAGGCAAGATGGTGTCTTTCTCGCCATGGATAATTAAAAGGGGCGGGTGCTCTTTTTTTACATAACTCAAATTGTCGAGAGCCGGCACGCACAGCGGAAATACAAAATCGGGCAGTGTGTGTAAGAAAAATAAATGGTCTTTTCCAGCTTGACAGAGGTTTGTGAAGGGCGATTGCAAAATTACTGCTTTGCATGCAACTTGTTGAGCAAGGTCCGAAGTGACGCCGCAGCCAATAGATTCGCCATACAAAATTATTTGCTCAGGTTTGTAATGCATGCCACTAATCAGATAATCGTAGGCGGAGTGCGCATCGGGAACTAAATTTTTGAGACTGGCCTCTCCTTGGCTTTCGCCATAACCCCTGTAGTCATAAAGGAATACAGAGGTCCCAGCTAAGAGCAAATATGCTGCAATTCCCACTCGACATTCTATATTTGAAGCATTGCCGTGACTGACAAGCACGACTGGAGCGTCTTTTTTGGCGCTATTTTGAAAATACCAACCGACGAGATTTTTGCCATCTTTGGCTGGAAACTTGACCTCTTGAGCCGTCGCATTAAATTTGGCTTTCATGTACGCCAAAATTTTGTTTTTGTCGGTCAAGTCTGAGCTTGGAAAGAGCGCTAGTTTGTCTGCACAAAAGTAAAGACAAACGGCGGCTATAATCACATAGAAGCAATAAAGTTGCGCCAGTCCCTTAAGTAGACTTTTCCAGCTCCAGTTGAATTGTCTTTTTGCTTTTGGTTCGGCTGATTTTTCAGTATTCAAGATAGCTTTACCTATATAATTTGCGCTCTAGAAGTTTCAAACGCTCTTTTCATTCAATCATGTTTAAAAAGA
>CAZSHS010000047.1:1101-3977 GCA_964606665.1 uncultured Candidatus Obscuribacterales bacterium | reverse complement strand
CCCTGGATTCAAATTCGTTATGTAAGTGACCGCAATGCACATGAAACAGTTGATGCCATTCTGCGCTAATGAATAAAATGATAGGACAACAAATTCGCCTGCTTTGCATTTTTTTTAGAGGGTTCACTACCTTTATCATTGTAGCCGTGTCGGCGTTTTTGTTATCTACTCTGCTTTTGTATAACGTTTATCCGCGTGCTGATTTGCCGCTGCATCAACAAAGTTATTTGAGCATTGCTTACGACGTTATGCTCATGACCTTTTTTGAGCAGCCTATTCCCTTTGTGGACGACTGGCGTCTGGTGCCTGTATTTTTTGGATTGCCGATACTCGGCTTATTAGTTATCGCCGACGGAGTAGTAAAACTCGGTCACCTCATTTTGCAAAGACAAAACTTTACCAGGGAGTGGCAGGAAATGATTGCCGAATCATACGAAAATCACATTATTGTTTGCGGGTTGGGTAATGTAGGACAACGAGTTGCCGATTACCTTTTGAGCTTCGGCGAACAACTTGTTTGTATCGAGCGCAAAGTGGATTTTTATGCAAGTGCAGAGTTTGAAAAGCGTAAAGTTCCGGTCATTATTGGAGATTCGAGTAACCCAGCCTTGCTTGAAAAAGCTAACGTGAAGAAAGCCAAAGCGATAATGGTCTTGACCGACCAGGATTTGGCAAACTTAGACACAGCACTGACCGCAAAAAACATGGCACCAAAAATTCGAGTAGTGATGCGCATGTTTGATCAATCACTTGCAGACAAAGTAAAACAATCTTTCGACATAGATAGTGTCTTCAGCGCATCGGCACTATCGGCCCCAGTGTTTGCACAAGCGGCATTGAGCGATAGCATTTTGTCTTCATTTTCTTTTGGCGATAAGTTAATCAACGCTTTTCAATTAGAGATAAAAGAAGGCAGCCATTTCATCAACGAAAAGATTGATGACGTAAGACGCAAGCACGAAGCTACTATAATTATGCACCAGCGTCACAAAGATGTTGACTGGAACCCGCCACCAGATTTGGTACTTGCAAGCGGCGATAAGTTATTAATCGTGACCGATAGAGAAAATCTTCCTGCCTTGCTTTCTGCTGAGCAAGGGGTGAAAGTTTAGGCACACTAAATGAAATTTCTTCGTTGGTTCATGATTGCCACCATTTGTCTTGCTCTTGTGGCACTGACGTCGATGATGTTCAAAAACAGATCCCAGTTGAAAAAACTAACTACATTTACCAAATGGTACTCAGGATATGACGTAACAGCCGGACCTACATTTGACGTTCCAAGAATTCCACCAACTAAAAATCTTGAACTTGCAGGACATCTGGGCGGAACGCTTTCGGCATGTGCACTGCACGAAAATCTCGTTGCGTTTTCAACTGGTCCGGAACTACATTTTTACGACATAAGCGACCTGAAAAATCCAAAAGAGCTAAGCAAAATATTGTTGCTCAGTAAAATTCAAGAAATCAGTTTTGGTCAGGGTGGCAAGTCAATCTATGTAGCCGACGGTCGAGGCGGCTTGCGCGTAATCGACATAACTGATGCGAAGGTTCCAACAGAAATTGCAAACTACGGCCATCGAGGTGCGGTGCAGCACGTGTTGCAACGAGGTGACTTAGTTTATGTCGCATCCAAATTGGATGGTCTGCAAATTTTAAAACAAGAGCAAAACAAGCTGAGCTTGCTCAAATTCGACGATAGTACTAATCATCCAAATGGTCCCTGTGAAATCGGAAACATGTGCTCGAACCAGGACTTTCTGGTTTCGTCCGACACCGTTAACGGGCTCAGGTTAATGCTTTTGAAAGATCCAGAATTTCCAGTTATTTCAAGCAAACATACAATGCCTCATGTCGAGCCAGACTATGTGGGATGCAATGACAGTACCGTTGTGGTGGCATCGAGCAAGCCAGAGAAAGAGCAAGAAATTAAAATATTTGAGCTAACCGGATGTGGTGCCCGCGAAGCCTCGACATTAACAGTTCCAAACTTCAGAGCAAATGGTGTCAAAGTTCAAAACAATCTTGCTTTTATTTATGGCACTACCGGAATTGTCACCCTTAACCTTGCTGATTTAGGTTCGCCTAAAATTGTCGAACAGAATTTTTGGAAAAGCGCATCGCCAGTATTGAGTTTGGCCATCGAAAACAATAAAGCCTGTGCCACCACCCAGGATGGTCAATTTGTTGTTTTAGATTTGAAAGATAAACCAGTCGTTGCTGCAACTCTATTGTTTCCAAATAACATTGTCAGTGCTCATGTAGACAAACGAACTGGACAATTATTTATTGGTGCTCAATCCGGAATATTCGCATCGAGTCTATCTAATCTTTCAAGCTGCAAAAAGGTCGTGGATCTTACGTCTATACGATATGTCCGCGTGGATGAAAGCGGCTTGGCAGTTAAAACCGACGACAGTCTTGCAATTTGGAAGCTAGCACCTCAAGCAAAGAAAATTACGAGCGTCGCTTGTCCAAGACTCACTTCTGCACCTGTGTTTTTTCAAGGCGACTTCCTTTGTGGTGGTGAAGATGGGGTGGTATCAACTGGCACTGAGAATTTGCTGAAAAACGAAAGTGTAGATACCATCGCCAGTGATGGCAGAACTCTTGTCACTGCTCCGGCTGGATTTTTTGGACTGCAAAGATTTAAAGACAAAATTACTTTACCTAAGGATGCGAAGTTCGTTCATACGGCTATGCATCAAAGTGTTTTAGATTTAGCCATAGATCATGGATTTATTTATTACATTCAAGGCAAATTCATGGGTGACAATTCGTTGTTTGTTTCATCGCCATCGATAAAGGAGGGTGAGCAGCCAAAGATAGCCTTAAAGGGTGCCAGAAAGCTCTGTGTCAATAACGGCTTGATAGCA
>CAZSHS010000047.1:0-1091 GCA_964606665.1 uncultured Candidatus Obscuribacterales bacterium | reverse complement strand
GTCGAAGAGAATGGTTTTGTCGGTTTGCTAGAATATAAAGGTAAGGATATTAAACGTATTGCTGAGCTTCAGAGCACTGCTGTTCCGCTTTCGATAAGCGATTTGCAATTGTGCGGGAATCTGGTATTGATCTCAGGTCAGGATAATGGGCTTTATGTTTATTTGGTGCGCCAATGATGGACGTTAAAGAGCAACTTAAATTAGAGAAGCGAGTATTTAAATTCGTTCATGGATACTCGAATCGAAAGCTCGAAGATCTGACTTTGGATACTCGCTTAAACCATGATTTGAAAATCGATGGCCGCTACGCTATCTGGATGTTAATGTTTTTCAGTACTAAATTTGATGTTGATATGAAAAGCATTTTTGCGGACAATAATTTCGAAAGACACTTTTCGTATTACGCTAAGTCTGAACCTGCTATGCGTTTCTATCCGATGCTTTATCATTTTTTCTGGGCTCGTTTTTCTCCGTTTTTGAATCTATTTGCTCCAAAGCTTTTTGTTGAAGACCGAATGATTCCAGTCACGATAGAGGATCTTGTCTTTGCAGCAAAGCACAAAACTTTTCCTGATTTGAGCACTAGAGCTTATGAAAAGCGAGAAGATTGATGCGCTGGCAATACTTGTTTAACAAAGAAGATCCTGATTTTAAAATCAAAGAAGAGAAATTGAAGCGCATCCGCAACTTCTGGATTGCATTTGAGAAATTATGCCTACCTATTTGGGATTCTAGACACGAGCAAGTAGGCGGGCTGGATAATTTTGCATCGTGGGTGCAAAAGCAGTTAAATCTTGTCGATGAAAAGCTACTCTGGGAAGTGCACGAAATAGACGACAAAAATTTCTATTTTGCTGTAACTGCGGGTAACGATGAAACCAAACAAATGCTTGCTGAAGCGGTCATCGATAGTGCACCAGAATTTGAGGGATGGCAGTTTCTGAAATATCTTCCTGCTCATGAAATGGATGAATTGTTTCACTACTGCAAAGATTTTGTGGGTTTTGAAGTTCCACATGATTTGAAAGTTTCATGCGCTGATACCGGCTGGAATAGAATCGATTTGACCTTCTTTTCAAAGCAATTTTCTG